>CBDUDV010000041.1:0-25773 GCA_965366065.1 uncultured bacterium | reverse complement strand
GACATTTTATTGAGAAAAACAAGGTTTAGTAGTGCTATTATTATACCTTATCTAGGCTGGATACTTTCACAGCCTCTGTAGCCTGCCTTTTAAATAGCAGACTAAAAGATCTGCGCCCCAGAGCTGCTTAAATTATTACATGCACACTCCGGTCTTCAAGAACAGAGTGTGCAAACGTGTCATCACAAATATTGAGAGGGTTAAAACAATTATGAACGGTGCAGGGGGGACATCAGGCGGTATCGGTAGTTTTTTTATGGGCTTGATAATGATGTGTACGGGATTTTATCTTTTGTTAAATTCCATTTCAGTCACTTCAAGTTTTGGAGCGGGAATGCGACTATATAGTTATTCCGGTTATAGTGTCACCAGTGGCATGGTCATGATCCCGTTTATTTTTGGCGTTGGCATGGTGTTTTACAATAGCAAAAACTGGATAGGGTGGCTGTTAACTTTAGGCTCAATTGCATCACTGATTTTTGGTGTTATCTCATCGATACACTTTAGCTTTGTAAGAATGAGCGCATTTGATCTAATAGTGATACTGGTTTTAGCCGTTGGCGGTATCGGTTTGTTTTTAAGATCATTAAAAACAAGTGATTAAAACGAATTAAAGTAACTTCTCATTATTGAAGAGGAGCCGTCATCCCCGAGGTCTACCCAGTCAAGCGTGGGCACAAGCTTTATCGGGGATCCATTGCTGGAAATATAGACTCCCGCTAAAAGCTGCGGGAGTGACGGAAAATGGAACCCTTGCATCTTCAATGTTATTGCAACATAGATTCCTGCTAACAGCATGCAGGAATGACGAGTTAGGGTACTTCTTAGTGCCAGTGAATAATGAGAAGCTACGAATTTTACAAAAAATAACAATAACAATTTAGGAAAACATATGTGTTGGAGTGGAGAAGCATCTGCAGTAATGGCTTTAATTGGGATAACGGGATCCTGTTTAGAGGCAAGAAAAAGTTTTATATACCCTTCTGAAGTAGGAGGGGGAACGGAGTGGCAAGTAGAAGGACTTTCTGGAAAACATAATCTACGCGCATCGACGTTGGCCTATTTTTCTTTAATGGAATTACTGCAGGCATTCAACTATGTGACGCTTGATATTGTCGATTCTTACAATGCCTTATATTCATTATTAGGGTTTATTCACATCAGTTTTCAACCGCTTTTTATTACCTGGTTTTGTCTGTCTTTTATACCTAGAAAGCGTCGTATGTATTGGATGACACCCACAACATTTTTATCTGCGGCCGTGTCTTTCATATTTTTATGTGGATTAATTGTTAACCCTTCATTGCCCGGGTGTTTTGCAACGCATTGTGAGCCATTGAGTGATATCTCACTGCTTATGCAGAATAGCCAATTGGCAAGTTGCTCAGCAACGGAATTCGTTTCTTTCCGAGGAGATTGGCATATTGCATGGCAGTGGGCCTCTAATAGTTGCCAGTTCACACGCAATAGTTATTTTGTCATTGCCTTTTTTCTACCGATGCTTTTTGGTGCTTACAGAGTGATGCTATTTTCACTTATATTCGGCCCATTGCTTTCGTTAATGCTCACCAATAATCCTCATGAGCTAGCTGCTATTTGGTGTTTGTTATCAATCGGTTTTTTAAGTGCGGTAAAAATTCCATGGATTGAACAATTGCTAACAAGTAAACATGGTAGCTGGAAAGAATGCTTCGCTTCTTTTAAAAAATAGGTATCTTGCTGCAATATAAATCAACTTAGCGGAAATAATTTAGGTGATTTAAGGCGATTGTATTGCGGCTAATTTAGGTCAGATTTAAGTTAGTCTACATAAAACCACTGCGATAACATCAAAGTGGTTTTTTTATGCATGATGAACGGGGGGATTTTGCAAATAAAGGGATATGCATTTCAGGGTATAAACGCTATTCACACTGCCCTAAAATATTACTCATATTTTCAAAAATTGGATGCAACTCCTTTAAGCCATCCTTTGCTGCAATCAATTCATTATTCTGGTGATTATTAAATAGTTCTTCGGCAATGTCATGCATAGAGTCATGAGCATCTTCTAGCTGTATAAGCCAGTTTTCATCAAATAATTGTTCTTGTCGCGCCCTTTTTATCCAAATGCCACAATGACATTTTGTTCGCTTCATTATAGGCCAGCTATTAATGTCCTCAGGTGAGGCGTGTATGCTGTTTTCAAATTGCTGCTGCCATTGCTTTAAGGTTAGTCTGAATAACTTTATCTTGTTTTCTGTTGCGGTACGGGTTTTGTTAGAGCAGCTAGCCCACTCTTGGTTAGGACTATAATTCTTTAGCCAAGTTGGCAGCTCAGCGGCTGGCATAGGTCTGGCAATTCCATACCCTTGTACTTTATGGCATCCCATAATTAACAGCATTAAGCCATGCTCCGTTGTTTCAACACCTTCAGCAATGACTTCACGATTAAATGAATTGGCCAGTCCGATAACGCCATCAATAATGGCATGATCATCGGGATCATCCAATAAATCTCTTACGAAAGTTTGATCAATCTTAATGGTTTCTGCAGATAAGTTTCTAAGATGAGTTAATGATGAATAGCCGGTACCAAAATCATCAAGAGCAATATTGACACCCAGTGTTTTGATACAAAGGTTAATGATATTACTAATTGATTCGAGGTCAGACAATGCACTACTTTCTAATATTTCTAGCTGCAAATGTTTGGTATCTACACTAGGGTATAAAGCTAATAAGCCCTCAAGCGTATTGGTAAATGAAATAGACTGTAAGTGATAGGAGGAAATGTTAACACTGAGCTCAATCTCTATACCTAAATCATTCCATTCTTTAAGTTGCGATAAGGCTGCATTAATAACCCAGTTACCAATTGAAATTTCTAACTCTGTGCCTTCGATGATAGGTAAAAATTTTAAAGGCGGAATGAGGCCTTTTTCTGGGTGTATCCATCGGATTAAGGCTTCTGCACCAAAAACTTCGCCTGTTTTCATATTAACCTTAGGTTGATAATATAAACACAGCTCATTATTTGATAGGGCTTGCTCAATTTCTTGAAGTTGGATATGTTTTTGAATAACTAATTTATCTTCTTCTGTATTAAACAAACTGTATCGATTGCGACCGGCTAATTTAGCTTGATACATCGCTTGATCAGCATGCCGCATCAAGGTATCAGAATCACTATTATCCATTGGGTATAGGGTTACTCCAATCGATGCGCTGATGCTAATTGAGTGCTCATCAAGCTGATAAGGTTGCGCTATAGAGTCGATTAAACGATCTAATGTTTGTGCGCATTGATCAAATGACTCGATATCACCAATTAGAATGACAAACTCGTCACCGCCTTGACGAGAAACGGTATCTTCATCTCTAATATTAGCTTTTATCCGTTCAGCCACTTCCATAAGTAATTGATCGCCGACATCATGTCCATAGTTATCATTAACGGGTTTAAATCCATCTAGATCAAGAAAGCATACCGCTAACTGGTTTTCTATTCGGTTACTATGGGCAATCGCTCTGGTCAGTCGGTCAGCAAGTAATATTCGGTTGGGTAATTGAGTTAATACATCGTAATGTGCCATTAACTCAAGCTGTTTTTGTTGTTGCTTTCCGGCGGAAATATCTCTGAATAATCCTATATAGTGAGTGATTTTTTTGTTCTCATCGACTACAGGCGAGACGGTTAAAAATTCAGGATAAATTTCGCCATCTTTCTTTCGATTCCAAATTTCACCTTGCCATGAGCCATTGCTATGAAGGGTTTTCCACATGGTGGCATAAAATTCAGCATTTTGTTTTCCTGAACTGAGAATGCGCGGATTTTTACCGATAACATCGTCTGAGCTATACCCCGTAATATGGTGAAAAGCAGGGTTGACGCTAACAATGCGGTTATTTACATCCGTAATGCAAATACCATCTAAGGTATTTTCAAAAACACTGGAGGCTAGGCGCAATTTGTTTTCAACTTGCAGCCGTTCATTGACTTCTCTTTTTAGCTCTATCGTCCGAGTACATAAATGATCATACATAGCCAATGTAGTTTCAAGCATAACTGACATAACGCCAGACATTTCTTTATCCGCTTGTTGCTCGGCGCTTTCTAAAGAAAAACCTGATCTCAGGCCTGCAACCACTTTGCTCATACGCATATCGCTATCTAATATGTGATGCGCTAACCAATGGGTAAGAAATGAAAGTACATCTTCGATTACTTCATTGATTGGTTTTGTCGCTTCCTCGGCTTTTAAATCTAGAACTAATGTTATAAAACTGGCATGCGTTTCTTTATGCGCTTTTAAGCTAGAATCGGTTGGGAAATACTTTTCCCATATACGCTCTTCAGATTGGAAATGATAAACAGCATACTCGGCTAACTCGGCAAATGTTTTATCTAATAAATCTAGATCGGATTCATTTCCCAAATGGCCTGCTAGTTGATTAATCAGCTTAACAAGCACCTTATGCTGTTCATCAATGTCAGTAATGCCAGTATTAAAGTTTTCATTCCAAGGGAACACTTCTATTGTTGGATGCATAAATTAAATTCTTTAGTAATAGACGTTTTTCAGTTAGTAGGTGGCATTTTGTGTAAAAAATATTTTACCCTAAATAGCGATAAAGCTAGCAGGTATCATTCAGAAATGCTTTTGCTTCAAGCTCCCAGCGCTGCATCCAATCACTTACTTCACTAATGGGCATAGGGCGTGCTATTCCATAGCCTTGGGCGTAATCGCAGCCTAATGCTAATAATTTGTTAGCATGCTCAAGCGTTTCTACACCTTCGGCAATGACGTCTCTATTAAAGGCTTTTGCTAAGCCGATAGTGGCCATAATAATCGCCATATCTTCGCTATCAACCAACATATCGCGTATAAATGTTTGGTCAATTTTTAAGGTTTTTACCGGAAGGTTTTTTAAGTAAGTTAAGGAGGAGTAACCGGTACCAAAATCATCCAAAGAAAAATGAACGCCTAGGGCTATACAAGACTTCATAATGTCACTGACACGAAGAATATTATCTAAGGCAGCGGTTTCTAATATTTCCAGCTCAAGGTTTTCGGGACAAACATTAGGGTAGGCGTGCAGCTGTTTTTGTAATTGACTAACAAAATTTGCTTGTACCAAATGACACGGGGCGATATTGATACTAAGAATTAATTTAAGATTTTCTGCTTGCCATTGATTTAATTGTTTTATGGCGGTTGCAACCACCCAATCACTCAATTCGAGCATTAAATCTGTATTATCAATAAGCGGCAAAAATTCAGCCGGTGCTAATAAACCTTTGCTGGGGTGCTGCCAACGTATTAGTGCCTCAAACCCTTGAACCTGTCCGTTAGATAGATTAACTTTGGGTTGATAATGTAGGACAAACTCATTGTTATTAAAAGCGACTTTAATCTTCGATATTAACTGCTCTTGTTCATAGGCTTGCTGATTTAATGCTGAATCAAATAAATGGTATTGATTTTTGCCTTTTTGTTTGGCGATATACATTGCTTGATCCGCATGACGCAATAAAATATCAGAATCATTATCATTTTGAGGAAAGAGCGTTACACCAATACTTCCTGAAATATTAATGCTATTTTCATCAATTAAGAAAGGTTGCTGCAACACATTTAAAATGCGTTCAACAGAAATAATATATTCATCATCGGAACGCAAGCCTAGTAGTAATACCACAAACTCATCGCCGCCAATACGTGCCAAGGTATCTACTTTACGTAAACACCTGCCAATTCGCTGCGTACTTTCAATTAATAATTTATCGCCCACATCATGACCAAATTGGTCATTAACGTGTTTAAATCCATCTAAATCTAAAAAACAAAGCGCCATAGTTTTTTTATTACGCACGGACTGGGCTATGCCCTGCGTTAGCCGATCAGTTAAAAGCGTTCTATTGGGTATGCCTGTTAACTCATCAAAGTAAGCGATTCTTTTTAATGTTTCATCATGCGATTTACGTAAAGTAATATCAGAAAAAATGGATATATAATGATCAATATGACCTTTTTCGTTTCTAATAACTGCAATACTGCTTTGTACTGCAAATAAATGGCCGTCTTTATGCTTATTCCAAAATTCTCCACTCCAATAATCATGCTTCAGTAAATAACTCCACATCTCTTGATAAAATTTATCACTTTGCTGACCAGATTGTAAAATTCTTGGGTTTTTACCGAGCACTTCATTCGCTTGGTAGCCTGTAATTCTGCTAAATGAATGATTAACATCAATAAGCTGATTATCAGTATTACTAACCATAATGCCATCATGAGAATAATTAAACACACTGACTGCAAGACGCTGCTGCTGCTCTTTAATGACTAAGTCTCGACGCATACTTTCGCGCTCTAACAAATTATTAATACGTAAACAGGCAATTTCAATTTTAAAGGGTTTATGTAAAAAGTCAGCCGCCCCTAATGCTAAACTTTGCAGCTCCGTTGCTGTATCACTCAATGCAGTAATAAAAATAATGGGGATGTTTTTTAAGCGTTCATCAGATTTTAACTGCCGACAAACCTCATTGCCGTCCATTTCAGGCATCATAATATCCAATAAAATTAAATCAGGAGGGTCTTCAGAGGCTAATTCCAAGCCTCTTTTACCTGATACGGCGATTTGTATGATGTATTTCTTTTCTAGTGCTTCACCTAACAACTGAATATTACTAGGCGTATCATCGATGATCAGAATGGTTAATTTCGCCTTATTCATTATCGCTAAACTCCTCTTCTAACTTCTTTACCAGTCCGTGTTCTTGTATATAAGTGCGTGCATCTTTAAAACACATGGTATTTATTAAATCAGATAATACCAGCAACTCCTTAGAAATAATGCTGTTACTCAACATTTGATTAATTTTTTTAAAATGACCGATAGAGCTAAACAGACTCTTTTTTAATAGACCATCAAGTTCTTGCCACATCTGTATCATTGTTTGCTGTTGCTGTAATGTAAAACGAAGCTTATCGTTAGATAGGCTATTCTCCTGATCTACTGAACTATCAAAATCTTTCGTTGAGGAATTTTTGGGTAAGGACAGCTCATCTATAGGCACTACTTTAGCAGTAACTTGAAACCAAAAGCGAGAGCCTTGCTTAAGTATACTTTCACAGCCTGCTTTGCCACCCATTAAATGACTTAATTGGCGTACGATAGATAAACCTAAACCGGTACCACCATAATGACGAGTGGTGCTACTATCAAGTTGTGAAAAAGGCTTAAAAAGTTTTGCACGATTGTCCTCGGCAATACCAACCCCCGTATCTTGTACTGAAAATTCTAAAATAGCGTTATTTTCATCACAACTTATTTCAGAGATGCTGATATAAATTGCCCCTTGCTCTGTAAACTTAATGGCATTAGTAATTAAGTTTGATAGCATTTGCTGTAATCGATTGCGATCGGCAAGGTAAACTTTATTTTTTTTAATCATGCAATTTGAGTTAAGTTCCAGCCCCTTATTTTCTGCTGACTTTTTGAATAATAAACATAACTCTTGAATAAGTTCACAAGGCCTAAAATTAAGTTTCTCCAAACTGACTTTACCGGTTTCAATTTTTGATAAATCTAAAATATCATTTAGTAACACTAATAAATTATTACCTGATTTTAAAGCAATCGTTGCATATTTTATCCTGTCAGATTCAACCAAGTCGGGACTTAAAAGCATTTCATTCATGCCTAACATCGCATTCATCGGTGTTCTAATTTCATGCGACATAATGGCTAAGAAATCACTTTTTGCTTGATTCGCTACTTCGGCTGCTTTTGTTTTTAATTGATTATTTAACAGTAAAGCTAGGTGCTGAAAAAACGGGGCTAAATAAGTGCGCATTTGTTCTGACCCCAGCATATTAGAGACTTTTATTGCGCCTATAATTTGTTGATTAATAATGAGTGGAATAACCCAGTCCCAAGCAACAGACGTTGCTGTACTCATAAGCTGAGCATTTGTTACAGATCTGTCTTTTTCAATAAATTTTTGGTGTTCAAAAATTTCAGCAATAAGGGGATCTTCAATGGTGTTTAAAATCACCCGTATTCCCTGTAAATTGGCATAATGTAAATTTTGTTCATCCCAATAATAAACCTCTACATCGGTACCACCTACGCATTCACATAAGCCAACCATTAAATTTTTGAGCATACTCTCAATATCCTCACCGACAATTAATATTTCCATCAGGTGATGAGTCAAATACAAGTTAGCTTTGTCTTCTGATAGACGACGAACTCGCGTTTGTAGTTTTTTATTTTTTTCTTGTAACTGAATTAACTCAGTTTCGTTACTCATTAATCTAAGCTATCAATCTTTTCTTGAATGGCATCTGCCATCACTGTTTCCAATTCTTTTAAATCAATATCTAACCAATGTAGCGGAAGATCGACAAAAGCGGCGGCTTTTTCTGCTGCGACGGTAAAATCATCAGAGCAGGGTGTACGCAGGGCTAAAAAATATTTATGGCTACTATGAAAAATTTCTCGGATGACGGTCAGGTTATTACCAAAACATTCGGTAATCATAGGCTCCCAAGTTAAAGCCCAATCTTCTAATAAAAAATACGCGCCTTTAGATAGCTCTTGCATAAAATGCTCATAGCCTAACAACATAACAATACAATTCTGCCCGTGGGTACGACAGGTTTTATGGTCTTCAAGTAAGTTATCCATATTCGGGTGGCAACTGCCATAAAAAACGATGGAATTATTGCCTTTTTTTTCTTCCTCAGCTAAGGCTTTATTTAATTCGCTGGATAATTTATTTAGATAATTATGTAGAGCTGAATTGAGGTAGTGAGTTTCAATATCCCAGTTGTTTTTTTTGATTAGATAATCTGTTTCTTTATGCAAAATTGAACAGCCAACTAAGACTAATTGGTCAGATTTTTCTTCAATAATCGGAATGGATTTCATTCATGCCTCCCATATTCAAAAGCAGCTTCAAACATCGCAATAATATTTTCCTCAGGAATTGCCATCGGCATAAAGCCTGTGCCAAATAGAAAATGTCCGCCAGGTTTTCCTAAATCCATAATGCGTTTTACTTCATTGCGTATTTGTTCTTGGCTCCAATGAATCATTTTTATATCATCAATAACGCCACTGGTTAATCCATTACCCGGCTTAATCAACCGCTTTGATTCAATTAGATCATCTTCAGGCGCGGGATAAAATATATTAACGTTTAATTTATCAACCACCATTTCAGTCACTGCATTGATCGGTGCCATGCCACCGTAAAACACAATATTATCTATGCCGTCTTTTAAGTCTTGCTGCATCCACGGCATGCTCCAGTTAAGGATTAACTTTTTAGGAAGAAAATAAGTGGTTGCAAAAGGGTTGGCGTAAATAATCACATTAGCGCCAGCAGCGCGGTAAGCGGTTAGCTGTTGCTGAACAAAATCACTACATTTTTTAACCAGTAAATCACGTAAATCAGTGGGCCCTGCGATAACCAGTTCTATCCACTTATCCATGCCCATTAATATTACGGGCAAGGAGGTTGCTGCGGTGACATAAGCACAAATAGGGTGGATAGCGCCTACTTCTTGATGAAGTATTTTTAAACACTCGTCTGTTGATTGCCAATGATAGTGTTGGGTTATATCCTCAGGGATTTCAAACTTTTCAATATCATCCCAACTTTTAAGCACAAAATCAGCGACATTGGGTACGCCATTATTGGCAAATAGAATCTCTTTACAGCCGAGTAATTGCGCCTCTTTGCCTACATAGCTGGCACTCCAAACATTGTCATGTCCATAATGTTTGAGCATTTTTAATTGCCCTTCAGCAACATACTCGCCTTTTGAGTAATATTCCTCGGGAAACATATTTAAGGCGCGTGCGCCTTGGTCCAGTACATTACAAAAAATAGGTACTCTGGGGGTTGGCTGACCTAAAACAGTTGCGGATAAAATCTCTAAAGGGGTCATTGGGCTTTTACCTCTAAAATTAATTCTTTAATCATTTTTGCAGCAGACACTCCATCCGCCGCCCAGCTATCTGCACCGACTTTAGTATAAAGCTCATGATCAAAGCGAAAAGGGGCGCCGCCGACAACGAGTTTTATTTTGCTTTCTAAGTTACGTTCTTTTAATAGACTGCGTACACGTGAACTGCCTTCTTCTCCTGTTGCGGTATGTACCATCATCGATGAAATAGCAATCACTTGTGCGTCCTGTTCAACAGCGGCATTAACAAAATCTTCTGCTTTAATATTAACGCCTAAATCAAGCACATCAACCATCATGGATTTTAAGCAGCCGATAACAATACGTTTACCCAACGAGTGTAAATCACCATGAGATGAACCAAAAACAACGCGACCAATAATTTCAGGCGGTACTTTAAATTTGGCCAGCATTTTTTCAGTGACTTCTGCCGCAATTTGAGCCGTCATAAAATGTTGCGCTAAATTAGTGTCTGCATTAATGACGATCTCAGCCATCATTTCTTCAATAGACGGTATGATAATATCAAACACCACCTGTTCTGGCGTAACGCCTTCCTGTAAAGCCCTTTCTACGACTTCAATTGCGCTTTCTTTATCAATTTCATAAACAGCTTCGTTATAGTCTTCAATGTAGCTCTCGAACATTATTCATCCCCTATCAAAGGTTTTAAACGTAGATGATTAATAAAACGATCATCTTATTCAGGGTAGTGTGAAAGATTAAGCACACGCACCATTTTTAGCACGAACTATTTTTCATCAGGGGCTAATAGCCTTTTTTACACCGAGACAAAGCCGTATTAGCAAACCACTTGGTACGTGAATAATTCATGCTTGGATAGTAACCTTGTGATTTGCGCATTGTGTAAGTTGAGGTATTGATTAAATGCCCTGTAAATTCATAATTCACTTAGATTATGTGCTGAAATACTGGGAAGTACAAGGTGTTGTTGCATGGCTGTCGTTGTTGAAGCTTTGGCAGCTTGAAATGTATTGATATCGGCGGGGTAGTTTATTAAGTTAAGCATATCGAATGGGGCGCAGACTTTTAGTCTGCTTTATATCATGCCGTGTGAAAATAGTTTTTTCACCGGTGCTAAAAACAAAGTAACCGTATCCATCGTAGCCCGTATGGAGGTGCGGAATACGGGATAAACAGTGCATCAAATCCCCGTATTGCGCAAGCTTCATACGGGCCACTTGGTGTTATATAGTCAGGGCTGAAAAATAGAGGCTCTGCCAGCTTACATTTTTAAAGGCAGACTAAAGATCTGCGCCCCATTGTTGCTCAAGTTATGGCTGTTTTTTTTGAAATGCTTTTGATTCAAATTCCCAGCGCTGCATCCAATCATTTACTTCATTAATAGGCATAGGTCGTGCTATCCCATAGCCTTGGGCATGATTGCAGCCTATTTCTAATAACTTCTTACCATGCTCAACAGTTTCTACACCCTCCGCAATGACCCCTCTATTAAAGGCTTTTGCTAAGCCTATCGTCGCAATAGTAATTGCCATATCTTCGCTATCAATCAACATATCGCGTATAAATGTTTGGTCAATTTTTAAGATTTTTGCAGGCAGGTTTTTTAAATAAGTCAAAGAGCTGTAGCCTGTACCAAAATCATCTAAAGAAAAATGAACACCTAGCGCTATACAAGACTTCATAATTTCACTGACACGTATAACATCATCTAAGGCAGCAGTTTCTAATATTTCCAGCTCAAGATTTCCGGGGCAAACATTAGGGTAAGTTTGCAGGTGTTTCTGTAATTGATTAACAAAATTTTCTTGTACTAAATGACAAGGCGCGATATTAACACTAATAATTAATTTAAGATTGATTGCCTGCCATTGGTTTAGTTGCTTTATGGCTGTCGCAACAACCCAATCACTCAGGTCTAGCATTAAATCTGTGTTATCGATAAGTGGCAAGAATTCAGCCGGTGCTAATAAGCCTTTTATGGGATGCTGCCAGCGTATCAGTGCCTCAAATCCTTGAATTTTGCCGTTAGATAAGTTGACCTTGGGTTGGTAATGTAGGACAAACTCATTGTTATTAAAAGCGGCTTTAATATGTGATATTAATTGCTCTTGTTTAAGGGCTTGTAGGTTTAATTCTGAATCAAATAAATGGTATTGATTCTTGCCTTTCTGTTTGGCGGTATACATTGCCTGGTCCGCATGGCGCAATAACATGTCAGAATCATTATCATTTTGAGGGAAGAGTGTTACGCCGATACTGGCAGAAATACTGATAGAATTATCATCAATTAGAAAAGGCTGTTGTAAAGCATCTAAAATACGCTCAATGGAAATGATGAATTCATCTTCAGCATTCAAATCCAATAACAAGATGATAAATTCGTCGCCACCAATACGCGATAAGGTATCCACTTTGCGTAAACACATATAAATACGCTGTGTACTTTCAATTAATATTTTATCACCGGTATCATGACCGAACTGGTCATTGACTTGTTTAAAACCATCCAAATCTAAAAAACACAGTGCCATGGTTTTTTTTCTACGCAAGGATTGTGCAATCCCTTGTTCTATCCGGTCAGCTAACAGTGTTCGGTTAGGCGTACCGGTTAACTCATCAAAATAGGCGATCTTTTTTAACGCTTCCTCATGTGTTTTTCGTAAGGATATATCTGAGAATACAGCTAAGAAATGGTCAATATTTCCTTCGGAATCAGTAATAACAGAAATACTTGTTTCTATTGCAAAGGAATGGCCGTCTTTATGTTTATCCCAAAGTTCACCATCCCAGTGCTCATTTTTAAGCAATTGCTTCCACATAGCTTGGTAAAAGGCTTTATTTTGTACGCCTGATTGCAGAAGGCGTGGGTTTTTACCCAAAACATCAGCTAGTTCATACCCCGTAATACGAGTAAAAGACGCATTGACATCGATAATGTTATTATCGGAATCAGTAATGATAATGCCATCATGGGAGTGATCAAAAACGCTAGCAGCTAACTTTAGCTGTTCTTTCATGATAACTTCACGGCGCAATGTCTCACGTTCCATGAAGTTATCTATGCGCAGACGAGCCAATTTTATATTCAGCGGTTTGTTTAGAAAATCTACGGCGCCCAATGCAAGGCATTTTTCTTCTGTTAAATTGTCAATTAGTGCGGTGATAAAAATCACAGGGATACTGGCTAACTTACTATTTAGTTTTAACCGCCGACAGACTTCAAAACCATCCATGACAGGCATCATAATATCGAGCAAAATTAAATCAGGGTGTGATTTTTGTGCGAGTTGTAAGCCCCTTTCTCCAGACGTGGCCACCTGTACCTGGTAGTCCTGTTCTAAGATAGAACCTAATAGCTGTAAGTTCGCGGGCGTATCATCAATGATAAGAATTTTTAAGTGGGCTTTACTCATCTGTTTCACTTTTTGAGTCTAAGTTTAATTGTTTAACAAACTCATTTAAAAAATGTTTTGCTTGATCAAAGTTCATGTCGTTAATCAAACCTTCAAGAATAATTAGTTGTTGCAGTATAACATCGTCCTTAAAGGTATTTTTTAACTCTTTAAAGCAGTTAATTGCACTGAACATATTTTCAGCCAATAAATCATTGAGTTTTTCGACTAACTGTTTGATTTTTTGTTGCTCTTGTTCAGTTAATACAGGTATTCCCTTCATAATGGTGGGGCAGCGTTGACTTGGTAGTCGTGCTTGTTTTATCGAGTGGTGGCTTACAGTGGAAATATGATCACTATTAACTGAGTCAACCGTTACGCGAAACCAAAATCGAGAACCTTCTCCTAAAGTGCTTTCACAACCTACCTTGCCGTTCATTAATTGACTTAATTGTAAAACGATTGATAAGCCTAAGCCTGTCCCTCCATATTGGCGGGATATACTTGAATCAACTTGAGAGAAGGCTTTAAACAGCAGGGATTGTTTATCTTCAGCAATACCCGTACCGGTATCTTGTACAGAAAACTCTAATGTTGAGGTGTGACGCGTGCAGCTAACTTCTCTTGCACTGATATGAATAACACCTTTAGCGGTAAATTTAATCGCATTATTAACTAAATTAGCCAGCATTTGCGCTAAACGGTCGGTATCGGCAAGATATTGCTGGTGCTCATTGAAAGCGCAATCGACTGTGAGTTCTAGGCCTTTTTTTTCAGTTTGACTAGAAAATAAAAGTTGCTGCTCAATCAGTAAATCATTGGGATAAAATGGACTGTTTTCTAAGTGTATTTTACCGGCTTCTATTTTTGATAAGTCTAAAATATCATTTAGCAAGACTAGTAAGCTACGACCTGATTTTAATATGATATTGGCGAATTTTATGCGCTCATAATCATTTAAATTTTGTGCTATAAGTTGCTCGGCCATACCTAAAATCGCATTCATTGGTGTTCTGATTTCATGTGAAATAACAGCAAGGAATTCACTTTTTGCTTTATTCGCAGTTTCTTTCGACTTAGTTATAATTTGATTATTTAATATAAGCGTAAGATGACTAAAAAAAGGTGTTAAATAATCGCGTAATAGGACAGACCCCATCGCATTGGTTACTTTGATGGCGCCTAGCATAGTTTGATCTATCAGCAGTGGAAAGCCCCAGTCCCAAGCATTTGACTGCTTAGCATCAACAAGAAAGGAAGTTGAATTAGAGGATTTTCTTTCAATAAAATCTTTTTGTTCAAAAATTTCATTAACAAAGGGGTCGGTGATTTCTTTTAAAACTGTCACATGACCGAACAAATCAATATGGTTTAATTGCTCATCAGCATAGTAATATATTTCGATATTAGTGCCACCAAGGCATTGTCCTAAGCCAATCAAAACATTTTTTAATTGTTCATCTATATCCCCTTCAGGACTGATTTTTTCTAATAAGTTTTGAATCAAAAATAAATTGGCCTTATCTTCAGACAATCTACGAACACGCGCTTGTAGCTTCTTATTTTTCTCTTGTAATTGTAAGTAATCAGCTTCACTAATCATGAAGTTCAGCAAGCTTATGTTGAATGGCTTTAGTCATCACGACTTCAAGTTCCTGTAAATCCACATCAACCCAGCGTAAAGGTAAATCGACAAAAGCAGCGGCTTTTTCAGCGGCATCAGTATAATCCGCGCTATAGGGTGTGCGTAACGCAAGAATGTATTTATGACTGCTATGAAAAACTTCACGAATAACGGCGAGGTTATTGCCAAAGGATTCGGTTAGTACTTGTTCCCAGCTGAGCGCCCAATCTTCCAGTAAGAAAAATGCTCCCTGAGATAATTCTTGCATAAAAATCTCATAACCCAATAGCATGACGATGCAATTTTGTCCGCGTGTACGGCAGGTTTGATGTGCTTCGAGAAAATTATCCATGCCGGGGTGGCAACTGCCATAAAACACTAAGGTATTTTTACCTTTGCTTTCTTCTTCATCCAAGGCTTTGTTAAGCTCTATAGAGAGTTTGTTTACATAGCTATGTAAGGAAGCATTAAGATAATGGGTTTCTAAATGCCATTGGTTCTTTTTAATTAGGCTGTCCACCTCCTTATGTAAAATGGAACAGCCCACCATCACCATTTTGTCAGACGCTTCTGATTTAATGGGGATTGTTTTCATTCGTTGCTCCCAAACTCAAAAGCCGCCTGTATCATCGCTTGAATATTTTCTTCCGGTAATTCCAGAGGCATTAAGCTAGAGCCAAAGAGAAAATGTCCGCCTGGCTTTCCTATTTCTATAAGGCGCTCAACTTCTGCACGGGTTTGTTCAGGTGTCCAGCGGATCATTTTAATATCATCAATCACACCGCAAGTAACGGCACGCGTATTGATTATGTCTTTTGCTTTAGATAGATCATCCAGTGGACTAATATAGTAAACCCCCACGCCTAGCTGTTCGATTGCCTGGTCAACCGCCGCAAGCATTGGTGCACCGCCGCAATAATAAACAATACCGCCGCCACCTTCTTTTAAATCTTGCTGCATCCAAGGCATTGCCCAATCAGAAATCATTTTTTTGGGAATAAAATACGGAGAGCCAAAAGACGTGGCGTAAAGAATAACGTGAGCCCCCCCTTGGCGTAATGCTTTTATCTCTTGTTGGCAAAAATCGCTGCATTTACGCATGAGTTCATCACGTATATCTGCCGGCCCACTGAGTACTAACTCCATCCACTTTTCCATACCCATTAATAAAATGGGTAGCGTATTGGATGACGAGGCATAGCCACAAATTGGATTGCTTGAACCAATTTCATCACTTAATATGGATAAACAGTCTGCGGTGGTTTGCCAATGTGGGCTCTGAGTAATATCGCTGGGGATTTCTAGATTGGCAATATCATCCCAATTTTTGATGACAAAATCTTTGACATTAGGTGCCCCTTTTTTAGGGAATAGGATTTCCTGACAGCCGAGAATTTCAGCCTCAATACCCACATAACTCATGCTCCATGCATTATCATGACCGTAGCGTTTAAGTAATTTAAGTTGCCCTTCAGCCATATATTCACCACGAGAAAAATACTCCTTGGGTGACATATTTAATTCTTTAGGGCCATAATCTAAAAAATTACAAAAGACGGGAACTCTAGGGGCCGGTTGTCCCGTGATGGAGGCGATTAAAATCTCTAAAGGTGTCATGATTTTTTAACCTCTCGAATGAGATCACAAATTATCTTTGCAGCAGTAATGCCATCGGGTGCCCAACTGTCGGCCCCTACTTGAGTATACAGCTCGTTATCGTAACGATAAGGCGAGCCGCCAACCACTAGCTTAATTTTACTTTCTAAGCCTTGCTGCTTTAATAATTCTCGCACAGCCAAACTTCCTTCCTCACCGGTCGCGGTATGCATCATCATAGATGAAACGGCAATGACTTGAGCATCATGTTCTATCGCAGCATTAACGAAATCTTCTGAAGTGACATTAACACCTAAATCGATCACATCAACCATCATTGATTTTAAACAGCCCATGACAATTCGTTTGCCCAGAGAATGTAAATCACCAAAAGCGGTGCCAATGATTACTCTGCCTATCACTTCAGGTGGCTCGGAAAATTGCAGTAACATTTTTTCAGTAATTTCAGCTGCGATTTGTGCTGTCATAAAATGTTGAGCTAGATTAGTATCTAGATCGTTCAGGACATGTTGCATCATATCTTCAACGGCTGGCATCACAATCTTAAACACAATATCTTCGGGCGTTATGCCATTCGCCAGTGCATTTTCTACCACCTCTATAGCGGTTTCTTTATCAATTTCAAAAACAGCTTCGTTGTAATCTTTGATATAGGATTCGAACATTATTTATCCCCTAGAAAAGGTTTTAAACGCAGATGATTAATAAAACAATCATCATATTCAGGGTAGTGTGTGAGATTAACCACACGTGTTACCTGCCTCATTTCCGTCTCTTTCTGTTTTGCATTAGGATCTAATAGCATTTTTTCGCAGCCAGACAAGGCTGCATTACCAAATAGCTTTATACGAGAACAATCCATGCTGGGTAGTAATCCCGTGACTTGCGCATTGTGTAAACTGAGGTGTTGACCAAATGCGCCGCAAATCCATAATTCACCTAGATTATGTGCCGAAATATTAGCGAGTACAAGCAGTTGTTCCATTGCTGCCGCTGTTGAGGCTTTTGCGCGTTGAAATGCATCGATATCGGCTGGTTTAATTGCCGTATTACGATTATCTTTATGCAAACAATAGCCATCTGGGCTAGGTTCTGCAAATCGCCCTGATAACTTTATAATATTATTGCTACGTAATAATGCAATGGCATCAACAAAGCCAGAGGCACAAAAGCCTTTTGCTTTGGCATCACCAATAATTTCTAAGTCAAAGCGGTTATTGGTTTGACTAACCGACTTAATGGCCCCCAAATCTGCACTTAGCCCCTGTTCTAACCCCACGCCTTCAAATGCAGGACCACCAGGTACTGAAGTAAGCCAAATTTGCGCCCCATCCCATAAGGCGATTTCTGTATTGGTGCCAAAATCAGCTAGCATCACAGGCTCAGAGTGTTGCGTTATATCAATGGCGATCAAAGCGGCTAAAATATCTGAGCCCATAAATCCGGCTAAAGGGGCTTTAATTTCAATCTCAGCATTAGGCAGTCGCCATGCTTGTTTCCACTCGTCGATATCATTAGCAATACAGGGGATAGGTTTTTCCCAGTTAAGCGGATCGTATAATTGGCTACCATCTTGGCCACTTAATAAAGCTAACATGGCGGTATTGCCAACAATACTGACCATGCCTACTTTGTCTAAAATTGATTTAATCTCACCAATATCTCGCGCTAATATATCGTGCACACCTTGAATAATGGCATCTCGGACTATTTGCGTTAATGACTGTAACTCATCGCCACGTTGCTTATTAACATCTAAGCGGGTGAGTACATCTTCACCTAAAGCTACTTGAGGGTTATTGCCGTGCCGACAGGCAATGCGTTTTTGCTGTTTTCTATCCCAAAATGAGACGCGGATATGCGTAGTGCCTAAATCAACCGCAATGCCATAATAAAGGTTATTTGCATCAAAGGCAGGGTAGTTATAACTCGGCCAAGCACTTAAATCGAATGATTTCCAATTTGATAACGGCGCGGGGTTTTCTAAAAATACTTCAGCATCAGATTTTAGATAAAGCTGGCAAGCTAAACGCAGGCCTTCTTCGCGCTCATCTGCAGAGATTTTTTGATATTCTGTTAAGGTCGTTGAGCTAAATTCGCCATCCACGGTTTGAATGGTACAAGCCCCGCAGGTTCCAATTCCACCGCAAGCGGCACGAACACGTGTAGAGGCTAAATCTAAGGCTAATCGTACTGATAAGTCCTCAGCAATTAACAGTCTCAGCGTTGTGCTGGATGTTCGTAATGTCAAAGTATGAGATTTCATTACACTCCAATATTAGTAGGGTAAAAGGGACTATATTACATACTAGATAGCCTGTTTAGCGGTTCACTACCAGTAACTTATTATCTGATGTTACGCAGTCTTACTTAAATTATCATTAAGTTAAGCATATCGAGTGGGGCACATTTCACCGATGTTAAAAACAAAGTAACCGTAGCCATCGTAGCCCGTATGGAGGTACGGAATACGGGATAAATAGTGCGTCGAACCCCCGTATTGCGCAAGCTTCATACGGGCTACTTGATGTTAACTATAAAATTAACCTTAAGTCTTTATATAATCAAGATTGAAAAAATAGGGGCTCTGCGTAACATCAGTTATTATTTAAAGCGACGCATAATTAACCTTGAAATATGCTTTAAACAAGAGTAGTTTCAATCCCTACACAGCGTAATAATCTGAGGGTGGGATAATCATGTCGAGTACATTTAGCAATACTACAGGCTACGCTCGTAGTTTAATTGAAGCAAGTCTTGACCCTTTAGTTACCATCAGCGCTGAAGGTAAAATCATGGATGTCAATAACGCAACCGAGCAAGTCACCGGTATTGCAAGGGACAAGTTGATTGGTACTGATTTTTCTGATTTTTTTACCGAACCGGAAAAAGCGAGAGAAGGGTATTTAAAAGTTTTTACCGAAGGACATGTTACTGACTACCCTCTTGAATTAAGACATGTTAATGGGAAAATAACCCCCGTTCTATATAATGCTTCCGTGTATAAAAATGAACAAGGCGAAGTCCAAGGTGTTTTTGCTGCCGCGCGTGATATCAGCCAACAAAAAGCAGCAGAACAACAGACCAAACAGGTTGGGCAATATACCCGAAGTCTAATTGAATCCAGTCTTGATCCACTCGTTACTATTGCCCCTGAAGGCACAATTACCGACGTTAACAAAGCCACCGAATTAATTACCGGCTTAAAGCGAGAGCAACTGGTTGGAACCGAGTTTTCTAATTATTTTACCGATCCCGCTTATGCGAAAGCTGGCTATCTGCAAGTTTATGAAAAAGGGGCGGTCAGAGATTACCCATTAGACCTACGGCATGCTGATGGGCAGGTGACTCCTGTGTTATACAATGCATCGGTATATAAAAATGAACAAGGTGAGGTACAGGGTGTATTTGCTGCTGCGCGTGATATTAGTCAACAGCAAGCGGCTGAACAAAAAACCAAACAAGTGGGGCAATATACGCGTAGTTTAATTGAATCCAGCCTTGACCCATTAGTCACTATTGCCCCGGAAGGGACGATTACCGACGTTAACAAAGCCACCGAATTAATTACGGGCTTAAAGCGAGAGCAGCTGATTGGCACTGAGTTTTCTAATTATTTTACCGATCCCGCTTATGCGAAAGCCGGCTATCTGCAAGTTTATGAAAAAGGGGCGGTTAGAGATTACCCATTAGACCTATTGCATGCTGATGGGCAGGTAACGCCCGTCTTATACAATGCGTCGGTGTATAAGAATGAACAAGGAAAAGTACAAGGTGTTTTTGCTGCTGCTCGCGATATTAGTCAACAAAAAACAGCAGAACAACAAACCAAGCAAGTGGGGCAATATACCCGAAGTCTAATTGAATCCAGTCTTGATCCTTTTGTGACTATCAGTGCAAACGGAAAAATCATGGACGTTAATAATGCCACAGAAAAAGTAACGGGTATTTTTCGGGATCACTTAGTGGGTAGTGACTTTTCAACGTACTTTACGGAACCTGATAAAGCGCGAGCAGGGTATCAAAAGGTTTTTACCGACGGCTTTGTCACTGATTACCCATTATCTATTCGACGTAAAGATGGGCACATTACCCATGTTTTATATAATGCTTCAATCTATCGTGATGAGAATGATCAAGTACAAGGTGTTTTTGCTGCTGCCAGAGATATTACCGCACAAAAAGAAGCCGAAGCACGGATGTGCAAAATTGCTCAATATGATTCAACACATAATAAGGCGCTAACAGAATTTAATTCCTCTCAAGACCGCAAAGTCGTACTGCGGAATTTATTGAATATATTAGCTGAAAATAATGGTTATTTAATGAGTGCTTTTTATGGCTTTGATGAATGGACCGGCCTATTAAGTTGTGAAGCATCCTATGGCATGCCAGATACAACGCAGCAAAGCTATAAGTTAGGTGAAGGGGTGATAGGTGAGTGTGCCAAAAACAATAAACGAATTATCTTAGAAGAAGTTGATGTGGATGATTTTGCCATTGATATCGGTTTTACTAAAATCTTACCTAAAACTGTTGCTTTTAGCCCTGTTATCTACCAGCAAAAACGACTGGGTGTTTTTTTAATCGTATCCCGTGAGCATGCGGCAGAAGATGAATTAAATTTTATCGACCGGTTATGCGTACAAACGGGCGTGGCCTTACATAACCTCAAGCAGTATGAGGATATGAAAATAATGACTGAAAAACTACGCGAACGGAATGATGAAATAGAGTTAAAAAACAAACAACTCGATGAAGCCAGCAGAATGAAATCTGAATTTCTGGCTAATATGTCACATGAATTACGTACCCCATTAAATGCTATTTTAGGTTTTTCTGAGGCAATGAAAGACAATATGTTTGGTGAAGTAAGTGAAAAACAAGAAGAAGGGTTAGGGGTTATTTTTGAGAGTGGACAGCATTTACTCAGTTTAATTAACGATATTCTTGATTTATCAAAAATTGAAGCCGGTAAAATGGAGTTAGACTGCTCCACTTTTGAACTTAATGAGATTGTTGAACGTTCTATCTCAATCATAAAAGAAAAAGCCAGCAAACATAATATTCACCTTAACCTTAAGCTTGATTCGCAAGTTGACAAAATATCGGCGGATGAGCGAAAAATCAAACAAGTTTTGTTTAATTTATTATCTAATGCGACTAAGTTTACGCCGGACAATGGCAGTATTACCATTAGCACGCACTTACATTTGAATGAAATTCCAGCCTGTGCGGCGGCTGATGACAGGCGACGACAGGATTTTGTCTCGGTGACTATTGAAGATACCGGTATTGGAATTGATCCTAAAGACCTCGATAAATTATTTATTCCGTTTGAACAATTAGATAGCTCATTGTCTAAAAAATATCAAGGAACAGGGCTAGGCTTAGCAATGGTTAAACGATTGACTGAGTTGCACAGTGGCTGTATTGATGTTCAATCAGAACTTGGAAAAGGCAGCTGCTTTACTGTCTGTTTACCTATTGAAAGCGTTTCCTTCTCAAATGAAGATGCTTTAAATCATTTTTTACAGCATAAAAAACGCGTCTTAGTGATTAATCATGATGACTCAGATGCCTCAATGGTCAGATCGATTTTGGAGAATGTTGGAATAGAGGTTTATCGCAGTACAGAGGTTATTGGAATATCTGACTATATAGCTAAACATGAAGTTGATGCGGTTATTGCTGAAGTGAGTGGCCGTGAGTTAACTGAATTACAAAAAAGCCCTTGTTTTACTGACCTTAAACACCCAATACCTTTAATACTCGTGCAACTAGGCGAGCTAGATACGGCAGGTATTGCATTTCAACCTAAAGGTATTGTGAATAAGCCAGTGAGCCGAAATAGCTTATTAAGAGCGGTGATATCTGCGGGTATACCGATTGATGAATCATTACATAGAGATTATTCAGTCTTAGTTGTAGATGATGATCCCAATTCAATTAACTTAATTAGCACGTATTTACAGCAGGATAAGATTGAAATACAAAAAGCTTATTCAGGCGAGCAAGCCATTGCGATGATCGAAAAACAAATTCCTGACCTGATTATTTTGGATTTGATGATGCCAGGCGTCACGGGGTTTGATATCGTAGCTTATTTGCAGACTAATAATTTACATCATGTCCCGGTTGTTATTGTTACGGCTAAAATTATTACCGAAGAGGATATTCGACAACTTTCGGGTAAGGTCAAAGATGTCATTGAAAAATACAATATCGATCAGCAAGGTTTTGTCGGCTATATAGAAAACTTGTTGAGGAAAAATGATGTCAAATAATAAAGCACAGATATTATTAATTGAGGATAACCCCAATAATATTAAATTGATGGAAATGTTACTTGAACAGCAAGGCTATCAGGTAACGGTTGATACCAATGCAGAAGCCGGTATTATTAATGCAAAAGCATTATCGCCCGATTTAATTTTACTGGATATTCAATTACCAGAAATGGATGGTATGGAAGCGTGTCGCATAATGAGGCAAGATCCCAATTTAGAATATACGCCAATTATTGCACTGACTGCGTTTGCAATGCCTGGCGATAGGGAACGTATTTTAGAAAATGGTTTTGATGAATACATGTCTAAGCCGATAAAATATCGTGAGTTTTTAGATCTAGTTAAAAAAATATTAAGCCATGAAGACTAAAACTGCTAAATCATCATTGGTCGCGGTTGTTGACGATGAGCGCAGCGTTACCAGTTTATTAAGCACTTTATTGGAGCATGAAGGTTATAAGACTATCTGTTTCAATTCGGGCAGTGATTTTTTGAACTATTTAAAAAATGACCGCGTCGATATTGTTTTACTTGATTTGATGATGCCTGGGCTCACGGGTTTTGATGTCATAAAAAGCATCAGAGAGAATGAGATCATTGAATATACACCGATATTAATTATCAGTTCATTAACGGACAGAGAAACACGTTTAAAAGCATTATCTTTAGGCATAGATGATTTTTTAAGCAAGCCCATAGATAGAGAAGAGCTTTGGCTGCGGGTGCGCAACACGCTCAAAGTAAAAGCATATCAAGATCATCTTTTCAATGAAAAGCAGATACTTGAGGGGACAGTCAAGCAAGATGCTGAAGATATTCAACTTAGCCATATTGAGACGATTCGAACACTTATTATTGCATCTGAATATCGTGATGATGATACCGGCGCGCATGTGGGAAGAATCGGCCTTTATGCAAAGCAATTGGCGGAACTAAAAGGTTTATCACCGGAGTATATTGATGCCTTATATTATGCCAGTGCCTTACATGACATTGGTAAACTCGCTATTCCAGATAGTATTTTACAAAAAAAGGAGGCATTGACTGAGGATGAGTTTGAGCAAGTAAAGCAGCACACCATTATTGGCGAGCGTATTTTATCCAATGCGAGTATTTCACCCTATCTAAAGCTGGGCGGAGAGGTCGCTATAACACACCATGAATGTTGGGATGGTAGTGGCTACCCTAGCGGATTAAGAGGGACTGATATTCCTTTAGGTGGTCGAATCGTTGCAATATGCGATGTGTATGATGCTTTACGATCTCCTCGGCCCTATAAGCCCGCATTTAGCCATGAAAAAGCGATTTCAATTATTCGCCATGGGGATGGGCGCTCCCGCCCTGAAAAATTTGATCCTAAATTATTGCGTTTATTTTTAGCGAATGAATATGTATTTGCAAAAATTTATGAAAGTAGTTCAACGATCTGAGCTTGAAGTCGTACCAGTATTAGCTTATTCTAATGGGACTGTTAGCGTTTTTTAGAATACGATTAAGGAAGAATCTAAATGAAAAAAAAATTACCCGGCCTGTTATTAATTAGCTTACTGAGTTTGTCTTTTAATGCCTCGGCAGATAAAGCCATTTTAGCGGGGGGGTGTTTTTGGTGTATGGAAGCAGACTTCGAGAAACTGACAGGAGTTACTAGTGTAGTATCCGGTTTTACGGGCGGTATTTTACAAAACCCAACCTATAGTGGTAATCATACTAGTCACTATGAAGCCGTTGAAATTAGCTATGACCCAACTAAAGTAAGCTATAAAAAATTACTCGACTATTACTGGCAGCATATTGACCCTTTTGATGATAAAGGACAGTTTTGCGATAAAGGCCCGAGTTATTTAAGTGCAATTTTTGTTGCTAGCGAACAAGAAAGGCAGATTGCTGAGCAATCAAAGTTACAAATCACAAAAGAGTTTCCAAATAATAAAGTGGTTACACCGATATTAAATACCAGTGTTTTTTATCCAATAAAGGGTAAAGAAAGTTATCATCAAGACTACTATAAAAGTAACCCTATTCGTTACAAAGCGTATCGATGGAATTGTGGCCGCGATAAACGCTTAAAAGCCATTTGGGGTGAGAAGCAGGCAGTGACAGGTCATGTTGAAAAGACAGCGAATTATAGTAAGCCAACGCAAGCGGAACTTAAACAGAAACTAACACCGTTACAATATAAAGTGACGCAAAAATCGGGAACAGAGCCATCATTTAAGAATGAATATTGGGATAATAAACAAGCAGGCATTTATGTTGATATTGTTTCAGGTGAGCCACTTTTTAGCTCAAGTGATAAGTTTAAGTCGGGTACTGGATGGCCAAGTTTTACTAAGCCGCTTGCGCCACAAAATGTTCTCGAAAAAGAAGACAGAGGTTTTTTTGGGGTAAGAACAGAAGTGGTTAGCAACAAGGCAAATTCACATTTGGGCCATGTATTTAATGATGGGCCGAAACCAACTGGATTGCGCTATTGCATTAATTCCGCCTCGTTACGCTTTATTCCTAAGCAAGATTTAGAAAAAGAAGGCTTTGGCGAGTATGCAAAATTGTTTAAAGACTGATGCTAAAAACAAAGTAACCGTAACCATCGTAGCCCGTATGGAGGTACGTAATACGGGATAAACAGCGTATCGAATCCCCGTATTGCGCAAGCTTCATACGGGCTACTGAATGTTACCTATTTGTAACCGTTAGCCTTTATATAATAAGGATTGAAAAAATAGGCTCTCTGCGTAACATCAGTTAGTCAATATACTTTCACCGATCTTGCTTTAAAAAGGATGTCATGCGTATTACATGTGCTTTTTTCTTGTTGCTTGCTGTTTACTCAAATAGTTATGCGGGTAAACCGCCGCTCTCTTTGGCGAAAACGTATCAGGGCGTAGAAGATATTTCCC
>CBDUDV010000040.1:0-27105 GCA_965366065.1 uncultured bacterium | reverse complement strand
AGGGCTTTGTGTTCGCATTGTGAGACAAAAGTCACCATCATAAATCTTTACCTTCGGCACTGGCTTGCTTAACCGCTTCAAACATAAAATCCAGCGCTTTGTGTTGGGTGAAGTTTTGTAGGCATTGCTGGCGAAATTCTTGTTCGGTGGCTTGTTCTTTGGCGCAGATAAATGCCCAAGGGAGGATTAAGGTATCTTTGATTAAATCGGCGACATCAAACACTAACGCGCCGCGCCGTGTTTTACCGTGCATCACTGCAAAGCCATGTGGAATACCTAACACCCAAAGTGTGGTAGCGGCTAATCCATAGGCTAAGTAATTGCCATGATTTAAAAAGACATTGGCATCATCGATGCTGTCATGTTGGCGCGTGAAATTGGCTTGTTTTGTGTTTTTAGCGGCTATTTTATACAGGGATTTGGTGAGCTGCGCTTCAACTAAGAGTAAGTTGGTTACGTCTTGGCAGTGTTCTATTTTTGCTGAGAAGTTGTTAAGGGCTTGCTGAATATCTACGTCATCTAAACTGAATCCTTCATTTTTTAAATCGCGGTCTTTACTCCAGACAGTTTGCATATATTTTATGCGTTGCTGTTGAAATTGTTTGGCTACTTTTAATCGCTTATCTTCCTCAAACCAAAATGCCATCCAGCCTTGTACATATTCTGTCGGTCGATATTCGCTTTGAGGTGATAGCCATTCAATTTCATTGGCGGCAATTAACGGTGTTCCACCGCCACCACTGAAGCCAATTAATACACCGGCGGATGCTAGCATTCTAACGGCGGCTTGGGTAATGGAGGTGCCAGTACCTAAGAGTATGCAGGTGGTATTAGCTATTGGGATGTTCCAATATTGTTTTTCGGTATCTGCTTCGGTTAAATAAAGTACTCTGCCATCTTTTTGCATCACTCTGCATTTATCTAAGTAATAAATATTTGCGCGCTTAGAGTGAAGTATGGCTTTTAAATCCGTTAATTGTTCCATGTACTATTTCCTTTATGACTAAAATTAAAGGGGGTTATTTCAATTCAATTTTTTCTGGGTAGCATGGTACTTCTGATTAAATTTCTTTATATATCCGCCGCCAATCGGCTCAAATTCTCCTGCTCCATAGGTGTATAAAGTCGCAATACTCTCATGCCCTAACAAAGCCTGAAGGTTAATAACTAATGTTACGCAGAGCCCCTATTTTTTCAATCTTGATTATATAAAGACTTACGATTAATTTTATAGTTAACATCAAGTAGCCCGTATGAAGCTTGCGCAATACGGGGATTCGATGCACTATTTACCCCGTATTCCGTGCCTCCATACGGGCTACGATGGCTACGGTTACTTTGTTTTTAGCATCGGTGAAGGGAAATGGGCCAATCCGAAGTGAAAGGTAAGTGCGCTCGGGAGGCAAGTAGTTATCTCGACAGCCATCAAGTTATTTGCGGAGGATGCAGGACGTACAGGAGCTCCCACAAATCGCTCCGTAAGTGAATGCACAGTGGCAATAGGACATCCCAATGTTGCATGAACTAGGGTAGAGCATTTTACAATTGGACTAACGGGCGGGCAAATGAGACTAAAAATGGATATTAAATTATTAAATAAGGCGGACAAAATATCCGCCTTAACTTATACAATCGAAAGATAAATAGAACTATCTTTTCATTGTAAATTTGATAGCCGAAGACAATGTGTTTGGCTCAAATTTATGTAATAAGCTAGTTAAACCCTCAGTAAATACAGCCGTCACTGCTTCATCTGAAGCTGCTTCAGTAATTTCAACCGGTGGGTTATCTTTAGGATTTACATTGTTTACATAAGCACGGTAATACGTAGCAATCCATGTAACAACCGTTGCATTTCCTTTTGCTTTAACAGAAATGGTGCCGCCGTAATTATTAACGGGTAAGACAGGAATTTCAATTTCATTATTTGAGTAAACAACTGTTTTTGCAATACTCATGTCTGTAATTTTATATTTATACATCATTTTCTTTGCGTCGTACTTTTTTAACTCTTCAGTGATTGTTCCACCTGAAGTCAAAGTTAAAGTACGGCTTGAACCTTTCGTGTTACCGTTTGTTGCAGAGACACTTTTGATTCCTGGATGCCAAGACATATCATCAAAATTCTTAATCACTTCCCAGACATCAGCAACCGGCGCTTCGATATCCATCGTCGCAGTCATTTTCCCTCTAACAGGGCCATGAGCATAAGAAACAGCACTAAATAAAAACAATAAACCAGCCAGTAACGATACTTTTTTCATATTAACAATCCTAATGTTTACAATAAATACAGCCATTGTTGCGGTTTTTTAGCGAAGTATCATTTAAACAACACACCATTTAATCGCTTAAATAGTACATATAGCGTTATACCCGCTATAAAAATCAACTTGCTACAAAGTCCACAGTGATGGCAGTACGAAGTAGTGTTCAAAAAAACAGAACTTCTATTATAAGGTAATTTTATTAATGCTAAAATTAAAAGATTGACTTCATGCCTTTCTGGCGGACAGTACGCATAATTTTATGGAACAAAGAATCACACACAAATGAAACCTACCAGCAAAGATCTTTTATCTGCTATTAGTAAGTTAAATAAACTTAACTTAAATGCTCGGACACCCTATTGTGCAATATCTACTGTTACATTAGGTGATAATAAACACTCCGATGACGATAAAATTATGCAGCTTATTTCTGCTATTAATAAGCGTTTAGCTTTAACAGATGAAGAAAATGCTGCTTATAAAGCTAGTCCTATCAGTTTTATGGAACCAGGCACTTTAGTCGGTATACATAACAATCAAAGAGAAACCTATCGCATTGTGCGCGCAGAAAATTTTAAAGCCTATTCGCTTTTTTGTAAAAATATTGAGCACATAGGCTTTAATCTTTATATCATTCAAGATAGTTACCTAGACGTTTTGTTTATCTAATCTAACATTATTTATTGACTGTATTTTTTATGAATTTTTTTTATCACCCCTTTATTTTTGCGATTTTTATTGCGCTAATCCTGCCTGCTTGTACGCCTAAAACAGTTAAACAAAACGCCCAGAGTTATGTTCCAGCAATAACCACAGCAGCACCTATACAAATACTCAATCCTAAAATAAAGAGTCCAGCTGATGAAACCATCGATAGTTGGCAACTCCTTATTTCTTTATTTGTTATTTCTAATGAATTCAATCCACGTATAGAAAAAGAATTGAATTGGTTTTTATCTCACCCCGAATACATTCATAAAATTCAAGAGCGCGCAGAACCTTATCTTTACAATATTATTGAAGAAGTAAAGGCAAAAGAGTTACCTGGTGAATACGCCTTATTACCCGCCATTGAAAGTGGGTTTAGAGCGCATGCCTATTCACATGCAAGAGCGGCAGGCTTATGGCAATTTATTCCTTCCACTGGGCGTATGTTCAACTTACAACAAAACTGGTGGTATGACGGGCGTAGAGATGTTCATGCTTCAACCAAAGCCGCCACTTTATATTTAGATAAATTAGCGGCACGCTTTGATGATGATTGGTTGCTAGCCTTAGCTGCTTATAATGCTGGAGGAGGTAACGTAAGCAGAGCAATAAAACGTAACAAAAAAATCAATAAAGCGAGCGATTATTGGTCTTTAAAGCTACCTAAAGAAACCACTCGCTATGTACCTAAATTACTTGCTTTAGCTAAAATATTTGCTAATGCCGACGCGTATGGCATCAAGTTAAAAAAATTAGAACATACGCCTTATTTTTCAGTTGTTAATATAGGATCTCAGCTTGATCTAGCTAAAGCAGCCGAACTATCTGAACTTGAGTTGGATGAGCTATTTTTATTAAACCCAGGACTTAATCGCGGGTTTACGCCGCCAAACGGCCCTCACCACTTACTCATTCCTGTCGCTAAAGTGCCTGAATTTGAGAAAAAATTAGCATTATTACCTGCATCAGAACGTGTAAAGTGGCGACGCCATAAAATTAAATCCGGTGAAAATTTAAGCGTTATTGCACAGCACTATAAAGTTAAAACTAGCGTTTTACGTAGTGTTAATAAAGTCAAAAACAACCAAATTCGCGCAGGAAAATATCTTTACATTCCGATCTCGAAAACAGCGAATAATATTAGCAACCCTTTTGTGCGACAAGGTATCAGCTATGCTAGCAGTCGTCATCCCGTTTACACCGTAAAATCGGGTGATAATTTATGGTCAATTGCTAGAAAACTCGATCTACATAGTAAAGATATAGCGCGCTGGAATAGAATTGGGTTACGCACTCCTTTACGGATAGGACAAAAATTACAAATTAAACAAAAAACTAAAGTCACAAAAGGCTTAAGTCGCAACCGCTCTGCTCATTTACAATCTATTCATTACACGGTACGTAGTGGCGATTCCTTGTCTAGTATTTCAGCTAAATTTAACGTACGAGTGAATGATTTACGTCGATGGAATAAGCGATCACTCAATAAATATCTTAAACCGGGGCAAAGGCTCATGGTTAAAGTTGATACCAGTAAACCTTCCACTTAATCATGCTTAAATTTTGTGCTATCTTCATTTTTAGCCTGATTACTGCCTGCGCGCCTAAAATTGAAGAAGTCCCTTTACCGATAGAAATCGCTGATACATTCACTATTGCAGGGAGCGAACCCTTACAAACGCACTGGTGGTTAGCATTACAAGACCCACAGTTAAATCAATTAATAGAGCAAGCTCTCGCGGAAAATTTCAGCTTAAAAGCCGCTTATAATCGCCTAGAACAGGCACAAATCACGGCGCAACAAAGTGGTGCTGAGCTTATTCCTAGTCTGACAGCAAGTTTTACTGGCTCACAGCAATATAGTAATAGCGGCGATTCAAGTCCTTTTTCATTAGGCTTAACAGCCAGTTATGAAGTTGATTTATGGGGCCGTATCAGAGCGAATCAACAAGCAGCCGAGCTTGATGCCCAAGCAACCGTAGAGGATATTAAAACAGCGGCTTTATCGCTCTCCTCCGAAGTGGCTATTGCTTGGTATCGTTTAGTTGAGCAACGCAGCCAATTAAATCTATTAAATAGACAAATTAAAACCAACCAAGATAATGTACAGCTAGTCATGTCGCGCTTTGCGGGCGCACAGGCCAGCGCGGCAGATTTATATCAACAACAGCAGACATTAGAAGCTAGCCAAGGTGATGCATATCTAGTACGTTCTAATATTAAGGTACTAGAGAACTTATTAAGCATTTTAGTAGGTAAAACACCTACGAGCATTGAATTACCACAAAAAGATTATTTACCTGATTTAACAGAACAACCGCTGACTGGCTTGAGTAGTGATTTAATTCAGCGCCGCCCAGATATACGCAAAGCTTATTATCAAGTACAGTCGGCTAATCAACGTGTCGCCTCAGCTATTGCTGATCGCTTTCCTAAATTAAGTTTATCGGCCAATGTAAATACCAGCTCACCCGATTTGCAATCTTTATTTAATAACTGGATTGCAACCATGGCAGGTAATGTTATTTTGCCTATCATTGATGGCGGACGGCGCGTTGCGGTTGTCGATATTAATAAAGCACAGGCCAAAGAAGCCTTAAATAACTATGCAAGCACACTACAAACTGCGGTTAAAGAAGTAGAGGATGCGTTAATACAAGAGCAAGAACAACAAAAATACCTACTCAGTTTAAATAAACAATATCAGCTTTCACAACAAGCAACTGATCAAATTCGCTTGCGCTTTATTTATGGTGCGATTGATTTTTTACGTGTCTTAACAACTCAAATTAGCCAGCAAAATTTAGAACGACAACAAATTACCGCGAAACGTCAGTTAATTGAATATCGTCTTAAGTTATATCGTGCATTAGCCGGTGGCTGGGATTTAAAACAAGAATCACCCATAACGGAAAAAGAAAATGGATAAAGCTTTTTTTACACAATTTATACGCAATTGGCTCCCTGCTATTGTCATTATTATTGTGGCAGTCAGCCTCTCGGTTTATTTTTTGACTAATAAACCTAAAAGCATAGAAAAACCGGCTGAGGTTAATCGTCCTTTAGTGACGACTATACAAGCTAAAGTAATCGATTATCAAATTACTATTCAAGCAATGGGAACGGTTATCCCCGCAAAGCAAATTAATTTAACATCCAGAATTAATGGCATGGTCACCGAAGTTAGCCCCAATTTTATACCCGGCAGCATTCTTAAAAAAGGCGAAAAAATTGTTCAACTTGATACCACTGACTACAAATTAGCTGTTATAGAAAAGCAAAACTCACTGGCCCAAGCAGAGTTTAATTTAACATTAGAGCAAGGCCAGCAAGCGATTGCGCAGCGTGAATTTAACTTACTTAATGCAGATTTAGATGAACAAAGCCAAACACTTGTTTTGCGAAAACCCCATTTAAAGCTCGCTAAAAGTAATGTTGCCGCGGCTAAAGCCGCACTAAAACAAGCGCAGTTAAACTTAAAGCGAACTAAAACAGTTAGCCCTTTTAATGCCATCGTATTATCAACGAATGCTCATATCGGCTCGTGGGTTTCTACTTTTTCGACAGGAACGCCTTTAGTTAAATTAGCTGGCACAGATAGCTTTTGGGTCGTTGCATCAGTTCCTGTAAATAATATAACTAAAATAAAAATACCCCGCCCTGATTCACCCGAAGGTGCTGAAACGAAAATTTATTACCCTAGCGCATGGGGAAGTGAAAGCTATCGCCAAGGAAGCGTAAAACGCTTGAAAGCTGAACTAGAAAGTTCGGGGCGTATGGCAGAAGTAATTATCGAAATTGATGACCCTTTTAGTTTAAAAAACATCAACCACAAGCAGCCCGTGGTTATTCTTGATGCTTTTGTCAGTATTAAAATAAAAGGTAATCTATTACAGAACGTTATTGGGATTCCTGAAACCGCACTGCATGCAGGAAACTTATTATGGTTATTAAGCAGTAATAATAGTTTAGAGATTAAAAAAATAACTCCACTCTGGAAAGAACAAGGCAAGCTATTTATTTCTGCCGATGAACTAAAGGCAGGATCACATATTATTACCAGTCACATCAATACACCGGTTACAGGCATGCAATTACGTTTATCTAGTCATGCAGAATAATTCTTCAGATATAAATGTTAAAGGCCCTTTAAGTTGGATGGCATGCCATCCAGTTGTCGCCAACTTGATCATGTTTACTTTTATCGTCGGTGGCTTATTATTTTTAAAAAATATGAAGCAGGAAGTATTTCCTGACTTTGTGACCGATAGTATTAGTATCTCAGTCGTTTATATAGGGGCTGACCCTGAAGAAATAGAGCGCAGTATTCTATTAGTTATTGAAGATAGCATCTCTGGCTTAGAGGGTATCGATGAAGTTAGTTCTTCCGCCGTAGAAGGTAGCGGACAAGTCATTGTTGACGCCCTTTCTGATGCAGACATCTATCTTTTAGCGCAAGATATACAGCAAGAAATTGATCGTATTACCACTTTCCCTGAAGATGCCGAAGAGCCTAGTATTAAAGTAATTGCCAGTAAACGCAAAACGATTGCACTGGTTTTATACGGGCAAGCTGAGGAAACTGTATTACATGACTTAGCCGAAAATTTTCGGGAACAATTGTTACAAGCTAAAAATATTAGCCAAGTAGAATTGGATGGTGTGCGCCCCTTAGAAATAAGTATAGAAATTTCTCAAGCACAACTGCGCCGCTATCAGCTAACCTTTAATGATATTACGCAACGCATTCGTGCGGCTAGTTTAGATTTGCCCGGTGGAAGTATTAAAACTGATGCCGGTGAGGTACTCATTCGCATGCTAGCACGCAAGGATACCGGGCTTGATTTTGCAAAAATCCCTATTATTAGTTCAGCATCAGGGACACAAGTCTTATTAGGTGATATTGCCACCATCCACGATGGCTACGAAGATACCGATTATTCCGCAAATTACAATGGCTACCCTGCCATTATGATTAATGTATTTCGTGTCGGCGATCAAACCCCTATTGGCATAGTAGAAACGGTTAAACAAGAGATTGAACTAAGTAATATAACGCTTCCTAAAGGGATGCATGTTGAAATTCGCTACGATGCGTCTAAGGACTATGCCGAGCGTGTTGATTTATTATTACGTAATAGCGCACTAGGTTTAACCTTAGTCTTTATTACCTTAGCTTTGTTTTTAGAATTGCGCCTCGCTTTTTGGGTCATGATGGGAATTCCTATCGCTTTTTTAGGGTCGTTCCTGTTTCTGCCATCGATAGGTGTTTCACTTAATATGATCTCCCTATTCGCATTTATTATTGCCTTAGGGATTGTTGTCGATGATGCCATTATTATTGGCGAACATATCTACCATTTCAGACAAGAAGGCCATTCCCCTATTGAAGCTGCAATTATGGGTGTAAAAGAAATGGCGACACCGGTAACCTTTAGTATTTTGACTAATATTGCGACCTTTATGCCCTTGTTTTTTATGCCGGGACAAATGGGCAAGATTTTTGTCGTCATCCCCAGTGTGGTCATTTTAGTGTTTCTCTTATCTTTGGTAGAAAGCTTATTTATCTTGCCTAACCACTTAGGGCATTTAAAGCATAAACAACGCACCGGCTTGCAATTATGGCTGTATGAAAAGCAACAAGCCTTTAGCCATTCATTTCGCTTATGGGTCGCTCATCGCTATGGTGGCTTACTCGATATCATCTTGCATTATCGTTATCTAACCATCATCAGTGCATTTTCCATCCTAGTTGTTATGCTCTCCTATGCATCTAGTGGACGTATGGGGCTTTCTCTATTCCCTAAAACGGAGTCTGACTTTGCACAAGCAACGGTTACCCTTCCTTATGGCTCGCCCGTTGAAAAAACGCAAGCAGCCGTTGATCAGCTAGTTGCTTCCGCAAAAAAATCAGCCGCGAGCATCACAAACGGCGATCAACTCATTCGAGGAATCTTTGCCGAAATCGCCAAAGGTGGCAGCCATAAAGCGGTTATCCGCACCTACCTAGCCCCACCTGATATTCGTGCTGATATCATGAGTACGGATAAATTCAATGATCTTTGGCGTACCACGTCAGGAGAGATTTCTGAAGTCGATAGTTTAATTTTTGAATCCGACTCAGGCGGCCCTGGTTCAGGCTCATCAGTTACAGTTGAGTTAACACACAGAGACATAGATATTCTGGAAAAAGCCAGTCAAGAGCTTGCAAATGCGCTCCACGACTACCCGATTGCAAAAGATATTAGCAACGGTATGAGCTTAGGGAAACGTCAATTAGATTTTAGTCTATTACCTGAAGGGGAAAGTTTAGGACTTACCTCACTCAGTGTGGCCCAACAAGTGCGTAATGCCTTCTATGGTTCCGAAGTATTACGCCAACAGCGTGGGCGTAATGAAATTAAAATTATGTTACGTTTACCTGAACGCGAGCGTAGTACTGCGCAAGATATGCGTGATTTTTTAATTAAAACACCTGCTGGCACGTTTGTGCCTTTATATGAAGTGGTTAAAGTAGAGCAAGGTCACGCATTTACGGAAATTAAGCGCCGTAATGGTCGTAGAAATGTACAAGTGACCGCAAACGTTAACCCTAAAAGTCAGTCTATCCGTATTATCAATGCCTTAAAAGAGAAAAACTTACCCAAGTTAGTGGAAAAATATCCGGGGCTACAATTTAGTTTTGAAGGTTCACAAGCGCATATTAGCAAAAGCTTAGGAAGCTTAAAACTAAGTTTTGTTTTTGCTGTTTTAGCGATTTATGCGATGTTGGCGATTCCTTTTAAAAGCTACATCTTGCCGCTAATCGTTATCGTCAGTATTCCTTTTGGCATTATTGGTGCCCTGCTTGGTCATATAGCCATGGGATTGAGCCTGAGTATTTTAAGTATGCTAGGAATCGTTGCCTTGTCAGGTATTGTGGTGAACGATGCGTTAGTCTTGATTAGTCATGCCGTTGAGTTAGAACAAAAAGGGGGATTATCGCCGCATAAAATCATTAAATCTGCGGGCATTCAACGTTTTCGTCCTATTATATTGACCACATTAACGACTTTTTTTGGTTTAGCCCCGATGATATTAGAAACCTCACGACAAGCGCGAATTTTAATTCCTATGGCGGTTTCTATTGGTTTTGGAATTCTCTTTGCTTCACTGATTACCCTGATCCTTATTCCCTCACTCTATTTGGTCATTAATGACTGTAAACTCGGCTGGAAAAAGTTAAAAATTAGACTTCAAGGCGAGATAAAATCAACAAATTAAAAAAAAATAATAACCTAGTGCTTTACTTGGTATGAAAATTAGCATATTCTAATATTGAGTTTTTAGTTTTATCTCGCTATTAACAGTCCAATATAACAATAATAATTTTTAGAGGAAGACCCCATGAAATCTAAGTTAATACTTTTAGCTACTTTATTCTCATTGACTATCGGTTGTGCAGTCGCTGAAAAAGTAAATGTTGCAGAAGAGCCTGCGCTATATAACGAAACATTAAACCCACGCCAAAAAGAATACCCTAACCATTTAGGTTTTAATGACTTACATATACAAGCTATTCGTCACTTAAGACCAGATACACATAGCATCCATGATCCTAATCTAGCAATGATCGTGCATCACCACTGTAAAGCGTATGACGATGGTACCTTTATTTGCTTAATGTTCCATTCAGGTATGAAAGATCAAGATAAGCCAATGGGATTTGAATATATTATTACCACGGCTCAGTTTAACGCGTTACCAGAAGAAGAGAAAAAATACTGGCATTATCATTTAGTTGAAGTACCACGTGCCCATGCAACATTCCCAGATTTAACTGCGGAAGAAGCGGCTAAAATTTTACCCGCAGTTAACGAAACTTACGGTAAAGTAGTTTATTTCAAAAAACATCAAGATAAATTTCCATTGGGCGAACCATACGTCATGATCGTACAAGATATGCCTGAGCAAGATTAATTCGTTTAAACTCTATTAAGTAGAAAACCAAAAGGGGCTGATTATTCAGCCCCTTTTTTGCATCTGAGGTTTATTATGTTTTATTTATACCTAGTCTTATTACTCGTCTCGCCCACTGTATTTTCATCAGATACCCTAGGTTTACCGCCACTGGTTATACCGCTTGATAATCCGCAATCAGCAGAAAAAATAGCGCTAGGTAAAAAAATATTTAACGATCCGAAATTTAGCCAAAACGGAAAAATCAGCTGCGCAAGTTGCCATTTACAAGAATTAGCATTTACTGATGGAAAAAAAGTAGCTAAAGGAATACACGGCTTAACCGGATTAAGAAATGCACCCACTGTCGTCAATGCCGCATTTTTTGAAACATTATTTGTTGATGGCAGAGCAAAGAGTTTAGAAGATCAATCCTTACAACCGATGCTTAATCCTATTGAGCATGGTTTAAAAAATGAGCAAGAAATTTTAGATATCGTCTTACAAACCCCCTATTACACCCAGCAAATCCAGCAGATATTTTCAGTCACAGCCTCTGAAATTAATGTAACTCACATTGCTAAAGCACTAGCGAGTTTTGAGCGCACACTCATTGCGGGTAATTCTAAATTTGATCAGTATTATTTTGCACAAGATAGAACCCAATTATCAACCAGTGCTGCGCGTGGTTTATTAGTCTTCAAACGTAAAGGGAATTGTGCGAATTGCCACGAAATATCTTGGAATAATGCCTTGTTTACAGATAATCGATTTTACAATATTGGCATAGGCTCTAAAACGATTACACCCATTGAAAATGACTTAAGCAATGCTCTGCGCAATTCAAAAAAGTTTCCGCTAACAGCCGCACAGCAGGAAGCGCTAGGGCGATTTAATGTAACTCGCATGATTAGTGATATAGGTAAGTTCAAAACACCGACTTTACGCAATATAGCGCTTACTGCCCCTTATATGCATGATGGCAGTTTACAAACGCTCGAAGACGTGGTCGAGTATTATGATAAAGGCGGCAATAAGAATTTATTTTTAGACCCGGCTATCTTTCGGTTACATTTAAGTGTTCAAGAAAAACAAGATTTAGTCGCGTTTATGAAGTCGTTAACCAGTGAGGCCTATGCTAAACACTAGTCCACTAAAGAGGAATTGTTAACAACTGCCCTACTTTAATCGTATTATTTTTTGCGATGGTATTTGCTTTTTTTAATTCATTTAAACTCACGCCATATTTAAGCGCTATAGCAGACAAAGTATCGCCTCGCGCAATTCTATGCGAGGTTTCTTTAATCGTAGTATTAAAGGCAATGGTGTGTTTTTTAGCGTAGGAAAGAACACCTTTGTGAATCGCTTTTGCCATTTTATGTTGGTATCGGCTACTTTTTAAGCGTCGCTCTTCTTCAGGGTTAGATATATAGGCAGTTTCAACTAAAATAGAAGGCACATCAGGTGATTTTAAAACTCTAAAACCGGCTTTTTGTACTGTTTTAGAGTGTAACTTACCAATTCTTCCAAAATTTTCTAATACTTCCTTCGCCACCATTTGGCTAATATTTTGCGAAGCAGACTGCGATAAATCTAGTAAAACCGATGCAAGCACATCATCCTTATCATTTAGTTTAACGCCGCCTATTAAATCAGATGCATTTTCATTATTCGCTAACCACTTTGCCGCTTCACTTGATGCACCACGTCGCGATAAAGTAAACACAGAAGCGCCTGAAGCTTTAGGACTAGTAAATGCATCGGCATGGATAGAAATAAATAAATCGGCATTTTTTCGACGTGCAATTTTACTACGCTCAGTTAAACTAATGAAATAATCCCCTTTACGTACCATAAAGGCTTTCATATTCGCTTGTTTATTGATCAAATTAGTTAATTTTTGTGCAATCTGAAAAACAACCACTTTTTCTAAAGTTCCATGGCGCCCATGAGCGCCAGGATCCTTACCACCATGCCCCGCATCAACAGCCACAATAAAAGGCTTAATTTTACGTTTACTGGTTTTAACGACAGCGCTTTTTTTCTTAAGGCCATTAGGTAAATCAACCACTAATCGAGGGCCAGATTTTTTTGTGGCTTTTAAAACGAAACTTTTGGGTTTTATATTTTTTTTCAAATCAAATACAACCCGTAAGTCATGCTTATTTCTTGGCGCGGTACGGATATTTGTAATTAACTCCGCGCTATTTTTAGGTAGTTTTAATTTTCCTGCTAATTTTGCATTATCGAAGTCAATAATTAAGCGCGCAGGATTTTTTAATTGAAATATTTTGTGTTCAGGTATACGCGAGGTATCAAACACTAGGCGAGTATTTTCTGAGTTAGTACGTATACGCACTGCATTAACGATAGTTTGCGCAGCAAATGAAAGAGAACTATTTAATAGGATTAGTATCCCAATACTAATAATTTTTTTCATGAGAGTTACCCATACTTTATAGACTTGTTTAAATTATATCACTATCTATTTGTTTTTCCATAAGAAAGTTGTCATTTATTTCCGAGGGTATTTTTTCTAAAGTAATTTTTCTACCCTGATCAACTACTTCCATAGAAATAATTAAATCAGGCTCAGATAAGTAACCTTCCCCTAGATTAGGCCATTCAATAAAACAAATACTTTGCGTTTGCAAATAATCATCAATTCCAATCCATTCCAACTCTTCTGGATCAACTAATCGATATAAATCAAAATGGAAAAATAACCGCTGATTAATTTTATATTCTTCAACTATATTGTAAGTTGGACTTTTTACCGTGCCTTGATGACCTGCTTTACGCATAAAGCCACGTACTAAAGTTGTTTTTCCCGCCCCTAAATCACCGAGTAAAAAAACTAAACTTTTAGTCGCGAGTACAGAAAATAATTGCGCACCAAATTGCTCGGTTTCTTCCGCTGTTTTTAATAAAAATTGCATGTTAATTAACGACTTGTTGAATATTATTGATAACTTGACTCGCACGTAATCCGCGCTCGCCTGCTTGCTTAGCCACAATATCTGCAGCTAAGCCATGTAAAAACACACCGGCAACTGCCGCTGCGTGTAATGAATATTTTTGAGCGACTAACCCGCCTATGAGCCCAGCTAACACATCGCCCATCCCGCCTGATGCCATCCCTGGATTACCGGTTGAATTAACGCTAATACTGTGGCCATCATAAATAAGCGTTCCCGCACCTTTTAAAATACAAATACCACCATATTTTTTTTGTAGATTTTTCACTGCTTGAAAGCGATCAACTAAAATAGCTTGTGTTGTGGTATTTAATAAACGCGCCGCTTCTCCCGGGTGTGGTGTAAGAATCCAATTATCTGAGTACATTGGATTCTTAGCCAGAAAGTTTAACGCATCTGCATCTAAAACTTTAGGTAATTGACTGTTGATTAACGCATTAAACAGACTTTTTCCCCACTCATTTTGCCCTAAGCCAGGACCAATGACTAACACATTAAAGTTGCTTAAGGTGTTCTTGATATCAGCAACTTCTTCGACAGCAATGTCCATTAATTCAGGACAGCTAATATGCATATTTTGCGCATGTTGGCTGCGAGTTGCAACACTGACTAAGCCAGAGCCTGAATTTAAAGCCGCTTGAGCTGCAAGCTGAATAGCGCCTGCATACTGATAATCGCCACCTACAAGTAAGCTATGTCCAAAATGTCCTTTATGTGCTGATTTATTTCGTTTAGCTAAGCTTAGCTTAGTTATTAAATGAGTTGCTGATTCTGTTTGCTCTACTATATCGGGCAAAACATCTAAATCAGAAAATAAAAGTGACCCGATATAGTCAGCGGCTAAGCCTGTATGCATGCCTTGTTTATGTACGATAAAACTTAAGCTGTGCGAAGCATGAATAGCTGCGCCCATCACACACCCTGTATCTGCATTTAAGCCAGACGGAATATCTAAAGAAAAAACCGGGGCACTTTGCTGATTAATTAAATTAATCGCCGTTAAAAAATCATCCTCAACATCACGATTAACACCCGTCCCTAAAATGGCATCAACAATTAAATCATAGGGCTCATTAATTAAGTCTAAATTGCTTGATATTTTTCCACCCGATTGAATAAAATCGTCTTTAGCGAGTTTAGCATCAGCAGAGAGACGATTGGGGTTGATAACGGAAATAACCTGTATATGATAGCCATCTTGCTTAGCTAGTTTCGCAACTAAATAGCCATCACCGGCATTATTTCCAGCACCACAAATCACAGCTAGCTTTTCAACTGCGCTATAATGCGTCTTTATGCTATCTAAGCAAGCCTGCGCCGCTTTCAACATTAATTCAAACCCTGTTATTCTGAGTTCTTTTTGAGCTCGCTGGTCTATTTCTCGCGTCTGCTGAGCGGAATATAATTTTGTTATCGATTTTTGCATGCCGCACCTAAAACTAAACGCTAAATAGGTATTATAAGGGAACTATAGATGATTGAACTATCTAAGCAGATAAAGCAATGGGGAAACGAATTAGGTTTTCAACAAGTAGGCATCAGCGACACCCATTTATTAGAAGCTGAACAACGTCTTGAATCTTGGATAGCACAAGGGTTTCATGCCGATATGGAGTATATGCATAAACACGGTGTAAAACGTAGTCGCCCTGCTCTATTACACCCTGAAACAATCAGCATTATTTCTGTTAGGATGAATTATTTACCCGAAGCACAGGAAAATAGTGAAACTAATTTGAATAACCCAGTGAGTGCGTTCATTTCGCGTTATGCGTTAGGACGTGATTACCACAAACTATTACGTAAGCGTTTACAGCAATTAGCAACACGAATTGAGAAGGAAGTAGGAATATTCGGCTATCGTGCTTTTGTCGATTCAGCACCTGTGCTAGAAAAAGCAATTGCTGAAAAAGCAGGTTTAGGTTGGATTGGAAAGCACAGTAACATCATTAATAAAAAAGCGGGATCTTGGTTTTTTTTAGGCGAGATTTATACCAGCTTACCTTTACCTGCTGATGAAAAAAGTACTAACCATTGCGGCGTCTGTACTGCTTGTATCGATATTTGTCCCACACAAGCCATCGTCGCACCGTATCAAGTCGATGCAAAACGCTGTATATCTTATTTAACCATTGAGCATAAAGGGTCTATTCCTGTTGAATTTCGTGCTTTATTAGGCAATAGAATTTATGGCTGTGATGATTGTCAGCTGATTTGTCCTTGGAATCGCTTTGCGAAGCTTTCGCAAGAACCAGACTTTAATCCACGACATAATTTAAACAGTCAGCATTTATTGGATTTATTGCGTTGGTCAGAAGCGGAGTTTTTGAGAAAAACAGAAGGCTCAGCTATTCGGAGAATTGGCTATCAACAATGGCAGCGCAATATAGTGGTCGCTTTGGGTAATGCACCCTCATCCGAATTAATCAATCAGCAGTTAATGCAAAACAAACAGATGGCAACAGCGCTTGTTGCCGAACATATTGAATGGGCGTTATCACAGAAAAATTAGTTAGCGTGCAAACATTTCAATCAGCCCTGATAGTTTCTCTACTTTATCTTTAGTCAGTTGTTCCCAATTAAATTGCCACTGCCAATTACCATCCATTGTACCTGGGATATTCATTCTGTCTTCGCTACCTAATTCTAAAATATCCTGCATCGGTACAATTGCTAAGTTAGCGACAGAAGAAAATACAGTGCCTATTAATAAATAAGGCATACTCGCTTTTGAGTACCCCAAATAATGATAAATATGGTTTTGCTCTTCTGCTGTTAATGAATTAAACCAACCTAGAGTCGTATCATTATCATGTGTGCCTGTATAAGCCACGGTATTTTTTTCATAATTATGCGGTAAATAAGGATTCTGAGCGCTGTCACCAAAAGCAAATTGTAAAATCTTCATGCCAGGTAATTTAAAATCACGGCGTATAGTATCTACCTCTTCGGTAATAATACCTAAGTCCTCTGCAACCAGCGGTATTTCCCCGAATTCTTTTTTAAATGCAGATAACAGTAACGCTCCCGGTGCTTTAACCCAGGTACCATTAATTGCAGTTTCTTCATCCGCTGGAATCTCCCATGCGGCTTCAAAACCTCTAAAATGATCAATACGCAAGATATCAAACATTTCCAACTGACTTTGTACGCGCTCAACCCACCACGCAAAATTAGATTCTTTTAGGTAATTCCAATCATAATGCGGGTTTCCCCAGCGCTGGCCTGTTTCAGAAAAATAATCAGGTGGCACGCCAGCAACAACCGACATATTCCCCTGCTCATTTAACTTAAAGACATCTCTATTTGCCCAAACATCAGCACTATCATAGGAAACAAAAATAGGAATATCGCCAAATAATAAAACACCCTGTTTATTTGCGTAATCTTTTAGTGCAAACCATTGCTTATAAAAAATAAATTGTTCAAATTGAATGATTTTTATAGTCGTATCTAGTGTTCTACGTGCTTCTTTTAGTGCTGCTGGATCACGCTGTTTAAGAGCCGTTGGCCATTCGTTCCAACAAGTCTCTAAAAACTGAGTACGTAAGGCAGAAAAAAGTGAAAAATCATCTAACCAGTGCGCTTTATCATGGCAAAAATCGATAAGTTCTTGCTTTTCTTCCACACTTGCGTGGGCTTCAAAACCAAAATACGCTTTAGATAAAATACATTTTTCTTTAAAACATTGCCCCGCATTACAGAAAGAACAACTTTCTGAACCTTTCAGCCAACCTTTATCGAATAGCTCCGTAAGGTCAATCAGTTCAGGATTACCTGCGTGTGCAGAGAGACACTGATAAGGCGAGCCATCAGCATGCGGCACGCCTAAAGGCAATGTTTGCCAAACCTTGATGCCTACATCAGCCAAGAAATTTATAAAATTATAAGCTTCTTTACCTAAATTACCCTTGCCATTAGCATTAGGCAAAGACGTAATGTGTAATAAAACACCGGCACGACGTGTAGATAATAAATTAGTTTGTTTCACCTTAGTTTAATTCCTTTATTCAACCGAACCTGTACGCATGGTTCCACCATTTGCTGGGTCACCAGAACCTTGAGTAAATGCTAAGGCTAAATAAGCAGGAACTTCAGTGCCTAATACACGATAAAGATTAGCTAAGTTCAAGCGATATTGTTTTTCGAAAGAACTGACAGCCTCACCCGGGTTATAGTCGCCAAACCACCAGAACCAATCTGAGCCTTCACAAATGGCTAATTGCAGTTCCGCTGTTTTTATGTCCTGTTCTGATAAGCTTTCCGCTTCAATAGCAAGATCAAACGCTCTTTTAACATCGCCTAGCATATCCCAAGCACGATTTTTATCAACATCGCCGATCCACGTTGAAAAAGTTCCGTACACCCAACTACCTGCAACGAGTTGAGGTAATGGTTTCACAGGTACTTGCTGCTCTAAACATTCTGAAAAAGTAGTTAACTCAATACTGGGGTGGTTGGCTAAGTTTTTGTAAAGTGCACTTAAAAAATGATAACCATTGTCAGGAAAGTATTCCCATGCATTTTCACCGTCCATAATGATAGAGACAACACTATCTTCAGTTTCATTCTCAGCAATAGTTTCTAAATGATTCACTAAATCTGCAACCGCATCATCACCATGCCATTTGGAATATTTAAATCCAATTAGATCAGATAAACCATCATCACGGAAAAAACAAGGAATATCGGTTCCTTCCACTTGATAAGGGTGATGCGGATCTTCGGAACTTAATTCAGAGGCACTTAAACTATGGTGTAAAACACTCCCCCCCGTCGCCGCCCATGAAAAGCCAAAGTCACCTAATAAATCTAAAGTTTCAGTACTAACCGCCCCTTCTGATGGCCAGCAACCTTGAGGTTCTGCACCAAAAAAACGTTTAAATGTCCTGATCCCTTGTCTTAAATGCCATTTAACACGCTCTTCTCCACCCGGGTACGATTCTAACTCAGGTAAAGCCGCTCCTGGCATCGCTTCATGTGTGCTTTTAATATCTAACATCAAAGGAATGATAGGGTGCGCGTAAGGTGTCATAGATAATTCAATCTGACCTTTTTTCGCGAGTGCTTTATAGCGACACGTCACTTTAGAGAGCAATTCCCCAATAATTTCTATGACTTCTAAGCGGTCATGCAAACTAAAATTACTGCCTTTTTGAATCAGCCTTTGTACGCGCCCGTCTTTTAGTTTTACAGTTTCGCCGATCCACGCAATATGATACCAAACAAGAATATCTGCAATGAACTGGGAATTAACATACTGGGTTGAACCTGATTCACTTTGAATCCACTCAGCCATGTTTACTAAATTTTTAAAAGCTGGATAACGATCAATTTGGCGTTCGCGATTCGCACGCATACAGTTAGAAATAAGTTCTATCCGCTCCTCAACGTCACACGGAATGGATGGTAAAGACAATGCGGCTAATAAAGGATCATTGATAGCGACATGATCATGCAAAAAATCATTAACCTGTTTGGCATAATCTTCAATTTGTTCTAATAAGATAGGTGCAAAATTAACCACAGCCTTCGCATTGGGTTCATTTTCTAAGTGCGCCACCATATCTACATAATCTTTAATCACATGCAAATAAGTCCACGGTAATTTAAACTCACCGGTCTGTAAATCTCTGTATTCAGGTTGGTGCATGTGCCAACACAGGACTAATTTTAGTTTATTCTTACCTGACATAACGTATTTTATTTCCCAACATATCTGGTGTTACTAAGACAACCCCATCAGGGCTGACATGAAAACGAGCTTCGTCATCGGCTCGGTTTTCTCCAATAATGGTACCTTTTGGAATTTGGCACCCTTCTTCTATAATTGCTTTTGTGATTCGACAATGCCTACCTATATTTACATCTGGCAAAATCAATGACTCTTTAATGACTGAGTATGAGTTAATTCTCACATTAGAAAATAACAAAGATTTTTTAACTGCAGAGCCTGAAATAACACAACCTCCAGCAATCATTGAATCGACTGCATAACCTCGTCTATCATCATCATCAAACACGAATTTTGCCGGTGGTGTATGCGCTTGATAAGTCCAAATAGGCCAGGTTTTATCATATAAATTTAAGTCTGGATCAACACGAACTAGCTCCATATTTGCTGACCAATAGGCATCTAAAGTACCTACATCACGCCAATAGCTTTGCTCCCCTTGTAAATTTAAAAATGGATAAGCATTTACATTATGCGTATTAATAACCGATGGAATAATATCATGCCCAAAATCATGCGTAGATTGTGCATTTTTTGCATCTTTTTCTAATTCATCAAATAAAAATTTTGAATTAAAGACATAAATCCCCATTGAAGCAAGCGCTTTATCTGGCTTATTTGGCATCGTTGGCGGATTATCTGGTTTCTCAACAAAATCGCTAACTTGGCGTTGCTCATTAATATGCATCACACCAAAGGCTTTCGCTTCCTCTAAAGAGACTTCTAAACACCCAATGGTTAAATCTGCATTTTGTGCAACATGGTCAGCTAACATCTCACCATAATCCATCTTATAAATGTGATCGCCAGCCAGAATAATAATATGCTCTGGTGCTCTGGTGCGTAAAATGTCTAAATTTTGAAAAATCGCATCAGCTGTCCCTTGATACCAAGAGTCTTCATTATGTCTCTGCTGCGCAGGCATAAGATCAACATATTCACCAAATTCGCCGCGTAAAAAACCCCAACCTTGTTGTGTATGTCTAATAAGTGAATCAGATTTATATTGCGTTAAAATCCCAATTTTACGAATACCCGAGTTAATGCAATTCGATAAAGGAAAATCGATAATTCGAAATTTACCGCCAAAAGGCACCGCTGGCTTGGTGCGCCAATCTGTCATATTTTTTAATCGTGATCCACGACCACCGGCTAAAATTAAAGCAATGGCATTTTGAGTTAAATTGCTGACAAATCGATCAGTTGAAGGGCTTTCTGTGCTAGACATACAATTACCTGTTCGTTAAATTAGATTATTACATTTCTACGATTATTTGTTACTATTCACTTAGAACATTAATTACTATACCGAGGCATTGCCTAATGAACAAGAAATCAAATAAAAATTCTCTTGATTCCAATTTAATTAAGATTTCTGAGGCAAAGCACCACGACCCCTTTGCGATTTTAGGTAAACATCAAGTTTATTCAAAAACAAAGATTACGCTTCATTTACCTTATGCAGAGTCTGTGATAATTAAGGATGAAGACATTAAGTTCTCCCGCTTACCTGGTAGTGATTTTTTTCAAGCCTCATTACCGAGTGCCGGGCTATCAACTGAGCATTATCAATTAGAAGTCACCAATAAATCCGGTGAAATAGTGACGCAATATGACCCCTATTCATTTAGCTCGCAATTTCCGGAATTTGATCAACACTTGTTTTCTGAAGGCAAGCATTGGAATATCTATAAAAAATTAGGCAGTCATTTACATACAGTCGATGGTATTTCAGGCGTGCTTTTTTCTGTTTGGGCACCGAATGCTGCACGGGTAAGTCTACTTTCAGATTTTAATAGCTGGGATGGCCGTTGCCACCCTATGCGTAGCTTAGTCACCAGCGGCATTTGGGAGATTTTTATTCCGGGTGCGATAGCGGGTTGTTTATATCGCTTTGAAATTCTTAATCGTGACACACAACAAATTCATGTAAAAACGGATCCTTATGCACAACATTATGAATTTCGTCCAAATACTGCCTCCATCGTTGTCAATGAAAACCAGTATGAATGGTCGGATAATAAGTGGTTAGAACAGCGCCGTCAATTTGATTGGTTACATCAACCCATGTCTATTTATGAAGTTCATTTAGGCTCATGGCGACGCGATGCGCAGGGTAATTTTATGAATTACCGACAACTGGCTGAAGAGTTAGTACCTTACGCTAAAGAAATGGGCTTTACTCATATCGAGTTACTACCTATTACTGAACACCCTCTGGATGCCTCATGGGGATATCAAGTAACCGGGTATTTCGCACCGACTAGCCGACATGGCACACCTGATGACTTCCGTTATTTTGTTGATTACTGTCATCAAAATAACATTGGCATCATGTTAGATTGGGTTCCTGCTCATTTTCCTAAAGATGATTTTTCGATTGCCCGTTTTGATGGTAGCTCATTATATGAGCACGAAGATCCGCGTAAAGGTGAACATCGTGACTGGGGAACTTTAATCTACAACTATGGCCGCAATGAAGTTAAAAACTTTTTATTAGCGAGCGCTAATTTTTGGTTAGAAGAATTTCATTTGGATGGCTTACGTGTTGATGCAGTTGCCTCTATGTTATATCTTGATTATTCACGAGAAGAAGATGACTGGCTGCCAAATGTACATGGCGGAAATGAGAACTTAGAAGTCATCGACTTTTTACGCGAACTCAATATTGTGACTCATCAACAGCATCCAGGCACGGTCATTATGGCTGAGGAATCAACCTCATGGCCACAAGTGACGCATCCTACGGATAGTGGTGGATTAGGCTTTTCTATGAAATGGAATATGGGCTGGATGCATGACATTCTTTCCTACATGCAAGAAGACCCGGTTCATCGCGCGTTTCATCATGACAAACTAACCTTTGGAATGCTTTACGCCTTTACAGAAAACTTTGTACTCCCTTTCTCCCACGATGAAGTGGTGCATGGCAAAGGCTCTTTATTAACTAAGATGCCGGGTGATGAATGGCAAAAATTTGCTAATTTACGCTTATTATTTACCTTTATGTTTACTTATCCCGGTAAAAAACTACTCTTTATGGGCTGTGAATTTGCACAGGGAATTGAATGGAACTTTAATCAAACACTGGATTGGTACACACTGGAATACCCTTTACATAAAGGCATACAAACTTTAGTTAAAGACTTAAACCACATGTACGTACAGCACCCGAGCTTATTTCAACATGATTTTGATAATAAAGGTTTCGATTGGGTTGACTGTAATGATAATGACAAATCTATAATTAGCTTTGTACGTAAATCTGATAATGAATCACTCTTAGTTATTTTAAATTTCACGCCTATTCCACGTGAAAATTATCGTATTGGTGTAGCCGAAAGTGGCGTGTATTCAGAAATTTTCAACTCTGATTCTGAGTATTACGCAGGGAGTAATATGGGAAACAACCCTATATCTTCTGAAGTCACCCCTTGGATGAACCAACAACACTCAATTAATTTAACTATCCCACCACTTGCAGCCCTCGTTTTAAAATTAAACTAATGAAAAAAATACTTTTTGTCAGTAGCGAAGTCCACCCTCTATTAAAAACGGGTGGCTTAGCCGACGTAGCGGGTAGCTTGCCCTTATCTTTAGCAGAATTAGGTCAAGATATACGTATCTTTATGCCTAATTATGGTGCAATAACATATAACCAAGAAGTGCATAAAAAAAGCACCTTACATGTTGATAACCGTACCGTACATATATTAGAAACACGCCTACCTAATAGCGACGTTATTGTTTGGCTTTTAGATTACCCCGATTTCTTTGGCGGACATGGAAACCCGTATACCGATGAATACGGCCATGCTTGGATTAATTCTGCGGAACGCTTTACTTTGTTCTGCCGTATTGCGGTTGAAATTGCACAAAACCGTGCAAACTTAGATTGGCAAGCGGATATTGCTCATTGTAATGATTGGCAGTCAGGCTTAGTTCCTGCTCTTTTAAGATTAGAACCTAACCGCCCTGCGACTGTTTTTACCATTCATAATATGGCTTATCAGGGCGTATTTTCCCAAGAAACGTTTCAGCAACTAAATTTACCCAGCGAACTTTGGAATCATCACGACATTGAATTTTATAACAGTATGTCATTTATTAAGGGGGGGATTGCCTGTGCTGATCATATTACAACCGTCAGCCCGACTTACGCCTTAGAAATACAAACCCCTGAATTTGGATATGGCTTAAATGGGTTATTACATCACCGCCATAATGAATTAAATGGCATTATCAATGGCATAGACTTGGATCAGTGGAGTCCAGAGACTGATACGCGTATTCCTCAGACCTACAGTGCAACTCGCCTAGGCAGTAAATTAATCAACAAAAAAGCGCTACAAAAGCATTTCTCATTACCTGAGAATGAAACTATCCCCGTTATTGGATTGATTAGTCGTTTAGTAGAGCAAAAAGGCATCGACCTTGTTATTGATTGCCTTGAAAGCATAGTCGATTACCCTATGCAGTTTGTTTTATTAGGCAATGGCGATAAAGGTTTCGAGCATCGACTTAAGAATTTAAGCTATCTTCATCCTGATAAAATCTCTATTAATATTGGCTATGATGAGGACTTAGCGCACTTAATTGAAGCAGGTGCAGATTTATTTTTAATGCCATCACTGTTTGAACCTTGCGGCTTGAATCAACTCTACAGTCAACGTTATGGCACTTTACCTATCGTTAGGTATACCGGTGGTTTAGCTGATACCGTTGTCGATACCCTACCGGATTCAATTACGGCCCATACAGCGACGGGGTTTGTTTTTCACGAAGCTACGGCAGGTGCATTAATTGAAACGGTAAAACGTGCTTTACTTTTATATGCAAACACTAAAGTGTGGCGACAAATACAAAAAAATGCGATGAAAAAAGATTTTTCTTGGCAGAACAGTGCTGAGCAATATTTGACACTGTATAAAACGCTTTAGACAAGACTATTCCAATAGTAATAGCTTTTTGCTTTAGTGAGTCAAATCACTAAAGTGCTAACAGCACACGAGATACAGCCTTTAGGCTGCTTTAATACGTCATAGAAAGCTAAAGTCTTCTATGACGTACCTTTTTTAACCCTTTAAATATTAATACACGCCCAAGTCATATTTACTGGCCCAGACTTTCCCTGTTAATTTCTTATAGTTACGTGTAACCAGACTTAAATCATCAAAAGCTTTATTAATTTCTGCTAAATCCTGTTTAGTATATTCGTGTTGATTGTGCTCATATTCATCTCGCATACCCTTAGCAAGACTATGCACAAGCTCATGAGCCTCATCTAATTGATTAATCCACTCAGGGTCAAAAATCACCTCTTTTTTTACATTCTTAATCCAGTGCCCGCAATGGCACTTACGACTATCCATCAAAGGCCAGTTAACGGTACTACCCAAGGGTGAAAGCACTTTTTCAATAAACTTAATTTGCCAGCGCTTACACGTTAATTGAATGAAATCTATTTTTTTCTCTTCATATGAATAATCTTGGTTGGCATATGCTGACCATGTTGTATTTACTTCATAAGCCTTTAGCCAATCAGCTAACTTTTCTGCTGGCATTGGTTTGGCAATTCCATACCCTTGCGCTAAAAAGCAGCCCATATTTAATAAAACAAGACCATGACTGATAGACTCAACACCTTCAGCAATGACTTCTCGGTTAAATGATTCTGATAATTTAATGATGCCATCAATAATCGTAAAATCATTCGGATCATCCAAAATATCTCTAACAAAACTTTGGTCTATTTTAATAATATTAGCCGGTAAATTCCTTAAGTGTGTCAGTGATGAATACCCGGTACCAAAATCATCCAAAGCCACCGAAACACCCAATGCATGTTTACAGGTTTTAATGATATTACTAATAATAGAGACATCACCTAAGACACTGCTTTCCAATATTTCTAATTGCAAGTACTTACTTTCTATGTGGGGGTATTGCGCCAAAATAGCTTCAAGGCGATCAATAAAGTGAATCGTTTGTAAATGATGCGGGGCTATATTGACACTGACTTCTAACTTAATTCCCTGAGACTGCCAACTATCTAACTGCTGCATCGCTTGGCATAATACCCAATCACCAATTTGGATTTCTAATTCCGTATCATCAATTAAAGGCAAAAAAGTAAGCGGAGGAACCAGACCTCTTTCAGGATGTATCCAACGAATTAAGGCCTCTGCGCCATACACTTCGCCCGTTTTCATACTTACTTTAGGTTGATAGTATAAAATAAATTCATTATTAGCTAACGCATGGCTAATTTCATCGAGTTGCTGATGTTTTTGTATGGTTTCTTGATCATAAACGGTATTGAATAAATGATATTTATTACGCCCAGATTGTTTTGCATCATACATAGCTTGATCAGCATGGCGTAATAAAGTGTCAATATCACCCTCATCATTAGGATATAAAGTAACACCACAAGAAGCAGTGACTCTATGCTCTACATCATTAATTAAGTAAGGCTTATCTAAAGCACCTAATATGCGGGCTAGTGTATTTTCACATTCTGCATAAGAATTTATATCACTTAATAATAATGCAAACTCATCTCCACCTTGCCTAGAAATAGTATCTTCAACCCTTAAGCAGGCTTTAATTCTTTCTGAGACTTGAATGAGTAGTTGATCGCCTGCTTCATGTCCATAATTATCATTAACGGGCTTAAAGTTATCTAAATCTAAAAAACAAACAGCTAATTGTGTATTGCTCCGCTTACTGTGTGCAATTGCTTGATTAAAGCGGTCAACAAATAAAGTCCTGTTAGGTAAATTGGTTAAGACATCATAATGAGCGAGCAAATTCAGTCTATCTTGTTGTTTTTTAGATTGAGTGATGTCAGAAAACATACCCACATAATTCACAATTTCTTCATCAGAATTTTTCAAAGAAGAAATGCTGAGTAATTCAGCGTAGAGTTCCCCTGTTTTTTTACGGTTCCACACCTCGCCTTTCCAATATCCACTGTCATTCAGAGACTGCCACATCGCTTGATAAAAGGCTTTACTTTGTTTTCCAGAACTTATAAAACCAGGGTTCTTTCCTATCGCTTCTTCACGCGTGTATCCGGTGATCTCACAAAAAGCAGGGTTGACTTCAATAATGTTTTTATTTGCATCTGTAATCGTAATGCCTTCATGTGTATCAATAAATACCCTGGATGATAATTTTTGCTGCTCTATCGATTGACTGCGCTCAATAGCAATGGCTGTTATTAAAGTAACATATTCAATTAATTGTAAATCCTCGATTGAAGGGCTGCTTGCTTCGCTATGATAAATGGCAAGAGTTCCTAATAGGGTATTATCAGCACCAAAAATAGGTTCTGACCAGCACGAGCCAAGCCCAGCTTTGGATGCAAGTTCAACAAAAGGTGCCCAATACGGATGCGTCATAATATCTTCAACAATAACGCGCTTTCTAGTAAAGGCTGCCGTACCACAGCTTCCCACACCATCCCCAATTT
>CBDUDV010000039.1:0-28179 GCA_965366065.1 uncultured bacterium | reverse complement strand
TGGATATTAGTTTAGCTACTCTCAATATCGCAGCGAATGCGGATAGTAAAGTCTATGATGGTTTAGCGTATAGAGGTGGTAATGGTGTGGTTTATACTGGTTTTGTTAATGGTGAAATCAGTGCGGTATTAGCGGGTACTCTTGATTATGTAGGGTCTAGTCAAGGCGCGACTAATGCAGGTAACTATGTGCTGGCTGCACAAGGTTTAAGCAGTGATAACTATGTACTGAGCTATATTGATAGTCAGTTAATTATTGATCCACTACCTGAGCCACCACCAAGTTATATAGCTGTTTCTGGTGGTGTTGAAGGGGCAAGTGCTCCTAGTCCTATGCTTGATTTCAGTGGTGTATCCGTTAATTTACAAAGTATGCCAAAGTTAGGTAATAACGGGATTATTATTGTGACATTGCCTGAAGGAAGCTCTACTTCTGGAACTGGCTTTAGCTTCCCATTACCGGGTGGGGTAACAAGTCTGGTGAAAAAGAATAATGGCCATGTTCAAGTGAGTTTGCCGAATGGTGAAAGTTTGCCAGGGTGGCTAATGTTTAATCCTAAAACATTAAGATTCACCTCCGGTGCTGTACCAGACCAAGGGCTTCCGGTTGAAGTTATTATTGATACTGGAAGTAGTCAGTTTACGCTGGTTATTTCTGAAAGAGTGGAGGCGTAATTGGTTTTCAGACATTGATAGATGACATTTGAAAAAACTTTATTTAACAGCTAAACAAAAGAGATGAAAGTGACTTATATTTCATCGATTACAAGATAATTTACAACACTAAGGAATAAGAATGAAATTACTATTGTCAGCGGCATTATTATTAATAACTGGAGTTTGCCAAGCAGATGGGCCTAACTTGCGTACGGTGACAGAAAAGTTCCAAGACTGGACGTTAGTTTGTGTTGAAAAAGAGGGAAAAAAACAGTGCCGAGTTAATCAAACATTAAGTAATCAAAATGGTGAGACGGTTGCAATTATTAACTTGGTAAAGAAATCCAAAAAAGAGCATTTAATAGAAATAGTCTTGCCATTATTATTGAATTTAACGAAGCATGTAAATATCGCTATTGATGATAAAAAACCGCAGAAATATTCGTATAATTTCTGTAATAACTCTGCATGTTTTGTTATTGCTGATGGCATAAAAGGTAAATCAATACTGCGGTCATTTAAAGGTGGCAATGAGGGAACTATTGCCGTAACTCCTTTTAGTAAGGAGCAAGTTAAGTTTGGTTTTTCATTAAAAGGCTTCTCTGCTGCGTTTAAAGCATTAAATTAGGTGGCGTTAGTTTAATTGGGGAGAGGGATGAAATTATTAGATTACGAAGTGGCTATTCGCCCTATATATCGCTAAATTCCAAAATCAAAAACCAACTTAATAGATATATAAAGTATGCCAACAATAGCGGCAATGATGATTAAAGTAAATAGCGGACGAGTGTAGAGATTTTTCCAAAAACTAGCTGCTTCACCGGACTGTTTAAGCTGTGCGTATTCTGCTTGCAATACTTGTTGGCGTTCTTCTTGGTAGTCATTAATCAGTGCGCGGGCTTGGTTTAGTTGAGATTCATCGGCTAACCAAATCGCAGGCATGGAAATTCCCCAATTACCGGCATGTGTTTCATAAACAGAAATTTCATTTTCAGATAAAACATCACGCACATCATCCGCTTCATCATCGGGTACATTACGTAAAGAAAAAAGTAATAGGGCCATAGTTATAGTTTGATTAAAGTAAATAAGTGAGGAGAATCCGGGGTTTCTTGCAGACTGTGAATATGTGTAATAGCGAAATCAGACTTGATTTGCTTTAGCCAGTTTAAAATAGCAGCCATTTCTGCTTGGCCGCCATTATGTCCTGGGTAGGTCATAATACTTAGTACCCCCGCTGAATTTAGGTAATTAATGGCTAAATTTAACGCGGATAAAGTAGTCTCAGTTTTTGTGATAATCGCTTCGTCACCACGCGGTAAGTAGCCAAGGTTAAACATAATGACATCGGCTTTAGTCTTGGTCGGCAGATGTTGATGCATGAGTTCATGGCCGTCATGAATTAAATGTACTTTATCTAAACGCTTGGTTTTTTCTAAACGGCGCTGTGTGGAGTTGAGTGCATTTTTTTGGATATCAAACGCATACACACATTGGCTATGGCATGCTAAAAAGTCTGTATCGTGCCCATTGCCCATCGTGGCATCAATGCTAATCTGAGGATTCGCTTGATAAGTACGGATGGTTTTATGCGCTTCTGTGACTAAAGAGTGTTGTGTAAATCGGGTACTAAGCATAGTTATTAACAGTTCCAAAAGCTTTGGAATAAGATCATGTGGGTACTTTATATTAAATATTTCGGTAGGATGGGTAGAGCGTCTTTTTGCGAAACCCATCATAAATGTGATGGTTAATGATGGGTTTCATTGCGTACCTAAAAAACCAGGTACTTCATTCTACCCATCCTACAGAAAATTAAATTAAGTCAGAATATGTAAAACCCTGAATTAATCTCTATTATTTTTCCATTTTTGTTTACGCTTAGATTGTTTTTCTGCTCTTTTAGCGCGATCAACTTCTAATGCTTTTAGCTCTTCTATCATCATTTCAGGCGTTTCTAAGGTCAGTCGACCTAATAAGCCATCTCTGATTTCCAATAATAAGATTTTAGCAACTTTATCCATATCGATATGTCCACCAGCACGTAAACAACCGCGTTTTTTACCGATGATATGCGAGAGGTCATAATCGTTATCGGGCAGTTTTTCGATTTGGTAGCGCGATTTTAAAGCCTCTGGGTAATGAGTAAGTAAAAAATCACCTGCAAAAGAAGCGACATCATCATGTTTTAAGGCGGTATCTTTGATAGCACCAGTGGTTGCTAAACGATAACCGGTATTTATATTTTCTAAATTAGGCCAGAGCATACCAGGGGTATCACATAGAATAATACCGTTATTTAAATCAATGCGCTGTTGGCGTTTTGTAACTGCGGGCTCATTACCTGTTTTAGCAATCGTGCGGCCTGCTAAGGCATTAATTAAGGTCGATTTTCCCACATTAGGAATCCCCATAATTAATACATGCATGACTTTGGTCGATTCTGTTTTATTCGGGACTAATTTTCGGCAGAGATCTATCACCTTAGGCACAGCATCAGAATTTAAAGCGGTTGTGGCTAAAGTTTTTACCCCTTCTTCCTGCTCTAAATAATCTTGCCAAGCTTGTGTTCTAACAGGGTCGGCTAAATCCGCTTTATTTAGAATTTTGATGCAGGGCTTGTTACCCCGTAAATCCGATAATAAAGGGTTTGCACTGCTAAAGGGCAGGCGTGCATCGACGATTTCAATTAATAAATCGACATCGGGCATAGATTCTTTGATTTCTTTGCCTGCCTTGTGCATATGGCCTGGAAACCATTGAATTTTCATTATATTTTATCCTTAGCGATATGTAGTCCACATTCTTTTTTAGTGGCATCTTCCCACCACCAGCGTCCTGCGCGTTCATGTTGGTTAGGTAGTACAGGGCGCGTACAAGGCTCACAACCGATGCTAATAAAACCTTGCTGATGTAAAACATTAAAAGGAACCTGATAGGCTTCGATATAATCCCAAACTTGTGCAGAGCTTTGGTTGACTAAAGGGTTAAATTTAATCAGGGTATTTGTTTCAGTAGAGAATGCTGGGTCTACTTGTATTTCAGGTAAGTCTTGGCGCGTATCAACACTTTGGTCTTTACGTTGGCCGGTAATCCAAGCATCAACCTGTGCTAATTTGCGGCGTAAAGGCGCTACTTTACGAATGCCGCAGCATTCTTTATGGCCATCCTCATAAAAGCTGAATAAGCCTTTTTGTTTAATAAAAGGCTCTAATTGCGCATAATCCGGTGTGAGTAATTCAATTTCGATATTGTAATGTTTTCTGACTTGCTCAATGAACTGGTAAGTTTCTTTATGTAAGCGACCGGTATCGAGTGAGAATATTTGGATATCTTTGCGAATTTTTAATGCCATATCAATAAGAATGACATCTTCAGCACCACTAAAAGAAATAGCGACTTTATCGTAATTTTCTAAAGCGTATCTTAAAATTTTACGGGGATTTTTACCTTGTAATTCAGTAAGCGTTTGTTCAATAGTGGACATAAATAAAGTTAAACTTGAGAGAAGTATTTAGTTAGGAAATCATCAAAAGATAATGAATCATTAGCTTCAATGTCAGCTTGTTTTTGATGTGATTCTTCTGCTAATTTTTTGAAGAATTCAGTTTTTTTAGGGCTGAGAGATTTTTTTGCAAAGGCTTTAGTGTGTTCTTGCGAAATATTATCGGCAAAACGCGCATAAGGAATATTAGATTTCTGCATGGTTTCTAATATACGTGCTGAAGGCGCTAAACTTGAGTCTTCGACGACGGTACGTTGATAATTAAGCGCTTGCGTATATAAATTTTCGTCTTCATCTTCATCGAGAATAGTGCAGATAGTTTGCGCGCTATCTAAAATTTCATTAGCCCAATCTTTTAACAAAATTTCTTGGTTATTTTTGATTAATTTAGCAGTAGGGTGACGGCCATTCAACGCAACAGTTAGCTGATTTTTATTATTGGTCAGTGAGTCGCTGTGAGTGCTTTTAGGGCTTTTATGCAATAAACAGCTGAGTAATAAGGCCTCAACAAAGCGTGACTGACGGGCGCAGATACCGGTGACTTTAAACGGGTTTAAATCAAGTGAACGAATTTCCACATAACGAACGCCGCGATGTTTAAGGGCAAGTGTTGGTTTCTCACAAGGTTTGATGATTTGCTTAGGACGTACGGTGCTATAAAACTCGTTTTCAATTTGTAAAGTATTGGTATTAAGTTGTTGGTATTTTCCATTCACCTTAACGCCAAATTTAGCATATTCAGGGTCGGGGGTATTGATCGCTGCAGATAAGCTGTCGACATAGCCATCCAATGAATTGTAATCAATATCCAAATTTGCTTGATTATTGCTTTTATAACCAATATCACTCATGCGTAAAGAAGTTGCATAAGGGTGATAAAGGGAGCCATCATCAAATTCATCGAATTGAGCCATCAATTCTGGGCGGCTAGCAAAAAAGCTTTTACAAATGGCAGGAGACGCGCCAAATAAATATAAAAGTATCCAACCTTGGCGTTGGAAATTGCGAATTAAATCAAAATAAGCGGATGATTGGTATTCCTCAAGTGATATTGAAGAATTTTCAAGCTTATGTAAGACGGGCCATAATTTTTCAGGAACGGAATAATTAAAATGGATGCCTGCAATTGCCTGCATGGTTCGACCGTAGCGATGACCTAAACCTTGGCGGTAAACCTGTTTCATTTGCCCAATATTAGACTTTCCATAATGCGCGATAGGAATGCTTTCATCACCTCGAATACCGCAAGGCATGCTGGATGACAATAAAAATTCATTATCTAAATTATCGTACACATAGCAATGAATACTGCACATGAAGGCAAGGGTATCTTCAATTTTTTCAAACGGGGGGGTAATGAATTCTAATAAGGATTCTGAATAATCCGTTGTAATGTGTGGGTGCGTTAAAGGTGCGCCTAGTGCAGGCGGATGTGCAGTCTGCGCAATAAAACCAGTGCCAGATAATCGCAGGCTTTCTTTTTCTATCCCTTTAAGGCCATTTTTTATAAGTGATTGCTTACGATTGTTAAGCAATAACTGTAAACGGTTAGTGTTAGGTGTAGTCAAAATAATAAAAAGGTTTCACGGCTGATTTATAATAGAGCCATTATATACTTTACCTAGCCGTGGATGTGGATTTTATGGTGCGTTATATTGGCCAATCAGCACAACAAGTTTTACAGTCAGTCTTTGGTTATGAAGGCTTTCGTGGACAGCAATCTGAGATTGTTGAGCAACTTATTTCTGGAAAAAATGCAGCTGTTTTAATGCCGACAGGGGGCGGAAAGTCGCTTTGTTATCAAATTCCTTCTTTGATAAGAGAGGGCGTGGGTATTGTTATCTCACCTCTGATTGCACTGATGCAAGACCAAGTCAGTGCCTTGCATCAATTAGGTGTTAAAGCGGCTTTTTTAAATTCCAGTTTGAACTACGAACAAGTCAGGCAGATAGAACAGCAATTACTACAAGGCGAGCTCGATTTACTCTATGTGGCACCTGAGCGCTTAACCTCAGAAGCAACATTGCAATTATTTGGGCGATTAAATATTGCCTTATTTGCCATTGATGAAGCACATTGTGTTTCGCAATGGGGGCATGATTTTCGTGCAGATTACTTGCAATTATCACTGCTAGCTAATCGTTTTCCTGATGTACCGCGTATTGCGCTTACGGCAACAGCGGATCAACGTACTCGTGAAGAGATTATTCAGCGTTTATCGCTTACTGAAGCACCTTTATATATAGGTGGATTTGATCGCCCTAATATCCGTTATAGAATCGTTCAAAAAGATAATGCACGACAACAGCTACTGAGCTTTATTCAGGCTGAACATGCAGGTGATGCAGGCATTGTGTATTGTTTATCGCGTAAAAAAGTAGAAGCAACGGCTAAATGGTTACAAGAAAAAGGCATAGATGCTTATCCGTATCATGCCGGTTTATCGCATGAAGTGCGCAATAAACATCAACATGATTTTTTGATGTCAGAAGGGATCGTGATAGTGGCAACCGTTGCTTTTGGGATGGGGATTGATAAACCTAATGTGCGTTTTGTAGCGCATTTAGATTTGCCCAAAAGTATTGAAGGTTATTACCAAGAAACTGGGCGTGCAGGGCGTGATGGCAAACCTGCCAATGCATGGATGAGTTATGGTTTGCAAGATGTCATTACTTTACGACAAATGTTGCAAGGCTCTGATGCGGATGAAAACCATAAACGCGTTGAATTACATAAGCTCGATGCGATGCTCGGCTTGTGCGAGCAAGTCTCATGTCGTCGCGAAATATTACTCAATTATTTTGGCGAAGACCAAGCGGAAGATTGCGGTAATTGTGACACTTGCCTAGAACCCGTTGATACCTGGGATGGCACCATTGCCGCACAACAAGCCTTATCGTGTATTTACCGTACAGATCAGCGCTTTGGCGTTAATTATTTAATGGATGTGTTACTAGGTAAAGAAAATGATCGCATTAAGAGTTTTGCGCATGATAAACAAAGTACCTTTGGCATAGGAACGGCGTTAGATGAATCGCAGTGGCGATCAGTCTTTAGGCAATTAGTTGTACGCGGTTTGGTTGATGTTGATTTTGAAGGCTATGGTGCATTGCGCTTAAATACTTGTTGCCGTCCTCTATTAAAGGGAGACGAAAGCATTCGTTTTCGTAAAGATTTAGTGAAAACTAAAACAAAAAAAGCGAAAGTGAATAAACGTGATTTTGCACGCCATAGCGATAATGTTTTATGGGATGCTTTACGTGCGAAACGTAGAGAACTTGCTGATGAGCAAGACGTACCGCCATATTTTATTTTTAATGATGCAACACTAACAGAAATGGTGGAAAGAGCGCCTTTAAATTATCAGCAATTCTCGCAAATATCTGGTGTTGGGGAGCGTAAACTAGAACTTTATGCGGATGAATTTTTAGCGATTATCGCGGATGTGAATACCGTACAAGAGCAAAATTCATCCTTAACTGAAACAGCGGATGAAAGTGTCGCCTTATTTAAAGTTGGTTTTTCAGTAGAAAAAATTGCACAGCAGCGGGAGCTGAAAGATAGTACCATCTATACGCATCTTGCGCTCGGAATAGAGCAAGGTGTGATTGATTTAATGGATGTTGTGGAGTTAAGTGAACAAGAAATTAATACCCTTCAAGATGACATATTGAGTTTGTTAGAAGCAAAGAATAGCAGTATGAAACCGGTATTCGAAGTACACAATGAATCCTATAGTTACGGTATTTTAAATTGTGTTAGAGCCGCAATGGATTTTTAAGTCGGGTGTAAAATTGCATACTATGTGATTAGTTGCTAATATTCAAGTGCAGCAAATAACAATAATAAAAGCGAGGATTAAAGAATGACTGATTCAACTGAAGCAACTTTATATGAAAGAATTGGCGGTGAAGCCGCTGTGAATGCAGCAGTAGAACTTTTTTACCGTAAAGTTTTACAAGACCACCGTATTAATCGTTTTTTCGGTAAAACGAATATGGAAGAACAAATTAACAAACAAAAAGCTTTTTTTACTATGGCTTTTGGTGGACCGAATACCTATACCGGTGGCGACATGCGTAGCGTTCATGCAAGGTTAGTAAAAATGGGATTAAATGATTCACATTTTGATGCTGTGATGGAACACTTGGGCGCAACACTGACTGAGCTAGGTGTACCTGGCGATTTAATTGGCGAAGCCGCTGCAATTGCTGAGAGTACTCGTAATGATGTACTAGGTAAGTAATTCTGATTCATAAAAAAGCCGTATTATTTTAAGTTTATCGCTTAAAGTAATACGGCTTTTTTTGTGCTTTAAAGTTAGTAACTGATGTTACACAGAGCCCCTTTTTTCAGCCCTGATTATATAACACCAAGTAGCCCGTATGAAGCTTGCGCAATACGGGGATTTGATGCACTGTTTATCCCGTATTCCGTACCTCAATACGGGCTTGTATCTCTCCAAAGCATGATATATTGCTTTGCTAGCATTATATCAAAGTATATGACTAGAGTTTGCATACGAGCTAAGACCAAAGAGTCTGCGCCCCAAATGATAAGGTGTAAATTGCTCCTAAGTTACTTATTTTTAATAAACACAGAGGGGCTCACTCTCTCTAAATCGTCCATCAACTGATCAATATTTTCTGTGTGACTAACAAACAAATGACCTCCCGGTTTTAACGCCTGTACAACACGCTCAAGCACTGATTTTTTTGTCTCATTATCAAAATAAATAAGTACATTACGTAAAAATATAACATCAAACTGCTCAAGGTGAGATGGAAGGGCTTGCATTAGGTTTGCCTCCCCAAAAGAGACCTTATGACGCAAATCCTCATTGATTCTAAAATGTCCACGCTGTGAATGTACGCCTTTTTCTGCATATTTTTCTAAAAAACTAGCCGGCATATTATCTAAGCGACTCATGGGGTAAATCGCTTGTTCTGCCACTTTTAAAACCTTTGTGCTTACGTCACTGCCATAGACTTCCCAGCTGCGCGGTCCTAAAGTATCAGCAAGTACCATGGCCAAACTATAGGCTTCTTCTCCCGTAGAACTAGCTGCACTCCATACTTTAAAGGTATTGCCTTTCCAGCGCGCTAAAATTTCATTTTTTAAATACGCAAAATGTTGTGCTTCTCTAAAAAAATAAGTTTCGTTGGTGCTTAAAATATTTACTAAGATTTGAAACTCATTAAGGTAGTCAGCATGAGTAGCGAGTTGGTAATAATCAGTATATGTTTTTAAATTGTAATGCGTTAAGCGTTTAGCCAAACGGTTTGCCACTATGGGGTGTTTTGCTGGTGTGAGGTTTATCCCTGCATGCTGATAAATTAACGCACGAAATTTTTCAAATTCAGCGGAAGTGAGTGGTGAAATGTTAATAGCTAGTGTCTCATTTCAGGGCTAAGTTTAGGAAAATAATAAAAAAATTAGAATTAAAAACAAATTCACTATTTTTGTAGTTGTGCCAAATCGCTTAATAATTCTTGGCTATGTAAACTCGGCGAAACTGAACGATAAATTTTTGTAATTTCGCCTTCAGGGTTAATAATAAAACTATGCCGTTTACTAAATTTGATAGGCCCTAATTTGAATAAAGCGTTATAACTTGCACTTACTTTACCATTTGAGTCAGCCAGTAAGCTAAAGTTAAGTGATTGTTTTTCGATGAATTTTAGATGGCTGGCGCTGTTATCTGTACTGATGCCGATAACCGTTGCATTTAAAGTTTTAAATTGCGCGAGATTATCGCGTAGCGAGCAGGCTTCTTTAGTACATCCAGGGGTATTATCTTTTGGGTAAAAGTATAAAATCAGCCATTGACCTTGAAAATCGTTTAAAGAATGACTTATACCTTGTGCGTCAGCTAGGCTGAAATCGGGGGCGGGCTGGTTAATTTCTAGCATAATCGTTCCTCAGTTTTATATCCAAGTGGAAAAAGGCTCAACAGTAACAACCTCATTAAGCGCTACATTTTCTTGCTCACGCTTCAGCACTATATAACAATTTGCACGGCTACTGGCGCTTAATATATTTGAGCCTTGTCGTCCTGCGGAGATAACTTCAAACTCACCCGTTTCAGTTTGGCTTAAAATACCGCGTTGAAATTCTTGCCGACCTGCTTTTTTGACTAGCTTACTTTTGCAGCGCGCTTTAATTTGCAATGCTTTAGCAGGCGCTAAGCCTGAAAGTTGACGTAACGCAGGCTGTACAATTTGTTGAAAGGTCGCAATGACCGAAATAGGGTTGCCTGGCAGGCCAAAAAAATAGCACGCGTCAATTTTTCCAAAAGCCAAAGGCTTGCCTGGTTTGATGGCGAGTTTCCAGAAATTGACTTGGCCTAACTCATCTAATATTTCTTGAATGAAATCGGCTTCACCGACAGAGGCACCACCGGTACTAATCACCACATCATGGCCTTTAGAAGCAGCAGCTAAACAATTTCGTGTTTTAGTTTTATCATCAGGGATAACGCCTAAATCATTGACGCTGTAACAAGGGTTATTAAGTAAGGCAGCTAAACTGTAACGGTTACTATCATAAATTTGTCCTTCCGTTAAATCACTACCGATTGGGCGTAATTCATCGCCAGTCGAGAAAAAAGCGATGCGTAGTTTTGCTTTGACTTTTATTTCGTAAAGCCCTGCGGCGGCTAACAGGCCGATGTCGATTGCGCTTAGCTGTTTGCCTTTACTTAATAATAACTCTGATTTTTTTACATCCTCGCCTACATGACGAACATTTTTCTGGGCTTGAGTGTTTTTAGGGAAGTGTATGATTTTATCTATCGCTTCTACATTTTCCTGCATCACCACGCTATCGAGATTTGCAGGCAATACCGCACCGGTAAAAATACGAATACATTCGCCGCGTTGAACTGAGCCTGAAAAAGGTTTACCCGCCCAAGACGTACCGATCAATTTTAAATTGAAAGCAGCTTCAATCATATCCTCACTATGTAAGGCGTATCCATCCATAGACGAGTTCGGAAAAGAAGGTAAATCAAACGGCGCAAAACAATCTTGGCTTAATACGCGTGCTAAGGCATCGGGTAAATGGATGCTTTCTTCATTCGCTATGGGAGATAAAATATTATGAATATTAATTAAAGCATCTTCTAAGCTTAAAAGCTCATTATGGCTACAGGAATCACGCATTTTTCATAAACTCGCTAACAAATTCAGCCATACTAGAAATATTGTTTAAATCTAAGCAAGGCAGGTCTTTTTCTAAGGTAAGGTTTTGATCTGTTGCGAAAGCAATAATAGAGTCATCATTGGGGTGTAATAGATCATGACCTAAAGAAGGGCGGTGCAGTTCTATTTTAGGAAATGATTCGCGTTTAAAACCTTCGACTAAAATTAAATCTAATGCTGATTGATCAAAGTATTGCAGTTGCTCATTTAAATCCGGTTCTTTAGGCTCTGAAAATTCAGTAATAATCGCACGTCTATGGCTGGAGACTAGCATAACAGGCGTTGCGCCCGCTTCACGTAAACGAAAACTATCTTTACCCGGTTTATCTATTTGAAAATTATGATGACTGTGTTTGATAAGGCCAACGCGAATACCTTGCTGTTTTAATAGCGGAATTAATTGCGTGAGCAAAGTGGTTTTTCCTGTGCCACTGGGTGCGGCAAAACCTAAAATAGGGACTTGAGCGTTTTTGATCATAGAGTAAACAAATAAAGTCAGCTAGCGTAAAATGGAATAATTATACGCTGATTAGATAGAAAAAATGATAACGATAGATGAACAACAGTTAAAAGCAATTCCCGTTTTTGGCATAGCCGGTAATTTTGCCGAACATTTAAGCCAAGCCGGAGAAGATGCTGATTTTGTGAATGTGAAAACAGCAGAAAAAAATGCACCCAAAGGTATTTTTCCTATTTATTTACCGCGTTATGATAGTTTTGTCGGAACCTATCCGTTATCACATACGCAGATTAAAGCGGATTTCTCCGCGCCCTTAAATTTACATATGGAACCTGAAATGTGCGTGCTGTTTGATGTTAGCTATCAAGATGCAAAAGTCGCATCATTGAGTGCTGTCGCCTTATCAGCTTTTAATGATTGCTCGATTCGTAAACCGAATGCAAAAAAAATTAGTGAAAAAAAGAACTGGGGCGCTGAGTGTACGGGCATAGGCGAATCTTGGTTAGCCATTGATCAGTTTAAAGCCGGTGGGATTTTAGACTTTATGCATATTGCCTCCTATATAAAAAGAGCGGGGGACGTTATTCAATATGGTGTAGATAGTTCTGTGACGGGTTATCAATATTTTTATGAAAAATTACTCAATTGGATGATTGAAACATTTAATCAACAGACTGATTTTGGGCCATTGGAAGATTTATCGCTTTATTTAAGTGCTTTAAAACAGCCTAAGCAAATTATTGTTTCACTAGGAGCTACTCGCTATACAGCATTTGGGGAAACGGGCTTTTTACAAGCGGGTGATGAACTCGGAATTTTTGTTTATGATGATCGACTCGCGGATGAAGAAAAAATCGCCGCGTTCTTTACGGCAGACAAACAAAGTAGCGATTTTTTAGCCGGTATTGCTTTATTGCAAACGGTTAGCAATCTTAATAATTAAGGTGATGAAAGAGCCGACTGAGGAAAGCCTATTTACGGCATTTATAGCCCCTATTGATGCTTATGAATTACCGCAACGTTTTACCTTTCCCTTTTATTATCAGCCGCATGCTTTATGTTTATTAGCCGCAAAAGAGTTGCAAGCTTATTTGCAGACGCAACAAGCATGGCAGCATAATTTTGGGTTATCGAATAATAAAGCAAACAGTATTGGTAAAATGTTTGGTGTTTTATTAGTTAAAAATCAAGCCGGTGAGGTGGGTTATCTGTCAGCTTTTTCAGGAAAACTGGCAGAAAGTCTGTTACTAACAGGTTTTGTACCGCCTGTTTATGATTTGCTTCATGAAAGTGGATTTTACCTTAAAGGGCAGAAAATATTAAACCAGCTTACGCAAAATATCGCCGTGTTAGAAAAAATGCCTGCAATCAATGAATGTGAAGTGGCATTAAAAAATGCAATAGCCTGTTCCGAAGAAGCAATACAAGCGCATCGCGCCTTGATGATTGCGGGTAGAAAATTACGCAAATCACAACGCGTTACTGCAGAAGCAGATTTAGAGCGTGATGATTTTTTAGTGTTGCAAGAGCAGTTAGCGCAGCAAAGTATTAAAGAAAAATTACAGTTACGCGATTTAACCGTGTATTGGCAAAAAAGAATCGCGGATGCAGAAGCAAATCGACAGCAACAAACGGCTGAGCTAGAGAGTTTAAAAACGCAACGTAAAAGCTTATCGGCTGATTTACAACAACAAATTTTTGATCAATATCGATTTTTAAATACGCAGGGGACCGAAAAAAGTTTATTAACTATTTTTCAGGCTACGACACAAGTGGTTCCGCCTGCAGGAGCAGGCGAATGTGCCGCTCCAAAATTATTACACTATGCCTTTAAAGCAGGACTGCAACCTTTAGCGATGGCAGAGTTTTGGTGGGGCGCGTCACCTAAATCAGAAATTAGAAAACACCTTACTTTTTATCCCGCGTGCCAAGGTAAATGTCAGCCAATTTTAGCGCATATGTTAGAGGGGATGGATATGGATGAAAATCCTTTGTTGAATAATCCAGCCGAAGGTAAAAATATTGATATTATTTATGAAGATGCAGTGATGCTGGTGATAAATAAACCGGCGGACTTTTTATCAGTGCCGGGTAAAAATATTCAGGATTCGGTATTCTTTCGTATTCAGCAAGCCTACCCAGAAGCAAAAGGGGGTTTGATTGTACATCGCTTAGATATGTCTACTTCTGGCTTAATGTTAATAGCATTAACTAAAGACGCGCATAAACAACTGCAAAAACAATTTATAAAGCGTACCGTTAAAAAGCGTTATGTCGCCTTATTAGATGGCGTGCTTGAAGCAGATAGTGGTGAGATTGATTTACCACTACGTTTGGATATAGATGATAGGCCAAGACAATTAGTTTGTTACGAGCACGGTAGAGTAGCAATAACGCACTGGGAAGTTATTGCGCGTAAGAATAATCAAACTAAAGTTTACTTTTACCCCTTAACCGGTAGAACCCATCAGCTACGTGTGCATTCAGCACATGAACAAGGTTTAAATGCGCCCATAGTGGGTGATGATCTTTATGGAACACAAAGTGAGCGCCTGCATTTGCATGCCGAATGGATAGAATTTAATCACCCTGTTACTAAAGAGTTAATGTCTTTTCAGGTGGATGCCGAGTTTTAGCTTGGCTGTTCGTCTTATTTTATTAAAAATCGAATTTTTTATCCTATTTGTCGTACATCTATGATGATTTTCTTTGCTGACACAGGCGAATAAAAATACAGGTTTAGAGCTGGGGCGATGCCACCATATGCTATTAACTTATGGTATTGGAGTAACCTCAGATGTCAGTCTGCAAATACATTGCAAATCAATGTGCTTGTTATGAGCTAGAGTATTATTTTGAGTAGTTGTTCAGCATTAATTGTGCTTCCTTAGCAAAAAATTCTCTAAGTGAAGCTGGTGCAACCACTTCAACGTGGCTACCAAAACCCGCTAGCCACCATCGCAGTTTATGGCTATCAAGAATATTCCCCTCTAGTAAAACTCGGCCATCTGCTTGAACGCTGAGTAGTTGGTTGTCCATTAAGGGTGTTTCATATAAATGCTTAGCCGCTACCTTAGAAAATAATACCTTTAATTGGACTGCTTCACTACTAATGGGATAATCGAGATTCTTTTCGACATAAGATGCAAGGGAAAAACCTTCTATCAAATTAGCATCAGCCCCTAGCAATTCTGCGGATTTAAAGCGATGTAAAGCAAGTTGCACAATATCGTTATATTTCCATAGCGTACAAATCAAATAAATAACGCCTTTCTGTACAACAAGACCTAAAGGATGAATTGTGTACTCAATTAATTTTTTATTGCGAGGCTTATAAGAGATGTGAATTTGTTTTTCTGCTAGTAAGCCTTGGTACACCACATTTTGAATTGTGCGATCAATAACAGGCTTGATTAAATTCAAACTATTATCACTGACTGCAATTTTAGAAGGCCAGTCCTTTAAATGTGAAGATGTTGAATTTAGCACCTCTTGGGCTTGGTTTAGGTGAGGTTGTAGCAGGCCAAGAATTGAAGGGGGAAGTGTAGATGTTAGCTGTGATTTACTTAACTGAAAGGCAAGAGCCGTTTCAGAATCCATACTTGGAAATTCATGGGTAATAGACTTTTCACTCCAAAACCAATAATTTTTCTTTCCCTCAGTGTCATTACTAAGCGTAAAAAGTGTTGATAGTTTAACTAAGTCACGTTGAAGAGTCCGAATCTCAATATCAAAGCCAGCGTTAATTAGACTACTAAGTAATTCACTAGTGCTTCTCCGTGCAGGGTAGCGAGGTATTAAGCTTAATAATGTCCACTGTCGATATAACGTATCAGGTGATTTTGTCATTTACTGTTGAGTTTAATTATGCGTCTTAATTTGACGTTAATAGGGTTTACTATAAAGCTTAAGGCAACAATTAGTAAGGAATAAAATGAAAATTGCATTAATAGGTGATTCAATTTTAGATAACGATGAATACACCGGCGTAGACGCTTGTGTTTTTACCAAAGTAAAACAAAAACTACCGGAAGCCGTAGTGGTTAATTTTGCAGAAGACGGTGCAACAACCTTAGATATTAATGAACAGTTAGAAAAAATTAAAGCAAAATATGCAAAATGGGATTATGTTTTTCTAAGTATTGGTGGCAATGATTTACTTGAGAGCCAAGAATTATTATTACTCGCTAATACAGAGCAAAAGCAAAAAATGATTGAATCAATTTGTATTCGAGTCTCTGAAATTTATACCATGCTACAGACTGATTTTAATAAGGTAATATTACTCACACCTTACTTACCTGTTTTTGATGGTATTGATAAAGGAAGTGTTCAGCAAGCGCATCAGGCTATTAAAACGTTTAATGAAAAACTTAAAGGCATACCTAATGTGAGATATGAAGAGTTACACCTCATACTAAACAGTAAAGAAGATTTTATTAACCATATTGAACCATCTAAAATTGGCTCTGAAAAGATAGCGGCTTTGATAGAGGAAGTTATTAGAAATTGATGCTATTCAATAGTTAGAAAATCTGTATAAAGGAGGGGATAAAGAATTACAATTCTCCATGATTTAGTAACGAAAAAGGAACTGTTATGAATAAAATATCAAATATGGCTGGGGTTTTTATCTCAGGTTTAAATGAGGGGCTAGAAATAGGTGGCCTGAAGGTGAGTGATTTACCTGAAATTATTAATAATTCTTTTGGTGAGGAGCAAGGTGTTAATTTATTCCCTAGTAATACAAAAGGGGCATGTCATGAATTAGCTTATTTTTTTGCATTAAAAAACTCCCCTTATGCAAAAGGTAATGGCCATTTAGGTTGTAGGCAAGCAATGGAGAAGGTAATACAGCATACGCAAGGTGCTTGCCGAAACATAACTAAACAGGCCATTTTTATTACTGCACATTGGGACGCAAATGCTTACCAAGACTGGAAGCATATTTTAGCTGACATTGATAAGACTATTGAGCTTGAGGTTTATTTGTTGACTGGAAATTCAGCAACTAGGATTGATGTTTCAATTTACCCTTCTTAGTGATTATAGAAAATTAAAAAAATAGGAGTAGCTAAGTGGCAGATGTTGATAAAGATAAACTTGAGCAGTTATTTAATGGAAAGGCATGTTAGCTGAAATTGATCGTGAAATTAATTTAGAGGTGTATTTATTGTCGGGGAGGGCGGCTTCTAGAATAAAGGTATGATTGAGGTAATTTTGTTTTACGAGGGGGAGTTAATGACAGATATAGAGGGTTTTATTGGTTTATTTCAAAAATATAAAGGTGAACAAGAGAATCAAAGAAAAAGGGGGTTGAATGATTTTAATATTTTTACCACATTACTGAATAAAAGTGATGAGGTCAGGCTTCATTCAAGGTTTTTACACTTTCTATTAAACCCAATTGCTGACCATAGTCAAGGTAGTCTATTTTTAGATTTGTTTTTAAAGGAGTGTGAGTTAATTGATTTCTTTGAAAATACTGAACAATGTAGCGTTTACAAAGAACATAAATTTATTGATCTTTATATTACTGATGGAAAAAAACACCTAATTATTGAAAATAAAATTTTTGCAGGGGACGGGCCGAAACAGATACAGAGATATGTAGATACTATCAAAAAGGATAACTCAGAAGATGTAAATTTATCAGATAATTTAACAGTGATTTATTTATCTCTAGACCGAGACAAGCCAAATGATTATAGCTTGGGAGATTTTAAATTAAATAAAAGTTGGTTAGTTAGAGGTGAAGAACAGTATGCTTTTAAAGCAATTACTTATGATACTCATATTTTTAGATGGATTGAAAAATCCCACACTCAAATTGAAAATATTACAAACTTATCAGTAGGGCTAGCTCAATATAAAGATGTAATATTGAAACTATATGGAAAATATAAGGATAAAGTTATGAACTTAGATGATTTTATGGAAGGTAAAGTAGATAAAAAACAAGTATTTAAAACATTAAAAGAGATTAGTTCTGAATATCCAAAGTATAGAAACTCAACCATGGAAAAATTCTTTGAAAAAGTTATTTCCATCCTTAAAAAAGATTTAACTGATAATAATTGGGAAGTAATTGATATGCCGAAGTTGAACACAGGGGCTAAGGATGGCTTTCCTTTAAGAATTCAGCAATCTAAAGAGAAAAGCCCAATGATTTTATTGGGTTTTGAATTTACAGAAAATGATTTTGGAAGCCCTAACTGGGGCGTTGTGAGAAGAAATGACTCGGTAGACTTTAATCTTCTTAGAGAAAACGCTGAAATTAAAAAATTATTAAATGGCGTAACAGGTAGTCTAAATGATACAAATCAATGGTGGCTACAGCATAAGGTTTTTTTCAAAGGTGATTTTTGTGAAGAAGTAATTAGTTATGAAACGATAGATGTGGCAGCAGAGGAATTCTCCAGAAATTTCTTAAGTATATTTAATAACTATAAAGAAGTAATCGTTAAATGTAATGAATTTTTTTTGGGGGGGAGAATTACCGAATAAATTAACTCGTAAGGTATTCATGTTGGTTGGATGAGCGATAGCGTAACCGGCAGGGTAACCTCAAAGAATTTTCAGCATTATGGGTGATTTTGGTGGTTATAGGTTTGTATGGTGTGATGGTGGAAGGCGCTGTGTACGAAACTATTAAAAATAAAACTAATATAAATACTATGCGTCTCATATTGGCGCATAGTAAAGCTACCATGTAAACCAATCGTTAATATCGCTCTAACCATTAATTAAATTTGGGCGGTAATATAAACTTTACATGGTACCTAAAATGAAAAAAATATCTTTAACACTACTCTCACTTATTTTTCTGGCAGCCTGTTCAGATAACAAAATGTCACTCTCATGTGGTGATACAGAAATAAGTGATTTAGTCCTGGAAATCTCCACTGAAGAATTAAAAAATCAATTGTTTAGAGTTTTTTTGTATCAACGATTAGGCCGTTTTTCGGGTTTTTCTAATACGATGTCTTATGCTGAATATTTATCAACAGAAGATAATAAAATGAAAACTTTAATCGTTAAACAAACAGAAGAAACTGTATCTAATGTTAACTTAACAGCAATACGGTTACAGGAAAAAAATACAACAACGGGTATGGTTTCTTGTGCGGCCGCGTTATCTGTTAATGGCAGTGAAAATTCTAATATTACTTATACCGCGCAAATGACCAATGAAGATGAGTTATATGTAGAGGTATCGGGCTTATAGCACTAATAAAGCATTGCTCTAAAAGGGTGGAGCATGAGAAATACTACTAGGGTAAGGAGGTGATATATGCCTATTAAATACTTAATAACGGTTACACAAGGCAACCTTGTTTTAGCTGAAAATGTCGATTTTATAGTCAATGCCAGTAACACATCATTAATCTTAGGTAGCGGCGTTTCAATGGCTTTTTTTAGACACTGCGGACAAGCGCTACAAAACCAGATGGATGAGTTGAGCGCGGAAATTAATCATACTGGGTATAGGTTGAAAACGGGTGATGTTGTGCCATCAAAAGCTGGCCACGCACTGAATTTTAAACATGCACTCCATGCGGTAACGGTTGATATCAATCAAAGCATTTACACGGCTCAAGCACGGTCAAGGTTAGATGACATAGAAAAGGTGCTCAATAATATTGAAAGAATTATTATTGAATACGCCAAATTACACGGAAAGGGCGAGATTAGTTTAGTTTTACCTTTGCTAGGTTGTGGTGTTGGAGGGCTGGATAAACAAGATGTTATTGCGATGTACGGGCGTTTTTTCTCTGCCTATAGAGAAAATACTCAACTTACCTGTCATTGCACAATTTATGCTTATAGTAGAAATGATTTGGAGTTATTAGAAGGCCTAATGGAATGAGAGGGCCTAGTTTTAAAGCGTTAAAAGAAAAGTCAACGGTTGAGCCTCGCGCCATCTATTGTCAAGCACTGTATTCATGGCGGGAGCAAAATCCCTTATTTTTTAAATTTTATTGGTGGATTTTTCATAAAGACAGTCCTTGTGAAGGGTATGAGTTTTTAGATGATAAGTACCGATTAACAACAAAAAAAGCCATCGATTTGATGCAACAGTTACATGCTAATAAGCAGACTTATTTTATATATAACCAGCGACTCCCACGGTTAGACCCAGAAAATACTCCCTTTGATATGAATTCAGAGAGATGGAAAGGAAGTAAGTTTGTTATGTCTTTTGCCGATGATGTAGATGAGGAAATCTTTGGTTTTAAGTAGGCATTAAAACTGATTTAAGGGGGTATTTAGTGTTCACCCATATGAAAAATTTATTAGATTTTTGGAGAAAACTACATTGAAAATTTTTATCATAGATCACGTAACGAACAAGCTAATTGTCGTCTAATAAATAAATTAAATAATTGAGAATTATGAATAAAAAAAATATTTTATATGTTGGCTTAGGTGGAGCAGGAGCAAATGTTGTAAAAATGGCATTCCCTGATAAATTAACTAAAAAAAACTCTTTATTAATTAATACAGATAAAAAAGCATTAGAGGAAGAAAAAGGTATTCCAACCTTATTAATCGGTGAAAAAGTTTTAAACGGGAGACCTGCAGGTGATGTTGCTTTCGGGAGTAAAGCGATTGATGAATCCATAGATGAAATAAGTAATATTTTTCAGCAATATGAAGAAATAGCTATTATCTGTGGTGTAGGCGGTACTGGAGGTGCCGTTATCCATTTAGTTGAAAAACTATTGAACCTTAACTTTTTTATTGGTATTTTTTTGTTGTATCCTCAGGATTTTGAAAATGAAAGAATGACGAGAGCCAAAGGTTTAATTTTGCATGCTGAAAGTATTCAATCAGAGAGGGTGCACTTTCAAGTATTACGGCCATCTACTTATGCTGATAAATGCAAAGGGCTAACACCACTATCTAACTATTTTGATTGTATGAATAAACTGATGATTAATAGTGTCATAGCGAAGGAAAAAAGTGATCGATAAAATAAATCTTTGGGTAGACCAAACTTTAAAAAACTATGCTGGTCAAGCGGTGTCGTGTGAGTCCTTTAGTTCGCAATTTGAAGGTTTTTACCCAACTGAATTTCTTTCAAATAGCTATTATATCGTGATCGATAAACTGCCAAAACCAGACTTTCCTGAATTACGCAAAGCAGGTTTTGGTGATTTTATTGATATGGATGCTGCGGCGATTACTTACAAAAATACTTATTTTGTTAAAAAAGGCTTTGAAGCGGATTTAGAGCTGCATTTTCATGAGCTAGTCCATGTAGTGCAGTGGCAAAATCTGGGAGCACCTTTATTTATTGCGCGCTATATGAAAGAGATTTCTTATGTTGGCTATCGAAATGCCCCGCTTGAGAAAATGGCTTATGAGTTGCAAGGCTACTTTTCTATGAAGAAAAAACCATTAGACATACTGAGCTATGTCCAAAGCCGAATATAACCAGTGAATATGAACATTTTTCAAAAGAGTCCGTGGACTGGGAAGCCCATATTTACATTGTAAGCCTTGGTTGAAAATTATTCTTGTGTAAGGTTTTAATGTTAGTTACGACCTATTATCGAATGGAAATAATTAAAGCAGTGGGAATAAAAATCTGACTGGGAAGATTGTTTTTTGGTAATCAACTTAAATGTTAGAGGATAACCTTATGTGTAGTTCACCTAAAAGTTCATCTACTCGTCGTCGACATGCTAAGAAAAAAGCGCTAACGACAGCAGAATATGAAGAATACTCTACTATGTTAAAAAGTTCGTTTGCATCGTATGATCAAGCGCAAGAACGCAAAATGGCACGAATGGAGAAAGTTTCTATTGCCAGTAAGGTTACCGAAGTAGACGCGACTGAAGCATTAGACTTAAAAACTAAAGAAAGCCTTGATGGCGGTTTTTGGACACAGCTTAAAACTGTTTTATCGTATGAATTATTTAGCTTAAATAAAGATAAATATGCCGTATAAACAAGGCGATAAAATTACTTCTCTTAATTTAGCAAATATTGATGGTAGTCAATTTGAACTGCAGCAAGTTGAAGGTAAGCGATACATGCTTTCGTTTTTTCGTTTTGCTGCCTGTCCGTTTTGTCAGTTAAGAATTCATCAATTAATTTCTAGCTGGCAGGAATTAGATGATGATTTTACTGTTATTGCAGTTTTTGATTCGCCTTTAAAAAACCTACAAAGCTATAGCCAAAAGAATAATGCACCTTTTTATATATTAGCGGATGAAGAAGGGAAGTATTACCGTGAATTTGCAGTGCAGCATTCCTTATTCAAGACTCTAAAAAGTATGTTTTTTAAATTACCTACTTTATTATATGCCATGTTTTTTAAAGGCTATTTTCCGAGTACATTGCAAGGTAATATGACAACATTACCGGCTGATTTTTTAGTTGATGAAAAGGGTATTATCCAAGCTATTTATTATGCAAAGGGAAGTGCAGACCACTTGCCATTCGAGCAAGTAAAAGCTTTTTCTCATTTTGAATAGCAAACATCGATTAATGACGGCTCATAACGAGAGGTTTTTTCAATGATTATCTATTTATATTAAGGAGGCGTCATGCCAACATGTTACCAATCTATTATTGTTTCTGCACCCATAGAAAAAGTATGGGACAAAGTTAAAAATTTTCATGATATGTCTTGGGCTGATCAGGTGATTGCGCAATGTGATGCAGTCGGGAATGTGAGTGCAACAGAACTCGGTGCAAAACGTATTTTAAATAATGCGTTCCATGAAACATTATTGGAATGTAATGATAATGAATATCGTGTGCGCTACTCGATTGATGATGGGCCATCCCCTGTTTCTGCAGAGGAAGTAAAAAATTACATCGGTCAAATTCAACTTAAGCCCGTTACTTTAAGTAATGAGACCTTTGTCGAATGGGGTTCAACGTGGGAATCTTCTTCAGAAGAAGCGCGTGAATTTTGCCATCAAATCTATGTTGCTTTATTACAATCACTTGCTCAGCAAAGCTATTAAAAATAGCAATGAGTGCTGTGTTTAATCAACTGTCGTATAATCAATTACTTAATGAAATCAGTCCTAGAGGTTTTTATGTTAGAAAAAGGTCAAATAGCCCCCGCGTTTAGCTCACTGAATCAAAATAATGAGTTAGTTGAATCTGCCGCGTTTAAAGGCTCTAAAAATATCGTATTATATTTTTACCCAAAAGATGACACGCCAGGTTGTACGATTGAAGCGAATGATTTTACCGCGCTATCCGCAGAATTCTTAGCGGCTGATACCGTGGTTATTGGGGTAAGTAAGGATTCTTGCGAAAGCCATGCCGCATTTATAGAGAAATATGCATTAAAGCTAGATTTATTAGCCGATGAAAGTGGTGAAGTTTGCGAAAACTACGGTGTTTGGCAAATGAAAGAAAAAAATGGTGTGCAGAAAATGGCTATTTTTCGTTCTACCTTTATTATTGATAAAGAGGGTACATTGGCAGATGCACTTTACGCTGTTTCTCATGAGGGACATGCGCAAGAAATATTACAAAAAGTGCAGGCGCTTTAATTGTTTGTGAATGTTGAGTTAATAAGGGTAACCACAAGGGATTGCCCGTACGATTGTAGGGGTGCCCCTCGTGGGTGCCCGCAAATTATAGTGATGAATGAGTTAGGTTGTTTGTGAGCGATTAGGTAAGCAGGGCTATTTGCCCTGTATTCTGACTTTTAGTAGCCTAGTCTGAGCCTATTAATGCAAGGGTTCTAGCGCCTGAAATGCATTTAATAAGTCGAGGTCTTCCGCCACTTTCTGTGATGTTAGCTTACCTTGATAGGTATTAATCGCTTTAATTCTCCCTTGATCTGCCATAAATCCAGCTAGTGAATGGTTTGCAATATCAAGTATGTAGTCTAGAGTGACATCGGTTAAAGCGAGAGTGGAGGCTTTAGGGTAAGCACCGGGCATATTTGATACGCAATAGTGAATAACACCATGTTTTATAAAAACAGGGTCACTATGTGTGGTCGCTTTAGAGGTTTCAAAACAGCCACCTTGGTCTATGCTGACATCAACAATAACAGAGCCTTTAGGCATGCTTTTTAGCATAGTTTCGCTTAGGATTTTGGGTGCTTTTGCACTACGGCTTAGCACGGCTCCAATAACAAGATCAGCATCTATAATCTGTGCAGAAATATTGGCTTGGTTTGATTTAAAAAAATTAACTTTGGATAAATCATTTTGTTTAAGCGTAGGCCATCTGTCTTCATGTCGGCTTGCAACAAATACATGAGATCCCATCGCAGAAGCAACTTTTGCAGCATGTTGCCCGACAACACCATCACCTAAAACAACCACTTTGCCATACGATTTATTAAGTATACTACCCAACTGCATACCATTGCCTTGATTAAACTGCGCTAGATAATAAGCCCCCATTAACACCGACATATTACCCGCAATCGCACTCATTGGCGCTAAAATAGGTAACTTTCCGTGCGCATCTTCTAAAGACTCATAGGCGATAGCGGTTGTGCCTTTGTTAAGTAATGCTTCGGTTAAACTTTTATCGACACCGGCTAAATGAAAAAAGGTAAACACGATTTGTTTTTGTAGGTAGTGATACTCTGATTTTTGCGGCTCTTTTACCTTAACGACTAGGTCAACATTCCAAGCATCCTGTGCAGAACTTAAGTTGGCACCTGCGTTTGTGTATAGGTCATTGCTAAAGCCTGAATCAATCCCTGCATTGGTTTCCACTACAACAGAGTGTCCGGCTTTAATAAGCTGGCTAACACCACTCGGAGTCATACCCACTCTCGCTTCTTTATCTTTTATTTCCTTTGGGATTCCAATTTTCATTTTAAAGCTCTGTGATGTTTAAAGTTAAGTATTTTAAGTTTATCCAATTTAGCTAATACGGTATGTATTGCGTCCTGCTTTTTTTGATTTATACATAGCTTTATCAGCTAATTGAAGATTAGAGTCTAGGTCGTGCTCACTTTCAGAAAAACAAATAACGGCACCACTCGATGCAGATATTTTGATAGTTAAATCATCAATTAGATAGGGTTCTGCAAGCGAGTTATGTATGCGAGTCAATGTATCATTTAGAGACTGTGTAGACTCAATATTGTTGAATAATAAGACAAACTCATCGCCCCCTTGGCGAGATACTGTATCAATAGCTCTTACGCAAGCTACAATGCGCTCGGCTACTTGAATGAGTAATTTATCTCCAAGCTCATGCCCATAAGTATCATTGACGTGTTTAAAGCCATCTAAATCTAAAAAGCATAAAGCATAAAGCAAACTGGGAGTTAAATCGCTTGCTGCAGGCACAAACCTGCTCGTATCGATCGCGCAATAGACTTCTATTAGGTAATCCAGTTAATAAGTCGTAATGAGCCATTACTCGCATTTTCTCATGCTCCTCGACACTTCGGGTATTGTCTGTGAAGATTCCTATATAATTAATTACCTTTTTATTAGCATCTAATAAAGTCGTGATGGAAAGTAATTCGGCATAGAGTTCACCACTTTTTTTGCGGTTCCATATTTCGCCTTTCCAGTAACCAGTCTCTTTAATTTTCTGCCACATTGTCGAGTAAAATTCAGGCGAATGTGAGCCAGAACTGAGAAAATTTGGTTCATCACCAATGGCTTCATTACGACTATAACCGGTGATTTCACAAAAGGCAGGATTTACATCGATTATCTTTTTTTCATTATCTGTAATGATAATTCCTTCATTAGTACCAGAAAATACGCGAGAGGAGAGTTGTAATTTTTTTTCAGCCAATTTACGCTTAGAAATATCTCGCCAAACACAAAAAAGCCCCTCTTTTTCAGAAAAAGGGATACGTGTTAAAGACACTTCCACTGGGAAGTTTTTACCCGATTTGCTTTTATGCATCCATTCAAAACGGTGATAGCCATCTTGAAAAGCAATAGCCATCATATTTTCTGCTTTTTCAAAAGAAGATTGACCATCTTCTTGATATTCTGGGGAAAGTTCGGAAGGGTGAGCAATGATAAGTTCAGCGGGAGTGACATAGCCCATAATGTCAGCAGCAGACTTATTAGCAAGAATAAATTTACCCTCAAAAATCATCCACATAGGGTCTTGAGAGAGTTCAAATAACAGTTGATATTTATGCTCGCTAGAAAGTTTTTTCTGTTCAAGTAATTTACGATCAGTGATATCTATAGTAATACCTAGCATTTGCACGGCGATACCATTTCCATCTCGAGTGACATCTCCTTTTTCCTGAAGCCAACGAATTCGGCCATCAGGACAAACGATCCGATGCTCTATGTTGTAATTTTGAGATGATTCAATACAGTTTTTAATGGCACTAACAACCATTTCCCTGTCTTCTGGGTAAATAGCACTTAAAAAACGCTCATAAGTGGTATCTTCTATACTGTGGGGGAGACCAAGTAAGGGGGCAATATTTTTCGACAAAAGAAGCTTATTAGTTTGAATATTCCACTGCCAAGTTCCGATATTAGCTAAATTTAGACATGCTGTTAAGCGTTCCGAACAGTTTTCAAGTGTTTCCATCAACTTGTAATTCCTGTATTTTAGTGCAATTTCGCAGTATACAAAATATGCCTATAAGTTACTTTTATACCATTAAAAAAAATATAAAAAATTTTTCTTGTGAAATTAGTTTTTTATTTGCAGAAAACTGAATGTTCAAACTGGGTTAGCTATTTAATTGGTAACCTCTCATTATTGTAGGGGAAAACGTCATCCCCGAAGTCTACCCAGTCAAGCGTGGGCACAAGCTTTATCGGGGATCCATTGCTGAAAATATAGGTTCCTGCTAAGAGCATGCAGGGATGACGTGTTTTGTATTGTTCTGTGCCGCTGGATAATGAGAAGTTACTTTAATTGTTAGAGCTGCTCAGAATATATGAGTTTATGCTTTATGCTACTGTCAACAGAGGATAGAGGATAGAGGAAATAAACGCTTATTTAAGGTTTTTAAAAGGAAGTTGCTTTAAGCAATCTTGTTTATACGTTTGTATATAATCTTTTTCTTCTTTTAAAAAGTCAGCAATCAAATTTGAAAAATGTGGATTTTGAATCCAATGTGTAGAGTAAGTGCTGATAGGTTCAAAGCCACGAGAGATTTTATGTTCACCTTGAGCGCCTGAATCGAAACGTTGCAGATTGTTTTCTATACAGTATTCCAGTCCTTGATAGTAGCAAGTTTCAAAGTGTAGATTATTGTATTCTTCAACACAGCCCCAGTAACGGCCATAAAGGGTTTTTTCACCAATAAAGCTTAATGCGGCACCGACGTATGTTTGTTCTTTCACTGCAAAAATTAATAATATTTGTTCGGGCATTGTCTCTGCCAGTCGCATAAAAAAATCGATATTTAAATATTCAGACTGCCCACGTTTGTTGTAGGTCATACGATAAAAATCAAAAAATACTTGCCATTGTTTTTCTGATATTTCATTGCCTGTAAAACGTTCTAACTGTATTCCTTGTTCATGTACTTTTTTACGCTCTTTTTTGATGTTTTTTCGTTGCCTTGAAGTAAAGCTCTGCAAGTAATCATCAAAATCTTTATAATTTTTATTAAACCACTGAAACTGAACACCCTCACGTAAAATCATATGCTGTTTTAGGTGATTATTTTGCTCAGTGTCAGGAAATAAGCAGTGCAAACTGGATATATTGTTGATCTCAGATATATTTTGAATTGTCTTAATGCAGAGTTGAATAATACGCGCGCTATCTGCACTATCTTGCATTAAGACACGTTGACCTGAGCAAGGTGTAAAAGGAATGGCGTTAACCCATTTGGGGTAATATTCCATGCCTGATTGCGCATAAGCATCTGCCCATTGATGGTCAAAAACATACTCACCCCATGAATGACTTTTTAAATATAAAGGCATTGCTGCAGTGAGTTCATTATTATCTAAGACTAATAAATGATGGGCTTGCCAGCCTGTTTTAGCGCAGACAGATTTGCTTTGTTCTAAAGCTAATAGAAATTCATGGCGCAAGAAAGGGTCTTGCTGTTGGCGTAAATTGTTCCAGCAAGCAGCATCCACTTCGGTCATACTATGAATTATTTTTATAATCATTTAATTTAACGGGCTTTATAAAATGACAAAACCGTTTTCACAGGCTTGCGAAAATAATAAGTATCCTATTCTACAGAAAATACAAACGCTCTTTAATGAAAGCCGTTTAGTTTGGGAAATAGGCAGTGGTACAGGGCAACATGCGTGTTATTTTGCAGAGAAATTGCCGCATTTAATATGGCAAGCAAGCGATAGAGATGAGAATTTATTAGCTGATGTTACGCACCTTGATGATATTTCCATTAAAATACTAGGCTATGAAAACACCTGATATTTTTGACTTATACAC
>CBDUDV010000038.1:0-29705 GCA_965366065.1 uncultured bacterium | reverse complement strand
CGCATGACGTTGATAGTGTGTCCTACCTTTTGCTAGTCATTGTTAAGTATAACCTAGCGACTATAAGCATAGGATGACGGGGTATTTTGATGTTTTCTAGAGGGGGATCTGAACGGTTACCCCTCTTTTGCTTTTAAATCCACCTAAAAGCAAAAGTACCAGCAGGGTGAGCAAAACGATCGGCATTAAATAAAAATTTCGCTGATAAAACGTCGGCTTTGGCTCTTGCATAAAAGGCACTTTATACAATCCGTACCACTTTTCTAACATAGGAGATTCGGCTAATACCTCACCACTGGCGAGCACCACGGTAGAAATACCTGTATTAGTCGCACGCACTAAAGGACGGCGAGTTTCCACCGCACGCGCTAAAGTCATCACTTTATGCTGAAAAGGTTCTTGCCAAGTCCCGTACCAAGAATCATTGGTCACATTCACAATAAACTGCGCACCTAAATCAGCTAAAGATTTTGTAAATTCTGGAAACAGACTTTCATAACAAATCTGCGCGCCAATTTTATAATCATTCAAACGCAATAACTCTTTAGGCCCATTACCACGGCCAAATTGCCCCACCATCGGCATCAATTCGCGTAACACAGGGAATTGATCTTCTCCTGGAATATATTCGCCAAAAGCCAATAAAATCGATTTACTATAATACGTCGGCTGAACTTCGCCTTGCGCATTCAACACAAAAAGAGAATTAGAAATAAAGCCCGTTTTAGCTTGCCGCGCATAAGAACCGGTAATTAAAGCGACATCATTCGCTCGCACCGATTTTATGAGTTTTTGCGCGTAATAATTATTGTTATCTTTGGTACTTAATAATGAGGGAAAGGCTGTTTCAGACCACAGTACAAAGTCTATTTTTTCTTGTTTGTGCTCTTCTAAAGCTTGCTGTGTGAGTGTTTGATATTGGCTAATAATATTATTGTATCCACCGCGCCCAAACTGTGCGGCTACTTTTTGTGCATTACCTATATTCGCTTGCACCAGTAAAACATTAAATGATGAATCAGGCGTGGGCAACCAGGCTTTGGTATTTAAGCCCCAAACATTCAATAATAGAAATGCGACCCCCACCCGCTTAAATAATACCTTTCCTCGTGGAGACTTGCGTTTCTGCCACGCAAAATACAGTGGAACATTCGCTAAAATGGTCAGCATACTCAGTCCACTAAAACCGAGGTATTCCGCTAAATGAAACAAAGGAATTTTGGCTCCATACCAAGCATACCCAAAATTCCATTTAAACAGCATGGGCAATGACCACAACAACAAAGCCGTGAATAAACCCATCGCAAAAATAGAATTCCGCCCTTGATATAAGCCCCATTTACACCCTAAAAACCACACGACTCCCGCAACAGGAACAAAAAGATGAGCAATAACCGCAAACAGCAACATACCACCAAGCGCGCCTAACCAAGGCAGATGAGCAAACTCATGCAATAAATAAGTTACCCAATTAAAACCAATTAAGGTGTAAACAAAGGTAGTTAAGACAGCGCTTAAAAGCACTGGTTTTAAGCGCGTTTGCTGCGCCCAAAAAATCCATAGGGGAATAAAACCAAATAGTGATGCCCACGGTGGGAAAGGGATATAGCTGGTACCAATAAAAAAACCTGATAAAACAGGTAAAAACCACGGATTACGCCAATTGATTGTCATTGATAGCAAAAATATAGAAGAGTTGAGATTTAGTCGCTTATTTTTTATCTAGTGCTGCAAGGCGCTGTTCTAATTCAGCAACATTCTGCACCAATTTTTTAACCTGCTTTAATAAAGCAGGTAACTTGGGAATACTCGCGAGCTCGCGCATCACTTGTTTAATCGGTCTATTGGGAGCGCCCCAAACCACTTGATTTGGCTGTACATCTTTTGAAATACCTGTGCGTGCTGCGGCTGTAGAACCATCCCCCATAGTGATATGGTCTGCAATTCCCACTTGCCCTGCCAAGGTAACGCGCTTACCTAAAGTAACACTACCTGATAAGCCCACATGCGACACAATAATACAGTGTTCGCCGATATCATTGTTATGTGCGATTTGTACTAGATTATCAATTTTTGTGCCTTTACCGATACGTGTCATACCAAAAGTAGCTCTATCAACACACACGTTACAGCCTATTTCCACATGATCGTCAATGATCACACCACCTAATTGTGGTACTTTCTTTTGTTTTTCGCCATCCCAATAATAACCAAAACCATCGCCACCTATCACTGTTCCCGCATGGATAATGACATTATCGCCAATCGTTACTTTAGATAAAATGGAAACATTAGGTCCGATACGGCAGTTTTCACCAATAACTACATCATGTGCAATATGCGTATTTGCATCGATCGCTGAGCCTTTACCGATACTGACATTTTCCTGAATACTTACTTGTGCGCCAATCGCAACACCGTCAGCTAAAGTGACTTGTTTCTCTGAGATAACCGCAGACACATGAATACCTGAAAATCTAAGACTGTTATCTTCAAATAACATCATAATGCCAATAAAAATTTCTTTGGGTTTATCCACCTTCAGAATATTTTTACCTTCTAAATCAGGAAAACTTTTAGGCACTAATAAAATAGACGCAGCACTACTTTCTGCAGCCGCCAAATATTTGTCATTTTCTGCAAAGGATATTTCACCAGCCACCGCTAAATCTAAAGAATTAACGGCTTGTACAACAACATTAGCATCGCCAACTAAATCACCACCTACCTGTTGCTGTATATCTGATAATCGCATTTGCATTTTTATATCCGTTTATTAAATGTTAAGTCCAGCTTTTCTTAAACGCCGCCGCTAATTCTATTACCTGCTGTTTATAATCTTTTTCTTCGTTATCATTTAAATCCATCCAACGCAGGCGGTTAGCATTAGCAACCACTGTTACTGAAGACATCGCCATCGCCGCCCCAGCCACCATCGGGCTTAATAAAATACCGAATACAGGGTACAACAAACCTGCCGCAATCGGGATACTCATAGAATTATAAATAAAGGCACCAAATAAATTTTGTTGGATATTTTTAACGGTTGCTTTCGATAATAAAATGGCTTCAGGCACTTTTAATAAAGACCCTTGTAAAACCACAATATCTGCGCTCTCAATCGCTACATCAGTCCCTGTACCTATCGCAATCCCCACATTCGCTTGCGCTAAGGCTGGCGCATCATTAATACCATCACCAACCATACCGACAATTAAGCCTTCCGCTTGTAATGCTTTAACAATGGCCGCTTTATCTTCAGGTAAGACTTGCGCTTTAACTTCATGAATACCGGCTTTAGCTGCAATCGCTTGTGCTGTCGCTTGGTTATCACCCGTTACCATCAACACGCGCACACCGTGCTGTTTTAAAGCACTAATCGCTTCGGCTGAATCTGCTTTAATTGGATCGGCAACGGAAATAATCCCTGCTATTTTATTATCAACAGCAAGCAACATAGGCGTTTGACCTTGTTCTGCAAGATATTGCATACGTGCAGTAAACTCGTCATAAGCCACGCCTTTTTCTTGCATCAATGCCGCATTACCAAATAGCACTGCTTTTTCTTTCAACATAGCAGAGACACCGTGTCCTGCTATGGCTGTAAATTTCTTCGCACGGGTTAATTTTAGTGATTTATCAGCAGCGGCTTGCATAATCGCATCCGCTAACGGATGTTCAGAGCCTTTTTCTATACTTGCCGCTAATTGTAAAATTTCGTCTTGCTCAAACCCATCTAACGCTTCAATCATTGAAACTGTTGGCTTGCCTTCTGTTATCGTTCCTGTTTTATCAACCACTAAACAATTGATCGTTCCCGCTACCTGTAAAGCCTCACCATTACGAATCAAAATACCGGCTTGCGCTGAACGCCCTACCGCTACCATCACAGAAATCGGTGTTGCCAAACCTAAAGCACAAGGACAAGCGATAACTAAAACCGTCATTGCAGTAACAAACGCATAAGCCAATGAAGGCTCTGGGCCAAAGCTGTACCAAACAATAAAGGTAAAAATAGCAATCGAGACAACAACTGGTACAAAAATACTGGCGATTTTATCAGCGAGTTTTGCAAGTTCTGGTTTGCTACCTTGTGCTTGGCGTACAGATTTAATAATTTGTGCTAATGCAGTATCACGACCGATACGTGTTGCCGTGTACAAGAAGCTGCCTTTCTGGTTCATTGTCCCAGCAGCAACTGTTGCCCTTTCCATCTTCTCTACTGGCAACGATTCACCGGTTAACATGGATTCATCAACACTCGAATGGCCTTCAATCAACACACCATCAACCGCAATTTTTTCACCCGGTCTCACACGTAAAGTTTCACCTAAACCCACTTCTTCAATCGGTATATCTAATTCCACACCTTCACGTACTACTCTCGCTGTACGAGGTTGTAATCCAATTAAAGCACGAATTGCACTGGATGTTTTGCCACGCGCCTTCATTTCTAAAGCCCCGCCTAAATTAATAAAGGCAAGAATAATAATAGAGGCTTCAAAATAAGCATGCGCAGATAGTGAAGGCAAATAATCTGCAAAATCAATCACCACACACGAATAAAGCCATGCAGAACCTGTTCCTAAAGCGATTAGGGTATCCATATTCGCTTGCCCAGCTTTTAAAGACTTAACCGCGCCTACAAAAAAATGTCCGCCAGAGTAATATAAAATCCATAAGGTTAACAAAGCAATTTCAGGCCAAAACCAATTACCCGCTGACGACCCTATATCGGGTACACCACCAAAATGCCCGACGATCATTAAAGGAATACCAAATATTCCAGCAACAGCCGCTTTACGTACTAACTTCTTATAACGCTGCAACTCCATTTCTTCTTCAATTGAAGGGTCTTCAAAGCCTTCCATCACCGCGCCATCATAACCAGAATCTTGTAACGCCTTTTTAAGCGCATCAGGATCAGCAGCGCCTTCAACTATCGCCGAATGATCCGCTAAATTCACTTTGACTGATTTAACACCCGCCACCGAGCTTAATGCCGTCTCCACTGGTGCAACACAGCCTGCACAGCGCATACCTAAAATAGACAAGCGCATTTCTGCCTCTGCTTGTTCTGAATCTTGAGGGGAATGTTCTTCACTCATGGCTCTTCTCCTTATCTATGCGATTGCTTTAGTGCTACTAGCTCAGTTAATAAACGGGTATTTCTATAATGAATTTATAGCTTAATCTTCTACGATAAACCCAGAATTTTCAATGCATTCAATTAAATCATCTTCCTCAAGAATCTTTTTATCAAACTCAATTTCCACGTGACTGTCATTGTGTATCGCATTTACTTTAAGCACACCTTCTTTTGCCATCAATGCCTCTGTCACTGTTTTTTCACAACCACCACACTTCATCCCAGCAACGGTTAGTTTTACGCTCTCTGTCATAATTGACGCTCTCATATAAGTAAATAGTAAAATAACTTTGTATCATACTCGACTCATAAACAATAATCATGATATAAATTTAGTTACTTTAAACTTAATTCTACCTTAAAAAAATTATGCCTATTAAGCGAATTCTTTTACTTATCACCCTACTTATTTCCCCTATACTTTCGGCAGAATCATTAAGCAATCTTAACGCCTCTGAGGTAAACGAAAAAATAAAAGCAGGTGCTTTAGTGATTGATGTACGCACCCCTCAAGAATGGCAAAAAACAGGCATCATTCCTGGCAGTCACCCGCTCAGTTTTTTCGATAAAAATGGCAGGTCTGACCCTGAAGCATGGGTTAATCAAATGCAGTCATTAAAATCATCCACGGACCAAGAGGTCGTTTTAGTTTGTCACTCGGGGAACCGTAGCGGTCGGATTGGTAGTTATTTAAGCCAGAAACTCAACATGTCACACGTCTCTCATTTATCCACAGGAATCACATCTTGGTTAAGAGAGAAGCGCCCTACACAAGCGACTTGCAACACCACTCAAACTTGTTAATCTATGTCATTTAAAACACTTACCTATCAAACCATTGCACTGGCTGGCGTTGCGCAAAGCGTTTATTTAGTACACCAGTTATCAACCACCGGCAAAGCGGACCCAGAGGCATTGAAAGCCAGCATTGGAAGCTTATTAATTTTTGATGCCGATAACCCAGTGGATATTTATGGGGGACTTTCTGGGATAAAAATAGGCTTACAACAACTGCAGAAACAGCTCAGTACAAGCCACTTAACCAACCCTGAACAAGCCAGATATGCGGCGTCACTGGTATTTTTAGAAAGTAAGTTTTCCGAACACCCTGAGATGCAAAGTAGCGTGCATAATAAATTAGAAGTCGCACGCAATCAAAGTGAACACTTTGGGGTAACGCATGAAAATGTATTGGCAAATTTAGCTGACGTTTACCATTCGACTGTGAGCACGCTCGCACCGCGAATTATGGTCAATGGAGAACAGTCTTACCTGTCATCCGCTGAAATCATCAATAAAATACGTAGCCTATTACTCGCTGGCATTCGCTCTACGATGCTCTGGAAGCAGTGCGGTGGAAGTCGCTGGCGCTTCTTATTTTTTAGACGAAAAATGCTCGCTGAAGTGGAATTTTTATTAGCTGAACTCGATAAAGCCAATTAATCTGTATAATCTGGGGCATAGTAATACCAATTCCAATGTATTTATACTTGAACTGAAAAGCCGTCATTCCTGCGCGCTCTTAGCAGGAATCTATCTGTGCACATGGATTCCCGATTAAAGACTTCGGGAATGACGGATATTACAGTTATTATTTATTGGGGTTGGTATAAGCACTAGCCCCAGACTTTAGGCTAGCTATTATTTTCTATCAATAAAATACAAGGCACCCTTCTTAGCAGGGCACTTTGTTAAGTTAATATTAATATTAATACGCGCCGCTGATCCTTTTACATCTTCAGGTAACTTACCAGTAAACAAATAATAATTCGTTATTAGCTCATATGTCAGTTCTACGGGTATTTTTTTAGCGGTTGCTGTAACTAAATCAAGATCCTCTACGTCCACACCCGAAATCCAAAAGGTAAATTCACCATTTGGTTTCAGTGTCGATTTATCAGCCGGTTCTATATGCGAAATCCGCACCTTTCTACAAGCCGCATTTTTATCGCCACCTTTGCTACCATGCCCACTACCATGATCCATCGCGGCTATCGCTGACCCCGAAGTGAATAACAAGGCTGTTAATGCGGGTAGTAAAATTATTTTTTTCAACATATCTCCGTCCTTAATAAAGTAAAAATAAGCGAGTAAATTATAATATATTTCCGGCGTTTTACGAATTTGGATTTTTAGCTCACCGCTAGTTCAGTTAAATTTAAACTGACGTGCTTTTGATTACACACAACAGCCGCCAACAATTCTGGTGCGATATCAAAGTCATAACTTTGCCAGCTATCAAGGCTGCCTGCACATTCAGGAAGTCGTAAAAACTGATTAATTGCCACGGGATTAACCACGCAGCGATCTAATCCCAATGTAATCCCTTCCCCTACGGCCTTAACAAACGCCTCTTTTCTTACCCATAATTGATAAAAAAAACGCCCTTGATCTGCTACAGGCAAACCATGCCAATACTCAGACTCCTCTGCAGAAAAACATTTTTTAACTAACCCCTGCCAGCTTTCACGAACTTTAAAATATTCTATATCTATGCCTAAATGACACTTGGCTTGCACTACTGCAAGCACCCAAGCATCCCCAGTATGAGACATATTAAAACTCAACTCAGGATAATTCAGCAGAAAGGGTTTACCTTTTTCAGAATGCATGAATTGTAAATCAATCGCCGATTCATTCACGTACTTTGCCAATACCTCACGTAATAAACCATGCGCTAAAATATAACGCTGGGTTAATATCTCACGCTTAAAACGTCCTGCAATCGTTTGCTCGCGCTGGTCCAAAGTTGCAAAATAATGCGCTTGTTTATTTTTATGCTGCAATAAATCTAAACAGTAATAAACATCAATGTTATTACTTGATTTTTCGTACACTAGCAAAGCCCTCCCCGCGCGGATCACTTGCAGCTGACAACTTTCCTGTCTTTTTATTCAGCTGTACCACTTGCATATTGCCATAGTTATAACGCTGCTTTAATTCATGGCCTAAGTTTTTCAGTGCAAGTTTTTCCTCTTCAGCTAAGCCGCCTTTTTCATACAAAATTAAATCCGGTTTATACTGATGATGAAAACGCTTAACTTGTACCATTGAGCTAGGATCACTACCTTCAACAAAATCTAATAAGGCCAGTAAAACCATCGAAGGAATACGACTACCACCCGGTGTACCCAAAACAGCAATACGTGAATTCTGCTCGATAAAACTCGGGCTCATACTCGATAACATACGCTTTTCAGGTGCAATTAAATTTGCCTTACCGCCTACCAAACCATAACCATTTGCGACATGCTCCGAAGCATGAAAATCATCCATTTCATTATTTAAAATAACCCCAGTTCCTTCTGCAACCACCCCCGCCCCGAAAGGATAATTAACACTCAAGGTAGCGGCAACTCGATTACCTTGATCATCAATAATAGAAAAATGCGTGGTATTTCGTCCTCCCTGCTTTCCTTTGTCATAACCACTTAACTCATCACTAGCTAAGTTTTTATCAACTCTGATGGAACTAGCTAAGCCCTTTGCATAGTGCTTATTTAATAAACGCTCAGTGGGCACAGCAACAAAATCATCATCACCTAAATACAGCGCGCGATCATGATAAGCACGACGTAAACTTTCAACAATTAAATGTTTGCGTGTCACTTCATCAACCTGGGTCAAATCCATGCCTTCTAAAATATTTAGCGTTTCTATTAATAAAATACCACCTGCAGAAGGGAGAGCAGCACTGCTTATTTTTGCGTTTTTATACGTTCCAGTTGCTGGTTGACGTAATTTGACTTGGTATTTCTCTAAATCCTTCAATTGCCAAATTCCCCCCGACTTTTGCACTGACTGTACTAATTTATCAGCGGTTTCTCCTTGGTAAAACCCAGCTTTACCCTGTTTAGCTAGCTTCTTTAATGTTTTCGCTAAATCACTTTGTTTTAAAACAAAGCCGAGTTCCGGCAGCTCACCTTTATTTAAAAAAATGTCTGCTATCTCAGGTTGATTTTTTAACACTGATTTTCTAAATGCCAATAATTTTCTATGTCGCTCACCAATAGCAAAACCCTGCTCAGCATAACGAATGGCCGGCGCTAGATTCTCAGCCAAACTCAAGCTCCCATACTGCTCTGATAAATACACAATTGCCGCAGGCATACCCGGAATTCCTGCGGCTAACGCACCGTTTAACGATAAGTTTTCATCAGGCTTACCCTGCGCATCTAAATACATATCCTTATGTGCCGCTAAAGGCGCTTTCTCCCTACCGTCTAGCATAATATCTAAATTATCGAATTCATCATGTAGCAACCAAAAACCACCGCCTCCCAAACCCGAACCTGAAGGTTCAACAACGGCTAACGCCGCGCTGATAGCAACCGCGGCATCATACACATTGCCGCCTTTATTTAAAATCTCAAAACCTGCTTCAGTTGCCAACGGATGGGCAGATGCAATTGCTGCTTCGCGCACCTTATGCGTACTACAGCCTGTTATACTAATCACTAGCAGTAACACACTGCATTTTTTTAAATTTTTATTAAATTTATCAACACAAAACAACATGACAATGATTCCTTTTACAAATATAGATGCACTTATTATTGATATGGATGGCGTATTATGGCACGGAGATAGAGCAATTGCAGGCTTAAGCGACTTCTTCAAAATGCTACGTAAAAAATCATTAGCCTTTGTTTTAGCCACTAACAATGCCAGCCACACGCCCGATCAATACATTAAAAAATTAGCCTCGATGGGTATTAATGTAACAGCCGATGAAATCCTTACTTCAGGCATGGCAACAGCGAGTTATTTAAGCGAACAGTATCCACCCAGTGAAACACGCATCTTTGTTTTAGGTGAGGCCGGTGCCACTCAACCACTAAAAGATAAAGGTTTTACATTAACTGATATCTACCAACTAAGTACACCGGAAAATCCTAATTTAGGCGCAAATATCGTGGTTTGCGGCAAAGATGAAACCATTACTTGGGATAAGCTATCCACCGCAACCCTCAATTTACAAGCGGGTGCTAAATTCATAGCCACGAATGGTGATACTAGCTTACCTACTGAGCGCGGTTTAATTCAAGGGAACGGTGCGATTTTAGCGGCGCTACATGCCGCCACCGGCAGAACGGCAACGGTAATTGGCAAACCAGAACCGATTATGTATCAACAAGCACTCGCTATTTTAGGCTCTAGCCCTGAAACAACGATTGCAATTGGTGATCGTTTAGATACCGATATTTTAGGCGCAGTACGCACTAATATGCGTAGTTTAATGGTATTAACAGGCGCATCAAAACGCGAAGATATCGATTTAATTGATTATGCCCCTACGTGGATTATGGATGATTTAATCGCGGTGACAGAGGCGTTAGAAAATTTATAACTACTCATTACTTTGCAAAAAACATCGTCATCCCCGAGGTTTTTATCGGGGATCTACTATTGCTATATAGATTCCTGCTAACAGCCTGCAGGAATGACGATCTTGGGTATTTCTGAGTACCTGTAAATAATGAGATGTTGCGAAAACTTAAGCTGGCTACTCAAACAAATCCATTTGCCGATAATATAAAGCTTGCGGCTCTAAACCCGATAACGTCACGCCTAATAAGCGTACCTTACTGTGCGCTAAATTTTCTTTTTGCAATAGTTTACTAAATGTCATTGCAGTAAAATGGGAGGCTTTAATCGGCTGTTTAAAACTGACACTCCTTGTAATTTGTTTGAAATCAGGGTATTTAATTTTCACCGTTAAAGTACGCGCATACAGCTTTTTAGTCTGTGCTTTTTCTAGTGATTGCTTAAACAGCTGGGTTAATTGCTGATAAATTTCAGCGCTTTCCTGCAAATCTTCTGCATAAGTCGTTTCTGTTCCTATCGATTTTCTCGTGCGATAAGGGTTGACCGCTCGCTCATCAATGCCTTGTGCAATCTTATAAAAAAACAAAGCCGATTTACCAAAGTGCTGCTGTAAGGTCGGCAAGGAAAATTGGCGTAAGTCTAACCCCGTCCTAATCCCTAAAGCATGCATTTTTTGCTCAGTCGCTTTACCTACGCCATGAAACTGCCCTACAGGTAGTTGTGCAACAAAATCTAAACCTTGCTCTGGGGTAATTAAATACAATCCATCGGGTTTATCTTTATCAGACGCAATTTTGGCAAAAAATTTATTATAGGAAATTCCCGCAGAGGCAACTAAGCCCGTTTCGGATAAGATTTGCTGTTTAATCGCTTTAGCTATCCGAGTTGCTGAACCTTGAAATAAAACACTATCCGTCACATCCAAATACGCCTCATCTAATGACAAGGGCTCCACTAAATCCGTATATTGATAAAATACTTGCTGAATATGTTCCGATGCTTCTTTGTAGGCCGCAAAATTGGGTTTTACAAAAATTGCTTGGGGACAGAGCCGATAAGCTCTTGAAGATGGCATTGCCGAATGAATGCCATATTGTCTTGCTTCATAACTACAGGTTGCTACAACCCCTCTGCTATCCGGCTTACCACCGACAATAATCGGTTTATTCCGATAGCTAGGGTTATCGCGTTGCTCCACTGCCGCAAAAAAAGCATCCATATCGATATGGATAATTTTACGCTGTGCAGCTGTCATTTTTTACTAAAGATGATTACTCTTTATGCTCCAAATCTTGCTTTGCAACAACGTCTTCTGTTGCACTCCAATCAGCAAATGGAAATGGTGTTTCTTCAGTATTAAAAGTTAAAAACAATAAAATATGATAGGTATAAGCGGCCAATTTTTGCCCAAACCCTAAAATATTTTGATTCGGATGACCGGTTAATAAGGCAGAAATAATCTGCAATAAAACCACCACCCAAAGTAAGGTGCGTACAACCCCTATAATTACTGCAAAAACAAGAATAAAAGCAATACGCTTCCAAGTACTTATTTTTTTAAGATTTTCATTTGTTTGTTCATCAAGTTCCATCAACTTAACCTCGGTTCATAACATCACGTAAATCAAGTGCAGCGGCATTAGCTCGCGATACATAACTTGCCATTGCTAATGAATAATTAGCAGAAAAGCCATAACCATTACCATTTAAAATCATAGGACTCGTAATGGGTGCTAAGGCATTTTCCATTTCATGAATCATAATATCCACCGTATCCATTGCACGTTTATCTTCTAAAATTAAATTAAAATCATATTTAATTGCCTTCAAAATATGCAATAGCGCCCAGCAAGAGCCGCGCGCTTGCCAAAACACGTTATCTAACTCCATCCAACTCGTCTGTGAAATAGCCGCAGACTTATCTAGTTTAATATCATAAGCTTCATAACGATCAGTACTGGCACTTAATTGTGTTGATAAGCCCCCTAGACGCTTAATAATAATCTCTACATATTGCCATAAGTTATCTGCTCGCGAATAAAAGTGTCCAGGATTTTTATTGGTAGGATCTGCAAGCCGTATCATATAGGCATGTAAGGCATCAATTCCTTTTTGATACTCAGCTTCCGATGACGGTAATGCCCATGAATTATGCTCATAGTAGAAATATGGCTCGGCAACCGCTAAATCAGGATCTTCTGCTGATTGCGACTGCGATCGTGCTAAATGGTTTCTCAGTGCCGAAGTCCCATCTCGCAGCATCACTAATACACCATATTCCCAGCTTGGAATATTATCCAATAACAAGCCCGGAACACCGACATCATTAGTTAGATAGCCACCCGGTTTATACAATAATGTTTCCGCAATATGCGCTAATGTATTGGCATAAACATAACCAACAGGCAAATCATTCACATGATCTAATTCTTGACGAATCCTTGCTTCTTCAACCACATCAAACGATCTAGGCTCAATACTCCAGTAACCCCCAAGTACGATAATAACAATAACGCAAAGTGCACACAGTATGCCTAAAAACCACGATAACCCTTTTGATTCCGCTTCCTGCGAAAAGTCACTTGCAGCCATTTTATTAATCCTATTCAATTAAAACATTGTTTTCCAAGCGACACACAAAGACATCTAGACTTGGTTCTCACCCTTCATACAGGCGATTTAAAAATATTTCCTATAATACCATTTTTATACTAGAGGGATGCGCTATTATCTTTGGAGAAGCGCCAATAATTGACAAAAATGTATTCAACTACGAATCACCTTAAGATAAAATGCAGTTGCTGTTTGAGGAGAGTAAAGGGAGTAATCAGGGAAATTTTAACTATTTGCTTAAAAAGAGAAATAAATACCTTATTCATTATCACAGCACTAAGGAACGTTCATAAAACAAGCTTCCGATTGCTAACTAGCCTTTTTTAACCCAGGGAAATAAACCATCACTAATAAAATTAGCGTAAATACTGCAAAATAAGGACGGCCATCAGACAGGACTTGCTGTTGTTTTGAAAATAGGGATGTTTGTAGTGCTTTATTAAATAACTCACTACTTTCTAAGCGGTGATAAGTCCATCCAACTTGCTTACTCAGTTGCTGTAAATAAGGTTCGTACAGACGTGTTAAATGCTGATCTCCTGCTACTTTTGCACTGCCGAAAGGTGCATTACGCGCATTATATCCCTCTACCGGGACAGCTGACGTGGGTGCCATACCAAATGTTGAGCGATGCGGCACATCCTCTTGCTTATAAACTCCTTGCTGCTGCCCTTGATTGTTATATTTAGGAATAGCAACATTTTGTAAGCCACCTACACCGACTAACAGCCCTTTCAGTTTGGTTTTTAAATCACTAAAATCTGTTTTATAGCGAGGATTCACGGGCGGCGCTTCTTGTCCATCGGTTAAAAAAATAATATGGCTATCGCTGTATTGTAATTGGGTGATAGTGCTGGCAAGTCCTTTGCTGATGCGGCTATCCGCAGCCCATGCCATTCGCCAGTCGATATTATTAATGACTCTATCAATTTCTGCATACGATGAACACACCTCGATAGGTTCAAATAACAAGGTGGATTTTCTTTCCGTAAAAAGGCCTATGCCGACTTTAGATTGGCAAGGGAGTTCCAATACTAGCTCATTTAATGCCTGCTTAATAAACTCTAGTCGACTGATTGCTTCATCGTTTAGCGTGTAATCCTTGGCATTCATACTGCGCGTTATATCAATGATAAACGTAAAGTTATAAACAGGCTGCGCTTTAATGACTTGAGGCTTAACAAACAAAGCTAGCATGCTTAATAAGGCGAGGCTTAAACAATAAAGGCGATAATCTTTCCGTTTTTTTGATAGCTGATGTAAATTCATAGAACTACGGTAATCCACGTGGAAATCCAGGAACAGTCGCCCAAAGCTTTGCTTTCTTTTCAGTAATAGGCTCATCCTTTTGCATCATAATTCGATCCATTTCTGGCAACAAACGCATGGCGACTTCTAAATTATATTTTGCATCCCAATAGCGACTATCCAACTTCAAAGCTTGTCGGTAAGATTGTTTTGCCAATGCGGCCAGTGATGTTGCTTCATTAATTTGCATCGCCTCAGCAAGCGCCATGGCTTCTTCTAAATAAATATTACCGAGGTTATAACGACTAATCGCTTGAATTTTTTGACTACCTTGATTAATAATTTGACTCAGACTAGTCTGCGCTTCTTTATAGCGATGTTTATTTTTCAGATACGTGGCCCGCGCCAGTTGTATCTCTAGATCAGTATTACTGGCCTGTTCAAGATTTATATCTTTACCTAGCTTTAACTGAGCAATTAATTTATTGCTATTGGCTATTTGGTAGCAATAAAAAGCGCTTTGCAAGGTTATCAGCAAGGCAATCATTAGTGCCCCCCAGTAAGTATAATGTTGAATCGCTTTTATCATGCTCGCACCTCCGCAAGTTTACAGACCCATAACAGGCCAATAAAAAGACTGGCGAATAAATAGCACTGACTTGACAGGTCTTGTTTAGGAATTTTCTCTACATAATGTAAAGGCATATTTTCTAATTTATTTATATCATTAATCGCCTCTTGTACAGCACCTGGACTTTCTGCTTGGTAGGCTTTATAGGGAACCCCCAAGCTACTGAAAAATAAATGTAAATAACGCTCAGGCATCGCTCCTGCGTTATCATCACGTGGATTCTCAGGCTTTTCATATAAACCGGTACTATTTTCACTGCGCATAAAGATCCAATATAAGCGGATATTATGCTGTTTAACCCAACGCCTTATGTTTGCCTCACTATCGGGGTCAATCACAGCCGCACCGTCAGACACTAGTAAAATAATGCGCGATCCAGTCTGTACACTTTGTTGTTGAAAAAAAGATAAGCCCATCGCCAAGCCTTTACTGATGTTGGTATAAGCTAATGCCGGTAAATCCGTGGCAGAAACAGCCGCAAGCGCTGCTTGTTTGTTTTCTGTCAGCGGCATAAAAAATAACGGTGAGGTGCTATACCCCGCAACGCCAATACGATCATGTTGCCGTTTATTTATAAACTCACTTAACAAGCGCTTGGCTGCACTGGCTTTTGATTCTTCACTGCCATCTGGCGCTTTACCTGCATAGGTATAATCCATACTTTTACTTCTATCCAGTAATAATACGATATGCGCACCATACCCGATGCGTTCCCTGCTCTGTTCGCCACGATTCAAACCCGCTAACGCTAAAACTAAGCAACCAATCGCTGCGATAGCGATCAATTTTAATAAGACCGAAAAAAAGCGAGATAAACTATCGGCAGGTATTATTTGTATTGAAGGATAGTGACTATGACTTACGCCATTATTAAATAAGGGGAATAATGCCAGCAATAAAGCCAGCAATACCCAAGGATAATCTACTGCCAAATTCATCGTTTGCCTCGCTCTATCTGTAGGCAATGTTGGCACAATCTTTTGATTTTATCGTTCTCGTTTTTACTAAGCTGATTGGCAGCACTAAAATAATGCTGATTTGAATAATCAAAAAACCAGATCAGTTCATTATTCAGTTGTTGATACTGTGGGAAGCGTTGATAAAAATCAGCTAACCTATGTTGGAACAAGGGTTTGCCATTCAAATTATTTAACGCCTTATGCATTATATTTAGCATATCAGGCAAATCATCATCCGATAATTTAGCTAACTGCCGTACAGGGCGCTTGAATATTTTATATTTTGGTAAAAAAGTGAGTAAACCATATAACCATGCCAAATACCCGCCCAATAAAACAGCGATAAGCAGGCTACTTATAAGGCGATTAAGTGGCTGAGCATTATCCAATAAAGGCGCAGGCGTATCAGCTCGCATATAGTCTTTACCTTCATCCTTTCTAATCGCCAATTCTCGTAAAGGTGCGGTGGTAAAATTCCAGTGTGGAACGTTTTTTTCTATGCTGCTACCAAACTGCCTAAATTCTAAAGTAAAGCGAGGTAATTCAAGCATCTTAACTTCTAAAGGCGCATAAAATAATTGATAGCTTAGGTCAATTTGATAACGAATACCCCGGCTTATTTTAGTTTTATCAATTTTAACCTTATTCAAATTAAGCCAGCGATTAATCTCACCTTTTCCTGGAATACTGCTGTATTGCAACGCCAAACCTTCTCTAACTTCCACAATAATTCGTTGTTTAATTTCATCGCCAATCACATACCCAAAAGGGCGCGGCGTTTGTACTTTAAATAGCATGATGGGGTCACTAATTGAACTAGAACAACTGCTCAATAAAAAACCTATAAAAAAGGTAATACTAATTTTAAACGGCATATTTTTTATCCTGCAAGCTGTAAAAAATACTGGCTAATGGATTCAGCACGATAGCCTTCTTCCAAAAATAAGGGTTCACAACCAAAGCCCCTAAAACACTGTTGCAATTGACGTTTTCTTTGCTCAAATGCCGCTTGTATTTTCTTTTGTAATGCGGGGCGCATCCATAAAGTGCGCGTTCTTCCGTGTTCCATATCAGAAAACTTCACCACACCCCAGCGCGGTAAATCACTACTTTCATTTTTATCCCATAGTACGAGAGGCACAACAGTATGTTGATTCAATCGTTGCATTTGCTGTTGTATCGTTTTAATCGGCATATGAAAATCAGATAATAAAAACACCAAAGCAGAACTATTAGGCAGATAATCAGCGGCTTGGTTAAAACTATTCGCCTGCCCCGTAAGCACGCTGCGTTGAATCCGCTTAGCCATTTCAGTTACGCGCCCCTGCTGAAGATTTGCGGGTGAAATAAGCAATTGAGGATTAATTGACTGAGCACACCCCACAAAACCAAAACGGTCACCTGCCGCATAAGTAGATTTAGCAACTGACAGCAGGCAATCAACCAGCACTTGTTGTTTATTATATTTTCCTTGATACCCCATAGAAGCGGATAGATCAGCCAGTAAAAACACATCTAACCGAGATTGCTGTTGAAAGGATTTAACTTGGTACTGAGAAAAAGGGTTTAGCATACTAGCTCTTAAATCAATATGCCTTAGATCAGGTGCGGAAATCAGAGGTTTATGCTGTTTAAAAAGAAGCCCATTACCTACCGTTTTACCCGCATTAGCGCCTGGAAACACGTTGTGTTGTGCTGATTTTCGGTAATAAAAAACAGTATTTTCACTCATCTTAAGATTGGTTAATAACCAGCATAACAAAGGCTATTGTAAATAGTAGATAAACAGGGATACTGTATTTTAAAGGGCTGCTTACGATTAGATTAACAAGCCCTGAGTAATTTTTATGCTGGCGATTGTAGAGTGATTCACCCAGAAGCCACAGCAAAGAGTTAGCCATAATTAATGCCACAACACTCAGCACGCTTGCCTCGGTAAACAAAAAGGATTTTGCGGTTAATAGCTCGGCTCGTTCATTGGTATGAAGTAAATTAGCCAATAGAATGCCCAATATTAACGCGCCTTCATCAAATGCAACCAGAAAAAAACCATAACTGAAATAACGAAAGCGTTGGCAGCTTGTTTTGAGCTGAGGTGAACGTTGAGCGAGATAGACTAGCGGAAGGCTCAGGCAAAACAGCAACAAGCCGATAATACTGATTAATGCCCAGAATTTAACCCCAATCGCCGAATTCAGTGACGCTGTGTAATAAGATGCATAAGAAACACCACTATAACTATCCAAACGCTCGGCAATAATCGCACAAACAAAGCCTACGCCTGTCCAGTTTAAATAGACACCCAATAAATCCCTGAAACCACTTTCAGGCGTGATTGCTTTAAAAAACGTTTGTTTATTCATAGCCTTGTTATTTCTGTTATTAGATTATGTTTTATTAACTGAAGTTAAAAACAAAGTAACTGTAACCATCGTAGCCCGTATGGAGGTACGGAATACGGGATAAACAGCATATCGCCCCCGTATTGCGCAAGCTTCATACGGGCTACTTGATGTTACTTATATGCAATTGCAAGAAATGCTTCCCTTACAACAGCTACATTTTTATTACGGCGCCGCAATTCCTTCAAGAATCCCTGTTATGAGTTCAGGTATCAGTTGTTCTTGTCGATAGCTGTAAATGGGATTTAGAAAAATTCGGTGTGCCATGGTGACGTGAAAGACTGCCTGTACATCTTCTGGCAATAACGTCGTTCTATTTTCCAGCCAAGCATTCACTTTGGCGGCACGAATCAAAAAGCTCATCCCTCTCGGGCTAGCACCCGACTGAATCAGTTGCCCCATATCCACATCTGCCAGTTTAATGCCGTATTTCTGAGGATCGAAACTCGCTTTCCATAGATCTAGCGCATATTTTTTTAGCATCTCACTGGGCTGAATACTCTGCTGAATCTGAGCGGCAAGTTCATTCAATTGATAATAAGCAATTTTTCCTGTTTCCATTGTTGCAATTAAGCTATCCACATTATGAAAACGGGAGTTAAAAATAAGTTCTGTTAATATCGTGTCATCCGTTGGCCTATCGATATTGATTTCCATCATAAACCGGTCACGCGCAGCGGCGGGTAACTCAAAAGTTTCTTCTTTTTCGATGCGATTTCTATCCGCAAAAACTTGAATATGAGGAAATTGAAATTCTTGATTAAAGGCGCTAATACGTCTTTCAGCCATCACTCTCAGTAGTAGAGAATGGACTTGTGGACGAGCACGGTTTATTTCGTTAAAGAAAAAAGTTGCTAAACTGTCTCCTTGTTTGAGTAACGGCCCGGGATCGACTTGCGGCTTACCTTTATCATCCAGATAGGTGTAATAAATCAAATCTGATGGCATTAAATCTATCGTGCCTTCAATCCGTTGATAATCGCCTCCTAAACCATGCGCTATTGCACGTAACAAGGTAGTTTTTCCAACGCCAACATTACCTTCCAGTAATACATGCCCACGCGCAAAAACAGAAATAACACAATGTCTTACTGCTTTTTCCTGACCTAATACCGTATTATTGATTTGTTGTTCGAATTGTATGGCTAAATCTCGCCAGTCGCTTAATTGATTATTCAAATCTATCATCCAAAAAAACGCCAGCTCGGAAGAAAGAGCTGGAGTTAGTGCTAATATTAGTCTTTACTGGATGCAATTTTAGCGTTCCAGAAAGGGATACGTTCACACGTCGTGTATTTATCGTTGCAGGGGTACATCGCTGATTTCGCAGAGAACCCTTAAGTTGAAACAGGCAAGTAGCTATCTATAACACTGCTTCAATGCGGGGTTTTCAATAAAGCAATCACATCCTGATTATGTCGCTTTCCTGCTTCCCTGCAGGAAAATCAACGTACTCTTTATCTACAACACTATTCACTCGAAGATTGATCACTTATACCTTGGAGGACTGCAAGGGTTAGCTTGCTAGATAAGGTGTCTTAAAGCTCATCTACATCATAAACAAACGTACCTGTTTTATTGAAATGAGCTGAACGCTGCTTATTGCGAGCTTCCATTTCTTTAATTGAGGCTGATTGTTTATTCAGTTCATTGGAATCATGTTTAGGGTCATACTTACTACCTGCTACTTTCGCTGGATAGCCGGGTTTTGGCTCCCAGCAATTTCCAGGCTCTTTACAATTAGTTCCGTCATACGCCTGAGCGGTAAACGAGACAGATGCTGTTAACAAAACAGCGATTGCGACTATTTGCTTTTTCATTTTCATCTCCAGAATTATTTTTTCAGCCATTTGGCCTTTTTGGGTTTTCCTGTGTAAATAGAGCGTGTCCATGCCATAATTTTCAACATTTCATCGGTATTAAAATTGACATACTGAGGCCCCATCATGCCATTTGCACCACCAAATAAGACTTCAAATAATCCTTTATCTGTCGCAATACTTGGATAAGTCCAGTAATCATCCGCTAATCCTGGTCCAATCTTTCCTTCCGCCTCATGCCCATGACAACCGGAACATCCTGTCATATAAAGACTATGTCCTTGCTCAATCGCTTCTTTATCGGTGTTATAAGGATTCCTACCCTCTTTCATAAATTCTTTAAAAGCAGGTGTATTCCCCCCTTTTTTAGCGTAACTCATATCCAATACCGAGCCTAATAAGGCATGACGCAAGGTTATGTCTGCCTGTACGCTAGTGCCGACAAAAGCTGTCGCCAGTACCGCACTTGTTACAATGTGTTTAAACTTCATAATTTAATCCTATAGTTGATCGCTGTAGACCCTTATGATTTAGACAATAGAGGGATTCCTTCCGCCTCTAAAAGATCTTCAATATCAGATTCTTGCTGTTTAATAAACTGATTCAGTTGTTTTAATAGCACGGTTTCGCCTTTGCGTACCGCCATAGACGTACTGTAATGCTGCCCAACTTTTTTGCCATCCGCACGGGTCGCATTATCGGGAACAACTGTCATTGTTAAGGGAGTGGTAGACGCTTTAACGTAGCGGGCTGCTGATGGCCCCCAAAGCACTGCTACCTCTGCCTTACCGCTGGCTACATCATCGACTATTTTATTGACATCATATTTCACATATTGGTTTCGTCGAGATTTGAAGCCTACCAATGCCTTGTTATAGTTAAAGGTATCGCTATATCGCCCAATTGCTCGAATCATTATTTCGGATGGTGTGCCAGGAATATAACCAATACGCTTCACAGAGCGCAGGACATCACTATCCCAATCATGCAAATCCAAGTCATCATCTTCTCGCGAAATAAAGCTATAGGCTGAGCGATAATAAGGCGCCGTGGTTAAAACTCTAGGATCCCCAGCATCTACGCCAATAACGACATCACACTGACCTTTATTTAAATAATCACGTACAAAATAGCGTGGATCATCCCAGTAAACATATTTTATTTTACGGTTTAAGTTTTTACTCAATAAACGCGTCAGTTTGTTTTCAAAGCCTTCTCCTTTTTTATTGGAGTAAGGCATTTCATCTTCTGCTGCGCAAACTTTAAGTTCTGCGCCTGTAGCAACCCAATTGATATCGGGCTGAGCATTTGCAGCACAGCCGGATATTAAAGCGGCTCCAATTAAACACGGTATTTTTAATTTTAATGTCATATTTTTTTCATCTATCTGTAATTTACCTATTTGAAAGTAAACACTTTTAGCCGAAACTAAAAGTGTTTATGACACTATTTAATCCAGTGCAAAGGTCATGACACCACCACCCATTTGGGTGTAATGTGCTAATTCTTTAAATGCACCTACCGCACCTAAACCTGCTGTTGGATCTTGTAAATCAAAAACCAATCCCACACCAGGCCAGCCGCCAACACCATAGTAAATAGAAACAAATTGCTTACCATTGTGTTTATAAGTAATCGGATGACCAATCACCCCAGAAGGCAATTTAAATTTCCACAGCTCTTCACCATTTTTAGAGTTTAGCGCTTTGATATAGCCATCTAATGTACCGTAGAAAACTAAGTCCCCTGCGGTTGCCATGGTGCCACCCCAGACTGCAAATTTCTCAGCAATTTCCCACTTAAATTCACCCGTTACACCATCCATTGCTTTTACTTGGCCTAGTGTTCCTTTAGGTCCTGGGTACATGTTTAGCGTTGCGCCAACAAAGAATTGACCCGCACGGTATGGCAACATAAACGGTTCCCAATCCATGCAAATATGGTTGGTTCCCATAAAGAATAGTTTCTTATTTGGATCATAAGATTCAATTCCTTGATTGTGATAGCCCATTGCTGAAGGACAAATTCCTTTTGCCTCATGATCCATATGCGTTGAATATTCTGGGTCACGAATAGGTAATCCTGTTTTAAGATCAACTTTTTTAACCCAATTGACGGTGTCATCAATTTTAAAGGCGTTAACTAGGTCACCATTTTCACGGTTTAAGGTATAAACCAATCCGTTACGATCTGGGTGAGTCAGCAATTTAGTCATTTTTCCATCGACCATTTGCTCAGATAAGCCCATATAATTCACACCGGCATAATCCCATTCGTCATGCGGTGTTTTTTGGTAACCAAATTTCGCTTTACCAGTATTAACATCACGTCCCCAAATGGTCATCGTCCATTTATTATCACCAGGTCGCATGGTTTCATTCCACGGTGCAGGATTGCCTGATCCGTAATAAAGCATTTCTAAATCACTATCGTAAGCGTACCAACCCCAGTTTGTACCCCCACCGATTTTCCACGCATCATCTTCCCAAGTCTTAGTCCCTAGACCAAACTGCCCATAATGTGGATTGGCATCATTAAATCCTTTGCCGATACCGATGTCTTCATCAGGACCCGTCGCATACACGCGCCACACCTGTGATCCATCTTTAATCTTGTAAGCCGTGGCGTAACCACGCACCCCTAATTCAGCACCCGCACTCCCTACGATCACCATATCCTTGGCAACAAACGGTGCGGACGTTAAGGTGGATCCCATCGAAATATCAGAGTTCTCTATTTTCCAAAGCATTTTTCCCGTTTTAGCATTAATGGCAACAACATGCCCATCCAGCTGATCTTGAAAAATAGTCGGTGGGTAATCCTTAGTTCCTGGCGCATAAGCCAAGCCTCTATTGACTACATCACAACAAGCGACAGCACGGGCTGCTGGATTTTGTTTCGGTTTGTATTCCCATAAGATTTTTTCTGGCTCATCTAAGTCAATCGCAAAAATATTATTCGGGAAAGGCGAGTGAACATACATAATGCCATCTACGACTAAAGGACCACCTTCATGTCCATTCAAAACACCCGTAGAAAATGACCAGACAGGTTTTAATTTATGTACATTTTGAATATTTATTTGATACATATCACTAAAATGACTAGAACCATAGTCTTTAGTCTGCATCACCCAGTTCGTATTCTGCTCAGATAAATCGTCTAGTTTTTTATTCGCATGTGCTTGTTGCGACAGTGCAAAAATGGCACTCGACGCAAGCAGGGTAACCCCCATATTTCGAGCAAATTGTTTAATTCGCATAATCCCTCCCGATTGACTTTGTAAAAGAAAAGCATTTACCAATTCGCTAAATGGTTTTAAAGCCACCTGATCAAGCTAACTGTAAATTGGCAAATGCTTGGGGCTATTTTATTTATTCACCCTCTTTTTGAATACGGAATAAATAACCAATTAAGCAGGAATAAATCGTTATTTAACACAGGAAATATTCCCAGCTTAGAAGTGGAATTATAAAAAGGAAAAGCTCCTATATTATTTGTAGGCCGAATTGTTCATGATAAGTCTTTTTTTTAGTGTCTCTATCATGACTAAAGTCTCAGTATTACTCGTTGACGACCATGCGGTCGTAAGAACCGGTTATAAATCTTACTTATCCTTATCAGAAAAAATAGGCGAGATCTATGAGGCGGATTGCGGTGAAACGGCCTGCCAGCAATATATGCAAAAGCCCGTTGATGTGGTGGTTATGGATTTATCCATGCCGGGCATGGGAGGGTTGGAATGTATTCGACGACTTATTAACCGCGCTCCGCACTGTAAAATTCTGGTCTTCAGTATTCATAATGAGATAATTTATGCAACTCGCGCAATTAAATCGGGCGCTAAGGGATATATAAGCAAAAGCAGCCTTCCTGAAACCTTAGTTACTGCTGTCTGTTCTATCGCACAAGGACAAACTTATATCGATGCTGCAATGGCTCAACAACTTGCCGTTAACATGGTGAGTGATCAAGGGGATGAATATAAAATAAAGCAACTTTCACCCCGTGAGTTTGATGTTTTTTGTCTGTTGGCGAATGGGAATAGCCCTCGTGAAGCCGCCGATAAACTGCATTTAAGTTATAAAACCGTTTGCAATCATAGTACTGCTATTAAAGAAAAACTCATGGTTAAAACCATGGCTGAGTTTACCTTAATGGCATCTCGACAAGGCTTAATACACGCAACATAGAGACTCTGGGGCGTTCGTGTATTAAGGAACGTGCACGTTCCTAAGCTTCATTTATCACGCCCAAACTGCCGACTTCTTCAGTCATTGCATTCAGCCGATTTACCCACAAACTGCCCAAAAGCGCGGCTTCCATCGCCTACATTAATCCGCTTTATTTCCTTATCAGTTTGGCTATCAAACACGCTTAAATTTCCATCAAACCAATTCAGCACAAATAAATGCTGATTTTCTTCATCCACAGCAATATTTTCAGGATAGGCACCGGTTTTTAAGCTACGAATTATTTTGTGCGTTCTTGAGTCCAGTACACTTAGCGTATTTTCTTGCTGATTACTGACATAAATTTTATGTTGTTTTCTATCGACTGCGACACCATAGGGCATACGCCCTACTTTAATACGTTTTATTTCTGTTAGATTAACTAAATCAACAATGCTTAGAGTATTACCTTGCGAATTGGCAATATAAGCAAAGCGCTCATCCAGTGCCAGTGCAAAAGGTGCTTTGCCGACAGCGATATTTTGAATCACCTTAAACTGCTTAGTCTCTATCACCGTAAGGTTATTGCTCTCTCTGTTTAACACCCACACTTGTGATTCACAGGCGTTTGTTGCTATCCCAGCGGGCGATTTACCCACTGCAATTTCTTTTATCATTCGCCCTGTTTCAGGCTGAATAACCTTAACGGTGTTGCTAGACCAATCGCTAATAAAGAGGTGTTTATTAGCGAATACAGCACCGAAAGGACTACCTCCGATACTGATATGCTCTAGAGGAATGTGCTTTTCACTATCAATAAAACTAACCATTCCCTGTTCAGGGTAGGTAATCGCTAACCACGGATTATGAGGGCTGATAGCAATGCCAGCAGGCCCTTTAAGCGTCGGTATCGTAGTTTTTAATGTTAAATCACTGCGCTTAAAAACACTAACACTCTCACCCTGCTGCTGATTAATATAAAAATAAGCATCACTAACAACATAAGGAGCAAACCCATACAGCAACAAAGCCAGAGATAATCGCAACATATTTATTTTTCCAAGGTCTCTTTTAGGCCTTGTAAGCCATTATCAATAAAGCCGTACATGGCTTCAATGGCCGCCTCATCACTGAGCTTTTTAGTGGGTGTATTGCCGGTATCGCCTCGATAAAAACGACTTTTCCATTTAACTTTGGTTTTATTACCTTCGGCAATTAATTGAATCGCAGTCGTGTAAGAGCTAACCGGGAATACCTTGGTATTTTCCGTTTTTAAACGGTAGTTATATTCATGATCAGCATCACTAAAATAATCCAAACCTTCTTCTAACTCGCCGCTTGCCAATGTCATACGTCTGTCGCTGCCTGACTGATTCTGCCCATCACCGGTACTGGCGCTAACATCAGGATGCCACTTTGAAATATCATCAAAGTTCTTTATCACCGCCCAAACCTTGTCGATAGGCGCATTAATAATAATACTTTTGTCCGCTTTTTTAGGGGTGGGGCCATGTGCATTAGCCCCCATTGAAATACCTAAAAAAGATATTAGAAATAACGTACTTAGTTTCATAATCAACCTCTGCAAAAATTGATTATTATCAAATATCACACGGGATCTGTAACGGGAAGGATTCTTCAATTTATACGGGAATTATTCCTTAGGAACGTGCACGCTCCTTAGTGCTTCACAATCCCTAGCAATACAGCAATATGCGCTAATTCAGCCATGCTGGATACTTGCAGTTTTTTCTTAATTTGAGTCACATAGTTTGCAACCGTTTTATAACCTAAGCACAGTTCATCGGCTATTTTATGCGCCGTTAAACCCTTGGCTAATAAGCGAAAAACATCAAACTCTCGCGCAGAGAATGTTTGTATAATGGACTGAAAATCATGCTCCGAAACTTCATCACTGCTTTTTTTCAGTAGCCCGTGTTCAACATAACACTGCCCATTTTGAATAGCCTCTATCGCATCCGGTAAAATCTCAGGCGCACTGTTTTTAGTAATGTATCCTTTTGCACCTGCATTTAAAGCGCGATTCACATAAACCGGCTCATCATGCACACTAAACACCAAAATTTTAACCTTTTCGTCGCGCTGCACAAGGCGCTTAATCGCCTCTAAGCCGCCAATACCTGGCATCGACAAATCAAGCACGATAATATCTGGCTGACAGGACTGATAAAGTTGAATAGCCTGCTCCCCACACGCTGCTTCAGCGACCACCTCCATATTAGATGATGTCGCTAGCAGCATCTTAAATCCTGCTCTCACTACTGTGTGATCATCGACTAATAAAACTTTAATTTTACTGTTCATCATAGGGGAATTTCTGCCTTAATTTGAAACCCGTTGTTTGTTTGCGACTGTATTTCAAAATCACCGCCTAATAGCTTAATTCTTTCCTTCATACCTAATAGACCAAACCCGGGTGATAGTTGATCAAGATCGCAGCCTAGACCATTATCCGTCATTAATAAACTCAGTTTATCAGCCCCCTCTGTCATCTGAAGACTAATATTAACCTCATCTGCCTGAGCATGACGGATAATATTAGTCAGGCTTTCCTGAATCACACGAAATATTTGTATCACAATGGCTCGATCTATCTGGTCGACTGCATCATCATAATGCAAAGTAAATACCGTCGATGCATTTCTGACCTCCCAGTGATGAAGTAAATCTTCTAGCGTGGCTTTCAAGCCCAATTCTGTCAATATCAAAGGATGTAATTGCTTCATCATAGAGCGTACAACCGTCATTAAATGGTCGCAAATTTCAATCATAGAGGTGGTAATTGTTTGCGTATCAGCTTTTTCATGTGCGGCAGTCACTGCCATCACTTTAATCGCTGTTAATGATTGTCCAAATTCATCATGTAATTCCTGAGACAAACGTTGCCTTTCTTCTTCCTGAATTTCCAATGAATGCTGAGTCAATGCGCTGTTTTGTTTTTCTGTTTTATCCAGCACATCCGTCATACGGTTGATGGCTTTGGCTATATCGTCATATTCCCGCGTAGAAAAATCAGCTAACCGTTTCTGATAATCACCCGTTTCAATCCCCTTAAGGTGTGCAATGATTGAATGGATAGATTGAATGGTTTTATTAAACACTAATTGAACTGAAATAAATGTTAGCAAAACTAGAGCCGTTAAAGAGATAAAAAATGCGATACTTTCTTGCCAAACTTCTGAAATTTCATCCATCGGGTTCGCTTGAATAATCAATTTCAATGGCACACTATCAAGCGTTTCAATGGGATACTCTATTTTTGGATACTCACCGAGCACCAAATTGACAAACCAGTCAGGCGGCGTTTCATCTGAATCATTCATTTCGGGATGATCAGAAATATTAACAATCGCCCCTGCTGCTGTTTTCAATTGAATATTTAAATGCCGTGTCTGTTCCAAGCGACTCAAGCGGAACATCCAGTCTGTTTGATCCGTTTTATTATCCCCAACCCCTATCTTAATTAATTGCAAGGCCAAGCTAATAGAAGAATCAACTTCGTTACTGACTGCTTGCCGTGCCTGCCAAATACTAATCGAACCGCCCAAGAAAAGAATACACAACGAAATTAATAAAATCCTGACACTAATTTGGTACCGTAAACTCATTGGGAAAATTTCCTTATTTGTTGCCACTGCGCCAGCCATACGCTGAAAAGTGCTATCTTGACACACTGTCATAATTTCACACAAGGTCTACCATGAAGCAGATTTTAACAATTGCCCTATTTTTAATCAGTTGCCAAGTTAGCTCAGAAACACTTTATATCACACTGGAAAAAGATAATGCGCTGGCTGTTGTCGATCCGATTGCAGGTAAACTACTCAAAACGATTACCATTGGTCAACGCCCTCGCGGTATCGTATTAAGCAAGGATCAACAGCAACTCTATATTGCCACTAGCGATGACGATATCATTCAAGTTATTGACATAAAAACCTTAAAAGTAGTTGCTACATTACCATCAGGGGAAGACCCTGAAACCTTTGCAATGAATCCATCAGGCGATCAACTGTATGTCTCAAATGAAGATGACAGCCTGATTACAGTGATTGATATTAAAAATTCCAAAGCGATTAAAACCATCCCTGTCGGTGTAGAGCCAGAACCAATCACCGTCAGCCCTGATGAGAAATGGGTGGCCAGTGCATCTGAAGCAACCAACATGGTACATTGGATAAACCGGAAAACATTAACTGTTGAGGATAATACACTGGTTGACCCTCGCCCCAGAGGCTTAAGTTTTAGCGCGGATAGCCAACAACTGTGGGTGACGTCTGAAATGGGTGGAACGGTAACCGTGCTAGATGTAGCAAGCCGCGCCAAAATTAAAACGATTAAATTTGAAATACCGGGAGTGAGCGCTGGTAAGATACAGCCCGTAGGCGTTATTATTGATCAAGCTAACCATTGGGCTTTGGTTGCATTAGGGCCGGCTAATCGTGTTGCTTTGATTAACGCGCAATCTTTAGAAGTGGAAAAATACTTTCTGGTTGGACAACGCGTCTGGAATCTAGCGTTCTCGCCTGACCAAAAACGTGTTTATAGCACTAACGGTGTAAGTAATGATATTTCTATTATTGACTTGGAATCAATGAAAGTCACCAAATCTATTGCTGTCGGGCGCTATCCGTGGGGGTTAGTGGTTAAATAACCTAATAGAATATGCATGATATTTTAAGTTATGCAGTAAGTGCTAACTGAATCATCCTGTTTAAGCCTATAAATTCGAAGCATGTCCCATGGATTTTTGGAATTTCAGACTTTATTCTATAACAGCATTCAAGTACCTCAAAAAGCAACATTCAAAAATCAGTTAATTAACGCCCCCTGCCTTTATTACTCGATAAACAAACGATATTGATTTTTACCTGATGCTTTTGCTTGATACATTGCATCATCCGCATGACGCAATAATGTATCACTATCACCCTTATCATATGGAGATAAGGTAACACCACTCGATGCACTAAGGTTTAATGTCTGCCCGTCAATAATAAAAGCCTGTGCAAGCGATTGATGTATTCTTTTTAAAGTCTTTTCACACTGTACTGTAGATTCTATATCATTCAGTAAAATCACAAATTCATCGCCGCCCTGCCTAGAAACTGTATCGATTTCTCTAACATTCTCCGTAATACGTTTTGCAACCTCTATTAGAACTTTATCACCCATTTCATGCCCGAATGTATCATTCACCGGCTTAAAAGCATCTAAATCTAAAAAACAAATAGCAAGCAAGCTTTCATTACGTTTACTACGCGCAATCGCTCTTTTAAACCGGTCTATTAGACGACAATTAGCTTGGCCGGTTCGCGACAACTAACTTGACCGGTTTTGGTAAACTTTCAGCATACTTAAT
>CBDUDV010000037.1:0-29776 GCA_965366065.1 uncultured bacterium | reverse complement strand
GAATTAAAGGAATTAAAGGAATTAAAGGAATTAAAGGAATTAAAGGAATTAAAGGAATTAAAGGAATTAAAGGAATTAAAGGAATTAAAGGGGGACGCTACCTTTTATTGAAAGTCACTGTAAACTATACTCATGCCAAGATTAGCCAGAAGTGTGTTTCCTAATGTTCCTCACCATATTACTCAACGGGGTAATCGTCGTGAAGATATATTCTTTACAGATGATGATCGCCTTATCTATTTAGAGTGGCTTAAGTTTTATTGTGATAAGTATGATGTGTCTGTTATTGCCTACTGTTTGATGACCAACCATGTTCATCTTGTTTTGGTACCTCACGCTGAAGATGGATTGCAGCAAGTATTAAAACCACTTCATATGCGTTATTCTCAGCATATTAATAAAATTAAAGGTTGGAAAGGGCATTTATGAAATTAAAGGGGACGCTACCCTTTAATTTTAAGTTATTGTAAACTACACTCATGCCAAGATTAGCCAGAAGTGTGTTTCCTAATGTTCCTCACCATATTACTCAACGGGGTAATCGTCGTGAAGATGTATTCTTTACAGATGATGATCGCCTTATCTATTTAGAGTGGCTTAAGTTTTATTGTGATAAGTATGATGTGTCTATTATTGCCTACTGCTTGATGACTAATCATGTTCATCTTGTTTTGGTACCTCACGCTGAAGATGGATTGCAGCAAGTATTAAAACCACTTCATATGCGTTATTCTCAGCATATTAATAAAATCAAAGGTTGGAAAGGGCATTTATGGCAAGGTAGGTTCTTTTCTTCACCTTTAGATGATGCTTATGCATGGTCAACTATTCGCTATGTGGAGAGAAACCCTGTTGAGGCCGGAATGAGTATTAAAGCAGAAGATTATCGCTGGTCAAGTGCCGCAGCACATTGCGGTGTAAAAGAAGAGCCGTTTCTTACAGCATTACCAAATTCAATGGGTGGAATTTCTCAAGCGAGATGGTCTGACTGGTTAGCGTTACCAGAAAGTCAGAATGTAACAGATATTATTAAGAGAAATATAGAGAAAGGCTTGCCTTGTGGTAACGATAGCTTTATTGATAAACTTGAGAGTGTCGCTAGGAGATCGTTACGATATAAGCCGCAGGGACGACCATTTAAGGAAATCAAAGGGAAGCGTCCCCTTTGATTTCCAGCTGGTCTCCTTTAATATGGGTAGCTCTGTTTTTAAGTCTTATAATTTTTGACTTTAAGCTTTTTTCACCTGAGTTTTTATTTCCCCTATTAATGCCATTGAAAGTGGGTTTATTCCTTGCATTTTTAGTCAGCTTTGATATCCAAATGATTAATAGAAAAATGGATAAAAAATGGAGTAAAAATTCTAATATTGAGACAAAATTTGATGAGTATTTGAAGCCTTTACAAAAATAATAATTAAGTGGGATTGGAGACCTTTCATAGCTTTGTCATTAGAGGGTAGGGTTTTAGGTCTACGTTTAATAACTTTGGACTTAGTTAGAGCATTTAAAGTCGTTATTAAAGAAGGCTGCATTAATTTATGCCCCGCGATTTTTATAATCAAGGTATCTATTTGTTGGAAGATTATTACAAACAAGGGGTACTGATGTGCGGGCTTAAATACATGTCAAAAATAATTTGATAACAAGAGGAAAAAGTTATGATTACTATTTCACAATTAACTGAGTTGTTAGGGTGGGCATCAATAATCAATGTTGGCTATCTTTTTCTAGCTACCATGATTCTTATGTTTATGAAGGGAGCAGTCTCTTCTATTCATAGCAATATGTTTGATATAGATAAAAAGGAATTAAACTCTAAGTATTTTGATTTTTTGAGCCATTATAAAATAGTGACATTAGTTTTTATGGTTGCACCCTATATTGCTTTAAAAATTATGGGCCAGTAAGTAGTTAACAAGGCTATCAATTTTCTCCATTTTAGTAGACAGCTAAGTCAAACTAAAATGGAGAAAATAACAGCCCCCAGTGTTACACAAAAGAGTTTAAACCTAAATCAGTACAATTAAGCTTATTCTAGGGTGATAGCTTATCCTCTGTCGCTAATCCACCGAATATATCAGCTGTTACAAGGGCTAATTTTGATGTTTTACTGTAATGCTTTTTTATCGATACATTGCATGACGTCTATCACCGTGCTTGAGTTTACTAGGTAAAATCCACATTTGGTAAAGTGATGTAAACCACATGTAGGTAAATGATAAGCCTAACCCTGTTCCTCCGATAATTACTAGCCATGCGAAGTGAGGGCTAAATTTTGTTAGCCACCATGAGGCGACATCAATAAACAAAAATAAGAAGGGCATAATAATCGCTGTATATTTAATGTACTTATGATGGTTCATGGTCGATAGGCTAAAGATCCCTCCCATAAACATAAATATAAAGCTGATTCCAAATAAATGAATATGTGAAACACGGGTGAGTGAAGCATAAGAAATACCGTGATCAGATTCTGTCAGTTTTTTGATTTCGTCAAAATCAGTAAAATTAGGAAGGCTGCCTGCATGTTCGTTATGGCACATGACGCAGTCTTTCTCAATAATGGGTTTAATTGTTTGATTAAATTCCTTTTCGTCCGCTGAATCACGCACCCATTGAATGATTTTAAAACGTTCCGCATCGCTGGCATTCATTTTCATTGAGCCATTGAGTTTTTTTTCTAGAACCGAGCCAGAACGATTGCCATAATAGCTATAAACAATATCTTCAATGGATAAACCAACCTTTCCATCAGCCATGCCATGGGTGAATAATATTTGAGCTAGGGCGAGCAAATAGCCCAGAGCAATGGTGCATAAATACCCAGTGAATAGTAATTTAAAAGAGGTGCCTAAATTACAAAGATTGAGTGTTTTATTCATAAGTAGTTGTCTAAAGAGGGGAATGTAAAGAGCGCGAATTCAAGCTTAAGGCACATTCGTGTAATGATTCAGAATGTGTTGGATGGGCATGAATTGTACGCGCTAAATCTTCTGCGGTTGCTGAGAATTCCATGGCGAGAACCGCTTCGGCAATGAGTTCTGACGCCATTGCGCCTATGATATGTACGCCTAAAATCACTTCAGTTTCTGCATGGATAATCACTTTAACCCTGCCGTCGGTATTGCCTGTTATTTTTGCACGGGTATTAGTGCTAAAAGGGAATTGGCTGATTTTTATAGGCTCACCTATGGCGCGTAAGGCTTGCTCTGTTTGTCCTACCCATGCAATTTCTGGCTGAGTATAGATGACATTTGGGATTGTATGATAGTTGATGGGGGAGTGTTGGCCGGTAATGTGTTCTGCGGCAAAGACACCTTCCTCTATACCTTTATGGGCTAGCATAGGGCCTGATAAAGTTAAATCGCCTATAGCATAAACACCGGGTAGAGTCGTGCAGCAGTTTTCATCGGTATGAACAAAGCCTTCTTCATCTAATAATAAATCTGCAGAGCTGGCACTTAGCGTTTCTGTATTAGGTTTTCTACCTGAGGCAACGATGAGTTGGTTGAATTGACAGTGGTGGGTACCGCTTTCATCTTCATAAGTAACAAATACTTGTTTGTCTTTGACTTCGGTAGACATAACTCGCGCACTTAAGCGTATATCTAAGCCTTGTTGTTGGTATAAAGTAAGTGCCTCGTTAGCAATATCACGGTCAGCGATATTCATAAATAAGTCTTGTGCATCTAATAAAATGACTTCTGCACCGAGGTTACTCCAAATGCAAGCGAGTTCTATACCTATCACCCCAGCACCAATAATGCCGAGTTTTTTAGGGACTTTAGTTAAAGATAAAGCCTGTTTGGTATTGATAATAAAATGATTATCAACTTTTGCAAAAGGCAAATCAATAGAATTGGAGCCAGCAGCAAGAATAACTTTATCGGCTGTAATGACTTGTGGAATTCCCCCGTTAGGCGGGGTGATCTCAACTCTATGGGGGTTAATTAATGTCGCTTGTGCAGAAATAGAGCTGACATGGTGATCTACAAAAATTTGTGCAATTTGTTGGTTTAATGAGCGAATGATGTCATCTTTGCGCTGTTGCATACGCGTAACATCAATAGAGAGGTCTTTTGCAATAATGCCATGCTGGATGCTGGTTGTTTTTATTTTATTAAACAGTTGGGCAGATTCTAAAAGTGCAATAGCAGAAATGCAACCGGAATTAACATAGGCTCCGCCTAAGCATTGTGCTAATTGAGGATCTAAATTTTTATCTATACAGGCTGTTTTTAAGCCTAATTGAGCGCAACGCACAGCGGCAAAATATCCTGCAGGACCTGCTCCGATAACGATGACATCGTAATCATATTCTGTATTAGACATAAGGGTACTCCTGCAATTAAATATTAAGTAATAAATGAGCGGGGGATTCTAAACCTTCTTTAATAGCAACTAAGAATTGCACGGCATCACGACCATCAACTAAGCGGTGATCATAGGACAGTGCAAGATACATAACAGGACGTACAACAACTTTCCCATCTTCAACAACAGCACGATCTGTAATCGCATGCATGCCTAAAATTGCACATTGTGGTGGGTTAAGAATAGGGGTAGAAAGCATAGAACCAAAAATCCCCCCATTAGTAATGGTAAATGTACCGCCGTTCAGCTCGTCATAGGTAAGCGTGCCAGCTTGTGCTTTAGCGCCAAAATCAACAATATTTTTTTCGATGCCAGCAAAGTCTAGCTGATCTGCATCACGTAAAACAGGCACGATTAAACCGCGTGGTGAAGACACTGCAATGCCAACATCATAATAACCATGATAAATAATATCGTCGCCATCGATAGAGGCGTTAATCGCTGGAAAATGTTTCAGAGCTTCAATTGAAGCTTTAATAAAGAAGGACATGAAGCCTAATTTTACACCGTGTTTTTCGGTAAAGCGCGATTGGTATTGTTTACGTAAATTAATCACACTTTGCATATTGACCTCATTAAACGTGGTCAACATCGCTGCATTTTGCTGGGCTTGTAATAAGCGTTCAGCTACTTTTGCGCGTAAGCGTGTCATCGGAACGCGTTGTTCAGGACGAGCGCTGGATGTCGTTGCTTGCGGTGCAACACTTTTGTTTTCAGGCTCATCAATACTATTTTTTGGGATGACATCAACTGTATTAGCCGCTTGTGATTTAGTTTGGCTTTGTGCATCTATATATTGTTGTACATCAGCCTTAGTAATGCGCTGACCTTTACCTGTTCCAGTAATAAGTTGCGGGTCTAAATCATTTTCAAAAATAATACGGCGCACAGCAGGGCTTAATGGAATGTCATGTGCTATTTCGCTACTAGCTGTGCTTGTTTCGTTTGTTTTAGTCGTAGGGGTTAAAGGGGCTGACTCGGTTAAGATAGTGGCGAGTAAATCACCACCAACGACAATGCTGTCATTAGGTATTAAAATCTCACCTAATATTCCTGCTTGGGGTGCTGGAACTTCTAAGACAACTTTGTCCGTTTCTAAGTCGACTAGGTTTTCATCCTTCTCAACGCTATCACCCGATTGTTTATGCCAAGTGATTAAAGTCGCATCTGCAACAGATTCAGGTAAGGTAGGAACGCGGATTTCTATGCTCATAATATTTTCCTATACAGAGGTAGATTGGCCATAAAGCGCACTTTCTACTACTTCTTTTTGTTGTTTGATATGTTTTGCTAAGTTTCCAACAGCGGGCGATGCTGAGGCGGGTCGGCCACAATATATAAGGTTAATGTGTTCCTGCTTAAAGTTTGCAAAATTATGCCGGCTTTGATACCAAGCACCTTGATTTTGAGGTTCTTCCTGACACCAAGCTAAGGTCTCTAAGTTAGGGTATTTATCTAGTTCAGCTTGGTATTCTTCAATAGGAAAAGGGTAGAGTTGCTCTAGGCGCACAATGGCAACATTGTTCGGGTTATTTTGCTCTCTCGCATCGATTAAATCGTAATAAATTTTTCCTGAGCATAGTACTAGGCGTGTAATATCCTCTGGGATGATCTCATTATCTGTTTCGGAAATAATCGTTTGAAACTGTCCTTGAACTAAATCCTCTAAGGTCGATATCGCTGCTTTATGACGTAATAAGCTTTTTGGCGACATTACAATCAGCGGTTTGCGGTAGTCACGAATCACCTGACGGCGCAATAAATGAAAGATTTGTGCTGGGGTGGAGGGAATACAGACTTGGATATTTTGATCAGCACAAAGTTGTAAATAGCGCTCTAAGCGTGCGGATGAATGTTCGGGGCCTTGGCCTTCAAAGCCATGGGGTAATAGCATCACTAATCCAGATAAACGCCCCCATTTACTTTCTCCAGAGCTAATAAATTGGTCGATTAAAACTTGAGCGCCATTAGCAAAGTCACCAAATTGTGCCTCCCAGATAGATAAAGTATCGGGAACCGTTGAGCTGTATCCGTATTCAAACCCTAAAACACCTGCCTCGGATAGAATTGAGTCAAAAATTTGCGGCCGGCCTTGTTTAATATCTAAATGCTTAATGGGAATATAAGCATCACCATTCAGTTGGTTATGTAAAATAATATGGCGATGAAAGAAAGTGCCACGCCCTACATCTTGTCCAACTAAACGGACGTTATATTGATCCATTAGCAAGGTAGCGTATGCCATGTTTTCTGCAAAACCCCAGTCTAAAGGCATAGCGCCTGCTGCCATTTTTCGGCGGTTTTCCATGATCTTAGCAACACGGGGGTGTAGCTCAAAACCAGCAGGTAAACGTTGAGATTGGGTATTACAAAAACGTAATCGCTCTAAGGGGACTCGGGTATCGTGTTCAGTTCGCCAGTCTTTATTAATGAATTTGTCCCAGAGTTTGGAATAGGAATAGCCTTTATCTAAGATAGGGCGGGAAACATTTTCTCCCGCATCTAATAAGTCTTGGTAAGCCTGATTCATATCTTGAACTTGCGCTTCGGTTAAGATATTTTTTTGTACCAGATTTTCGCCATATTGCTGACAAGTCGTGGTTAATGCATTGATTTTTTTGTACATCATCGGCTGAGTCGTAGCAGGTTCATCCGCCTCATTATGCCCGCGACGGCGATAACAAATTAAATCAATAACCACATCTTTATTAAATTTGGCGCGATAGTCGATTGCCATTTGTGTCACAAATAATACCGCTTCCGGATCATCTCCATTGACATGAAAAACGGGTGCTTGAATCATGTTGGCAACATCAGTGCAATACAGAGTTGAGCGAGCATCGAATGGATTACTGGTGGTGAAGCCAATTTGATTGTTAATAACAATATGAATGGTTCCACCCGTTGCAAAAGCGCGCGTTTGTGCCATATTTAATGTTTCCATCACGATGCCTTGCCCTGCAAAAGCTGCATCGCCATGAATAAGAATAGGAATTACCGTATTAGCGCTATTTTTACCGTAGCGATCTTGGCGTGCTTTAACAGTCCCCTCTACGACAGGGTTGATAATCTCTAAATGTGAAGGATTAAAGGCTAAAGTGACGTGCGCTTGGCCATTTTCAGTTTCGACATTAGACGAAAAGCCTTGATGGTACTTCACATCGCCCGAAAGGAGAGATGAATCTTTTGCTGTGCCTTTAAATTCGCTAAATAATTGCGCAGGATTTTTACCTAATATATTAATTAAAACATTCAGTCTGCCACGATGCGCCATGCCGATGACTAACTCTTTGGTATCGTAACGGCCTGAGCGTTGAATAAGTTCATCTAATATAGGAATTAAACATTCGCCACCTTCTAATGAAAAACGCTTTTGTCCGACAAAGTTACGGTGTAAATATTTTTCTATCCCTTCGGCAGCAATCAGTTGCTGTAAAAGCCAAACGCGTTTTTTATCAGTTATATCGGCGGTAGGTTTTGCGTTTTCTAAGCGATGTTTAATCCAGCGTTTAATATCGGTATCAAATATATGCATATATTCGGTACCAATATTAGAGCAATAAATTTCATCCAGTGTATTAATGATTTCTTTTAAGGGGAGGCGGTCTTTGCCATAAATGGATCCGCTATCAAAGAGTGTCTCCATATCAGGTTCAGATAAACCATAATAATTAGGGTCTAAATCAGGCAGCGTTCGGCCTGGATTTCCAAGCGGATTATTACTTGCTAGTTGATGTCCATGAGAGCGGTAATGATTAATTAAGCTAGCAACGGAAGATTGTTTTTTAACACTTTCTTCGGTAAAACCTTGCAGTTCAGAAAGGCGAGAAGAGGGAGAGGATGCTAACTGAGCAAAGCGTTCAACGACAGGACTATGAGCTATATCTCGTTGAGAGTTATCAACCTGTAGTGCAGTGAACTTATCACGCCAAGAGCTTTCAATTGCTTCGGGGTTTTCTAAAAACTTTTCATATAAGTCTTCTATATAAGCCGCATTACTACCGTATAGTGCGGAGCTGTCCTGGAAAAGTTTAAGTAAATTAGTCATTTAATACCCAATTTTTCTATATTTGTTAACGCCTTAGTAAACCCTTGATTAAGGCCTAAATAAATATTGTATGATGTCATGCTCTAACGGTAAATTGTCAGTGTGTGACGTATAATGGCTATGTTACCAAGAAACTACGAATAATAGATAAAAATCATGAAAGAAGAAAGTAAATTAAGAATTCAAGTTAAATCAAAAACAGAACAACGAATGATGGAAGATCTTCATGCTGAGATGATTACTGAGTGGGATGTAAAAAAAATTAGTCTTGCAGCGTTGTTTTTTTTACTAATGATAATAAGTGCTCTTGCTTATTATTTTCTTGCTTCTGATGAGCAAGGTACAAGCAATTATAAAATAGAGAATAAGCCTCAGTTAGCTGTAGCAAGTAATGAGCAAGCGGAAGCGGTAAATCCAATTAGTGAAAAAAAGTCACAGCTTAAACCAGTAGAAATAGTTAAAGTTGAAACTAAACCACTCTTAAAGCCAGCAGTAGAACTTAAAGTGGCTGTTAAAGCAGAAAAGAAACCACTAGCGATTAAAAGTGGGAATATTAAACGAGCTGTATTAGCGCAACAAACCATTAATAAAGAACCTAGCGGTGAGATTAAGTTTCCTTTTTTGGTTAATAAGGAAAAAGCTCGTGGAATTACTTATTTTACTGAGTTGGTTAATATGAAAGGGAATAGTGTTTATCATCAGTGGATAAGAAATGATAAACTTATTTATAAAAGGGAAATTAATATATTAGGTAATCGTTGGCGGGTATCTACACGAAAGTTATTTACTTACTCTTCAGCGGGGGAATGGAAAGTCAGGGTCGTTACTAAGCAAGGTGATATTTTGCATGAATTAGGTTTTACAGTAAGGAAATAACTATTCATTTTATAAATAGCCGTATATAATCAATCCCTAATTTTAATTTCGTGTGCTATAGAAATTAAAATAGATAATGTTAGTATTTATAAGGTAAATAAAAATGAATGATTTAACCAATCTTTCGGTCAGTGAATTGCAAGCAGTTATTGATAATGCTGCTGCGGCATTAAAAGCAAAGCAGGATAGTGAGCGTAAAGAAGTTTATGCTGAGATTAAAAGACTAGCTGCTACTGTGGGCGCAACAGTTGATATTTATGTTGCTGATAAAAAAGAAACACGTAAAACAGCGAAAGTTGAAGCTAAATTCAGAAATCCTGATAATTATGATGTTACTTGGACTGGCCGTGGGCTTACGCCTAAGTGGATGCGTGCCTTGCAAGAGGCAGGGCGTGATAAGTCAGAATTCCTAATTTAACTATTAGTTAAGTTCTATAAAAAAGCAGCCCTCGGGTTGCTTTTTTTATGCCTATTGGTTTTTTATGGCTATTTATACTTAATGCTAGATTTGTATAAAAAATCTAATGAGTACCGATATAAAATTACTACATAATAAATAAAAGCGTATGTCGAACAGTTTATCTTTATCTTATGAAGAGTATGGTGATTCTCAAACGCCTGCTTTAATTATTTTGCACGGTTTTTTTGCTTCTGCACGTAATTGGCGGCAAGTAGCAAAAAATTTGTCTGAGCAATACCATGTTTATATTATTGACCTGCGTAATCATGGGCAATCACCTCACGATGCTATTATGGACTATCCTGCAATGGCTAATGATATTAAGCAATTTATAGTGGAACATGGGATTAAAGAAGCGAATATATTAGGGCATAGTATGGGTGGGAAAGTCGCGATGTATTTAGCACTTAATACGCCTGACACTATTAATAAATTGATTGTTGCCGATATATCTCCGACTAATTATAAGCATAGCTTTGATGTTATTATTAGCGCTTTAAAAAGCGTTCCCTTAGCGGATATTAATAATAGAAAGCAAGCCGATGAATTGCTATCAGCAGCCATTCCAGAGCTAAGTTTTAGGCAGTTTTTATTGCAGAATTTAGTTTTAGTAGACGGGCATTACCAATGGCGGATTGATTTAAATATTTTTGCGGCAAGCGCAGATAATATTATTGCATTTCCAGAGGTGGAATCATTAATACCTTATACTGCTTCGGTATTATTTTTAGCCGGTGCTGATTCAAATTACATAAGGAAAGAAGATGTTTACTCTTTATTTCCCAATGCTAAAATTGAATGCATTCAACAAGCCGGACATTGGCTACATGCCGAGCAACCTGATGCCTTTTGTGTGTCAGTAAAGCAATTTTTAAAAATTTCTTGAGGAAGCTAATATGAAAACAGTTTTAGTAACGGGTGCTAATCGCGGTCTAGGGCTTGAGTTTTGTAAGCAATATGCAGAAGCAGGATGGCAAGTGATTGCTGGATGTCGAAAACCAAGTAATGCGAATGATTTAAATCAGTTGGCGCAGCAATATACAACTATTCAAGTACTTGCTTTAGATGTCAGTGATCATCAGCAAATTGATGATTTAGCGCTGAGCTTAAAGGATGTGAGCTTGGACTTATTGATTTCCAATGCGGGAGTTTATGGTGATAGCGCTGGACATGGATTTGGTGCTATTAATTATCAAGACTGGCAGAATACACTGGCTATTAATGTATTGGCTGGCGTTAAACTAGCGGAAGCGTTTACTGAAGCCTTAGCTAAAAGTGAGCAAGGTGTGTTTGTTGCTATTAGTAGTTTAATGGGTAGTATTGCGGATAACGACAGTGGTGGCAGTATTTTATATCGTTCTAGTAAAGCAGCGTTAAATGCAGCGATGACAAGTGTGGCTATTGATATTAAACCAGCGGGTGTTGGTGTATTGATATTTCACCCAGGCTGGGTCAGAACTGATATGGGTGGGCCAAATGGTTTATGCGATACCCCGGAAAGTATTGCGGGCATGCGTGAGCAAATCGGACAGTTTACTATGCAAAAAACAGGGCAATTTGTTAAGTACGATGGCACCAAAATGCCTTGGTAATAAATGAATTTATATTTTCTAAGTTAATCAAAGAAGTATTTATATGGCGCGCTGGAAACCTCCTAGACCAAAATCATCTCCTCATATTACACCGGAAGGTTTTCACTGTTTGGAACAAGAGTTAAGGGGCTTATGGGATAAACGTAAATCGGTAGTTATAGCATTATCAGATGCTGCCGCAGAAGGTGATCGCTCAGAAAATGCTGAATGCGCGAAAGAACCTCAGGTTATGTACTATATCGCTGTAACGTACTAATTAAAATAGCTTATTGATGTAGTATATGTACTAACTGAGTGTACTATTTTGAATTCCTGCTAATTATAAAAATAACTCATTTTCAGATTTCCATTAGGAGATGTGGCCCTAGTTTGTGCCTTTTATGGTTGCTGATGTAAAACGGCAACATACCCTAGTGTTTAGAAGTAATTAGCATTAATTATTTAGGCTATGTCACCGTTAAGTGTTGAAAGTTCCCGAGAGCTGAATTTAAAAGTAATTCAGGAGTCAGATTCTTGTTATATTCCATCACTCTGCCCCAAAGTGTACTTTGGTTATGTTGACAGGTATGTCTAAGCTAGGTATTTCATGCATTTCGGCTGTTTCCTATTTTTGTCAACATTATATGTATAAGTCACTTGTTTTTTCGGAATAAATTGTCTTTTTGTCAACAATGCTAAGTAGTGAATTTCATTATAAGGTATGTAGCATTGTATTGTGAATACATTAGGTCTAAATATGTTCAGTACTTTTCAGTGCTGTAGTTAGGCATAAGCAAAATTCTATTTTTTGATTTATTTCGAGTAAGAAATTTTCATTAGTGTTTAAAAGTGATTCGTATTAATTACTTATGAATGTAAGAATGGTTGATATGGAGTTCAGTCCTATTTCTTGTCAATTAGATCAATTAGATCAATTAGATCAATTAGATCAAATAAATCACCTTTTTTACGCCTAATGCATCTGCTAATTTACTAACATTAGTCAGTGTTGGGTTACGCTTTTTTTCAGGCAAAGACCGTATCAATCATGATTTTAAGATTGTCATGAACTATTTTTAATGGCACGGTAATTTCCTTGTAAAATTCAAAAGCTTTATTATTTATTGGGGGGGGACACAAAAGGTTATGAATGATTTTATGCACTCAGTTTCCAGCTACCCTCCATAAAAATAAAAGTATATTATTTCAATATGTTGAAATAATTAAATATTTTGTTGTTGTCATGGAAAAATAAAAACAAAAGTAAAAAGTACATATGAAATGTCGATAGAAAATTTCCATTAAAATTCCATTTTAAGCATAATTTAATTTCTTCATAATACCCTCAAGCCAAAAAGAAAAATTTTAAGGCAAAAAACAAAAGAGGTAATGAAATGAAAACAGGCGATCACTTAGTAACACCAAGAGCTGGGTATACTCATCATGGTTTGTATATTGGTAATGGAAAAGTTATTCATTATTCTGGTTGTGCAAACGGTTTTTCTAGGGGCGAGATTTCAATAACCTCAATAGATAAGTTTGCTAATGGCCGTAAGGTGAGTGTAAAAAAACATGTTATGCGAACTTATAGTGAAGATGAGAGTGTTGATCGTGCTTATCAGCGTATAGGTGAGGACTGGTACGATGTTTTGTTTAATAACTGTGAACACTTTGTGACGTGGTGTATTGTTGGGGTTCATTTGAGTTCACAGGTTAATCAAATGGTTAGCAATATTGCAATGGCTTACAAGTTTTCAAAAACTGCGGCTGAGTCTGTAACTACTGCGGAAGTATTCGCAGGTTCTGTGACTGGTCGTTCGATTGAAAGGGAGGCGGTTAGGATGATCGCTTCTAGTAGTGCTAAATCTGCTATAAGTACCACAGTATCTACAGGATCTGGTTTAGTGGCGGGATTAAGTACCGCAACGGGGACAACAGCAACAACTGTAGGCTTGATTACAGGGGCTTCTGTTACTCCTCTCGCACCTGTTTTTGCGGCTGTTGCCGTTGGTTATGGTGTTAAGAAAGCTTTAGATTGGCTTTGGGATTGACTGGTTAAGCCCCTTCAGCGAATGTATTTTTAATACTTCTGTGAATTTTTCAATGAGCAATCAAAATATTTATGGTTTTTGATTGCTTTTATATCTGAAAAAGCGGTAGTTTTTATAGTAGGTGTAAGGAATAAAGTAATGTTAGAAGCGAAAAATAATCAACAAGTAGAATTAATAAAAGTTGCAGAGCAAGGTGATATTGATGCTCAACAAGAATTGGTAAGAATATTTTCTAAGCGCGGATCGGCTTTTAAACAGGAATTTGAAACTGAACAAGATTTAGTCAAAGCCTTTGTATGGCTTAAAAAACTTGCTGAAAATGGCGATCAGAATGCATTACATTGTTTAGCTGATAGTTATTTTCAAGGATATGGTATTAAAAAATCCCCCCTTCAAGCAGTTGCATTGCTTGAAGAACTTGCAGATAAAAATGATGTCGTAGCTTTGTTCCGACTTTCTGATTATTATTTTTATGGAAAGGAAGTTGAAAAAAACTACTCTCAAGCGGTTATTTACCTTGAAAAATTGAGTCAAGGTGAGAGTGATTTTAAAGAAAGGCTATCCCGTAACCAGCTTCATTGGGGATTTGGTTTTGGGTCTGTTTTTGATACTTATGTTTATGTTGATAATGAGTATTTAGCGGATAACAATCTAGCAGATTGTTATTTTCAGGGTGGGTATGGACTTGAAAAAAATATCCCCAAAGCTTTGGTATGGCTTGAAAAAGCAGCTAATAAAGGAAGTGTAAACGCAATGCTTAAATTAGCTGATTGCTATTTAACAGGAAGTGAAGGCGTTGCAATAAATAAGGATAATGTTGTTAAGTGGTTGGAAGCAGCAGCAGAATCTGGCAATCAAAATGCTCAACATAGGTTAGTTGACTACTTAAACGAAGTTGGAAATGAGGAGAGTTTCAAAAAAAGGTTTGAGTTGATTGAAACGTGGGTTTCTCCTGAAAATATGACAACTTCTCTTCATAAAAACATAAATAAATTCTGGGCACCAGTTAATGAAAAAAGAGATCATTTACTACTATATAAGTATGCAAATTGTTTCTATTTTGGGAGAGGCGTTGAAAAAAGTTATGAAAACGCAGTTAAGTGGTTTAAAGAAGCCTCTCAAAGTGAGTCTGCTTCAGGATTTGAACCAGAAAAGAAAGGGTTAGCTCGCGCTCAAACAGCTTTAGGGATTTGCTATTTTTATGGGTATGGTGTTGAAAAAAATGATGGTGAAGCGATTAAATGGTTTACAGCAGCATCAAAACAAAATGATGCGGTTGGGTATTTATGGTTAGCCTTTCTCATTGGTATTGAAATTAAGCAATTAGAATCAGATATTGAAGCATCTGAAATTCCCATGCTATTTTTAGTTGTGGCTATTAGTCATTCTGCTGATATTCCACAAGAGGAAAGACTACTTCGTGAAAAAGTAGAAAAAATAGACCATTTAAAGCAGGAATTTATTGAAAGCCTTAAAAAAGCAGCAATAAATTCTATTTATGTGAAAAATACTAATTATTATGACATTAATATTGTTAAGCGTTTTTTTTCTAAAGAGATTATTGATTTCTTAGAAAATAATAAAAATTCTCAAGCCAAGGTTATTTTAGCTTTTTATTATCAGTGTAAGAAAGAAGACGAGACTAAGTTAAGTTTTTTAAAAAAATCAAGTGAAGAACATGACATTATTGCTAATTGTGAGCTAGGAAAATATTACAAAGAATTAAGGGATTTTGATAAAGCAATTGAATATTTTGAAAATACACTTAACCCGAATTGTTTTAGTAATTATGACATAGCTACTACAGTAAAGATTACTGATTTTGCTACACAGGAAATAAGTAACATTAAAAGTTTCTTAATATATGAAAAAGGATTAGAAGAAAAAAATAAGGAAATACAAAAAAATAAAGAAGTTATTGAAAGGATGATGGGAGAGTTTGAACATTCATTTAGAACACCTCTTAGTTCAATAACATCATGTATTAATCATAAAACTAGTTTGAAATTATGCAAACAAAAAGCACAAATGATGCTAGGAATGCTTGAGTTAATTAAAGTTATATCAACTGATGATGAGTTACTTAAAAAAAATTTAGCTTTAGATATAAAAGGGGCTGGAACAATAAACTCTGTATTGATTGGTGTTATTGATGATGTGTTATTACATTTATTATCTGTTTCAGGTGTAATAAAAATTCAGCAACATTATATTGCATACGCTAAAGCACATGGAAAAATAGATTGTTCTATTGATGCTGCTACTTGGGAGGAAAAGTATTTTGATTTAGAGCACGAACTACAAGTTAAATGGGAGCAGGAATTTTTCTTATTAACAGAACAGCAAGCTTCATTAAAATCACGTTTAGAGTGGATAGAGAAACATTTTTTTAAATTAAATTTAATTGGTTTCAATGAATTAATTTTTAAATTTAAAGAATATTCAATTAAAGAATCTTTTTTTACAGTTATATTTACTGAAATATTATTGAATACATTTAAGTATTATGACTCTGAAAATAAAAAGTTTGTTTCTTTAGAATGGAATAGACAAGGTAATTATCAAGTTTTAAAATGTCATAATCCTACTTCTGATGATACGAGTATGCTCTCAAAGGGGAGTCATAAAGGTCATGAATTTATGTGTGTATTAGCTAACAAAATAGGAGGTGGTTTTTTATTTTCTAAAATTCAAGATGATTTTACTGTAGAATTTAGAATTCCAAATAATATTTTAGGTATCAACAATGAATCACTTCTTATGGATTGAAGATTTTGATAACACAGAGGTAGAAAGTCTTTCAAGAAATGTGTTTTCTGAAATTTTAAGTGAGTTTTATGACCCAAAAATTTTGGGTAATATTGGTAGAAATAAAGGTAAAATAATTAATGGATTAAGTAAATATGGTGTTTTTATTAAGAGTAATTTTGAAGATGGATTAAATTATATTCGTAAAGACTTATCAAATATTGATTTCATTATTATGGATATTAATTTGCCTGCTAAAAAAGAGGACAGTAAAGAGGTTGAAGAATTTTTAATAAATTTTTATGATGATAAACTTAAATATGAAGTAAAATATAATAATTTTGTTTTAAACTCTGGTTTTTATCTATTTACAGAGCTAGTATGTGAACTTGGTTTTCCCAAAAAAAATATAATATTTTATTCGAATCATGGGAATGACCAAGATATTATAAAAAATAAATTTAAAGAAGCAGGTATAGCATTGCCTGAGATTTATATAAAGGGAAAGGAAGAAGATAAAAAAATTAAAGAATGGGTTAAAACATGTCATGAAAACCCGTATACAACATTACGACGTGGAGTTATTGAAGGTTGTAATCATTTGAAAGAATTAAATGAAAATAAATATTATTTTAATGACTTTATTAAGGACCCTAAAAAACATGTTAGTCATCCAGATAAAATTAATTATGTAGAAATTTTAAAGGAGTTTCTTCCTTTAGTAGAGCCAAAAGATAAAAAAAGATTGTATAAATTATTTGTTAGGACTTTAGTACATGAATGGGATGTGTGTAGTTTAAGTCACAGCGATAGGAAAAATAAACATAGTATATCTACATTTGTACAAACCATGACTATGGTTCGTAATTGGGTTTCACATGATAAATTACTTGAGCCAATAAATGAAGAAATAATTTCGTTTTTGTTTATAGTCAATATGCGAGCGATGTTCAACTTAGGAAGTAATACGCAAGATTATGAAAAAGAATTACTGAAGTGTATATCAAAGTCACAATTTTCAGATATTTTAGAAAAAGATATTAAGAATGCAGAAAATGGCGTTAATAAATCGTTAGATAAATTTAGTACTGTTTTTACCGAGACATATGATGAAAACTTATATTTTCACCTATACTATATTGGAAGAGAAAAGAAGATAGACAAACTTCATTTCTTTAATCAAAAAATAAATTTTCTTTATAAAAATAAACAAGAAATTGAATTAAAACATAAGTATGAGCAACTCCTTCTGCAATATTTTTTTGTTAGTCACCTGGAAAATGAGTCGGATTGGCTAGAAAATATATCGAATCCAGACGATTTTTTACCTACATTAGCACGACATATTTATCCCCGTAGTTTTTCATAAGAAACAGGCCTAAGAAAGTGTCCTATTTTACTTGACCATTACAGTGTATCAAGAAAGTATTTTATTGAATGAAACCTTAAGTGAAGTAGTTTAGTTGAGATAAATAAGGAATCTGAAATAAGTGTCTTGAGAAGTTGGGGGGTTATAAATGTAAAAGTGAAAATATCAAGTCATAATAATCTGAGAACAGGAAATCTTGATGCAATTTCCTGTTCCTCGGACTAACCCTAGCAATCCTAGTTCCTTGTCAATTATAACCGAATTTCTATAATTATCTTTGAATGATGAGGGATCAACCTGTAACGTCTTAGCTGCTAATGCGGATAAATTAGTAGATAGGTTTTTAGAAATGGAAGTCTCTAGTTTTTTAGTTTTAACATTTCCCAGCGCAGTGTTAAATTTTGTTCGAATGATTGATAAAATGGGAGGAGTGGGGCTAATCGACCAACTAAAAAAATCATCTGCAAAGAATAGTTTTTCAGAAGGAATTGATAAGCGAAAGTAGCGATTTTTCTGGCTTTCTATAGGTAATCCGCATTGGGTTAGCGTTAAAAGGAGCGGAAGAAGGAGGCAATCTTTAGATACTTCAACCCAGCCATAAGGGTGTAATTGAGCACCGTAAGGAATGTCTGCAAAGTCACTTGCATGTTGGTGAGCTGCGAGGCCAAGTAGTACCGAAAATGTCTGTTGATCACAATTAACGATAAAAGCCTTTTCTTTACCTGCGACCCCTTTCATAAAAACTTTCTTGTAATTATTAGGGAATATTAAGTTTGCGTCGGACATTAAATATTTCGGATAAAAGCTGGGAGTTAATCCACGTAATGTTTTCTTTGTAAATTTATCATCATTTTGTAATGCGTTGATATACGCCATTTTTTCATCAACTGTTTTAGATTTCTCGACGCTATCAAGATCAAACCAGACTAAGTTTTTATTTTTCTTAACTTTTTGTTGTAAATAGCACAAGCCCTCTAAGGTCAGTTCAATACTAAACAGACTAATAAAATAATCTGTAAGTGCATAATTAGGTGCTGCACCTTGTACTTGCTGATAAGGTTTTAACTCTTGTAAAAATTTATATTCAAAATGTTGGGAATGGATTAGTCCCGTTTTTTCATTAAGCGTTCGAATTAGCGCATACTTAAGTGCAGGGGTGATTTTTTCTCGCTGATTCGATTGCAATAATGACAATAGTTGAGGCATTTCCATTGCCGACTCACAAAAATCATGTTGATCAACTCGGCCACCGACTAATCCATAATCACCGGCCGTTTTATCAAAACGTCTTTTAGTATCCTCTCTTTTGTGAAATAAAATATGATCGTCAATTTTTATCAGAGCCCAAGCTACATGAACATAGCGAATAGGCTTTGCAGATTGATTTTCATGTAAGCGAAAGCGCGCTTGTTCAAAATGTTTTAATGTTAAGTATTGCAGTTCTTTTTTTACGATTCCGATAGCATCAGTCTTCCAAAAATGAGGTTTCCTAGTGCGTGACTCAAAAAAATGAGACTCTTTATCTGCTAAGGTGTTTAATACAGAGTGAGCCATTAGTTGGGCGGGAAACGAAATAAAGCACCACTCACCTTGCTGTAGATAATATTGATCAAGGACAGATAAACTTTCCAGCAACCGTTCGCATAAGTTAACTGTATTCTCGGCCACCTCAAGTGATACCTCACATTGTTCACTTATTAATGTAATTAAAGAGTCTCGCTTTACGGCATAAAAGTCACCATCCTTTTCAGAAACACGCGGTAATAAAGGGATTAAAGCGTTGATTAAGTGAGTTGGCATAAGCTGAATGAAGTTATTGGCGTCGTTTAAGGGGGACAGGTGAGGGTATAAATTTCTGCTTTATTAATGCATATGGAGTCAGTCAGTTTTCTGACCTGAGAGAATTATTAGCAATTGTCAAGTCACTAGTTTCTTTAACAGAAAGCTCTGTTGCAAAGATTGCTTTAGCAGATCTTAGGGTTTTAGCTAAACAAGTATAGGCTAAATTAAGACACCACATTTTATAAGTGCAACGAAATATTACGTGAGAGTACTAATAACACAGCAGTAATAGTTTGGCTTTAATGATAAGACCCATACAAGCTAGTCGAGCTTTATGCCTTGAATCCAATGCATGAACTAACAGGAGGCGAGCATTAGGATATTCACTCTGCTTTAGAATTAATCCATTAACTTTCCAGTAAAAAATAATGATTAAGTTAATACGTCTTTACTATCAAGGGTATAGTTTTTTTATTGATTGTTGTATTTATTTATTATTATAACGTACATATAAAATCAGTAAAATAATTCCAGCACTCTTCCTTTTTCTTTAAACCTAAAGTTCTTCATAATACATCTCAAGCGTTGAGAGATAGATACCACGGAAATATTAATGAGTGGTTTTTTATAAATCAAATAAAAGCTTGTAGGTTATGCCCTGTACCTAACCATTTTTGAAATTAGGGCATTTTTTGGAGATGTGAATGTTTGATTTTATTGGTGATGTGTTAGGTTCTGTTGTTAATGCCGCAGAATATGTAGTCGAGGCTGCTGTGGAAAGTCCTGTAAAAACAGTGGCTGTTATTGCAACAACAGTAGCAACGGGCGGGATTGCATTAGTAGCAGCGCCAGCAATTGGCGCAGCCGTTAGTGCAGCTGGTTTAGGTGTGGCAGGAGGAACGTTAACTGGGGCTGCTGCAAGTTCTGCTGGGTTAGCTGCTTTAGGTGGTGGGTCGCTAGCTTCAGGTGGACTAGGTATGGCTGGTGGTACAGCAGTAGTTACGGGTGTAGGAGGCGCTGCTGGTGCAGCAACAAGTGGGGGTGTTGCTAACAACATTAGTTAAGAAAAAATAGAAGTATCATAGTGTTTTTTATTAAAGCGTTGTGATACTTTTTCTAAAATATACCCTGTGTATTTTTTGATGTTGATGAGGCTAAATAAACATACCATTTTTATTGTAAGGGTTGAAAATGTGCAGGTGAAGTAATTTCTGTTCCTAATGTTATTATAAATTGCCCTTTTGGATTCTGGTAGGGCACAAAGGATAAATATGAAATATGAGTTATTAGAATTAAACTTAAATAGCCCGACTATCAGAGTGATAGGGTTTGGAGCCGGAGGTAATTCGGCAGCAAGTTATATGGTAGAGAGCAAGCTTAAAGTGGATCGGTTAGAGAGTGTAACTGCTCCAGATCTTAAGAAAGAAATAAGCGATACAGACTTATTGTTTTTAACTGCTGCTATGACAGAAAGTGATGCGCTTAATGAGCTCATACAAGCGGCAAAAATAGCAAGAAAACGCAATATTTTAACAATAGCATTAGTTACATCAGCTACGGGTTCAATTATTAGTGAGGTAAAAGGTAGTGTGGATTCCTTTATTATTTTTCCTGAAAGCGTGGGGGCGTCTTTCAATGAATTATGTTTAGATGCTGTACAAGAAATAATAGGCTTTATTTCTCAGGAAGGTTTAATAGATTTAGATTTTTCTGATTTAAAGGGGGTTACCAAAAAGGCTGGTCGCTGCGCTATAGGCAGCGGGCTTGCTTCTGGTGATAATAAAGAACAAAAAGCAATAGACATGTCCCTTTCTTCAGAGCTATTAAAGGGGATTAACCTTCAGGGTATTGATGGTATGTTAATAAAAATTTCTTCTGCTTGTCTTGGTGTTGATGAATTTGATGGCATTCTTTCTCCAATTAATAAATTAGTTTCAGATACCGCAATTATTAAGGTCGCAACAGTGATAAATGAAAAACTAACGGATACGGTCAAAGTAAGTATTCTTTGTACGGGTATAGGGTAACTCCCATGAAAAATAAATGACTTTTAGCCGGCTTATCACAGTGAAATAATTTACGTTTTTTCACTGATTGACAATTTAAGGTCAGGTTGAATATTTCGGTAAATTAGACTGACCCTATAATCATTAAGTTTAGTCTTATTTTTGAAGGTATCTATAAAAGGTGGCTCTGGAAATGTTTAAAGATTTACATATGTTGTCAATTGATAGTCCTTTATCTTCATGCATAGTTTTAGCCATAACCACCTTTGGGTTGGAGGGTTTGATTTTTCTACGCCCACCAACTTTTCCTCTTGCTCTTGCTGCACTAAGTCCCGCATTGGTTCTTTCTTGAATTAGCCGTCTTTCAAATTGGGCTAATGATGAGAAAAGGTTAAACACTAGCTCACCTGATGCTGTAGTTGTATCTATCGCACCATCACAAATGGAGCGAAAACTAATACCTCTTTCTTTTAGTTCTTCAACCACGGATACCAAATGAGGCATTGAGCGTCCTAATCGGTCAAGTCGCCAAACAATTAATGTGTCACCTTTCTGTAAGGAGCTCAGGCATTTTGTAAGTCCTGGTCGTTCTGATTTTGCACCCGATACTTTGTCAAAGTGGATATGGTCTTTTTGGCATCCATTTTTTATAAGAGCATCAATTTGTAAATCTAAGTTTTGATCGTCGGTACTAACTCGGGCATAGCCAATCAATTGATTAGAATTTGTAAAAGTCATAATGTAGTCTCATTTTATTGCTACTTATCAGGTTTATGAGATTTTATTATATGAGATGGGAAAATGATACATTTAAGAGCAAACGATTTGGTCAGTACTGGGTTGTTTGGTCCGTCTCATTAAATGGTCGTTTAATGAGATAGGGGCTGTAGCTTATTGTGTGTAACGACTTACCAGTAATCACAAAATTCAAGAAATAGGCACTTTTTCCTAATTATCTATATTTTTATCACTCATTACGTCAGTGGTTATTCTAATTAATTCATGTGCAGGAATATCTAAACATTTAGAGATTTCTAATATTGATGACAGTGAAGGTTGCCTTTTCCCTCGTTCCAGTAATGAAATATAAGTACGATCCAAGTTACTTTGGAAGGCTAATTTTTCTTGTGATAAACCTTTTTTCTTTCTCGCAGCTTTTAATGCTGCTCCGAATGCTTCGGCTACAGATATTGTCATAAAAAATCCTCTTATGAAGAGATTTTCTATGAATTGTGACTATAGTTCGACGGACTATAGTCTGCAATTGTGTTTTTTGTTACACTACCAATTCATATTTTTACAACCGGTTCTAATTCTTTAGTTACCCAATAGCTACCAAAAGTTCATATGGTCAGCTGTTTAATATATTTGGTCTTACAGATGCTTATTGATTCAAACATAAACCCTAACTTGGCACATTTGTCGCACGATTTACTAAAAACATTAATCAATGATTATTACGACAATATGCCTATTGTTATGATTAAAAAAAAATTCATCTTGACAAATATCACGGAAGAACTTTCAACGCTATTTCCTTTTGCTTTAAATCAAAAAAAGTCCTGTACTGTTTGTGGCTATTACTTAAAGCATCGTTTTGAAGATCGGTGTTACATTTTTGGAACGATCAAGCCCCCTTTTTGTATAGAGTGTGAAATAAAAGAAATATTAGCCGATAAAAAAAACAGAGCCCCTGAGTTAAATAAAATTGAATCAAAAAGTCATAGAGCACTAGTAAGTCAGTGCTTTACTGAGGAGGGTGAGGTTATATTGGGGAAGCGGGTTCAACGTATTGTGCTGTCATTCATGGACTTTGTTTATCTTAGGGCGCTGATAGAGTGGTCCAACGATGTGGAGAATAAGGTATTGCTTGGCTTCAACCCTTCTACAAAATTAGCACCTCTGGATAATACTAAGCCCTTTTTGCAGCTTTTAAAAAAAGGCATTATTTCTCTACATAAATCGACACCGAATAGCGCTCTGACAACCCGTAATGGAAAAGTGATCTCTATTGATCCAATAGAGGCGCATTGGCAAATTAATATCACTAAAAAGGAAATCTCATTACTTTCAGAGGATAAAAATTATGTTGATAATTTTCCTGATAACTTAGAGCGCCTGCAAGCACAGTTATTGGTGTCTGTTGATGAATGTTTAGAGTATGTCATTGCCATATCAAGTACAAATGAGTATTCGGTCATTAATATAGAAAAAGAGAATGGCTTTAGGTCCTACTTGATTTCAAAACTTCAATCCTGTTCACTTAGCTATATGTACTATATGATTTGGAATGGTTGCAGGGTTAGTGCTAATAAATTTAATCAATTAAAAACGATTCCACTTCAAAAAATAATTAACAAAACAACATTATTAGAAATCCAATCTCAAGATGAATATGTTGAGTTAGTAAGGCCCTATTTGTTCCCAGAGTCAAAAGTGAGCGACATTATGTACGATGAAATTTTAACTCGTCACGATTCTGCTCAGGATCATTATTACAAGCAGCCTTATTGATTTTCACTACTAACGGGAAAGAATCGATAATACTAATAAAAAAGAAGAATAAGCTGCAATGAAAATATTTTTAACCTCTGACATTCATACCGAACGAGCGCATAAACGATTTATTCCAGATTTTGATTACCCAGAGTTACGCTTTGATTATCCTGTAGAAGCTGATGTTATTGTGCTGGCGGGTGATATTGGCGAATGGGTCAATGGGCTTGAGTGGGCTAGACACCGCTTTGAAAATAAAGAAATTATTTATGTTCCTGGAAATCATGAGTATTACAGGTCTGATCTTAATGTGATTGATGAACTACGCAGTAAAGCGAAAGAGCTTGGTATTAATTTATTAGAAAATGACTCTGTTATTATCGGTGATGTACGGTTTTTAGGGGCAACACTCTGGACAAATTTTAATGATTTTTCTTCTGCTGAGGTTGAAAAAGCGCAAGCGTCCATCACTGATTATAGTGTGATAAGTTGTAAAAAGTGGCTTGCGGGTACAAATAATAATTTAGCGGCGCAATTAAAATTGTTATCTAGTACAGATAACAATAAGCATGAATTATTTACACCGCTTATTGCTTATTTATTGCATAAAAACTCACTAAAATGGTTAGAGTCTCAGCTACTAACGCCTTATGACGGTAAAACGGTGGTTGTAACGCATCATGCTCCGTCATTGCGATCGTGCGGCACTAAAGTGAATTACAATTACGCATCAAACCTTGATGGCTTTATAAAATTGTATGCACAGCATATTGACCTTTGGTGTCACGGCCATATTCATGCCCCTGTTGATTATGAAATATCTGGAGTACGAATTATGAGTAACTCAAAAGGATATCCGCATGAGGATAATGGTCAATTTACCCCTAACTTAGTCATTAATATATAAGAATAAATACATGACAAGGTAGGTCTCATTTTTAAGAAGGACAATATTGATGCAGATACAAATTCCACGTTTTTTAGATATTGAAGCAAGCTCACTAAGCAACACTAGCTATCCTATAGAAATAGCATGGTCTGATCAGCAAGGTAATATTGAAAGCTATTTAATTGACCCTTATGAGATTGAAGAATGGACCGACTGGGATTTTTACGCAGAGCATAAAATTCATGGGCTGAGTCGCTTGTTGTGTCGTGAGCTAGGCATCCATCCGGAAAAAATGTGTGACTTGATGAGCCGGTCAATTAAGGCGGAAGAACCCATTTATGCTGATGGCGGTGAATTCGATGCGAATTGGATTGATGTACTCTATGGAGCAGGATCAACGCTAGGTTATGCTCAATTTATTGTGATTCACTCTGATACTGTCATGTTGCCATTACTTGAGCAAGTTGAGTCTGATGAAGCTACACGCCTGAAGCTTTATGCAACATTAAAAGTTAAGGCGAGAAAAATTGTAAAAGCGCAGCATCGTGCCAAAGTGGATGTGCAGTATTTAATTGAACTCTGGAAGCTTTGTTTTAATTTAAGCAGGTCGGGCGTTTAGAACTGAAATGAAGCTTTATAGTAAAAGAAATGGTGGAAACTAAAGTGAGTAAACATGAAAATACTCAAGATCGAAAGCCAGTCTTTTCACGAAATAAATTATAAATCCTCTGGTCCTAGTGGAACTATTCGGAATGGCTCCCTCCCTTTTTTTAAAGCGACTGTTGATAAATTACCTACGGGAATATCATCAATTGTCGTTACTTCAGATCTACAAGGTCGTGAGATAAGCGGTACTAATCGATTATTAGGTGAATTAGTCGCAGAAGAATTATCTTTACTACAAGAGCTTGAGCAAATCCCCCTCGTCAATCTCGTAATACTTGCAGGCGATTTATATGACTATCCTGATTGTAGAAAGTTAGGCGGTACCGGAGATGTCACCAGCGTATGGAATGCTTTCGCACACCGGTTTGAACAAGTTGTTGGCGTTCATGGTAATCACGATATAGTAAAAGAAAGGCTGTTAAACAAAAATGTTAATATTCTAGATGGTACTTCTGAAACCTTTATGGACCTAAAAGTTGGCGGTATATCCGGAATTATTGGGGACATAGACAGAAACCAACGTAAGAGTAAAGAGCACTTCAAGAATGAGTTGATAAAATTGATGGCGAAGAAAAATGATATCACCATATTACACCAAGGGCCTGATGATCCAGAGAATAGTCAAAAAGGAGAGCCAATGATTAGAGAATGTCTTGAAAATAAAGGCGCTGGATTAGTCGTTTTTGGGCATTGTTATTGGAATAAGCCGTTAATAAACATAGGCAATAATCAAGTTCTAAATGTTAATAATAAATTATTTTTACTCGAAGAAGCACGGGTATCTAAAAAATTATAAGGCCGTTTAAGTGTATGATTACTTACATCAGGTATTAGTGGCAGTGCGTATCAACGGCTTGGTTTTAAAGACCAACATGACAAGAATAAATTTATTCCTAAGCTAGTGAAATAGCGTATAGGATTACTTATTTCTGCATCAAAGCAGAAAATAGCAGTTTAGGGTGGAAAATGTGAAAATACAAAAGGGCCTATATAAACACTTTAAAGGGAATATTTATAAAGTTCTCGACACAGCGAAGCATTCTGAAACCTTAGAAGAGCATGTTGTTTATGTTTCAATGAATAATGAAACTGAGCTATGGATAAGGCCAGCGAGTATGTTTCTTGAAGTGATTGAGCGTGATGGAAAACGGTTTAAGCGGTTTGAATTTTTAGGGAAATCTGAGCAAGCTATTGAATGACAATGAATGGGCTTATTGCGCACCATTGCTTTTAAATAATTCAGCAATATCCAACTCATCGGCATACGCTTTAATTAACCGTATTCTATTGTTTGACCTCGCATCTTTTCCTAGAATCTTCAGTGTCGTCAACTGCTGGCTTGAGATACCGAAGACTTTTTCAATACGCTCTATAAAATGATCCTCTAATGCATCAGGCGCTATAATGTCATAATGTGCTGTATTGCCATTTCGCACAATATCATTAAAATGCTCGTCTGCATCGTTAAACGAGTAGCCAATGACAACAACTTTAGTCGCGTGATGAATAAGTTCTTTTGATGTAGACCATAAATCAATATATTTTTGTGATAAAACAGGTTTCAGTTTTAGTGGAGGGACTAAAGAGGGAATGACATGTTTATGCCGACTAAATTCAGTACCCTCTAGGTATATATTAGGCCGTATAAAGTCAACAATAAACTCTGTAATATTTATTGTGTCGATGTTTTCTATCTGTATTAATTGCCGAGTATCCATACGAACATATTCATCTAATCCACCATGAAAGTAGGTGGTGTTATTAGGCAATACATTTTTTAAAAAGGTTGTGTAATTAAGTGTCACTGCACTTATATCAGTAGGTAATCTCCCATAAAATGGCAATGGCTGCCCTTGATAGTTGCTTAACACCTGCTGTTGTTTCCATACTAAAAATCCCCATAAAAGCCATGAAATATAAATGTAGCTTTTAACATCGGATAAATGGTGATTATAAAATCCTAAAAATTTATGTACTAATAACTGCTCAATATCTAACATTTTTGCAGAGATAGCAGATGAAATAGGGTTTGAATTTGCAGTTAAACTTTCTTGAAGCGTCGTTTTTAATATTGATTTAAAAGTCTCGGATAATGACATTTTATGTATATCAATAACAAAGTCACTATCGGTGTAATCATTGCCAAAAGCCTCTTGAATGAGATCAAAAGTTTCTTGGTCAATTTGGCTAGAAGATTGAATAGCCATGAGTTTTTCAAATAGCCTGACAATAACGATGCCACGTTTTTTATGAATATCGTCATCATCTTCTATTTGTGTGATCGCTGACTGTATAGCCTCAACTATTTCACGTAGTTGATGATCATCCTTTGAAGTTAAACTGTTAATTTCTGCATTAATAAACCGTTGTAAATTAAAACGCAAATTAGGAATTGATTCTTTTAGGGCGGCATTAAAATCAGCTCCTTCATTGACAATGAATTTTGCAATATCAGTGATCAGTGTATTCGCTAGAGGAAAATCTATACCTTCTGTCTTATCAACGCCAGCACCAGTTATTAATATTTTACTCATTTAAATTATCCTTAATTTACAGCTTGTTCGACGATGGTATCGGCGAGGTGAAGCTGGGTGATTTGGGCTGCGCTGAGACGGGATTTTAGTTGATCGCAGAGGGTCATTAGTTCATCAACTTTTTTAACGATGAGGTGTTGTTCATTAACTGCGCACAAGGGTATAGGCGCTGATTTTAGCTTATCTTGAGAGATATTCATCTGGCTTTCAGCCATTCCTGATTTTGCCGATTCCAAATATTCAGCAGTTGTGCCTGCATTTAAGCACAAAGATATATATCGCTCACACATGCCAACTTCAACTAAATGAAATCTTATTATTTTATCTGAAATCATTAGCTTAGGACGTGTTCTTTCAACTAAGCAAGAAACACCTACTCTGTTTTTAGGTCCTGCCCTAGTAATCAAAATGTCGCCCACCTTTACTTCATATTGAGATTTAGGATCTTTATTATCGGCTAATACTTTATTTTCGTATTGCCTGTACTCCATTGATTGAACTGCTGTAGTTTTTAATACTCCCCATTTTTCAACTGAAGGAGAAGCTTCTGGAGGGCAAGCAGGGCTCCATCCTGCATCCATTATTGTAATAAGATTATTTAAATTGCTCCACTCCCACCCATCCGGCAATGCAAATGGTTTTTTATCCTCAGTAATCGCAGGTAAGGACTTTTGTTTTTTGATTTTTTTATCTTTAATTAACTGCTCTTTTTCAGCGGCTATTTTTTCTAGTAATACAGAGGCGGGTTCGTCGTTGGGGTTTTGTGGGACGAGTTTGCCCATGACCGCGAGCTGTAAGATGGTTTGTTTTAGCTGGTCGATGCTGTGTTCTGTGGTGAACAGGGTGTCGAAGTGTTCGGCTATTCTTGTCCAGTTTTGATTAAATGCGGCTGGATTTTCGCTGTTGCTTAGTGTGGCTAGCAGGGTTTCAACTAAGGTTTGATGAGCGGTGATGCTGTCTTCGGTTTGTTGCTCTAATTGATCACATAATGCCATTAGTTCATCGACTTTGACGACGATTCGCTGTTGTTCGGGAAGTGGAGGTAAGGCTACAACAAGTACATAGGCTTCATTTCTATTTAAACCTGGTTTTATCCCTTTGCCTAAAGAGTCTAAACCAAAGGTATGAAATTGTAAAAATGCGAAATTAAGATCTATACCTTTTGGTGGGGCCGAACTATATGCTACATCTGTAACCCAGCATCCTTTCTGACGGCATAAATTTAAAGCTCCGGCTGAACCTTTACGCCCAATAACAATACAAGGATTATTTACTGATTTTTCATTATGGATACCAACTACACCATTTGAGCCATAAACATTATATTCACCACAGTTTGAACGTTTTGGCTTAGGTAGGCTACTTCCATACTCAAGAGCATAAATATTTCCAAATCTTTGAAATACCCAGCCATCAGGTAGTTCAAACGGCTTTTCATTCTCCTCAATCTCAGGCAGGGATTTCGTTTTTTTAATCTTTTTATCTTTAATTAATTGCTCTTTTTCAGCCGCAATTTTTTCCAGCAATACCGATGCTGGTTCATCATTCGGATCTTGCGGTACTAATTTTCCACGCACTGCTAATTCTAAAATCAATTCCCGCAGTTTTTTAATGCCTGTCAGCTCTATTTTTTTATTGCTGCCACGACCTTGTGATGAGCGTTTTTTTATAGCCGTCGTCCAAACATCAATGTTTTCCGTTATCAGCAAATGCGCATCAGACATTATTCATCCCCAGCTAAAGCAGTCGAAAGAATACCTTTAAGCTGATCACGCAAAGCCTGAATATCAGCTTGTTGTTTACTATAGTCACTGAGTAATTCTTCTGGGTCATGGGTGATCACTTCACCGACATGTGGGTTTTTAATATCCAGATTAAAATTGCGTTCGATAACTTCATCAATACT
>CBDUDV010000036.1:0-30797 GCA_965366065.1 uncultured bacterium | reverse complement strand
GGTATAGATATAAAGTATTGATTGGGTATTTATAGGCTCTTGGTAAGTGAGTATAAGATGACGTTAAGTGAAAAAATTAAAGATAGAGCTCAGCAATATTGGTTGTTAGCAAGATTTGATAAGCCGATTGGTATTTTGATTTTATTATGGCCGGCGGTATGGGCGCTTTGGGTGGCTAGTCAGGGCAAACCTGATTTATTAGTTTTAGCAGTGATTTGTGCTGGTGTGGTTTTAATGCGTGCAGCAGGTTGTGTGATTAATGATTATGCCGATAGAGAATTTGATCCGCATGTAGAGCGAACTAAATTACGCCCCATTGCGGCGGGAAAAGTTTCGCCTAAAGAAGCCTTAATTGTTTTTACGGTATTGTGTTTGTCAGCCTTTGCATTGGTCTTATTATTAAATACTTACACGATTATGCTGTCATTTGGGGGGGCGTTTTTAGCGGCAACTTACCCCTTTATGAAACGCTATACACAACTTCCACAAGCTTATTTAGGAATTGCATTTGGCTGGGCGGTTCCTATGTCGTTTGCAGCGCAAACAAATACAATTCCATCGGTTGCGTGGGTTATGTATCTTGCGGTGGTTTTATGGGCGTTGGTTTATGACACGATGTATGCCATGGTGGATAAAGAGGATGATTTAAAAATAGGGATAAAATCAACGGCTATTCTCTTTGGTAATTATGACAGGGAGATTATGGCGGTATTGCAACTAATTATATTGATGCTATTACTTTATGTCGGTGTCATTCAAGATTTATCGTGGGTTTACTATTTAGCACTGGGACTCAGTAGTTTATTTTTTATTTATCAGCAAAAGTTGATTTTTTATCGTGATAAAGCAGATTGTTTTAAGGCATTTTTAAATAGTAATTGGTTTGGTTTAACACTGTTCATTGGCTTGGTTTTGGAATATGCGCTTTAAAATTAATGAGTGGGGTGGCACGTCTTTTGTTAGCAATAGAGGGCTGTTTTTAACTGGGAGTAATACGTTTTATAGGATTTCTTAAAGCTGTCGAAAAGTCGGTTTTTGTGTAGAATAGAAAAAATTATTTTTAATTAGGGTGAAAACAATGAAATTAATTACAGCAATTATTAAACCTTTTAAGCAAGATGATGTTCGTGAAGCTTTATCTGAAATAGGTATTGCCGGTGTAACCGTGACTGAAGTAAAAGGCTTCGGGCGTCAAAAAGGTCATACAGAACTTTATCGAGGTGCTGAATATGTTGTCGATTTCTTACCTAAGGTAAAAATGGAAATAGCGGTGGCTGCTGATGTGGTTGATCAAGCAATTGAAGCGATTATTAATGCTGCAAATACAGGCAAAATTGGGGATGGAAAGATTTTTGTTACTTCCTTAGAGCAAGTTATTAGAATTCGTACCAGTGAAACAGGGAATGAAGCGCTTTAAATAGTGGCTCTAGTTTTATCAAAGTTAAATAGTAGAGAAATGATTAAATATTTCTAAAGTTAAGAATTAATAAAAGTAAGCTATCGAGATGTTAAAAAATAAAAAACGATTATTAGTCAGTGCAGGCGCACTTTTTCCTACCTTAGCAAGTGCTAGCGAATTAAACCAAGCGAATACAGCTTGGGTTTTAACATCGACGGCATTAGTTTTGTTTATGACTTTGCCGGGTTTGTCATTATTTTATGCGGGCTTAGTTCGTAGTAAAAATGTCTTATCGGTGTTAATGCAATGTTTTGCGATTACTTGCCTAATCTCCATTATGTGGTTGATGGGGATGTACAGTCTAATTTTTACCGATGGTGGCGAGTTACAAGGACTTATTGGTGGTTTAAGTAAGGTATTTGTCCCAGAAATGGGGACGGGTACTTTAACTGGCGATATCCCTGAAGCCGTCTTTTTTATGTTTCAAATGACTTTTGCTATTATCACTCCAGCACTCATTGTTGGGGGCTTTGCTGAGCGTATGAAGTTTTCATCTATGATGGTGTTTAGTGGATTGTGGGCGCTGCTTGTTTATGTGCCTGTTTGTCACTGGATCTGGGGTGGAGGCTGGTTAGCTTCAATGGGCGCAATGGATTTTGCAGGTGGAATTGTTATCCATGTAACAGCGGGTGTGTCTGCTTTAGTCGCCGCTTTAGTATTAGGAAAAAGAAAAGGTTTTCCAACGGTTGCAATGCCACCACATAATTTACCTATGGTCGTTACCGGCGCAGGGATGTTATGGGTAGGCTGGTTTGGTTTTAATGGCGGTAGTGCCTTAGCCGCTAATGGCTCAGCAGGTATGGCTATTTTAGTGACGCATATTAGTGCTTCTGCAGGCGCGTTAACATGGATGATTATCGAGTGGATACGTTTTGGAAAACCGAGTGTTTTAGGTGCTGTTACAGGTATGGTTGCAGGTTTAGGGACAATTACACCTGCTTCTGGTTTTGTAGGTCCTGCGGGTGGCTTGGCGATTGGTATTATCTCTGGCATTGTGTGTTTTTATGCCGTACAAATCATTAAACGCCGTTTTAAAATTGATGATTCTCTGGATGTTTTTCCAGTGCATGGTGTTGGTGGAATTGTTGGTTCTATCTTAACCGGAGTCTTTGCGGCGGATAGCTTTGGTGGTCTAGGCTTAGGTGAAGTTACTATTGCGCAACAAGTGGGAGTGCAAACGCTAGCGGTTGTTGTGGTGATACTTTGGAGTGCTGGATTTAGTTACCTGATCTTAAAATTAATCGATAAATTAATGGGCTTACGAGTAACCGCAGACGAAGAAGTGGAAGGGCTGGATATCGTATTACATGAAGAAACCGGATACCACAATTTATAGCGTGCTGGGTGGCTGAAAAATTAGTGTTTTATGATATAGTGTGCGAGTTTACATAAATCGCAAGTTTAAGTTATGTATGATTTTAGGATTTAAAAAAGATGGCAACAGGTACTGTTAAGTGGTTTAACAACGCAAAAGGCTTTGGATTTATTACACCTGATGAGGGTGGTGAAGAGGTATTTGTCCATTTTAGATCAATTATCGGTGATGGATTTAAATCACTAGAAGAAAATCAAGCAGTTAATTTTGAAGTTGAAACAGGCCCTAAAGGTTTGCAAGCAACACAAGTTGAACCTAAGTAACAAGCCAACTTTTTAATGATAACCCCGTTTTATACGGGGTTATTTGTTTCTAGGCCCTTAAAAATAGTTTAACCCTCGTTTTGGTAAAGAATATGGAAACTCAAGATTTAAGAAAAGCGGGTTTAAAAGTAACCTTGCCGCGTGTGAAAATTCTGGAGATTATGGAGCGCGAAAATAATAATCGCCACTTAAGCGCAGAGCAAGTTTACAAAATCTTATTAAAGGAAGATGAAGATATTGGTCTCGCAACCATTTATCGTGTATTAACTCAATTTGAAGCGGCTGGTTTAGTAACAAGGCATCACTTTGAAGGCGGTAATTCAGTTTTTGAATTAAATAAAGGTCAGCACCATGATCATGTTGTTTGCGTTAAATGCGGAAAAGTGGATGAGTTTATTGATGATGTGATTGAACAGCGCCAAAATGATATTGCTAAAAAGCTCGGTTATGAATTAACTGATCATAGTTTATATCTATATGGCTTATGCTCTGACTGCCAATAACTTTACTGAAGTAAAAATAAATCTATTTCTTATGCTTTAATTGGAAATTTCCACACTATGTTTAAACCTCTTAGTTTATATATCGGATTGCGCTATACAGGCGCAAAACGTCGTACGCAATTTATTTCATTTATCACTCTCACTTCAGTGCTGGGCATTGCATTAGGGGTAACTGCATTGATTACGGTTTTATCCGTGATGAATGGGTTTGAAGCAGAATTACGCCAACGTATTTTAGGCATGACGGCGCATTCAACCATAACAGGTCGTACTGGAGAGCTAGAAAATTGGCAAGGCTTACAGGCTACAATTAAAGATTACCCACATATAGAAGGGACTGCGCCGTTTGTAAAAGGGCAGGTCATGATTAATTCAGGGCGGCGTGTGAGTGGTAGTTTATTACGAGGTATCATACCTAGCGAAGAAATAGCGGTGTCAGATGTTGCTGATAAAATGACAACCGGTGAATTAGGTCTGCTGCAAGCAGGTAAGTACCAAATTGTCTTAGGTTCAGAACTAGCCAGTTATTTAGGCGCTAGTGTGGGTGAGAAAGTAACCATTATTAGCCCGCAAGTGAACTCAACACCCGCTGGAATTATTCCACGTTTACGTCGCTTTACGGTGGTTGGAATTTTTGAGGTGGGTATGTATGAATATGATAGAAATATGGCCATTATTCATATTGACGATGCTAAAAAATTATTGCGCTTAGAGAATAAGGTATCGGGTTTGCGTTTAAAACTAGATGATTTGTTTAATGCACCTCAAATTACACATCAAATAGCAAAGAAACTTTATGGACGTTATTTTGTCAGAGACTGGACGCAAGCACACAGTAATTTCTTTCAGGCGATTAGAACAGAAAAGCGTGTGATGTTTATTATTTTATTGCTGATTGTTGCGGTTGCCGCGTTTAATATCGTATCGACCTTGGTGATGGTAGTCACTGATAAAAAAGCAGATATTGCTATTTTAAAAACGCAGGGACTAAGCCCAATGGCGGTTATGCGGATTTTTATTATTTTAGGTGGCATTATCGGCCTAGTGGGGACCTTATTGGGGACTGTGGGCGGCGTATTGTTGGCTTTAAATGTAGAAACGATTGTCCCAGCGATTGAAGAATTTTTTGGCGTTAATTTTATGGCTGCTGATGTGTATTATATTAGTAGTTTACCGTCTAAATTAGTGTGGATGGATGTAGGAGTTATTGCAGTGGTTGCCTTTTCTTTGTCTTTGTTAGCTACTTTGTACCCTGCATGGCAGGCATCTAAAGTGAACCCTGCTGAGGTTTTACGTTATGAATAATAAAATTATTTTAAGATGTGAGCAGTTAACTAAGCGCTATCAACAAGGTGCATTAGATGTTGACGTGTTAAAAGGCGTTGATTTTTCAGTTGCTGAGGGTGAGCGTGTTGCCATTATGGGAAGTTCTGGTTCAGGTAAGAGCACCTTACTTCATTTATTAGGCGGATTAGAGAAACCGAGTAGTGGACTTGTTGAATTAGATGGCATTAATTTGAATAAAGTGCGCCAAGCTAAGTTATCTAAATTACGTAATCGTTCTTTGGGATTTATATATCAATTTCATCATTTATTAGGCGAGTTTAGCGTGGTAGAAAATGTCGCTATGCCAGCTTTGATCGGTGGACTTTCGGTTAAAGAGGCAACAACAAAAGCCGAAGCGATACTTAAGCGCGTTGGTTTAGCGCATAGAACACAGCATAAACCGGGAGAATTATCTGGCGGAGAGCGCCAGCGGGTAGCGATTGCTCGCGCATTGATTAATCAGCCTAAGTGCATTTTAGCTGACGAACCAACCGGTAATTTAGATAGTAAAACCGCTGAGAGTGTGTATGAATTAATGTTGGAGCTTAATCAAGAGTTTAATATTAGTTTTTTAATTGTGACTCATGATGCTGAATTAGCGGGACGCATGGACCGAGTTCTACATATGGCGGATGGCTTAATTGTAAGTTAGTCATTTCTGTTGGAAATATTTTCACTAGAATGGGTTATATGCCTTATTTATAAAGTGGGATATGACCTACTTTTGCTATGAAATAAAACTTGTATTTTGTAAGGTATTGATGTGATTTAATATTATTATATAATAATATTGGTGTGTTAATTGCTACTTAAACTCTTTTAAGTAAGAGGTAAGAGGTAAGAAGTAATGAAAGTAATTATTACAGCCACGCTATTTCTAGCATTAACAGCCTGTGAGAATGGTAGTCCTGTTAATGACAATCCTACGACTAATCTAAGAGAGTTAGTCGATGACTTAGGGTTGGTAGGTACTCCAGTAACAACAGCACATATAATTCCCAATATTACTGATAAAGAAGCGCAGTTAGGTATGGAGTTATTCTTTTCTAAGTCTATGGGGGCGGATCAAGATTCGGCTTGTGTGACTTGTCATCATCCGGTTTTAGGAGGGGGGGATAATTTATCTTTACCTATTGGAACGGAATCAGATGACCCTGATTTATTAGGATCTGGACGAGATAATCAATTAGCTGCGAATAATCCTGAAGGTGGGCCGCCGGTTCCACGAAATGCGCCAACAACGTTTAATACGGCATTGTGGGATCAAGTTATGTTTCATGATGGTCGCGTTGAGAGCCTAGCTAAAACTGTTAGTGCTAATGGTGCTGGTAATGCTGGAATTCGTACGCCAAATTCTACTAGTTTTGGTGTTGCTGACCCATTGGCTGGGCAAAACCTAGTCCAAGCTCAAGCACGTTTTCCTGTGACTTCACGCGAGGAAATGAAAGGGTTTACGCATGAGGCTTATACAGATCAAACTATTCGTGAATATTTGGCCGGTAGAATAGGTGGTTATGGTGATGCGGCAACTGACTTAGATGATACTGATTATTGGCTAAGCAAATTCCAGGATGTGTTTGGCCCAGGAACGGCTACAGAGTTGATAAATGAGCAGAATATTTCTTTTGTCATTGGGGAATATGAGCGTTCGCAGGTTTTTGTCAATAATCCGTGGAAGCAATATGTTGAAGGTGATGATGACGCGATTTCAGATGAGGCAAAAGCAGGTGCGGTTTTATTTTTTAGCAATCAATCTGAAGGTGGTGCAAACTGTGCAAGCTGTCATGCAGGTGATTTTTTCACCGATGAACGTTTTCATAATGTTGCAATGCCACAAATAGGGCCTGGTAAGGGCGATGGTGATGATGGCTCTAAAGATTTTGGGCGTTTTCGTGAAACTGGCAATAGTTTAGATAAATTTGCATTTCGGACACCGAGTTTGCTTAACGTAGAAATGACGGGTCCATGGTCTCATGCAGGCGCTTATACTTCGTTAGAAGCTGTGGTTAAACATATGTCTAACCCGCAGGTAGCGATTGATAGCTATGATTTTGATCAATTAAGTCAAACAGAAATTCATAATCTTGATCAATTAGTTGTTAATACGCAAGAAGCGCGTGATGCAGCGAATTTTGAAATAGCGGAAGTTGATTTTACTGACCAGCAAGTGGATGATATTGTTGCATTCTTACAAACATTAACAGACCCTTGTATTAAAGATAGGGCATGTTTAGCAGCTTGGATTCCAGATCCTGCAGTCATTAGTGATCCGAATGGCGATCAGCTAAATGCAGTGGATGCAGCGGGGGATTTATACTAGCGGTATTTAACGTTTAATTGTTAACAATGGGCTCTTAATTGCAATGATTAAGAGCCCATTGAAATAAACTTAGTATGAGTTATGCATGTCTATAATCGCGGTTTCAGCTTTTTTATCTGCTTGAGACGCATCATTACGTAAGTCATCAATACGTTTTAAATAGGCTTCATCAACATCACCTGTTACGTATTGGTGATCAAAGCAAGAGGTATCAAAGTGTTTGATTTTTTTGTTGCCCGTACCAACGGCATCGACAAGATCCTCTAAGTCTTGGTAAATCATTTTATCGGCACCAATAGCAACACCAATTTCATCTTCTGTGCGGTTATGTGCGACTAATTCTGTGACAGCCGGCATATCAATTCCATATACATTAGGATAGCGTACTGCAGGCGCAGCTGATGCAAAATATACTTTATTAGCACCCGCGTCTCTGGCCATTTTTATGATTTGTTCTGACGTTGTTCCACGCACGATAGAGTCATCGACTAATAAAACATTTTTTCCTTCAAACTCTAGTTCAATCGCATTCAGCTTTTGGCGCACTGATTTTTTACGCATTTGTTGGCCAGGCATAATAAAAGTACGACCGATATAGCGGTTTTTGATAAAGCCTTCCCGGAACTTAACGCCCAAAGTATTTGCCATTTCTAAGGCAGAAGTACGGCTAGTATCAGGAATCGGAATGATGACATCAATATCATGATCTGGCCATTCTTTAAGTATTTTTTCTGCTAGTTTATCGCCCATGCGCAAACGTGCTTTATACACAGAAATATTATCTATAATAGAATCAGGGCGCGCAAAGTAAACGTACTCAAAAATACACGGGCAGTGGTCTGTTTTTTCCGCACACTGCTGTGTGTGTAACTCGCCAGATTCAGAAATAAAGACTGCTTCTCCCGGGGCCAAATCGCGTGTTATTTTAAAGTCTAGGGAGTTTAAAGCAACACTTTCAGAGGCAACCATAAATTCAGAGCCTTGCTCTGACTGTCTTTCACCAAAGATAATAGGGCGAATACCATTAGGATCCCTAAAGGCTAAAATTCCAATGTTAGGAATCATAATGACTACAGCATAAGCGCCTTTACAACGTCGGTGAACACCTTCAACCGCTTTAAATAAATCAGACTTATCTAAATCGAGTTTGCCTAGTTGTTGTAATTCATGGGCAAAAACATTGAGTAAAACTTCAGAGTCAGAATTAGTATTTAGGTGGCGCTGATCCTCAATGAAGAGCTCTTTTTTAAGTTGTTCAGTATTGGTTAAATTACCATTGTGGGCTAAGGTAATTCCAAAAGGTGAGTTCACATAAAAAGGTTGTGCTTCAGATGAGCTAGAACTACCTGCTGTTGGATAACGCGCATGTGCTATGCCCATTTTCCCACGTAACTTCATCATTTGTTCGGTGCTGAAAACATCACGTGTCAGTCCGTTGTCTTTACGCAGATGTAAGCGACCGTTTTCACAGGTAACGATACCAGCAGCATCTTGACCTCTGTGCTGCAAAACAGTAAGTGCATCATAAAGATCTTGATTTACATTTTGATGGGAGACTATCCCTGCAATACCGCACATGTTATTTCCTAGAGTTGTAAATTATTAATAGTTAACTGAATTAGCAAGGTTATCAGGTATATGAGAACGTAACCAAACTGCTGTTGATTGAAAATGGGGTAAAAGTTGCGATTCTTGCCACCACGGTTCATTTGGCAAAGGCGTTAAGCCCGCAAGCATGACTAGCACAACGACAATAAATCCACCGCGAACAATACCAAATATTAAGCCCGCTAAACGATCGGTTCCGGATAGTCCGGTTTTACTGACCAGAGCGCTTAGTAGGTAGTTAATAATAGCCCCTACAATAAGGGTTAAAATAAACAAGCTAATAAAAGCGGCACCGATACGCACAGTTTCCATACTGATCGCATCAATAAATAAATCGGCTAGCGGTTTGTTGAAGGTGAAACCTACCCAAGTCGCAACGCCCCAGGTGACTAAGGCAAAAGCTTCTTTTATGAGTCCTCTGAATAAACCGATAATCAGTGAGATGCTAATTAACGCGATAATTGAATAATCTATCCAAATCATTTTTATACCTATTCTGAGACCAAAATTGTTTTTGCGTTAAAGGTTTCTTCTAAGCGTTGCTGTGTTTTTAGTGCGATATCATGGCTTAATTCAGGACCGACGAACAAGCGATACAGAGTGCCTTTTTTAGATTTAATTGCTGCAACATAAGAGCTGAATTTTTGCTTGCGTAAACGATCTTTAAATTCATTGGCATTTTTTTCTGAGCTAAAGCTCCCTACTTGAATAACCCAGCTTTTCAAGTCTTTATCTTGTGAAGGCGCTATTGAAGCAGTTTTTTGTAAATTAACTTGCGCTAGTTTTTCTGTGGAAATGACGTCTGTATTGGATTTTGGAATACTTTTGATGAGCGCAGGTAGTTGGGTGCTGGGTTTTATAGGTAAGATAATCTCAGTGTTAGTTGGCGTATTTGCTTCTGAAATAGGCTCATCAAATAACATGGGAATAAAAATAGCAGCTAGCGCGGTGACAACCATAGCACCAACGATGCGGTGTTTAAGTACTTCATTCATAATTATGCTTCCTTCTTGTGACTGGCTTGTGCAAGGTATTCTGAAACAAGGAAAAATGATCCAAAAATAACCAGAAGACCTTTGTTTTTATTAGTTTCTGCTGTGGCTGCGGCAAAGGTCTTGGAGAAATCAATAAACCCCGTGCTGACTTGTTTTATATTGCATTGCTTGAAAGTTGTTTTTATATCGTCTTCTGCGGTTGTTCTTGGGTTATCAAGAGGGGAGATAAACCAATGTTTAATTTTTGGCTGCATTAGATCCACGACAGCTTGCATGTCTTTATCGGACATCATTGTAAATAAGGCATACACAGGAAGCTCAGAGAACTCAGTATTCAAATAATCTAATAGCGCTTGTGCAGCTTGTGGATTATGGCTGACATCTAAAAGAATAGGCGCGTTGTCTTTGGTTTTAATGAGTTGAAAACGTCCAGAAATTTGAGCATTAGCTAGACCAGAATGAATCGCTTTATCGCTAACAGAGATTTTGCTTTGCAAGCTTTGTACTGCCATTAAGGCAATAGAGGCATTACGGTATTGATGCTCACCTTTTATATTTGGGTGTGGTAGTTCGTTGAGCTGCGTTGTTGTCCCTTGCCAATTCCAATGATTAATCGTTTTTTTATAGGAAAAATCATGGTTAATTAATAACAATTGCGCATCAATTTTCTGTGCACTTTCGATGAGTGAAACGGGAGGATCGATATCGCCCACTATGGCGGGGCAATGTGAACGAAAAACCCCTGATTTTTCAGCGGCGATAGCCAAGCGTGTGTCACCTAACCAATCGGTGTGATCAATGCAAATACTGGTAATAAGAGAGGCATCTGCATCAATAATGTTGACCGCATCTAAGCGACCGCCAAGACCGACTTCTAATAGCTGAATATCTAAGTCAGATCGTGAAAAAATATCTAAAGCAGCAAGCGTGCTAAATTCAAAATAACTCAGCGAGGTATCATTACGGACGGCTTCTATGCGTTCAAAGCTGTGACATAAGATTTCATCAGAAACAGGCTGCCCATTAATTTTTATACGTTCATTGTATTTTAATATATGAGGTGATGTGTAAGAGCCAACTTTAAGTCCTTGCGCACGATAAATCGCTTCTAAAAAAGCAACGGTTGAGCCTTTGCCGTTGGTTCCTGCAACGGTAATGGTGATGGGTTGTTTTTTTAGAGGATTAAGCGCGTGATAAACTTTCTTAGCTCTATGTAAGCCTAAGTCTATGCTTTGAGGGTGAAGGCCTTCTTGCCAGTGCAACCATTCTTTAAGGGTATCAAAGTGCATAATTAAAAAACATTATTAAGTAACAAAGACTTGCTTAGTCTGTGTCTGCAAAGCTCATACTTTGAGCCTGAGCTTTGCAGAACAGATAAATTAAGCAGCGGCTTTATTCGCCATAAGAATAGCAAGAACGGATGCAATTTCTTCACGCATATTGAGGCGGTTAATAATCATATCGATCGCGCCATGCTCTTGTAAAAATTCACTGCGTTGAAAACCTTCAGGTAAGGTTTCACGTACCGTTTGTTCAATAACACGCGGACCAGCAAAGCCGATCAATGCTTCAGGTTCAGCAACATTAAGGTCACCTAACATAGCTAAGCTAGCAGAAACTCCACCCATAGTTGGGTCAGTCATAAAAGAGATATAAGGCAGGCGAGCAGCGGATAATTTGGTTAATGCTGCGCTGGTTTTGGTCATTTGAAATAAAGAGAACAATGACTCTTGCATACGCGCACCGCCACTAGCAGTGAAGACAATAAATGGGACGCCTAGTTCTATACTTTTATTAACGCCGCGTACAAATTTCTCACCAACTACTGAGCCCATTGAGCCGCCCATAAAGCTAAAATCAAAGGCTGCAGCAACAATCGGTTTACCTAATAAGGTGCCACTAAGAACCACAAGTGCGTCGTTTTCCTTACTTTGTTTTTGTGCTTGTGTGATGCGATCTTTATATTTTTTACTGTCTTTAAATTTTAAAGGGTCAGTCGGTTTGATTTTTTCGCCAATTTCTTCACGACCATCAGCATCAAGAAATAAATCTAAGCGGCGACGTGCTCCAATGCGCATATGAAAATCACATTTAGGGCAGACGTTTGCATTTTTTTCTAGTTCACTGGTATATAAAATCGCACTACAGCGAGTGCATTTATGCCATAGACCTTCTGGAATAGGATTTTTTTTGGTATCAGAATCTTTTTTTATAATAGTCGAAGGGACTAACTTTTCAAACCAACTCATTATTTACTCCGTCTTTAAACCTGTTCATCCATTGCTTTACGCATGGATTGTAATAGTTCTACGATTTTTACTTTTGCAGTCTCAGGGGCTGCTAAATTTGCTTCTATTTTACTAATTAAAGCACTACCTACAACGACAGCATCTCCGAAAGCGGAAATCGTTTTAGCCGTATCTGCTTCTTTAATGCCAAAGCCGATAGCAACCGGTATGTTAGTGTTTGCGCGAATAAGTTGTAGTTTTCTTTCAACATCAGCCGTGTCTAAGTGACCTGCACCGGTAATGCCCTTAACAGAGACATAATAAAGAAATCCACTACCAATCGCATCCATTTTTTTAATTCTAGTTGTTTCACTATTGGGTGCTAATAAAAAAATCTGATCGATATTGCGTGCATTAAGTAACTCAGCACATTCAGTTGCTTCTTCTGGTGGCAAATCAACGGTTAATACACCATCAATTCCTGCACTTTGTGCAGCATCAGCAAAGGCTTCATAACCCATGGCTTCAACAGGGTTAGCGTAGCCCATCAGTACAACAGGGGTTGTTTGGTTAGTGCTTCTGAATTCTGCTGCAATCTTTAAGGTGCGGCGTAAGCTCATTTTATGGGCTAAAGCACGTTCACTTGCGCGTTGAATAACCGGGCCATCGGCCATTGGATCAGAAAAAGGCACACCAAGTTCAATTATATCTGCACCGGCCTCAACCATGGCATGCATCATAGGAACGGTAAATTCTGGGTTTGGATCGCCAGCGGTGATAAATGGGATGAGTGCTTTGCGACCGGTTTTTTTAAAGTCAGAAAAAACAGTTTCTAAACGGCTCATATTTTAATTCCTTCACGTTCTGCCATGGTATGCATATCTTTATCGCCACGACCTGATAAATTAACAATGATTATTTCGTCACTTTTCATCGTTGGTGCAAGCTTCATTGTATAAGCCATTGCATGGCTTGATTCTAGTGCTGGGATGATGCCTTCTAATTTAGTCAGTGCATGAAAGCCTTCTAAAGCTTCCGTGTCAGTCACGCTGACATAATTAGCGCGGCCAATATCATTGAGCCACGCATGTTCTGGTCCAACACCTGGATAATCTAAGCCAGCTGAAATTGAATGCGTTTCAATAATCTCTCCATCGTCATCTTCAATAAGATAAGTACGATTGCCATGTAAAACACCTGGGCGTCCTGCACAAATTGCAGCAGAGTGACGACCTGTTTCAATGCCATCTCCTGCGGCTTCTACACCAAACATTTTAACGTTAGCATCATCAATAAACGGGTGAAATAAACCAATTGCATTAGAACCGCCGCCTATACAGGCAACCAAAGCATCGGGTAATTTTCCTGTTTGAGTTAAGCATTGCTCGCGTGCTTCGCGGCCAATAATTGCTTGAAATTCGCGAACCATTTCAGGGTAAGGTGCCGGGCCTGCAACTGTGCCGATAATATAAAAGGTATTATCCACATTGGTTACCCAATCACGAATCGCTTCGTTTAAGGCATCTTTTAATGTTTGGGAGCCAGATGTGACAGAGACGACTTTAGCGCCTAGTAATTGCATGCGGTAAACATTCAGTGCTTGGCGAGCAATATCGACGGCACCCATGTAAACAACGCATTCTAAACCTAAGCGAGCACACACTGTTGCCGTTGCAACGCCATGTTGCCCTGCGCCTGTCTCAGCGATAATGCGTGTTTTACCCATGCGTTTTGCGAGTAAAATCTGCCCAATCGTATTGTTGATTTTATGCGCACCGGTATGGTTCAAATCTTCACGTTTTAGGTAGATTTGCGCACCACCTAATACTTTACTCCAGCGTTCTGCATGGTAAAGCGGGGAAGGGCGACCAACATAGTGCTGAAAATCTTTATCCAGTTCTGCCATAAACTCAGGATCAGTCATGAACTGATCATAAGCCGTTTGTAACTCTTCTACGGCAGGAATAAGCGTTTCTGCAATAAAAATTCCCCCGTAAGGGCCAAAATGTCCCCGATCATCGGGCATGTTGTAGGGCTTAGTTGTTTCTGTCACTTTGGTAAACCTCGGTTAAAAATTCTGATACTTTATGGTTATCTTTAATGCCTTTGGCTGATTCCACGCCACTACTGACATCAAGTGCAAAGGGCTGGACTCGTTGTATCGCTTGGGCGGCATTATGTTTGTCTAGGCCACCAGCAAGTACAATAGGTAAGCTGCAGTTTTTTGGGATTAAGTCCCAATCAAATTTTTCGCCTGTGCCACCTTTAGTTTGCGGGTGGTAAGCATCAAGTAGTAACGCGCTGGCATCATGGTAGCTTTTACTTAATGCATTAATGTCTGTTTCTGTTTGCATGCGTATCGCTTTCATATAAGGAAGCGGGTATTGTCTACATGCTTCAGGACTTTCATTGCCATGAAACTGTAATAAATCAATGCGTACTTGAGAAATCACCTGCTTAATTTCGGCTTCACTTGCGTCAACAAATAATGCCACCACCGTCGTGAATGCAGGGAGTGCTTGTACGATTTTTTGTGCTAATTCAATGGAAACATTACGTGGGCTAGGCGGGTAAAAAACTAAACCAATCGCATCGGCCCCGGCATAAGCGGCATGAGCGGCTTGTTCGGGTGTAGTGAATCCACAAATTTTTATACGGGTTCGATTCATTTTGAGCCGCAACTAAAGCGATAAAACCGACTAGAATACCACATACAAAGAATGCCTAGAAGTAATGAATTAATGCTTTATATAAAAACTAATGCGCATGATGCGTGTGCGCACCGTGGTCATGTGTATGAACAGGTGGGGGGGCTATTGTGTGAGGCGCTTTTTTGACGGCAACACCATACTCATAAACCATGAGTCCACCTAAATCTGCGCCAAAAATGAGTAATATCATTAGTAAGGCGGAGCTAGCAAAATGTAGATAGGTTTTTTCTTGTATAAATTTTGGGTTTGCAAAATAGCGATACAAAGATAATAGAATGGCTAATGCCGTGACACTAATACCAAAAAATTGGTGGCGTAACATGATTAAGTGTGTGGCATCATTATGCTCAACAGCGTATGCAGCTTGAAAACCAGCCGCGACAGTCAAAATAGCACTCACTGTTGCAATATATAGTGTGAAAGTAGCAAATTGGCGCCATTCAACTTTTTTGAATAGGCAACCGAGGATGTCGCTGATAAAAAACACACTAAAGAGTGCAATCGGAAAATGAACAATTAAAGGATGAATATTATTTAATGCCGCCACACCGGGGAAAAAAGCAGCAAAAATTTGCCCAGAATTCATGCGGGTCAAGGACTCTAAAAAAGTTAAAAACGCAGCTAAACCTTCTATGGCGCCTATACCATTATGGCCGCCACCATGAACTTGAGGAAGAATATCAAACAGTAAGTCGATCATTTTATTATTATATTTTTAATTATGATTGAGCAATATTATACGGCTATTTAGCGTAATTGCTTGGAATTAACTGTAGTGCTTTAAGCGTGGCTTGTGCGCGAATTTCTAGGCGACTGCCGCTCAAGTTTTCTAATATCACAATAGGCGGTTGATGGCGCTTTTGCACGGCAATATAAACAGTGCCGACAGGTTTTTCAATACTGCCGCCTGTTGGGCCTGCTATGCCGGTAATTGCAATGGCATAGTCTGCAAGGCATTGTTGTAACGCGCCTGTCGCCATTGCCTCAGCGACTTGATGACTGACAGCACCCTGTTGCTCAATAAGGTCAGGATTTACGCTGAGCATTTCCGTTTTAGATAAATTGCTATAGGTGATAAAACCGCGATCAAACCAGCTTGAACTCCCCGGAATATCGGTAAGTACCTGAGCAACACCGCCACCCGTGCAGGACTCTGCTGTGATAAGCGTGTGCCGAGAGGCGATTAAAAAATCCGCTAGTTGTTGTGCTGCGTAAGCGATATCGACAGATAAATTCATGTATTCAATGTTTGCTGGGCATATTTTTGTTAAAATCTTGCCATTATTTTACTGAACTTAAAGCAAGAAACACATGACAGATTTTGATTGGACGGAATATTCAATAGAAACCCAAGCGATTAGGGCGGGGCAAAAGCGCACGGGTGAAGGTGAGCATAGTATGCCTATTTTTATGACCTCTAGTTATGTGTTTGATAGTGCTGAAGATGCAGCATTACGCTTTACAGGAAAACGTGAAGGGCATATTTATTCGCGCTTTACTAATCCAACCGTGAATGCATTCCAAGATAGATTAGCCTTAATGGAGCAAGGCGAGCGTTGTTTAGCCTTTGCATCAGGAATGGCAGCTATTATGGCTGTGGGCATGGGGCTTTTAAAGTCAGGTGATCATGTAGTATGTTCGCGTAGTGTGTTTGGTAATACCATTCTGACCTTTCAAAACTACTTTGCTAAGTTTGGAGTAGAAACTACCTTTGTTGAATTATCTAATTTACAAGCGTGGGATGATGCCATACAAGAAAATACGCGGTTTTTGTTCGTAGAAACACCATCAAACCCTTTAATGGAATTAGTGGATATTAAAGCCTTAGCTGATATTGCACACAATAAAGACAGTTTATTAGTGGTCGATAATGTGTTTTGTACGCCGATTATGCAAAAGCCATTAGTATTAGGTGCGGATATTGTTGTGCATTCCGCGACTAAATATATCGATGGACAGGGGCGTTGTGTTGGTGGTGCTGTCATTGCGAGCGATGAGATTATAGATCAGTATATCTACCCCTATTTGCGTACCGGTGGTGCAACTATGAGTGCATTTAATGCTTGGGTTTTCTTATCAGGCCTAGAAACCTTAGCGGTTAGAATGAAAGCGCATTGCGATAGTGCCTTTGAATTAGCTAAGTGGTTGGATGCGCAACCGAGTGTAGATAAAGTACATTACCCTGGCTTGGAATCGCATCCTCAGCATGAATTAGCAAAGCAGCAGCAAAGTCATTTTGGTGCGGTGGTTAGTTTTGAATTAAAGGGTGGTAAAGAGGGGGCATGGCATTTAATTGATAGCACCCAGATGTTATCAATTACGGCGAATTTAGGTGATGTGAAAACCACGATTACACACCCAGCAACAACAACGCATGGGCGTTTAGCACCTGAAGTACGTTTACAAGCAGGTATTAAAGATAGCTTGGTAAGAATCTCAGTCGGCTTGGAGTCGATTGAGGATATTAAAGCGGATTTGCTAAAAGGTTTAGCAATCGCGTAAGTGATATTTATTTCCCTGCTTAGGGATTAATAAGCAGGGAAATAAAATAGTAGGCTTAAAATAACTCAATCTCTTCATTATTTTTTGATTGTTTTCAGCAACAGAAGAAATCGTTGGGATTAAGAGACAGATAAAGTCTGCCTCTTAACTATTGAGTTATTTAAGTAATAACGCTAGGTTCGACTCGGTTACTTCTTTTTTTAACTTCACAAAATTGTTCTGCAAGCGTAATTAAATCGGCTAATGCGGTTTGTGGTTCTTGTTGTTGCTTACTTGCATCAGGTTCATATTTTTCTATATAAATACGTAAGGTTGCGCCTACGGTACCTGTTCCGGATAAACGAAATACGATTCGAGAGCCATCGGTAAAGCCTATGCGGATGCCTTGGTGGTTGCTAATACTTTGGTCTATAGAATCGTGATAGCTGAATTCATCAGCATATTCCACTGTATATTGACCAAAGGATTGCGTAGGCAAAGCAGCTAACTGGCTACGTAAATGATCCATTATATTGTTGGCGATATCGCTATCAACGGCTTCATAATCATGACGGCAATAAATATCGCGGCCATAAGTTTGCCAATGTTCATTAACGATTTCTTGTACGGATTGTTTACGTTTAGCTAAGATATTAAGCCAAAATAAAACCGCCCATAAACCATCTTTTTCACGTACATGGTTAGAGCTCGTGCCAAAACTTTCTTCACCACACAGAGTTATTTTTCCCGCATCGAGCAAGTTACCAAAAAACTTCCAGCCAGTGGGGGTTTCAAAGGCAGGAATATTTAATGCTTTTGCAACACGGTCGACCGCTTGGCTAGTTGGCATGGAGCGAGCAACGCCATCAATACCGGCAGAGTACGCGGGTATTAACTGAGCATTTGCAGCCATAATCGCTAAGCTATCACTTGGAGTAACAAAAATATTATTACCTAAAATCATGTTTCTATCGCCATCACCATCTGATGCAGCAGCAAAATCAAGTGCCTTACTACCAAACATCAGCTGTTGTAACTCTTTGGTATGGCTTAAATTTGGATCAGGATGATGTCCGCCAAAGTCTTCTAAGGGAGTGCCGTTAATAACTGTGCCTTTAGGCGCACCTAAAATATCTTCCAAAATACGTGTTGCATAAGGGCCGGTGATTGCATGCATCGCATCAAAGCAGAGGCTTATGGATTCTGATGTGAATGCTTGTTTGATGAGGTCAAAGTCGAATAAGCTTGCCATGAGTTCGGCATAATCATCAACAGGGTCAATGATAGTAATATTTAATTCAGATTGGGTGTATTTTCCACAAGTGCTAATATCAATCGGTGTTAACTCAGCTATTTTATAATCGCTAATACTTTGACTGTAGCTAAAAAAAGCATCGGTATCTTGCTCAGTCGCTGGGCCACCACTACTGATATTGAATTTAATACCAAAATCTTCATCGGGTCCGCCAGGGTTATGGCTAGCAGAAAGAATAAAGCCGCCAAAGGCTTGGTACTTTCTGATTAAATGAGAAACGGCAGGGGTAGAGAGTAAACCGTTTTGGCCAATAATAAGGTCACTATAACCATTTGCAGCGGCTATTTTAATGATAATTTGGATGGCATCATTATTATAATAGCGTCCATCACCGCCAATGACGAGGGTTTTATTGCTACTTTGAGGTAATGAAGACAGGATCGATTGTACAAAATTTTCTAAGTAATTAGCTTGTTGAAACACTTTTACTTTTTTTCGTAAACCAGAAGTACCCGGTTTTTGATCAGAATAAGCTTGTGTTGAAATTGTGTTTATTTGCATAATGACTCGCTCAAGACAGTAAGTTTTTTTTTGATAATAACATTATTACCTCTATGCGCTATTCCCTATTTTTATTTTTCCTATTATTTTCGCTAAATAGCGGCTTTGCTGAGAGTAAGGTGTGGATATTAATCGATACCGCTAAAAAGCAGCTTCAAGTGAGAAAGGACAGGGTGGTTCTAGTAACTTTTAAAGATATATCTATTGGTCGTAATGGAGCAGGTAATAAGCAAAAACAAGGCGATGATATTACGCCTGTCGGGCGCTATAAAATTTCGACTATTGCTAATGAAGGCAGCCGCTTTAGGCGGTTTTTTGGTATTAACTACCCTTTACCCAGAGATGCACGATATGCAGTGAATACGGGGAAAATTTCATATCAAGATTATGTAAGTATTATGGCGGCGCATAAGGATAATCAAATGCCACCTGGTGATACAAATATTGGTGGGTTGATTGGAATTCATGGTGTTGGGCGAGGAAACCCTAAGGTTCAAGGTGTTTTTGATTGGACACAGGGTTGTATCGCATTATCTAATCAACAGGTGGATGAACTAGCCGATTGGGTCTATTTAGGAATGCCGGTTGAGATAAAATAAATTGGCATTCGCTATAAAACGAGATAAAATTGAGAGTATCAAATATATCTAGTAGTTGTTTTTAACTGCTTATGTTTGTGGAATGCAAATTAATCTAGACCTAGATTGGTTTTTTTATTACATTTTTTAGGAAGACAAATGATTAAATTATTAAAAGTTTCAGCTATCGTTTTAGGTTCTAGCATGATGATGGCTTGTGCTTCATCTGGCGATTTAGAGCAACTACAAGCTGATATGGATAAAGTTTCACAGCAAGCTGCGCAAGCATCTGAAGCTGCTACAGCTGCTGGAGCATCAGCTAACGATGCTGCTGCAAGTGCAACTGCTGCAACTGCTGAAGCAACACGTGCTGCAAACGCTGCTGAAGCGACAAATGCAAAATTAGATCGTTTATTGACTAAAACAATGATGAAATAATTAACATTAGTTAGCGCTTGTGCGCTGTAATGTAATTGCAAAGCCCCATTAATTTTTAATTAATGGGGCTTTTTTATTGCCTGATGATTTGTTTTAATCGCTTTATGCGGAGTTTAGGCGTTATCGTTAAATAAGGGTTGATTGCGATCCGAACTGACAATGTCGGGTTCAATATGCTTTTTTTGTTGTGCATTTAAATTTCCAGGCTTTAAACCAATGGCTTCAAAACGTTCACTCAAGTAATCTAAATTTCCTTCAATAATTTGTACTGTTTCTCCAGTTTCACTCCAAAAATTAGTATGCACTGTGCCATTAAAAAATGAAATTTTGCAGTGTAGAGGGCTTAAGTTTGGCGGAGATAAACTGAGCGTCGCTGACCAGCTTTTATTTTCTTGCTCTGAATTGTTATGATTCTCTTCTTCAATTTGTATTTGTAGGGATTTTGCTTGTTTTTTATCAACAAAAGGTAGTTCTACAGTCCAAGCCTGTCGATTAGCTTCATCTTGCGGTAACGATTTTAATTGATTAAGCACTAATCGAGCTAAAGCACCTTCTGATTTGGTTTGTAACTCTTGTAAGGCGGTGTTCTTTTCTGCAACACCTTTGTCCTGCTGCAATGCATTGACTAATTGTGTCAATTTTGTTTTTAAATCAGGTGCTAAATTACTTGCTTGTTTTCCCGCTGGTTGAGCTAACTTAGCCTCTAAAAAAAGCCCGCTATTATCGACATTTTTTTTAAGCTGAGCACCTTCTGTTAATTGCTGTTTAGTCGGCAGGTTTCTTAAAATATCTTGCGCTAAGCGTTTTAAAGTATCTGAAACATTTTCATTTTGAGCTAAATTTTTAACCAGTTGATTCAACATGACAGACGTTGACTGTTGTTTAGGTAATAGCTCTTTTAAAGCATTATTAATTGATTCCTCAGGTGTTGGTGCAGGAAGTAATTTAAATTGAGGGTGCTCACCTGATTTGATAACTTGCAAGCTAACGCTATTAATGTCTTTTGCTAAATTAGATTTAGGAAACTCTAAAGTAACAGATTGAGGCGTAAACAGTTTTAATGTTAAATTTTTATCATTATTAACAACACTGGCGGTGATTTTTTGATCCACAGCTAATTTAGCTAAATTGGGATTTTTTACATGGCTTGCCGTTTGTAAATTGGCTAGATTATTACTTTGCGTGTTTTTTGTAGCTGTTTTTAAAGTAGCTGAATCTTTTGGGTCTTGATTAGCCTGTTGCAGGCTTTTACTCGTTTCATTATGAATAGTAGCATCAGTTGGCTTGTTACCAATGGATAATATAATGTCGGTTTTTTGCTGATTGATACTAGCAAGGCGAGCGTCAACGGTTTTAGTCTTTTGTGTCGCCAGTGTATCAATGGCATGTTGTGCGTTTGCTGGTAAAGAATTGCTAATCATCATTGAATCCTTATCATTTTAGCTAAAGTAAGGTGGATAAAACTATAGCGGCAAAGCGATTAAAAATATTAATAGGCTAAGTGTTGCCGTAACGTAAAAGAAGCGACAGCTAAATTCTTTCCAGTCTGCAGCTTAAATTAGTTTAGAATTACAGGCATTTTTTACTTTATTGTTATTAGCAACGTAATGCAAACATTAGAAACGATTAGAGATTATATACGCTGGGGCGCTAGCCAATTTTCCGAGGCTAAATTATTTCATGGCCATGGGACTGCGACGGCGATTGATGATGCGGCGGCTCTCGTCTTACATAGCCTACATTTGCCGTATGATTTGGCAGAGTGTTACTTTAGTAGCAAATTAACTCAGGCTGAGCGTGAAAAAATCACGCAACTTATTAATAGACGCGTTAAAGAGCGTATTCCTTCGGCGTATTTAACCAATGAAGCGGTATTTTCCGGTTTAAAATTTTACGTGGATCAACGTGTTTTAGTGCCGCGCTCTCCTTTTGCAGAGATTATACAAGAACAGTTTGCACCTTGGGTCGATCCGGATCAAGTACATCATATTTTAGATTTATGTACAGGCAGTGCGTGTATTGCGATTGCTTGCGCTTATGCTTTTCCTGATGCACAGGTTGATGCGGTTGATTTATCAGCTGATGCACTGGATGTCGCAAAAATCAATGTCGCACAACATGAATTAGAAGAACGCTTAAGCTTGCATCAATCTGATCTATTCACCGCGTTACCTGCACAGAAATATGATTTGATTGTGTCTAATCCGCCTTATGTTGCGATTAGTGAATGGCAGCAACTTCCTGATGAATTTCATGCAGAGCCTGAAATGGGTTTTACGGGGGGGGAAAGTGGTTTAGATTTAGTGATTAAAATCCTAGTCAATGCCGCAGATTACTTAACCGAGCAGGGTATTCTAATTATAGAAGTCGGCAGTAGTGCAGAAACACTGCAAACGCAATTTCCTAATATTCCTTTTTACTGGCTAGAGTTTGAAAAAGGCGGGGATGGCGTGTTTTTATTAACAGCAGAACAAGTATTTACATTTAATGAACAATTTAAACAAGCGTTGGGTTAATTATGTCAGGTAATAGTATTGGAAAATTATTTACAGTGACTACCTTTGGTGAAAGCCATGGTATTGCTTTAGGCGCAACCGTTGATGGCTGCCCTCCCGGATTAGAAATTAGTGCTGAAGATTTACAAATTGATTTAGATCGTCGCCGTCCAGGTACGTCTCGTCATACCACACAGCGTCGTGAACCTGATCAGGTTGAGATTTTATCCGGTGTATTTGAAGGAAAAACCACGGGAACACCCATTGGTTTATTAATTAAAAACACAGATCAACGTTCTAAAGATTATGCCAATATTGCAGAAACTTATCGTCCGGGACATGCGGATTATGTCTATGATCACAAATATGGTTTTAGAGATTATCGCGGGGGGGGGCGGTCATCAGCTAGAGAAACGGCAATGCGTGTTGCAGCCGGTGCGATTGCTAAAAAATATTTAAACCTAGCCTTTGGTATAGAAATTCGTGGTTATTTAGCGCAATTAGGTCCAATTAAAACGGAGACGATTGATTGGGCGGCGATGGACAATAGTGAGTTCTTTTGCCCAGATAGTAGTAAAGAAGCAGAATTAGTTGCTTATATGGATGCTTTACGTAAAGAAGGCAATTCTATTGGTGCGCGCGTTAATGTGATTGCAACAAACGTTCCTCCAGGACTGGGTGAGCCTATTTTTGATCGTCTAGATGCTGATTTAGCACATGCATTAATGAGTATTAATGCGGTAAAAGGCGTGGAAATTGGCGATGGTTTTGATTGTGTTACTGCAAAAGGAACTGATTTTAGAGATGAAATGACACCCGATGAAGGTTTTTTAAGTAACCATGCGGGTGGTGTTTTAGGTGGCATATCGAGTGGCCAAGACATTACTGCGAGTATTGCTTTAAAACCAACATCGAGCCTGCACTTACCGGGGCGCAGCATTAATCGTGAAGGGGAAGCAATCGAAGTTGTTACTAAAGGTCGACATGATCCTTGCGTGGGAATTCGTGCAACACCGATTGCAGAAGCGATGATGGCTATCGTATTGATGGATCATTTGTTACGTCATAGAGCGCAAAACTACGATGTTAAATCGAGTTTACCTATTTTGCGTTAAGTCTTTATTCGTTAAGTATTGTTGAAATTATAAGGTGGGTAAAATCATGAAACTTGAGTTATTAGCATTACATCATAGCTATATTTCTGAAACGATAACAAAAGCTACTATTTAAGATGGTAAAACCTTAGGTGAGTGTCATAAAAATCGCTGTGAAAAGTAAAGTCCCACACTGGCGTTTATCGGCTTTTTACTTCTGCTACTTTGCGACCTTAGGCGGCTTTTTACCTTTTTGGAGTTTATTTTTAAAAGATAGTGGCTTTAGTGCGGCAGAAATTGGAGAGTTAACCGCTTTTATGGTGGGAACAAAAGTGATAGCACCTAATCTATGGGGCTGGATTGCTGATTATACGGGGCGCAGTTTACGAATTATTCGCATTGCTTCATTTCTAGCCGCGGTGTTATTTGCTGGATTTTTATACGAAACCTCTTATCAGTGGTTTGCTTTTGTCACCATTTGCTTTAGTTTTTTTTGGAATGCCACGTTACCACAATTTGAGGCGGCTACTTTACATCACCTAAAGGACGAACCACATCGCTATAGTGATATTAGGTTGTGGGGGTCGATTGGTTTTATCGTAACGGTTTTAGGCGTGGGCTACTTATTAGATATTTACCCCATTAAGCTTCTGCCTGTGCTCATTGTTAGTATTTTGAGTAGTATTTGGTTGATAGCGATGATTACGCCTGAAGTGATTACTGCTAAAGCCAGCCAAGCAATGGTTGGTGTAGGAAAAATTCTAAAACAACCCGAAGTAATTGCCTTTTTAGTGGTCTATTTACTTTTGCAAGCAGGGCATGGACCTTATTATGTGTTTTTTTCGGTCTACCTAAAAGAATATGACTATTCAGCAACAACCATCGGTTTGCTTTGGTCCTTAGGGGCGGGTGCAGAAATTATTGTATTTGTTTTTATGCGCCGTTTATTAAAGCATGTATCATTAAGGGCTATTTTATTAATGAGCTGTTTTTTAGCCGTTGTCCGCTGGCTTTTAATCGCGTGGTTTGCTGATGACATGCGTATTTTAATATTCGCGCAAATTCTGCATGCAGCGACCTTTGGAACAGCACATGTAGCAGCAATGCATTTAGTACAAAACTATTTTGGTATTCATCATCAAGGTAAGGGGCAAGCCTTATATAGTAGCTTAAGCTTTGGCTTGGGCGGAATGCTAGGCGGCTTATATAGTGGTTATGGCTGGGATACTTACGGCGCTAATTGGGTATTTACTTTTGCCGCTATTTTGAGTGCATTCGCCTTTATAATTGCCTATACTTGGGTGGGAAAAACTAAGTTTTCTTTATTGAGTGATAGCCAAGAATAAAAAATAAGAGAATTGTCTTTTTTGCTGACTAGGCCTGAGATTTTATAAAACCTAAGCAGCTTACTTGACCCAAGTTAAATGACCTTTTAGAATCGTTGTAAGAAGTTTTATGATTAATTTAGTGTAGAGGAAGACTGAAATAAAAATGTTGTCTGCTTATTCGGTATTTGAAAATGAAAAAGAAGCTGAAATTAGTCATGTGGGTTCAGCAATCAGTCGAGTAGTAAGTGTCGTTCCTTGGACAGATGCGGAGCAAGCACCAGACTCTTTATACCGGCAGTTAGTTTATAAAGTACGTAGATCACCTAGGCGCTTAATGTGTCACCTACAAAGAGTGAATTATTGCTTTAACAATAAATTATCTGAGCAATTATATGCGGCATTGATTGATCTTTTTTATGTTCTGAAAGGGCAAGGGTGTGGATTAAGTGAGCGTATCAGTGCGGAAGTCAGTGTGGCCTTATCTGAAGAAGAGTTGTTAAAAATACACTCTTATTTAGCAACTTATGATGAAACTTTATTAATAGGTAATCGATATTCACTTTTTACTACAGGGCAGGTTAACGCCCTCTATGTAATAAAAGAGGCAGTTAAAGTTAATACAGAGTACGATGTATTAACGCTTGCGAGAGACTATGTTGAATATAGTCAATTAGACCAAGCGATGGAAGTTTTAGAGGCAGGGATTATCGAAATGCCTGAGAGATTAGAGTTGCAAAGTGAACTCTTAGAATTATATACAATAACGAAGCGCTATTCATCGTATAAAAAAATGACGAATCAACTGCAAAATTATCAAATTGATATCACGACTGAATGGCAGAATGCTGCTAAATACTTTGCTGAGTTAAATGATGACGAGTAATAATCAAAAGATACAAGTTGCTCTATTTGGAATGGATACTAGAGCAAGTAAAGTGATGACCATGTACCTGCACGGCCCCTGTAAAGGTCTTGCGGTCGTGGTTGATGAGTCAACTGCAGACATTGATATTATCGATGCGGACTCTGTTAAATTTAAAGAAATACTTGAAGAGAGAAAATCAAAAGCACCTGGTAAAGGAATGATACTGCTGGCACTACAGCCGGTTACTATAGAAGGTGCAGTGTATGTAAAAAAACCTATTGAAAGTGAAGGGCTAATGGCGGCGCTTAAGCAAGTACAAACTGAACTTGCTAAGCCGAAAAAGAAAGTTCCTTCACAATCAACGGTGACTGAAGCAGCTAAAAGCGCAGAGGCTTCAACTGAAGATACCGTGCAGGCAGTCACGGAAGACGTGGCTTTATCTGACGATATAGAGGCAACTCAAGATGATAAAGAAAACGTTAAGGAAGAACCTAGCGCAGCGCAACTTGATGAGCAAAAGAAAACCCAAAAACATAGAACCGCTATAGATTTAAGCGATGAAGTGTATTCAAGTTATATAGGACATGTAGAAGGGGTTGATTTCACCGATAAAGAACAGGTTTTACTCGCATCGTTCAACTCAAAACACTATTTCTTAAGCTATATTCAATCCGCATTACGCGTCGCAAAAGAAAAAAAACGTATTATCCAGTTAAATGCAAATTGGAAACCGCTCATTATATTTCCGGATACACATGAGATTTGGTTAGATGCCAAAGACGTTCAACTACGTGCTTTTTCTGGCATTTTAATGAAGCAATGGGCAGGTAGTGGTAGTGGCGTTTCACTGAGTGCGGCTGATCCTGACAAGCTAAACTGTCATGATAAGCTAGAAAACTTTTACGATGCCGATATGCTGCTTTGGAAAGTAGCTATTTGGACATCAAAAGGGCGCTTTCCAAGTGCTATTGATATTCATCAGCCAGTTTATTTAAAACAATGGCCTAATTTTACGCGTTTGTTAATTACCCCCCATGCATTACAAATTACCGCTGTATTAACCCATTCACCCACACTCATGATGGATGTTGTTAAACAATTACAAATTAAACCAGAATATGTTTTTGTCTTTATCAGTGCTGCACATGCTTTAGGGCTAGTTGGGCAAGAACAGCATCGACCTGAAAAAGTGGTTGCGCCGGCAGCAATTAAAAAACCTAAAGCCCAAGGCTTATTGGCTAAGATTTTAGGTAAGTTACGTAACTAAGAGATACATTAATTAATATGAGTCAATATAAAATTATTTTTACAGGCCCTGTTGGCGCTGGAAAAACCACGGCAATTCAATCCATTAGTGATGTACCTCCTGTTAGAACTGATGCAGCAGCGAGTGATATGACTAAAACGCGTAAAGCAGAAACGACTGTTGCAATGGATTATGGGATTATGAACCTAGATGATGGTGAAAAAATTCATCTCTATGGTACGCCAGGGCAGGAACGCTTCGATTTTATGTGGGATATTCTTTCCGTTGGTGGCTTGGGCTTAGTTTTATTACTTGATAACACTCGAGCAGATCCATTCCAAGATATGAAATTTTTCTTAGATTCTTTTTCTGATTTCATTGCCGATACCTCGGTTGCGATTGGAATTACCCAAATGGATTTAAGTGCAACACCAACAGTGGATGACTACCATCAGCAATTAAAAAAATATGGATTAAAACCTGCCGTATTTGCAGTCGATGCAAGAGAAAAAAAAGATGTATCACTTTTATTGCAATCCTTGTTACTTTCCATAGACCCTATGCTAGGTAAGGAGTAGCCTTATATGAGTTCCTATTCACTAGCAGAGGGATTATTTCTTTATCCAACGCCTGTGGGAAGTTATTATGCTATCTCCTCAAAAGAAGATAATAAATCAAGACGATTTTTAAGGCGCTTATTAAGACAAAAACAAACGCCCGCGTTAACACTTGATACGTTAAAATCCTTAATGGATGAAAGTAATGAGGATAAAGCCTTAGATTTATTGCATCATTGCCAGAAAATCGGTTGGGTTCAAGGTGTTGATAAGCCAGTTTCAGCACCGGAAGGTGCGTTAGAAGATGTGCTACAAAATTTACTGGATAATATAACCGAAAAAGGCAAAGTATTACTTGCCGATGACCAAGGTTTTTATTTGGTCTGTCATGGCTTTGCACATGAAACTGCCGAAGAGTTATCGGCATTAGGTGCAGAAATAGCCACAATGCATGAAAGACGATCAGGCCTATTAGTTAATAATTTAGGCTTATCTAGCCATGCGTGGGCGATTGTTGATGCCTTTGGTTGTAGCCAAATTGGTTTCTGGCCTATATTTATTGGAAATACGCGTTTTGTTATCGCTATATCCGGTATTCCACATTTTAATCACCCCGATTTTGTTACCTTTATCTGGGCTCTGAGTATTCGTTATGCAAATGACAATAGTTAATAAATTACCACAAACAACTAACAATGGAGATTTAGTATGATAGCTGACATGCTGGCATCAGTTTTAAATGAGCTTAATGGGACTTCAGCAGATATTGAAGCGTCTGCTGTTATTTCTACAGATGGACTTATCATGGCCTCTGTTTTACCTGCGGCACTAGATGAAGATAGAGTGGGGGCAATGAGTGCCGCGATGCTATCTTTAGGGGATAGAACAGCACAAGAACTTAATCGTGGCGCATTAGAGCAAGTACTTATTAAAGGTGATAGTGGTTATGTATTAATGACCTATGCCGGAAATGAAGCTGTACTAACTGTTATGGCTAAACCTAATGCAAGATTAGGCTTAATTTTTCTTGATGTTAAGAGAGCAGTGGAAAGTATCACAGACTTACTCTAATTCAATTAGGTAAGTGAAATAGGGTTTATAAACAAAGGTTTATAAGTTTAATTTTAATGTGATGGTGAGTAGTTATGATTAACGATATGCACCCAGAAGATATTATTGGGGAATTCAAAGAAGTAACTTTGAATTTATACAATTCTATTGCGAGAAAAATTTTATATACAGAAATCGAAACACCGTACCCTGATGGCAAACTCATTGTTTCCACAACAACACTCGAAGGGATTATTACCCATGTAAACCCTGCGTTTATAGAAATGTCTGGTTTTACAGAAGACGAGTTAATCGGTGCACCACATTCTATTTTACGCCATCCCGATATGCCGCCGGCTGCATTTAAAGGCCTTTGGGATACCGTAATGAGCGGTGAAAAATGGCAAGGATACGTAAAAAACTTACGTAAAGATGGTGGGTATTATTGGGTAAAAGCAACCGTTATTCCCAATGTAAGACAAGGAAAAGTCGTTGGATATACCTCGGTGCGTAGAAAACCTTCACGCACAAAAGTGGATGAGTGTATTGCGCTTTATCCTACTCTATTCTGATAGGAGCCCCGCATGTCATTTATGTTTACAGTGAGTCCAGATTTTTCACCGGCCCATTTATCCGGCTGGTACATTTTTAATACATGGTTACAAAAACAAACAGAATTAGCTTTTCATCTAGAGCTCTATGATGATTTCCATGCGCAAACCGATGCGATTATAAATGATAATGTTGATCTGATTTATGCCAACTCATTTGATGCCGCCATGCTAATGCGTGACAAAGGTTTTTTACCTTTAGCTAAAGCAAAAGGTAAATCAGATGAAGCCATTATTGCCGTTAATGCAAGCAACACAGTGGAAGATGTAGCGCATTTATTACCAGGAACTAAAGTAGCTTATACGGATGACCCCGATGTGAGAATGATGGGTATGATCATGCTAGAACCCGGTGATTTAGATGCCACTAATATTGAAGCTCAAGTCGTTAAAACCAATATTTTAGTCGCCAAAAAGCTACTAAAAGGAGAAGCTGATGCGGGTATTTTCTTAGCAGAAGCTTATGAAGACTTATCTAAACTAATAAAAATGCAACTGCGTGTTTTAGTGCAAAGTGAAATTAGCGTTATTCATCATTCATTGATGGTTGGGCCTAAATTATTAGACAAACGCGATGAAATCCAAAAAGCACTACTCGAAATGGAATCATGCGAAAAAGGTAAGGGCGTTTTAGATAGTTTAGGCTTTACTGGCTGGGAAAAAGTAGAAAAAGACGAAGTTGAGTTTATGATTGACTTGGTCGATGCTTTGGCGATGTAGATCAAACTGTAATAAAAGGGATTATTTTCCTTGTTATTCAAATAGCAGGGCACCAGTCACCGCGTGGTTAGGTGTTCGTAAAATTTCCTCTTTGTGATTTGGAATAAAAATGGGATTAGCAAAAAAGTCAGAAACTGTTCCAAAGGGAATGCAAGAAAAGTATCAAACTATTGTGCAGTTAACTAATAATTTTTCTGAGGAAAACTTAAATGAAGAATATGCCCAATTTATACGTTATGCGGTTGCAGCACTTTGTAGAAAACGCCCATCTCCTTTAGAAAAAGGTAAAGAAAGTTCATGGGCATGTGGAATTACACATGCTATTGGAACAGTAAACTTTGTATTTGATAAAAGTCAAACGCCTTGTATTACTGCAAGAGAATTATATAAAAAATTTGGGGTAGGAGAAAGTACAGGGCAGTCAAAATCGAGGGTAGTTCGTGGTTTATTAAAAATACACCAATTTGATCCAAACTGGACACTACCAAGTAGGTTAGATGATAGTCCTATGTTTTGGATGCTATCAGTGAACGGTATGATGGTAGATATTAGAACGATGCCAAGAGAAGTGCAAGAAATTGCACTTGAGAAAGGACTAATCGCTTATATACCAGAGTAACAATGGACACACCTAACGAACAAGGTTAGATTGAGAATTAAAGGAATTAAAGGAATTAAAGGAATTAAAGGAATTAAAGGAATTAAAGGAATTAAAGGAATTAAAGGAATT
>CBDUDV010000035.1:0-31703 GCA_965366065.1 uncultured bacterium | reverse complement strand
TACGCTACCTATCACTTCAGATTCATAAAAATATGAATATTGATACATTTAGGCCTTGTGTTTTAATAGAGTATCTATTCCCTTGGCTTACGGCATTTGAAAATGTTTCCTTAGGGGTGGATAAAGTTTACCCACATGCGAGTAAATCAGACCGCAATGATATTGTTGAATATTATTTAACACGCGTGGGTCTGGGCAATGCTTTATTCAAAAAAGCAGGTGATATGTCCAATGGTATGCGTCAACGCGTAGGGATTGCACGTGCTTTTGCCTTATCTCCAAAATTATTATTACTCGATGAGCCATTTGGAATGTTGGATTCTTTAACTCGCTGGGAGTTACAAGAAGTCTTGATGGAAGTTTGGCAACGTACACAAGTCACCGCTATTGTGGTTACACATGATGTCGATGAAGCGATTTTATTAGCTGATCGCGTGGTAATGATGAGTAATGGGCCGAATGCAAAAGTAGGAAAAATTGAAGAAATTAATCTTCCTAGACCTAGAACACGCAAAAACTTATTAGCGCACCCAGACTATTACAAATACCGCGAAAGCTTATTAACTTTTTTAGCCGAATGCGATAAAGCACACTAAATATTTAATTAGGAGATCTATTAATGACTAAAAACAGACTTAAACCCACCCTTATATCTTCGGTTATTTTAGCCGCAGCTTCCCTGCAACCAGCATTAGCTTATGAATTTGATAAGCCCATCGAAAATGCATTTAAGCTAGGGCAAGATGATGCTAAATACGGGAAAATTAAAATGGATTTGCGTTACCGCTATGAATTAGCTGATGTTGCCAATAACACTAAAGACACAGCGCATGCCAATACCTTACGTTTACGCTTAGGCTATTTAACGCCTGAATTTCATGGCCTACAAGCGTTTGCTGAGTATGAAGGAAACTTAGCTATGCAACGTGATTACCACGCCCCCAAAAGTCCGTGGATAGGTGACCCATCACGTGAGGTTGTTGCTGATCCTCAAGATCAAGAGCTTAATCAGGCCTGGTTAAGCTATAAAGCGTTTGATACTGAGTTTAAAGGCGGTAGACAGCGCATTATTCTAGATGATTCACGTTTTATTGGTAATGTAGGTTGGCGTCAAATGGAGCAAACCTATGATTCAGCCATGATCACCAACAAGTCTTTTGATAACCTAACTATAAAAGTGGGTTATATCGGACAAGTTAAAAATATTTGGTCTGTTGACGATCTGATAGAGATGCCTTTTCTGAATGTTAATTACAAATACAAAGATCTAGCAAGTATTACTGCTTATAGTTATTTGTTAGCAGACAAACAGACGGCTGCAAAATCAACTCAAACATATGGTTTTGCTATCACAGGTTCACCTAAACTTAACAAAGATGTCAAACTGCACTACCGTGCAGAATACAGTTACCAAGGTGACTATAATAACAATACTGCAGACTTTGACTTAAGTCGTTATAACTTAATGCTGGGTGCAACTACAATGGGTCTTACTGCTAAAGTAGCGATTGAAGAATTAGGTGGTGATGGCGTTAATTCTTTCAAAACTGCATTAGGAACTAACCACAAATTCCAAGGTTGGGCAGATGTATTCTTGGCCACTCCTGTCAATGGTATTCGTGATATTAATACAACCCTATCAACTAAAGTATTCGGAACGAAGTTAGCATTTGTTTACCATAACTTTGCTAGTTCAGCTAAAAATATTGATTACGGTAATGAGTATGACTTTGTCGTTGCCAAAAAATTCGGTAAACATTACAGCGTATTAGCTAAATATGCTTATTACGATGCCAATGAAACAGCTCCGGGTAATATTTATACCAAAGATGTAAATAAATTCTGGCTACAAGGCAATGTTAGCTTCTAATAGCTAACTGATGTTACACAGAGCTCCTGTTTTATCAGCCCTGGTTATATAAAGACTTACGATGAATTTTATATATAACATCAAGTAGCCCGTATGAAGCTTGCGCAATACGGGGATTTGACGCACTGTTTATCCCGTATTCCGTACCTCCATACGGGCTACGATGGCTACGGTTACTTTGTTTTTAGCATCGATGAAAAAACGATTTTCACACGACATTATATAAAGCATCTTCAAGTAGTTTGGATATATAGGTAACTAAGCATAACCATTTGGATTCAGCCGTATGCCTTGCCCTATCAGGATATGCACCACAATAAAGCACAAAAGTTACATGATGAAACAACCGCTGTCTTTAGAATCAAGCATACACAAAGAAAAAACCAATATAAATCATTAAAATCAGCAGCTTAAATTAATTGGCATATTTACTGCTCTATCTTAAATTAATATAAAACTATACCGGGTAAAACCATGAGCACTCAGTCTTTAAACTTTTTTTCTTTTACAGGTAAGATGAAAATCTTACATACCACATGGCTAGCTTTTTTTATCTCATTTGTTGTTTGGTTTAGCCATGCACCTCTTATGCTAGTGATTGCTGACACACTTGGCATGAGCAAGTCTGAAATTAAAACGATTTTAATTTTGAATGTTGCGCTAACCATCCCAGCACGAATTGTTATTGGTATCTTAGTTGATAAGTTTGGCCCTAAACGTACCTTCTCTATCTTGCTTGCTTTAGGGAGTATCCCCACTTTTATGTTTGCCTTTGCTCAGAGTTTTGAGCAACTGGCTTTAGCACGATTTTTATCGGGTTTTGTGGGGGCTGGTTTTGTGATTGGTATTCGCATGGTAGGCGAATGGTTTCCGGCTAAACAAGTGGGAATTGCTGAAGGTATTTATGGTGGCTGAGGGAACTTTGGTTCTGCGGCAGCGGCAATGAGTTTACCTACCTTAGCGTTAGTTATAGGCGGCCCAGAGGGATGGCGTTATGCAATCGCGTTAACGGGTGTTATCGCATTGGTCTATTCGGTTATTTACTTTTTCAGTGTGACGGATACGCCTAAAGGTTCTACTTATTTCAAACCCAAAAAAGCGGGTGCGATGGAAGTGACTAGCATTTGGGATTTATTCTTTTACATTTTAATGACCATCCCTTTATATGCAACTTTAAGCTTATTAACTTGGAAATTATCGCCCGCAGGTGTGAGTTTATTATCAGAATTCGCGGCTCTCTTAATCTACATCGGTATTTGGGTTTTATTCTTTTATAACGTGTATAAAATCGTACATGTTAACGAAGAGCATTTAACACAGCCGATTGATGAAATTCATAAGTACAAATTCAAACAAGTAGCGATTTTAAATTTAGCTTATTTGATTACCTTTGGTTCTGAGTTAGCCGTGGTTTCTATGTTACCGATGTTTTTTTACGAAACCTTTCATGAGTCACAAGGTATTAGCATGATTCAAGCGGGCCTTTCTGCGGCAGGTTTTGCGTTTATGAATTTAATCGCTCGCCCAGGCGGTGGTTACATTAGTGATAAATTTGGTCGTAAATTATCTTTATCACTCTTCATTGTCGGTTTGTCTATTGGTTATTACTGCTTATCTCTCATTACGTCTGACTGGCCATTGGCGGGTGTTATTGTCTTAACCATGGCGTGTTCTTTCTTTGTACAAGCCGGTGAAGGCGCAGTTTTTGCCATGGTTCCTTTAATTAAACGTCGTATGACAGGGCAAATTGCCGGTATGGTCGGCGCTTATGGAAATGTGGGAGCGGTGCTATTTCTAACCGTTTTATCATTCGTATCACCGTTTATCTTCTTTATGACAATTGCTGGTGGTGCGTTGATTGTATTAATCGCCGTGCAGTTTATTGAAGAACCTAAAGGTCATATGGTTGAAGTTCAAGAAGATGGTTCAGTCGAAATGATCGAACTTGATTAATTCTTAGCATTTCCTTTATTGAGTTAGTTTTTTGCTCTGTAAAAAACTAAGAAATGCGCATAAAAATAATTAACACATTATCACCTGGGGCGCAGGTCTTAGGCGCGCCACCACGTGGCTCGCCTAAAGATTTTGGGACTCCTATCGCAAAAATCGATTCGCCACGCGGCGAATCAATAATGCCCCAGTCCGCCCTGCGTCCGGATCAACTACGCACAAAAGCTGCTTCGTTAACCCTACCTCAAATGGCTCTACGGCTCTTCGGGATAAAATTTTTGGCTCCTGAGCGAACTTACAGTTCACTTCAGATTGCCAAATTTCCCTTCGCCTACTGCGGACTAAAAATCATCCCTGATTTTCAGCGTCAGAGGCTGTGAAAGTATTCCGAAATCAGGTTAAAAAACCTACTTCGGCAACGAACAATCAATAAGTTATAGCATATTTTTTGCTGTTTTTAGTTGTTTTATTGAATACTTTCACAGCCTCTTCAGCCTGCAGTTTTAAAAGGCAGACTAAAGTTCTGCGCCCCATTGCGCTCAAGTTATTTCGTGCATATTCCTAACTCAAATACAAAATAAATTATGACCCGTATTAATGTTTTAGTCATCGAATACCTAGATAGCGATAAAACACTCGAAACTATCGTACGTAAACAAAACATACAAGTAGTCGCTATCTCACCTGAAAATCTTGATACTCAATTTATTGCTAGTACCCTAAAACCGGATGTGATGTTAATTAACTGCAGAAAAGTCACTGACCTTATGCTTCAGTTTGTAGCGGAGATTAATGAACTGTATGCCCGCCCTATTATTTTATTTTCTGATGATCCCGACACACAATCAGTCAATAAAGTGATTAAATCGGGTATCAGTGCTTATATTGTTAGCGGCTTAGAAAGTAATCGCATCAAAAGCATTATTGATATTGCCATTGCGCGTTTTACCGAGCAACAAAGCTTAAAAAATGAATTAGAAAAAACTAAGTCTAAATTAGAAGAGCGAAAACTTGTCGATCGCGCCAAAGGAATTTTAATTAAAACGCGCAACTTCTCGGAAGATGAGGCTTACCACACCTTAAGAAAGTTAGCGATGGATAGAAATATCGCAATTGGAGAAATGGCTAAAAATGTCATTGCTATGTCTGAATTACTTACTTGATTAATACAGGAGCAGCAAACTATGTCCGAAACCCCTTTAGCATCTAATGAATTAGCGCATTGGTTCACCCAAAATACTGAAGCTAGGCTAAGGTTTTTATACGCTGAAGAGCAAGTACCTGCATTAATGGAACGCCTTATTAATCGCTTACAGCAAGAAACCATAAAAATTGATATTAGCGATATAGAATCACACTGGAGTGAAAAAGATATTATCTTAATCACTTATGGTGACAGTATTCAGCAACCGGGGGAAACGCCGCTACAAACCTTATATGAATTTTTGTCTTTACACCTAAAAAACAGTATTAATAGCGTCCATATTTTACCTTATTTCCCTTACAGCTCTGATGATGGATTTTCAGTGATCGACTATAAAACGGTTGATCCCGAATTAGGTACTTGGACAGATATTGAGCGCATTGATAAGGACTTCCACTTGATGACTGATCTGGTCATTAATCATGTTTCACGCGAAAACCTATGGTTTATTGACTATATCAGCCAGAAAAAGCCAGGCTGTGATTATTTCCTAGAACTCCCGCAAGAAACCGATGTTTCATTAGTGGTTCGTCCGCGTAGCTCAGCCGTTTTAACGCCAGTACATACACATGATGGCATTCGCCACGTATGGGCAACCTTTGGCGAAGATCAAATTGATGTCAACTTTGAAAACCCCGATGTGCTTTTTGAGTTTATTGATATTTTATTACTCTATATCGCGAAAGGATCACGCTTTATCCGCTTAGATGCGATTGCTTTTTTATGGAAGAAAGCGGGATCTCGCTGCATCAATCTACGTGAAACACATGAAGTAGTTAAGTTATTACGTGATATTGTTGATATGGTTGCACCCGGCACGGTTTTAATTACTGAAACTAATGTACCTAATGGCGAAAATCTAAGTTATTTTGGTAATAGCGATGAAGCCCACATGGTGTATCAATTTACCTTACCCCCACTGCTACTGCATGCCTTGCACCATGGTAACGGCCATTTTTTAAGCCAGTGGGCAAAAGATATGCCTAGGGCTCCAAAAAACTGTACCTACTTAAACTTTATTGCTTCACACGATGGTATAGGCTTACGCCCAGCAGAAGGAATTCTACCGGAAGAAGAAGTTCAAACGCTAGTGGGTGCCATGCACGAATATAATGGCTATGTCAGCATGCGCACTGACCAATTTGGCAAAGAATCACCGTATGAAATAAATATCGCTTTATTTGATGCACTCAAAGGCACACATCTAGGACTAGATCAGTATCAAATACAACGCTTCTTATGTGCACATACGATTATGATAGCCCTACAAGGCATCCCTGCTTTATATATTCACAGTCTAACCGGCACCTTGAATGATCATCAAGGTGTTGAGACAACCGGCCGCACTCGCTCAATTAATAGACGTAAATGGCAGTATGATGAATTATTAGAGCAACTCAATAACCCAGCAGCAACACACGCGATTATTTTCCATGAACTCAAACGTTTATTACAAATACGCCGTAAGCAAACTGCATTTCATCCGAGTGCTTTACAAGAAACTGTCGAGTTAGATACTAAGCTTTTTGCTTTCTGGCGTATCAGTCATAATCAAGAACAGCGCATTTTAACGATTAACAATTTAAGCCCAGAAATACAAGAAATTGAACTGCCATTGCACCCTGAGATTGAAGGATCAGGTGTATGGCGTGATTTAATTGAGCGCACGGCCTTAGCTAAGGACACACAAAAGATTAAACTTTACCCGTATCAATGTGTCTGGCTTGAAGCGTTAGATTAATCTGACTCACAATATGATGGCGCATTAGCAATGCACCATCATTGGCTATATTAATAGCTAAGTTACGCAGCTTTACTTAAAATCGCATTAAGTTAAACATACCCAGTGGGGCGCAGACTTTAGTCTGCTTTAAATGAAGGCTAAAGCCTTCGCCCCAAATATTGCCTGCTTTTTCAAACATAAGCTAAAGCCTTGAGTTTCCAGATAAAAACCTCTGCATTGTTACCTACTCTGCGTAACATCATTTATAAGTTACGCATTATCTTCTTCAACCGCATCTTTCAAGCGGTCTAGTACATCAGGAATAGCACTAACCACCCGATTCCAACTTGGAATAAACGGTGTTTCACTTGGAAACTCTAAAAAATGATCACCAGCATGAATAATATTCTGCGTGAATAATTCCACCGTTTTTTCTTCTTGATGACGATCAAAACTTAAGCCATTCATGCAGGCATCGCTATAGAAAGCTTCAACCGCATCTAAGGCTTCACGAAAATAAGCCGCTTTTAAAGTTCTAAAAATTTCCTTATTCAACACCACGCCTTCCGTCGCTAATTTACGAAAAATCGCTTTCGCAATATCGATGCTCATTTTTGATAAACCTGCATCAATATAATCAGCCGATAAGTCTTGATGTTTATGGTCATACGCATCAGCAATTTCTACTTGGCAGATATGTTTGCGCGATTGATTTCTATACATTTCAGATAAAACACCGATTTCTAAACCCCAATCGCTAGGGATTCTGATTTCTTTAATGGTATCCATGCGCGTTGCAAACTCACCCGACAAAGCATAACGAAAACTATCTAAGTATTCCAAATACTCCAGAGGGCCGAGCACTTTTTTAAGTGCTCTTAATAACGGTGTCACCAACAAACGACACACACGACCATTAATTTTATTGTCCGCCATGCGGTAATAATAGCCTTTGCAAAATTCAAAATTAAATGCCGGATTAGCAACCGGGTAAAACAAGTTGGCCAATAATTGGCGGTCATAAGTCAAAATATCGCAATCATGCAGGGCGACTGCTTCTGAACGCCCTGATGCAATCGCATAACCATAGCAATACCAAACATTACGCCCTTTACCTTGCTCTTTAGGGGCAATGCCTTTTTCAAGTAACTGGGTATGTAATTTGCGTAATCTTGGGCCATCATTCCATAAAATACGTTTATGTTGTGGCAAGCCACTAAAAAACTCACGGGCATGTGCAAATTCATCAGCATTCGCATTATCTAAACCAATAATAATTTCATTTAAATAAGAAACTTTACTAATTTCCTCAACAATCGGCTTTAATGCGGGCCCCGTTAATTCCGAAAATAAGGAGGGTAAAACCAAGCCCATAGGTCGTTGCTTTGCAAATTCTTGCAACTCACTTTCCATCTCAGTTAAACGGTTTTTATTTAAACGATGTAACGTTGTAATTGTGCCATTCTGAAAAAAATCACTCATTACCTTCTCCTATGTTTAATCTATCAAAAAACTGATCAATCACTTCCTGCCAACCTAATGGCGCAACATTTTGCGAATAAATAGTCTTTGCAGAGTCTTTATTCAGTTGCAGATGAGACCCATCATTTCGCCGTATAACACCTGAAAAATCAGCGCTTTCCAACATTTTAGAATCATTTTGACTATCACCCAATGCAATAGTCTGCATATCTTGTTCGTTTTCTGCTTTAAACTTGCTTACTATCCATGCCATGGCTAGACTTTTATCGTTCTCACCCATCACATGTAAAAACCGCCCGCCTTGTATCAGTTGCAATCCTTCTTTATTCAATGCTTGTTCAAATACACGTAAATTCTCCTCACTATCTAGCCACTTTATTGGCTCACTCGCTACACGCTGTTTGGCATTAATAGCTTGCGATTCATTAAGCCCTGTCTCCAACATAAGTGCTTCAACAGAATAATCTGAAAACCCTTTAAATAAAAAACCTTGCTGTTCACGTACATCATGAATAACGTTTAAAATAGACGCGATCGGTACGCCTAAGATAATTTGTTGCATGCTATTGTCAAAGCCTTCAACATTACCTTGTGGAAAAAAAACCGCCGCACCATTTTCCACCGAAAATGCCCAGTTATTGTGCATCTCTCTACGTAAATCCTTTATTTCAGAATAGGTTTTACTAGAGCTAATAATTAGTGGCACGCCGGCTAGCTTGATTTTTTTCAATGCAGACAATGCTAAATCAAAACTATAAGTACTGCTATCTAATAAAGTACCATCTAAATCTGTGAAAATTAGCCATTTTGGCATTTTATGCCCCCTCAATATTTTGTAGCTCTATATTTAATGCATGCGTAGAAATCAACAGCTCCCACATTGAAACCAACAAAGAAAGCACAATTAACAACATACCCGTACCAAAAGCATAGGTTGCATATATCGGTTGCCCAATAAACACCAGCCCCATTGTTAATACGCAGGAAATAATACCCATGACAGAAAAAAGTTGCATCGCAATAATTAACTTGATTCGCCGTCTTAAACTATCCACTTGTTTTTTAAGAAAATAACTTTGCGTTTTATTATATAAACTATGCAATTCTCTAGTCCGCTTAACAATCGCCAAATACCGATTCGCATAAGCGAGAAATAACACGGATATAGCAGGAAATAACAAAGCGGGCGTGGTAATAGTGATATCCATTAGATTCCTAGGTGAATATTTAAACAAGTATCATTCAACTTTAAGCTGCTTAATTTTTCAGATAAAGCATTCAGTATTAATAAAGCAGTATTCACGCCAACTATTAAGCTCTGAAGAAATGATTAAATTTAAGAAAATACTTGTGTGTTTAAATTTTCAATCGAATCTTGTATCTGCCCTCCATTGTTTGAGAAAATAATCCTGAAACTAGAGGCTTATCAATGATTGACACAATAGACCTTAGTAGATAAACTCAGTAGAAACTGTAAAGTTATTTTGCCTGATTCCCCCTAATCTAAAATTCTACAAAACATTTGCCTTGTTATTGTAAAAATAGAGCTGATTTGAGCTTTTATTGTGATATTAAGGAAATGAGAGTTGATATTGGGATGGTGGGGCAAGGTTACTTTGGAAGTAATAGTTATTGAGGATCTGTCGCATGGCTCCAGAACCTAAATAACTAAGCGTTCGACAGGCTAATTTTCCTTGGTAATAATCCGCGTTCCCGCTACCATTACCAAGGAAAATTAGCCTGTCACCGCGGTGTTAGCTTAACAAATAAAAGGAAGTAAATTATGACCAAACAAGTAACAGCACTATTTTTAACCATTGCATCAATTAGTGTACTATTTGTTTCAATGTCTGTTCCAGTCCTTGCATCATATGATTGTGGTAATTTAAAAGGTTGTGAAAAGAAATTTTGCGAAATAGAAAGACAGCTTAAGGTTGCTCAGGAAAAAGGGAATAAAGGTAAAGCAAATGGATTAACAAGATCATTGGAAAATGCAAAAGAGCATTGTACTAATAAAGGTCTCAAGGAAGATTTAGTTGAAGAGATAGAAAAAGCTAATAACGAGATTGTAGAATATGAATCTGATCTCAAGGAAGCTAAAGAATACGGAAAAAAAGATAAAGTTCGTAAATACCAAAAAAAAATTGAAGAAGAGAAAAACAAGATAAAACATCTTGAAGATGAACTGTCCAACTTAGATTAAAGAAAGCTAACCAAAATATGCACATGGACAGAGATATAGGCGTTAGGTGTTTTATGCGTCCTGCTTCTAACTTTAATTTAAAGGGCGAAGAAAATCTAGGCGCGCCACCACGTGGCTCGCCTAAAGATTTTGGGACTCCTGTCGCAAAAATCGATTCGCCACGCGGCGAATCAATAATGCCCCAGTCCGCCCTGCGTCCGGATCAACTACGCACACAAGCTGCTTCGTTAACCCTACCTCAAATGGCTCTACGGCTCTTCGGGATAAAATTTTTGGCTCCTGAGCGAACTTACAGTTCACTTCAGATTGCCAAATTTCCCTTCGCCTACTGCGGACTAAAAATCATCCCTGATTTTCAGCGAAGGAAAATCAAGGGAAAATCAAGAAAATCAAGGGGTCAGCCAGCTTGATTTTGTCTAATTCAAAATTTGATAAAGAAAGGAAAAACACTTAAAAGTATATGGACGAAACAACAAAATATTATACTTTTTGGCCAAGATTATTTGCAGTAATTATTGATGTCGCCCTGTTTGTAGTGTTTGTTTATGTCGAGCATTTGTTTTTAGGTATTGAGTACTCGCGAAATGACGATTTATTAGACGGTGTAAATATGATTCTATACCCTATCTACTTTATAACCATGCATGGTTTTTATGGTCAAACTTTAGGAAAAATGATTGCACGTGTAAAAGTAGTAAACAACAAAGATGAACAGCCAATAATGATGCAACAAGCATTTGAAAGAGAGTTACCTAACTTGGTTTTAAATATAAAATGGATCACCTTAACTACATGCTCTTCATTATCTTGTATTCAAAAAGACTCAGCATCAAGTGATATAGAGTACGCTATTACTGCATTTTTAATTGTCAGTACAGTTTGGGGTATTTCTGAGCTTGTAACTGTGCTGTTCAACAAAAAACGAAGAGCTATTCATGATTTTATTGGTAAAACTGTAGTTGTACGCATATAACAAAAATTCCAGTCGACCGCTGGCAGCGCAGTTTTTTTAGAGGTCACCTTGGAACCTAACCCCCTTGGCTTTTCTTTTGTATAAAGAGCTCTGACATTAAAGGCTTACAATTTAAAGACACTCATGGCTTTAAATTCCAATCGAGCCTGCCACTTTCCAGCGATTACTCTTTATTTTTAATCAACAACACTTCAGCTTTGCTTCCTAAATACACATACACCCCAAGCGCGAGCAATAAAAATCCAGAGGACAACATAACCCATACCGCATCCAAAATATGTTCTCCGCCATGTAACGCTGATTTAAAAATCATTAACAGGGCTTCAATCGACACAGCAATAATAATAGCCGCGACAAAGCGCGTAATAGTTCGACGTGTGGAACTATGGCGTAAAATGTCTTTATATAATAAGACCTCTTCTTCTAAGGTCGTTTTAGCTAAATCAAAAATAGCGAGAGCCAAAGTTAAATAGATAACGACACCAAACGGCATAGCGGCTTCATTCGGCTTATCAATCAAATCCTGCACAACTTGTATGCACTCATTCATAGCGGCATAAAGCAAAATTAATGACACTGCAAACAAGCCGAAAACAATTAAGGAATACATCACTTTAAAGTACGGTTCAAAATGGATACGTTTACTATCCCCTGTTAAAAAAGACAAAATAGCGGGCAAATCGATATCTAAAACTACAAACCCTTTAACCGCCCCCTTATCATCATGTAATTTCAAACTGGCTGAAATACAAAGCTCCCGACGAATACTGGATAAATAAGGCTCCGTTACTACAACCCCTTCTGCTTTATTAGCCGAGACATAATAAGGCCGTTTACTCCTATCGGTACCCTGCCCCGATTTAGGGTGACTTTTAAAGTAAACACCCGGTACATTAGTACACAACTGTTTTCCATCCGCATCCAATAAATATAACAAACTGATGAATGGGTAATAACTACACAATGTCGTTAATGTATGAGTCAGCTCATCTTGGTCTTGCTCAAACATCTTTTCATCTGAAAAGCAGGTTAATATAGATGACAACATGCCTTGGATGGCAATGGTATGCTCTTCGTATTTTTCCAATACATTGATATGACTCATTTTTGACATAACAGTCCCTTTAGTTAAGCTGACATACAACTAATTTATATTTCAAATACCTATGCATATATAAGCACATTTTATGCCTACACATAACACGTTGATTTAAATAAAATGACTTAACTAAATTAAGTTGTAGCGCACCAATAGTAAGCGCAATAGAGCTCTCTAAGCTCTTACGAGTGCCTCTGGTAACTTCTCATTATTGTAGGGAGACAGCGTCATCCCCGAAGTCTACCCAGTCAAGCGTGGGCACAAGCTTTATCGGGGGTCCATTGCTGAAAATATAGATTCCTGCTAAAAGCATAGGATGACGTTTTTCCTATTGTTCTATGCAGCTGGATAGTGAGCAGTTACTGTCTCTGTACTTAAATATAGGTCTGCTGCCCGTCACAGAGCGAATTCAATCAAGGATGGCGTAGGTTTGATACTGTTTAAACAGGAAGACAAGCCCCATCATGCGTCAGTTAGCCGACGTCAAATGGAGCAATTGAAGCGTTAGGAGACAAGGTTTTAGGCGTTAAACTGATCTTTGTTTACCATAAGCAGTGAACAAAGACGACGCTAAAAAATCTTGGCGATAAGGCAACGTAAGTTTCTAGTCTTTTACAATTAGAAAACACGACCCTAACTATTTTTAGTTAGGGTCGCATCTAAATAAGGCTTGCTTTACAACTGGTTAAAAACTCGCCCTGCTGCTGCGATTGTCGCGGCAATATCTTCATCAGTATGTGCACCGGAAACAAAACCCGCTTCAAATGCAGAAGGTGCTAAATAAATGCCTTCTTCTAGCATGCCATGAAAAAAGCGTTTAAATAATTCTTGATCACACTTCATCACTTGCGCAAACGAATGAATATTATCTTCTTGTGTAAAGAAAAGCCCAAACATGCTGCCCACAATATTTACTGACATACCAATGCCCGCTTCTATCGCTTTAGCTTGTATGCCTTTAACTAAAGTTTGCGTTTTTTCAGCTAAGTTTTCTTGGAATTTAGACGCTGATAGTAGCTCTAAAGTTTTATAACCAGCCGCCATTGCAACGGGGTTACCCGATAAAGTACCCGCTTGATAAACAGGACCAACCGGAGCTAAAGCCGACATTATTTCATGCGCACCACCAAAAGCGCCTACTGGCATACCGCCACCGATAATTTTCCCTAACGTTGTTAAGTCAGGCTTAACATTATACAAACCTTGCGCGCAGTGCTTATCAACACGGAACCCAGTCATTACTTCATCAAAAATCAATACGCTTTCATATTCATCACACACTTCACGCAGTGTTTCTAAAAAGCCTTCTACGGGTGGAATACAGTTCATATTCCCTGCAACAGGCTCGACAATAATCGCAGCGATTTGCTCACCGATGTCTGCAAAGGCTTTTTTTACCGACTCTGCATCGTTATAGGTCAACGTTATGGTATCTTCTGCAACTGCCGCGGGTACGCCCGGTGAACTCGGCACACCTAAGGTTAATGCACCAGAGCCTGCTTTAACTAATAAAGAATCAGAATGGCCGTGGTAACAGCCTTCAAATTTCACAATTTTGCTACGTCCGGTATAGCCGCGAGCTAAACGAATCGCACTCATAGTGGCTTCTGTACCCGAACTCACCATGCGCACTTGTTCTATTGAAGGTACTAATTTACAGACTTTTTTCGCCATTAAAGTTTCAAGCTCAGTCGGCGCACCAAAACTTAAACCTTTTGCTGCAGTTTCATTAACCACTGCTAATACATCTGGGTGTGCATGACCAACAATCATTGGCCCCCAAGAACCTACATAATCAATATACTGCTTATCGTCAGCATCAAACAAATAAGCGCCTTTTGCCCTATCAATATAAACAGGTGTACCTCCTACACCGCTAAAAGAACGAACAGGTGAATTAACACCACCGGGGATGACTTCTTTAGCATCAGCAAATAATTCTGCAGATTTACTCATAAGTGACTCTCTCTTTTAAAAGAACATAATTGCGATAACTTTTAATGATATCGCAGGCTTGTAGCGTACCTTCCGGCAAGCTTTGTAAACTAGATTTAGGCACAATCATATAATCTTCCAGCGCATTACTCTGTAACCAAGACAGTGTTAATTGATTGGCTGTTGTACGTTTTGCTTGGCCTTGAGTATGGAAATCAACTGAATAAATTCGTCGCCCCACATAAGCTAAACGACTCTCTTCTGAACTACGGGATTGCTGATAGCCATCAACTAAAGGTTTTTGATTCTTTTCAAAATTAAAGGTGTCAGGAGAAACCCATAATATGCTTAAAAATATCAATCCCAGCACAGGAATAAACACCGTTACCAATAACCACTTGCTCGCCTGCAAGTTTGCAATTGAGAAGCGTAAACTTAATAATTCTGTGACTAAAATAGCAAACGCAGGCAATCCAGGTAAAACATAGGTATATAAAATATTGCCTGATAAGCTAAAGAACACCATCGGCGTGATTGCCCAGAATAACAAATAGCGATGCCAGCTACTTTTAGTCATCACACTTAAAGTCGCTTGTTTATTTTTTCGCCACGGCCATGAAAGTAAACTCCCTAAAAAGATAAACGACCAAGGCAAACTCGCAAACAACCATAATAACCAGATTTTTCCGCGTGGATGTTTATGCGCAACCCCGTATAAATCTCCATGCCAGCCCGCATCAACAAAACGTTTAAAATGCTCGCCCACTAAAAAGTAATTAATAAACCCAGGACTATCTATTTCCGCTGCGATATACCACGGCACGGCAATTAATAACATGACTGCCGAACCTTTAAACCAAGGAATACGCTGCCAAACGGCTAAGTATTGTTTTTCTAAAATAGTCCAAGCAATCAAAGGTAATAAAACTAAAACACCAACGATAGGCCCTTTGACTAATAATCCGATACCTAATCCCACAAAAAACCAATAAGACCACTTTTTAGCTTTTTCAATCTCGGGGTTATGTAGCGCCTGCCAAAAACTAATCATGGACAAGCTCACGCAAAAGCACAATGCCATATCGGTCATGACCGCGCCACTAGCGATAAAAAACAAGGCGGTACTAATTAATACCAACACACTAAAAACAGCCTTATCTCGGCCTTGTAGAAATTGCGCAAAGCGATAAGTAAGCCACAACACTATAGTAGCCAATAAAAATATCGGTAAGCGTGCTGCAAACGCAGAATAGCCAAACAGCTTAAATGAAATCGCTGTCATCCAAAAAGTCAGCGGTGGCTTTCCCCAAAATGGCACACCATAATCAAAAGGCGGCATAATCCACTCACCTGTTTCGATAATCAAGCGTGGAATTTCTGCATAACGCGCTTCAGTTGGATCATGTAAGGGGTAATCAAACATACCCAATAATCGTGCGATAAGCGCAAGACAAAGGATAGCTAAGGATATTTTAGTAAAAGAATGGCTCATTGATTCCTAACTGATAAATAATTAATAAAAAACACCGGCCTCATACCGATATATCTTAAATTCTGAAATGCTTCTATATTCTCAAAGCTATCGCTGTTAGTAAAGCTTTCCCTGTGCTTGCTTATTATCTAATCTAAAAATCGCTTATTTTGACGCGCTTAATAAGAATATGTTAAAAGTACCCACATTTTTCGTTATAACGACGAACCGCTTAAAGCCACGTTAATTCAACCGCTAACATCATGCAAAAAAACACCTCTGAAGTCACACATACACCTGCTGTTGGCATGGCAATTAATAACATGCAGACGCTTTTTGTCGGTGTGCTAAAAGTCTGGACCATTCCTATTGTATTAATGTTGAGCATCGCCTCGGGTTTTACAACTTTTTATGGCTTATCGCATTTTATTATTCCGTGGATTGCACTAGTTATCACCGTAGCAATTCAATCTATTGTGGTTATTTGCTCCTTAGAGATGGCAGGCATACACTTTAAAGCGAATCGTACTCGCTATCTATCTGTCTTGCTTTCCTTGTTAATTGCCCTGACCGCTTCTGTCTCATTTTCTTATTTTAAATTTTATGAAATCTCGCAAAAAGATAACATTCATATCACACGTATAAATGCGCTACGTTTAAACTCTAAAACCTATATTAAAAATGTATTAGCCATCAAACAAAACATTCTAGCGCAGCACCGTACAGCGTTAGAAAAAGCATCACATGATGCATCACAAGCTTATTTTGGTACGCACCCTGATGTTGCATTAGCTTATCGCAACCAAGTGGGTAAAGGCCCCTTTTGGAAACATTATAATGATATCTACCAAACGAAAAAACTCGCTAACGATAAACTCTCATCCGAATTTTCAGAGCTGGATAAAAATATAAAATCACTGCAAATGAACCTTGCTGATTTAGATGTCTCCGTCGATACACAAGCCGCTTACTTTAAATTTTTAACCAGCTTTCAAGACCTACAATTCACTGTTAATCAACTCACCAGCCAATTTGGCATTGCGCTACCCGATGCACCTTTATTGCAAACCTACAAACAATTTAGCGCAGGAATAACACCTTCATTAGCCCTATGGTCTAACTTCTCTCTATTTGCGTTTATTTGTGCCGCAATGGTCGATTTTTTTACTGTATTGCTTTCTTATCGCCTAGAATTTACTGCTCCAGGGCCTTTAACTGCGGATGAAGAAGAGCTGATCTTTGATTGTTTACGTCAATTTAGCCAGTTTCGTATTAATGAAAATGATGAATTGGAAATGATTATTGAAAAATCAGAGCTAGAAAAAGCTAGGAATTATTCTGACTGGTCTAGAATGTTTGCTGTTGGACTCTTATTAAGCCGCGGGTTTTTAAGAAAAATAGATCATAGAACCGTCGAGTTCTCACCTAATCTATACCCTTTAGTTGCTGAAAAAATGAGCGCTAAAATCAAAAAATTACGCGCTGAATTAGCACAAAACGCGGTAAATAGTCATGACTGATTCAACAACACAGATTGACGCTTGGTTAATAGAAGATATTAATGATAGCGAAGAAAATCTCACTTGGAATGCGAATTTTGAAGCCGATCGACAAGTTGTTATTACACAGCTTGGGCCTTACAAAAAAGTATTTTTACGTCCGCAAAAATTTATTCAACGCTTTTATCATACAGTTTATCCTTTGCCCATTAAGGAACTAAGCTTACTAGAAGAGATTCATTTATATGATGGTTTTTGCCATATTAATGCAACGATTAGCCTAAGCTTTCAAGCCAGTTTTAAGTATGCGCAAGATAAAATCGAACATTTAGATAGCATTAATAAGCATATTAGCGAAACTTATCAAACATTGATTTCTGATCTTATTCAACAACAACTCATAAATTTACAAGATCCTGACTGGGTAAAAACGGGCTTAGAAAAAACCGAGCAAAGCATTGCAACAAGCATCAATGAAATGCTTGTTATACAAGGTATACAGTCGCAAGCCATGTGTACTTTACATGCAAGCTTTGAAGACTTCCCAGAGGTGCGTTTAAGCAAAGATAACCTTTATCACAGCGTACTAAGAAAAAACTTTGAACTAAGCGAGCAGCACCGAGAAGAGTTATTTAGGCAAGCTCAAATCACCGAGAAACAAGCGTTAGAACATAAAAAACTGGGGCTGCTACAAGCAGAAAAAGAAGCCGCCTTTGTCCAACAACAAAAAGCCCAAGAAGCACAATTTGCAGAACAAGAACTACAAGATAAAGAGCAACAGCAATTAGCACAATTTGAAATTGAAGTACGCCTGTATGAAGAAAAATTAAAGCATGAGTACCATTTAAAGGGCTTAGCACTCAAGGCTAAACTACAAGAAAAACAGCGTACAGAAGAGCAAAAAAGACTGGTAGAGCAGAAATCAAAAGCAGCCCAAGAAGAGCATAGCAGCAAACTTAAAGAAAAAGCATTACAAGCAGAGATTGCACACTATGAGCATGAAAAGTCTCTCTGGCGTAATGCGAAAGATAATGCAAATAAACACGAAATTGAACAAGAGCAGCGCCAAAACCAGTTGAAATTTGATATTGAGCAGCAAGCCTATGCCCATCAAGAAAAACGACGCTCTGCAATGCTAGAAGAAAGTTATGAAACCACTAAAAATTCGGATATCTATTTACGTAAAGAATTAGAGCTTTTGGAGCTAGAGAAAAAACGAGTAGAACTGAGGTTGGCAATTAAAAATAAAACGGAGCTTTCGGGAGGTGATTAACGATGAATCGATTCAACGAGTCTATCTGCTGTAAACTCTCTTATTACCTTGATACAGCATAGCTTTGGGGCGAAGGCTTCAGCCTTCTACAGCACAAGGCAGACTAATACCAATCCCAATAAATAATGACGGTTATTCTCGTCATTCCCGAAATCTTTAATCGGGAATCTAGGTGTACCTGATAGATTCCTGTTAAGAGCATACAGGAATGACGAATTTTTTAGAAAAATGAGTTTAAGCAGAAGTTATTGGGATTGATATAACGTCTGCGCCCCACTCAATGCCTAACCTTTTTTCACTCACTAAAACTTTTAGAGCAATAATAGTCCATATCACAATTCATTACTCAACATACGATTTTTAAGCGACTCCCACATATTAAGCCGGCTTGAACTACCGACCTTTTTACCCGAGCCTCTGGCTTTCGCTAGCCACAAACCCGAACCATTAAAACTATAAACCGGTAATAAATCTTTGCGTTCTGTTGCTGGCTTTATCGTAGGGATTAAATTATCTAATACCACAGGAACAGCTCGTGGCGTTTCAAAGTAGGTTAAAACCATATGTGCTTGGCGTAACTTCAACGCTTTAACATAGGTAATTCTCATTTTCTTTTCAGAAACCCCTAGCTCCTTTAGAGTAAAGTATTTAGCAATCGAATAGTCTTCGCAATCACCCGCCCCTCTTGCTAAAAACTCAATCGGCGTCGCCCAATAATCTTTAACACCCCACAGATAAATATCATCAACAAACTCTATGCGCTGATTAAAAAATTGATTGACCCGCCGTAGTTTTTCTTTTTCAGGTAACGTCTTCGCTGTTTTCATTAAGTCCTGCCACTGCTCTACTCGAGTAACAGCTTCATCACCAAATTTTTGTTGAATTTTACCCAGTAAAATAGCGCTAATTTCAAGTTGCGCGGATACGGTAAACGCACAAAAAATCACCAACAAAAAGACTGCTATGCGGCTCGGTTTTTTCATGCACCAATATCTACCTGTTTGAGCCTGCCTATTACCTGCACAACTCATAACTAAAGAATTCTTCATATTGTTAAAAGCTATCGGCTCGCACCGACAATGCCTAAGCGTTTAATAAACTCAAAATCCTGATCTGACTGTACATTTTCAGCCAAAATACTGATATCTAATAACTCGCCGACACCTTGCATCGCCTCAATAAACACTTGTTTTCCTTCCTCATTCGCCACACCATTACCTAAATCTCTTGCGAGACGAATATAGTCAGGCTTTAGTTCTTTTGCTACTTCAGGCGACATCGACTGCGTTTCAAAACGCTTAATCATCACTTGCGCATTTAAGCCATGAACAAACTCGATAAACTCTTTATAAACGCTTACTTCTTTTGCTACTGCATAAGAGGAAATACTAAAAACAAGCTGGTGAGCGAGCCCTTTATTTTGCTTAATAAGATCGCTTAACCAAACTCTGAAATCACTATTTTTTAATGTTCTCGCTGAGATACTAATCGCAATAGCATGCTGCACTTTTTCAGCTTTAATAGTCTCCACTACGCGAGTAATGACGCCTTTATCTAGGTCAATAATTTTAGAAAATTTCTCAGCAATAGAAATAAACGTTCCGATTGAGATCGCATTACCATTTTTATCAAGCGCTTGCATAAATGCATCAGTCATCAATACCTCGCCAGACTGAAATTTATTTACTTCGCCAACATAAGACACTGAATACGTTTCTTGATTAATCACATCAAAAACCAATGCCTTCCATTCAGCAATATCCTTCGCGCGGTTAACCCCTTTACGAATATAGTAACTATTAGATCCGATAAGTTGCGCTTGTTCATAGGCTTCATTTGCGGCTAATAAAATACTCGCTGTTGAGCCTAACGGATCATATTGAGCCACACCTATATGTACAATATCGGTTTTCTGGTATTTTTTGGCCACTTCAGTAAAGGCTTCACTTAAAAATTTAGCAATTTCTTCCGCATGGTCTTGATTAACATATTGAATCAGTAAACAAAATTCAGAACCAAAAAAACGATAGACTGAAATATAACCCGCTGTTTCTTTCTCGGATAAATCACTTAATACTTTGGCAAAATCTTTAATGAACAGGTCAATTTCTTCACTACCTAATTCTTTGACTAAATTGCCCAAGGCATCAATTTTGATTAAAAAGATAAACGCATCAACATCCGCATCTGAAATGAAAAGTTTTTTCATTTCAATCTCAAAACTATTTTTCTTATTTAATCCGGTTAAATCATCTTGCTGAAGTTTTCTACCAATACCGTTTAATTTATTATTCAGGCCATTAATAACCCCCTCAATTTTGCTCGACATTTTATTCATCGAGGTGGTTACATTTCTCACCTCCGTCGTCCACGGCAACTCATCAATCTTTTCAAATTTACCCGCAGCAATGGTTAACGCCATCTGATCAATCTTTTTTAATGAGGATAAGGTAATTCGTAATACTAATAATAAGAGTGTAATAGAAAAAGCAAACGCCCCTAAAGAATAATAAAAACTACTTAACGCTTGCTCATAGAGCTTTAAATACGCATAACCCGGATTAAGGCTAACAGACACCACGCCAGCAATATTCCACCCGGAACTAATCTCACTTTGCCCCGCAGCACTTTTCATAGGAACCGTATTAATAAACCAATCAGGCACCCCTTCAACCGTCTCATTATTTTTTAACGACACCAATGGCTTACCTTCAACATCCACCAGCACCATTTCTTGATAATAGCCCATATCAAAAATAGCATTCATGGTAGTTTCTATCGTCGGGTCGGTTACATCCACCATATAGGGGCTTAAGGATACACCCAGTGATGTTGCTGTATCCTGCGCATGAACGGCCGCCTCACCTTCTAAATACCCTTTTATATTATTAAAACTCAATACAAAGTTGACACTAAAAATCATTAAAAATAAGGCGGAGATGAGTATTAATAGTTGTTTGGAAAGTGACATGATGAGGCTTCTTTATTATGAATGATGAATTTAAACTTTATCTGTTACTCAATAATTAAACAAGCAAACTTTTAAAATAATGGGGTTACAAAAAAGGCACCCGAAGGTGCCTTTTTTATTTACTAGCGAGATAACAGATAAACCTAGATAGCAGATCTTTTCTGCTTAAATCCAGCTAGCCCAAGTAAGCCTGTAAGAAAAAGCCAAGCTGCGGCTGGAAGTGGAACAGGGTTAATGTTGCTGATTGCAATAGATGAATCAGCCAAATTATCTCCCACATTGAGAATACCAATGCCGTAACTTAAAATCCCTGTACCCGTCGCTTCCCATAAAAACTGACCAGTTGTATTTCCAGCAGAAGATTGTCCTAATATTTTCTTAGAAAATATTGAGTTTCCATTCAGCTTGAGGTCAATAAAAGAAAAATCATCAAAATAAGTATCAGTTGTTGAAAACGTCCAATCAAAACTAAAGACTTCTCCCCCTGTAATATTAAAAGAATCTTTAAAGGCCGATCCATTCTCTCCCCAAAGCTCATTAACACCTAAACCTAAAAAGATCTCAACCTCCGAATTAGCAACCGGAGAATTCGTTGTTAATTCAAGCTCACCCTCTGCCAATACCTTATAAGCCCCTATTGACTGAATACTGGCTACTACATTTAGACTCAACCCCATTAGTAAAATCATTATTGCTATTTTCTTCATATTTTTCTCCTATTTACTTAGGCTTTACCACTTAAAAATTCACTTTATTTCTACACCAAAATAGCTGATATGAAAATTGTATATGGGTTAGCGATGAAATCCACCACTTTGAACTTAAAGAGTAGGGTCTATCACACTATCTCACTATCAACGATTAATAGATCCAGGTTAATTGCATCCATAGTTGAGTGAACGCCATCTCCATTAGTATCAATAGATACCTGAAAATCACCGCCATGCACATCACCATCGGTATCTGTCACATCAACACCAAAATCAAGAATCACATCATCCGAAGATGTTGCTGTAACATCTGAGTTGATAGCTATAATTTTGTAGGCTCCTTCAGTTTGAGTGTTACCTCCGGTATGTGAAGCCGATAAGCGAATCTCATCAAAATCTGAACCATTAATTTGAATAGTTGTATTAATATCATCATTACCAGCTGTTGCACCAACACTTACTGCTGACCCTACTTCATTACCACCTTTATATAACTGGTATGTAAAGACATCAACACCTGAGCCTGTTGTAGAAAAATTACCCACAGTGACAGACATATTGCCAAAAACAGCACTCGGATCATCTAATGCAATAATAGCTACTTCGCCATCACCCTCATTAACAAGGTTATTATCGACACCATAACCATCAGTTGCGGCATTAATATCATCAACACCCGCACTATCCGTTGCAGAAATATTAATTACGACACCATTCTGTGTTACTTGAGTAACTGATTCTGTCGGGGAACCAGCGGCAACTACGCCTCCAGTTAATGAAATAGTTGTATTAATAACAGGAGACTGCAGAACTTGATCCAATTGCAATGCATAACCCACCCCATCCGAACTTAAAATAAATACATCATCACCCGAAGCATCTATTGCTTTAAGACTTCCATCAGCTTGCGTTTGATAGCTTATGCTTTCACCACCGGCAGTACGCAAACCTTCTGGAACGACACCATTGAATACAAGACTTCCTAGCTCATCCTCTCCTTCATCAATAATTAAACGTCCACGTCCAATAGTATCCTCTGTGTTAGATAGTAAAGTATTTGATAGCTGAGTTATTTCAATAATATTATCCTTAACATCAAGGGAAACACTACCTAAAACCTCATCATTTCCAGCGCTTGTGTTTGCAATAACCTTTACATCACCTAAGTTAAGAATATTTTGTCCAGCAACACTGTCATGCTTCAAGTTATCACTTAATGTAGCCTTAACCTTTACATCATCAGTAACTCCAGCAGAAATATTACTAGCAACTAACTCTAATGTTATTGCTAAATTGCCATCTACCGTTCCTTGTATTACTGTATCAGAAACACGGTTCCAAACTACCTCATCTCCCACTAATCCATCTGTATTAGTAATTAAAGAACTTAAATCCGTATCAAACTTAAATGTAGTTAATTCAGCAGTACCCGCAGTAAATGTTAATGTGCTATTCGTATCAACAGCAGTTATATCAGCCTCATCAACTGATAGCTGAATAGAATCACCGCCTTTGGCATTTATATAGCTATCTATAATAGTACCTAAACCGGTATCTGTTTCACTCGTGATTTGACTGTTCGTTGTGGTTGCGCTGAGAATGACTGTCTCAGACCCTTCAGCGATGACATCATCTGTTACTGCAATACGAACATTGACTGTACTGGCATCTGCTGGAAGGGTAATACCGTTAGTTGCACTTGCCCATGTTCCGTCAGCTAATTGATATTCTAGCGTGGCATCATAGTCAGCTCCGCTTGTTGCTGTTCCGTCTGTATTTAATGAGATATTCACATCCTCACCCACGGCATTTGATAAGCCAACGCTGTACGTTAAGTAAGCACCATCCGCTTCTTCAACGGATCCTGCATCACCGATTACGATTGTTGCGGTGATATCGGCATCTACATCGGGGTTGTCTGATCCTCTATCATCGGTAATGACGGCTGTGCCAGTATCGGTATCTGTTGCATCGGCTTTATTCGTTGCCGTCAGTGTAAATGTCTCATTATTCTCTGTTAATAAGTCATCTGTGATATTGACATAGACGTCTACTCCGGTTCCTTCTGCGGGTAATGTAACTTCTCCGCTGGTGATCTCTGTGTAGCTTGTTCCATTGGCATCCAGAGTATAGTATTTAACGACATAGTCGGCACTACCGGCGTTATCTGTTGCAGCATCACTATCAACACCCAGTGAGAGTGTTGCGACGACATCTTCTGCCGCGGCTGCATCTAAGCTGATTGTAAATTTTGAGTAGCTTGCGTTATCTTCTGCAACATTCGCTGCATTTGCAACGCTAATGTTTGCGGTGATATCGGCATCTACATCGGGGTTGTCTGATCCTCTATCATCGGTGATTGTACCTAAACCGGTATCTGTTGCATCCGTGATTTGGCTGTTCGTTGTGGTGGCGCCGAGAATCACTGTCTCAGAACCTTCAGTGATGGCATCATCTGTTACTGCAACACGAACACTGACTGTACTTGCATCTGCTGGAAGGGTAATGCCGTTAGTTGCACTTGCCCATGTTCCGTCAGCTAATTGATATTCTAGCGTGGCATCATAGTCAGTTCCGCTTGTTGCTATTCCGTCTGTATTTAATGAGATATTTACATCTTCACCCACGGCATTTGATAAGCCAACGCTGTACGTTAAGTAAGCACCATCCGCTTCTTCAACGGACCCTGCATCACCTATGACGATTGTTGCTTCAGTTACATCCACAATCGTCGCTGTACCAAAAGCGAAGTTTTCAACAGCTTCCCCACTAGTATTAACAAAAGTTGTTGAAACTTGCATTCTCACTGTTTCATTTGCTTCTAGTACATTATCAACAGTGCTTTGATAAGAAACAAAGAATTCCTTCACGCCATCAGGCAAATCAAAGCCTGTGTCTTTACCTTCAACTAAAGTGTGTTCTTGACCTTGTGCATCAATGTAGTAGGCACGAAGTGTGGATGAATCATAATCAACATCTTTTGTTGCTGTTGCTTTAGAGTTTGTTGGATGGAGTTCAAATACAGCACCTGCTGGAATAACACTTGAAGGAGTGACTGTAAAAATAACATTCTCGCCTTCAAAATCTGTTTCACCGGTTACAACAACGCCATCATTATCGTAAATACGAACAGACGCTTCTGGATCACCCAGTACGGCATTTTCTGATACATTGGATAATTGTAGTGTTAAAAATTCTGTATTTTCAAAGATTGCATCATCAATAATTGGAATGTCTACAGTAACAGTACTTTGATCTGCCGATATTATTGCTGTGCCACTGATAACCGTATAATCTTGGCCAGCCAAAGCATTGCCATCTACAGTGTTGAAATCTACGGTTATATCTTCACCTGTCTCATTGATAATTGGATTTTTATTCGCATCAACAAGACTAAAGGTTAGAGTGGCAACACCATCAGATTCACTGACAATTGCGAAGTCAACTTCTACAATAGGTAAGTCTGTACTTGGGTCGTTATCAATAATACCTGGCTGTAAATTTTCTGTATAAAAATTTTCGCCTTCGATGAGCATGTCGATGAATTCAATGCCTTGACCATTTGCTGCAGTAGCTTCTGCAATTTCTGCAATAGTTCCTTCTGGTTGTTCATCAAAGGGGTCATCGAAGATTGATATACGAACATCAACCTCTTTACTTCCAGCTTCTAGTACAAATGTATAGGTAGGAAGAGGTTTGTCGTAATCGTCTCGCATATAACTGCCAGTAATTTCCATTGACTGCCAGCTTATTCCACCATCATTAGAATACTCAATAGGAGCGCTGAAGAAATCATCTGAATACTCGGCAAAGTTACTTCCAGAACCTTCAGGTGAGAATTTTACGGTTAACTGTTGGTCGGTATCAAAATCTAATGTGCTTTTGATTGTAAATTGGTTGTATCCTGCGTCTTCTACGACATTTTCTACCACTGCAGATAAGTGTGATTTATAAGTATCTAATGTTGTAGAGCTTATTTCACGAAAAGCGGTCCAATCTTCAACACGGTAGTCAATGGTTAAACCTTCTAAATCATATGATGTTATGCCTTCATTTAGGTCTATATGATATTTACCATCACCATCATTCACTAGAGTACCAATATCTGCATAATTAGCATCAAGCACTACATTTTTAACAACTAAATTATCAGTGACAACCTGTAGCCCCGTTGCACCTAAGAGTAAATCGTCCGTTGTAAAACTTATTGTTGAACTTCCTTCAACATCCGTCTGAAAATTGTAGGTAATAAGCCCACCTGGGACATCAATCAAATCGACAAGGCGAGTATCAGCCGCATCGGGAGTTCTGTCCCCTGCTAGCTCTTGAATGGTGTCTGCAACATGCGCCATAGCAATGGTTTCAAATACATTTTCACCATTTTCATTTAACTCTGATTCTCTTGTGAATTCAATCCCTTGAGTTGCAAGCGCTTCTGAAATCATTTCTTTTCCGGCAGTTGCAATATTTAATGCTTCTCCCGTTAAGTTGTCTATATATCCAATGAAAGAGTCTCTGACTTCTTGGGTAATATTAATATTTGTTTCATAACTGGCATCTATATCAACCAAAGAATTTGTTTGCAATATTCCATCATCAGGCGTTGAATCTTGTAAATCACTATCAAGTGATTGTAAAAATATCGCCATATTTTCTACATAATTTAAGTTACTATCACTTAAATCTGTTCCTGCGATGTCTTGCAAGAAAAGTAAATCTCCTTTAATTACACTCGCGTTAAATTCGGCTATGATTACATCACCAATTTTAAATACAATATCATCACCAACATTGTATTTAAATTCACCAGGAACGCCGGAATCACCAGTTAAGCCACTTAAACCAGATGATGTTGTATATGAAACACCTGATACAAAATTATCTGTAAACCTTGCTGAATTAGAATCATCATCAGCACCACCATCGCTACCAATTATTTCATCTGTTGTAGGCGCAGTACCTTCTGTTGCAGGCTGAATACTTGTAGAAAAAACGGCTCGCGCCACCCCAACCGTATCAAAACCACTATCAGGCGTAGTTTCTGCACTGGTAAAAGCAACATTAACTGTTGTACTACCTTCATTTCCTGTGGTGCCTGCTCCTGCAGCGGTTGCTTCCATATTATTAGGATCAAAATCACCACCGCTTTCTAATGCAGCTTGCATGGCAGCGACTTCATCTAATACATCCGTAGTGGCAATATCTTCTTCAGGATCTAACCCTAACCCTTCATCATTTAGGGTAAGGCGAGAGTCACGCCCCATATCCATATGTGTGCCATCTTCGAAATCAACAGAGATCATACCTGCAGCACCCGTGACAATTTGCTCATCAGGCAATACCATATCGCCTACTTGCAAAATACGTTCTGTTCCATCTGTTGCGATTGCTGTAACAGTCCCTGATACTGATTTAACGATGCCTGAAGTTGCCATGATGCTACCCTCCGATGAGGTATTTAATAAGATTTTATTAGTTGCTTACTAATTTTGATTTGATTCTTTCACAAGCCACTGGAATTTTAAATTGTACAGAGGTACTAATCTAATTTTTTGTGACATGAATATTCAATTTGCACGTGATTTTTATCACACTAAAAATAAGTGGTTTAATTTTGGTTGCGTGAACTATGCTATTTTTGAAATACTAAATTCTCATTTCCAGCATTTAGTCTGTAAAAATATCACCATTACCATCAACTAAATATTGAAGGTCTGTTACTGCCAGTGAACTTAAAGTTGATGAATAAGTGATAGGGTTATCTTCTACGGTCGTAACACTTACCTTCGTCCCTTCACTCAAGCTTTCAAGTGATACCGATAAGTAATCACTTAATAAATCGGCTTGATCATCAACTAATAAATCTTGTAGATTTAAAGTTTCCTGCTCTTGTTTAATTTCTTCTGCCATGCCTATCACCCTCTTATAAGGCCGCCACTAAAGACGGTAGACTACTAATTTTTTCATTTTAACTAACTTGCTTTTATGTTGGCTATTGCACATAGGTACTATTCGTTATTTTTAAGTAGTCATTCACAAAATTAACTTTAAGCACTCTTGCCCATTAAACTATTAAATAACCGACCAGCATTTTAATTAAAATATTTCATCACCATCACCCACCAAATCGCCTAATGGGTTCATCTCTGACCGCATCGTACTTCGGGTGTTTAATTTAGCTTGTACGGCCTCTGGCAATTCCGTAAATACAAACACTTGCTTTTCAATCAATAAATTAATTAAATCATCAATAACTCTGACCATTTCCCTATCTGAACTGGATAGCGAGCCTTTAAGCACTTGTGGTTTCTCAGCCTTCATAAGAAAATTCTTCAACTCTAAATTAGAATCATCTAAATACTCCTCATGCTCATCGCTTTGATCTTTATGAGCACTAATTATTTCTCCGTTCTCATTTCGTTTTATATAAGTCAAAAGAAATTCTCCTTAAGTTTATTATGCTGTTAGCTGGTATTGCTAAAGTTTCATGATAGACTTTATATCAATTAGACTATTTATGATACTTGTCACCTAAGTACCATTCTATGGATGCATTACATTTATGACTACAACTACGTCCTCCGACACCCCTCAGATTAGTTCTCATGAAGACCCGTTATTACTGGCATTACTCTCTATTTGTAAACTTTTACATTCACCACACTCAGCTGAATCACTAACAGCTGGCTTACCTCTAGTTGATGGAAAATTAACTCATCCACTTTTTATCAGAGCAGCAAAACGAGCAGGATTTTCATCTAGTTTAATCAAACGACCTATCCAAGAAATATCAAGTCTCGTCTTACCTACCGTTTTATTGTTACAAGATAATAAAACCTGTATTTTAGTCTTCAAAGACAAAGAGCAATGCACCGTTTTACTGACAGAAACAGAAAGTGGTGAAAAATCTATTTCATTTGAGGAGCTTGAGCAAGAATACACGGGGATGGCTTTTTTTATTCAGCCTGAACATAACTTTGCAAGCCACTCCAAGCATTCAGAAACACCAAAAGCCGGCCATTGGTTTTGGGATGTTATTTATAAATCGTGGCCAATCTATACTGAAGTTTTAGTCGCCTCTTTATTGATTAATATTTTTGCGGTCTCATCACCTTTGTTTGTAATGAATGTTTATGATCGCGTTGTACCTAATCATGCATTAGAGACTTTATGGGTACTGGCCATTGGTATCGCTGTCGTTTATAGCTTTGATTTTATTATGAAATCATTACGCGGTTATTTTATTGATGTTGCAGGAAAGCGCTCTGACATTATTCTCTCTGCGACTATTTTTGAAAAAGTGCTGGGTATTAAGATGGCATCTCGCCCTCCTTCTGTGGGTGCTTTTGCTAGTAGCTTGCATGATTTTGAATCCTTTAGAGATTTTTTAACGTCCGCCACACTCACGACCTTAGTCGACTTACCCTTTTTATTCATCTTCCTTGCTGTTATTTATATGCTAGGCGGTGAAATCGCATTTATTCCCCTTCTGGTATTACCTTTGGCGATTATTGCGGGCGTTATAGCACAAGCCCCTTTGAAAAAGACCATTACCGAAGTCTCGCAATTTTCATCACAAAAGAATGCCTTACTCGTCGAATCTTTAACTAACTTAGACTCTATCAAGAGTACGGGTGCAGAAAGTCAAATTCAAAAACGCTGGGAAGAAAATGTTGGAAAAATCGCCCAACTCAGCCTTAAATCTCGACTTGTTTCGACCATGGCGGTTAACTTTACTGCTTTTTTACAACAAATGGCATCAGTTGCGGTTGTTATTCTAGGCGTTTATAAAATTTCTGATGGTGAATTAACCATGGGGGCCTTAATTGCTTGCACACTACTAACAGGCAGAGCCTTAGCGCCTGTTTCTCAAGTTGCATCACTATTAACTCGCTATCATCAGGCACGTACCTCATTAGATACTTTAAATAAAATGATGGCTTTACCCGTTGAGCGCGAACCGGGTAAAAAGTTTTTACATCGTCCTACTTTTGCAGGCGATATTGAATTTAAAAACGTTAATTTTAGCTACCCAGACCAGCCTATTAAAGCCTTAGATAATGTTTCTTTTAAAATAAATGCGGGGGAACGTGTCGGCTTTATCGGCCGTATTGGATCAGGAAAAAGCACCATTGAAAAATTAATGCTGGGTTTTTACGAAGCCGATGAAGGGTCTATTTTGATTGACGGAACTGACATAAGGCAGTTAGACCCTTCTGATTTACGCCGCCAAATTGGTTATGTCCCGCAAGATATTTCATTAACCTTTGGTAGCGTGAAAGATAATATTACTTTAGGCTCTCAGTTTGCTGATGATGAGTCTATTCTACAAGCCGCTGAAATATCAGGCGTAACTAACTTCGTTAACCGCCACCCCGCTGGCTTTGATTTACAGGTAGGCGAGCGCGGCGCGGCGCTTTCTGGCGGGCAACGACAAAGTGTTGCTGTTGCGCGATCTTTATTATTATCCCCGCCTATTTTTATAATGGATGAGCCGAGTAACTCGATGGATAACAGTACTGAAGAATCATTTAAACAACGCTTCTCTAAAGAGTTAAATACGCAAACTTTAATTCTTGTTACGCATCGCGCCTCTTTATTAACACTTGTTACCCGCTTAATTGTGATGGATGGTTCTAAAATTGTTGCCGATGGCCCAAAAGAATCGGTATTAGCTGCATTGAAGCAAGGGCAAATCAAGGTTACAGGATAAAGTGATGTTAAAAAATTATAAAAATGCACTCGCAACCTATCGCCAGCGCAAAGAAGATCAGGCTTATTTAAGCGATGTTAATTCTGCGAATTTATATGGCGCCTCTATTCAGAGCCATATTATCCTATGGGTTGCTTTCAGCTTTATTGTCATCGCCATTATCTGGGCTAGTGTCGCGAGCTTAGATGAAATAACCCGTGGCTCAGGAAAAATAATCCCTTCAAGTCATGTACAGATAGTACAAAACCTAGAGGGCGGGATTCTATCTGATATTTTAATAAAAGAGGGACAGCTCGTTGAAAAAGGGCAAGCCTTATTAAAACTGGATACGGTACGATTTGCTTCTTCATTTAATGAAACCAAGCTCACCTATTATGAGTTATTAGCCTCCGTTGCAAGGCTTAAAGCCGAGGTCAATAATGAGCCTTTAATAATCCCTAAAGAGGTCTTATCAAAAGCACCTAATATCGCTAGCGATGCAAAACGCTTATTAGCCTCAAGAAAAAATGAGCTCAATGCGAATAAACGTATTTTTGCCGACCAAACTCGACAAAAAGAACAAGATTTAATTGAGTTACAATCGAAAGCTAGAAAAATCTCTGTCAGCTATAAACTCTTAAAAGAAGA
>CBDUDV010000034.1:0-34053 GCA_965366065.1 uncultured bacterium | reverse complement strand
TTAATCCTAAAAACCCATACTCGAAAGAGCATGGGTTTTTTTTTGCCTGAAATTTAGTAAAATAGCGTATTAATTCAATTCTTATGATTAAAACTTTCGCTTTCAAGCGAGCTGAATTCTTTCTGATGATATAATCAAAAAATAGAGGCACATGGCTTTCCGCTTAAAGATTCTCAATAACTTTTATCTGAGAAAGAGGAAAAATTTATGTTTCTTACTGTGAAAGACAACTAACCTTTAATCAAAAAAGAGAATAATATGACTACAAAAGTAGAAGTTTATCCTGCATCAGAGGAGTTGGGTGGGTACTGGGTTTGTGCATGTATCCATATGGGAAGTTATTATAAACATATGGAGAAAAACCGAGTTCACTGTGCTGATAAAAAAGCAGTATCTGTTGCTGTGTGGGAAGCATTGAACCATAAAGTTTGCCCTGAGTGTGGGCACGTTTTTTCTGAGTATGGCTGGGAAGGGATTGATACTCACTGGCGGGCTCATCATGAAAATATTATCAGTTACGATGATGCATGGAAATTAATTAGTAAAGATAAGTATGTAGAAGTGATGATGGCGACGGAATAATTATTTTATATCAAGTTTTCTAGCGCACATCGCATCAAGAAAATATGCGTTAAATGTATATTTCCTGTCGCTATTATATGCGTACGGAGTCTAAAATCTACTAATGTGAAAAATTAAGCAATTTAAAACCTAAATATTAACCCCCTAGGAGCTGCAAAAGCGAATGGACATAAGTAGTAAAAAAAGTTCACACACCCCCATGATGCAACAGTATTTGGGAGTAAAGTCAGAATACCCTGAGACTTTAGTTTTTTATCGAATGGGCGATTTTTATGAAATGTTCTTTGAAGATGCCAAAAAAGCAGCGGAAATACTGAGTATTACCTTAACTGCGCGGGGAAACTCAGCAGGGGAGCCTATTCCAATGTGCGGTTTTCCACATCATTCTGCGGAAGGCTATATTGCTAAGTTGATTAAAATAGGCGAATCGGTTGCGATCTGTGAGCAATTTGGTGACCCTGCAACGTCAAAAGGCCCCGTTGAACGAAAAGTTGTGCGTGTTGTTACACCTGGCACGGTCACTGATGAGGCATTATTAGAAGAGCGAGTGGATAATTTTTTGGTTTGTATTTATTACGATAAAAATTATGCGGTTGCTTGTCTAGATTTAAGTAGTGGGCGCTTTACTATCCAAGAACTGACTTCCATTGAAGAGCTTTTAAGTGAAATTGAAAGGTTGAATCCGGCTGAGCTTTTAGTTGATGAAGACTGGGCGTTGCCCGCTAGCCTAAAAGAACGTAATGGCTTAACTCGCAGAGCGCCATGGCATTTTGCAAGAAGTAGTGCTGAAAAAGTTATTTTAAAACAATTTAAAGTTTACGATTTAAAAGGCTTTGCTTGTGAGCAACTGTCTACCGCAATCTCAGCTGCTGGTTGTTTGTTGCAGTATGTAAAAGAAACGCAACAAAGTACATTACCTCATATACAAGGGATTAGTGTAGAAAATAGTGATGAAAGTATCTTGTTGGATGCTTCTAGCAGAAAAAATTTAGAAATTGACTATCACCCTTCTGGTCAGCGTAAATTCACCTTACTAGGTGTGTTAGATAAGACCATCACAGCGATGGGGGGACGCTGTATGCATCGCTGGTTAAATCGCCCTTTACGTGATCAACAATTATTAAATGCGCGTTATGATGCGGTTGATGCATTATTGCAAGGGGATAGTTATGTCCAGGTGCGTGATATTTTACGCTCCGTTGGTGATATAGAGCGCATTAGTTCGCGTATTGCTTTGAAATCAGCACGTCCACGAGATTTGTTAGTTTTACGTGATACATTTACAGTGTTGCCATCGCTACATCAAGAAATAAATAATTCGGCTAGTGCAGAAATTCAGCGTTTAGTTACTAATATTGCTGAGCAACCTGAACTATTGGCTTTATTACAAAATGCGATTATTGAAAACCCTCCTGTACTAATTAGAGATGGGGGCGTGATTGCAACGGGTTATAACCAAGAATTAGATGAACTGCGAAATCTAAGCCAAAATGCTAATCAATTTTTAATTGATATGGAAAATCGTGAAAAGCTTAATACGGGCATTGCGACATTAAAAATCAAATATAATCGAGTGCATGGTTATTATATTGAATTACCTCGTTCTCAGTCGGATGATGTACCTGATACCTATATCCGTAAGCAAACCTTAAAAAATGCGGAACGTTTTTTCACCGCAGATCTAAAAGATTTTGAAGATACGGTGCTGAATGCAAAAGAGCAAGCGTTGAGTTGTGAAAAAAGATTATATGAGGAATTATTAACGATTTTGGCTGAGGTATTGATCCCCATTCAGCATTGTGCAATCGCTTTAGCAGAGCTGGATGTATTAGCTAATTTTGCAGAGCGTAGCCAACAATTAAATTTAATACGGCCGGTATTGCAACAAGAAAGGGGTATTAGTGTTGTTGGAGGACGTCATTTAGTTGTAGAGGAAGTGTCTAATATTCCTTTTGTCGCCAATGATTTAGGTTTTTCTGATGCAAGACAAATGTTGATTATTACAGGACCTAATATGGGGGGTAAATCAACCTATATGCGACAAGCGGCATTGATTGTTTTAATTGCACATATTGGCTGTTTTACGCCTGCACAAGAATTTAAATGCGGACCAATTGATAAAATATTTACACGAATTGGTGCTTCTGATGATTTAACCAGTGGCCGCTCTACTTTTATGGTGGAAATGTCGGAAACCGCGAATATTTTACATAATGCCACTGCTAATAGCCTGGTATTGATGGATGAAGTAGGGCGCGGAACCAGTACGTTTGATGGGCTTTCTTTAGCATGGGCTTGTGCTGATTTCTTGGCTAAAAATGTACAAGCATTTACTCTATTTGCAACGCACTATTTTGAGTTAACTAGCTTACCAGAGGAACAGTCTAATATTCACAATGTGCATTTAGAGGCGATGGAACATGGTGATAAAATTGTATTTTTACATGCAGTAAAAGAAGGTGCTGCAAGCCAGAGTTATGGCTTGCAGGTAGCCGCTTTAGCAGGAATTCCGCGCTCTGTTATAGAGCAGGCTAAAGTAAAACTACAGCACTTAGAAAATACAGCTTACCAAGAAGTGCAACAAGATTTAGGTTCAACGCAACTGGATTTATTTTCAGTGAATGAACCGAGTCCTGCTATTGCATTATTAGAAGGCGCAAACTTAGATGATTTTACGCCTAAACAAGCCTTGGATTTTTTGTATCAGCTAAAAAGTAAGGCTTAAATTAGTCTTTATTTAAGCTCATACTTGTTTTGGTGAGTGTGATCTTTCTTTCTTTGTAAAGCGTGCCGATCGCGTGCTTAAATACTTTTTTACTCACGCCAAAAGCGGAATTAATCGCTTCTGGTGTGCTTTTGTCAGAGAATGGCAATTCGCCATCATTGTCTTTTAAACGCTGAAGTATTTGCTCGGTAACAGGGAGTACGTTGCTATGACCTGATTTATTTAGACTGAGGTCAATTTTTCGGTCTTCGCGTATTTTTTTGATATACCCAGTAATTTTCTGTCCTTCACGCAGAGGTTGGAAAATCTCATTATGATATAAAACGCCCCAATATTTTCCGTTTACAACCGCTTTATAGCCCAAGTCAGTTTTATGCGAAATAATTAAATCAACTTGCTCGCCTTCATTTAAATAGCTTACTTCATCAGATAGAAAGCTATTTAAGTAAGTGGATGCTGCAATACGATTATTATCATCAAGGTAAACATAGACTAAGCATGAGCGATTTTCTTCTAGCTCATAATCTTGTTCGGAAAATGGCACTAATAAATCTTTTGCTAATCCCCAGTTTAAAAAAGCACCGGCTTTACCAATAGAAACAACTTTTAAGTAAGCCACGCCATCCATTTCTACATAAGGTCGTTTACTACAGGCTAATAATTCACCTTCTGAACCTGTGTAGATGAAAACACGCAGCATATCGCCAATTTTTGCATCTCTTGGGGCTTGTCGGTCGGTTAAAAGAATATCGCCACTTTCACCGCCATCAAGCATCACTTGCATGCCATTGTTAATTTTTAGTGCTAAAGAATTAAAGCGTCCAATATCAATCATAAGTAAGGTGCGGTGTAGTTTAATGAATTTTATAAGGCTATTATAAAGAGATTACAGCTATAAAAATATAAATTCATCTTTCTCTATATATACGGGCGTATAAATGGGAAAATTAAGCTTTAAACGATAATTTTTACACAATAATAATGATAAAAAAAATATTCAAAGAACTTAAAGGCTTGGTGACCTATGATGCGGATAGAGACTTTTATGCAAAAACTTTTCCTGATTCTTTAAATCGCGTGGATCTTATGCGTTTTCGTAAAATGACTAAAGCGGACTTACCAAAGGTATTAGAGATTGAACAATCTGGTTATCAATTTCCTTGGAGTGAAGGTTTATTTCATGATTGCTTGAAAGCAGGGCACTATGGTAACTGGGTGTGTGAAGATACCGAAGATAAAATGGTCGCTTTTTGTATTACCTCTATTGCCGTGGGTGAAGTCAGTATTCTTAACTTATGTATTGCACCAGATGAACGCAAGCAAGGTTTAGGTAAGAAATTTATGCACCATGTGATTGAAAAAGCAACGGAAAAGAAAGCTGAAAGTGTCTTTTTAGAAGTACGTCCATCAAATGAAGGCGCTATTGCATTATATGAAAGCCTTGGCTTTAATGAAATAGGCGTTCGCGATGGTTATTATAAAAAAGAAGATGGAACGCGCGAAGATGCCATTATGATGGCTTATACGATTATGAACTTTGCTGGCTAAAGCGATAAAATCTATAAAAGGGAGCGCAGCTAAGTATTTGAGCTCCCTTTCAAAAAGGATTTAGTGTTGTGTGCTTGTGCCAGGGTGTGACAGAGAGCTAGAAAAAATACCCTCAATATCTATTTTATCAAAACGATATTTGCTACTGCAAAATTCGCAATCGGCTATTACTTCACCTTGCTCAGTAATAATCTGATCAACGGCTTCACGTCCTAATGAAAGTAAGGTCGTTGCGACTTTTTCACTCGAACAGCGGCATTTAAAATTAACGCTATTTTCTTCAAATAAACGGACAGATTCCTCATTGAAGAGACGGTGCAACATCGTTTCGCAAGGTAAGGAAAGCAATTCTTCTGCGCTGACTGTATTAGCCAAAGCTTCTATGCGCGTCCAGTCTTCTTCAGATTCAACTTTATTTTCGCTGGGTAATTCTTGAATGAATAAGCCGCCTGCTTGATGCTCATTCGCAAATAACCACAGTCGAGTTTTTAATTGCTCTGATTGATTGAAGTAATTTTCAACGGCATCCGCTATATTTTTTCCGACTAAAGCGACGATTCCTTGATAAGGATCACCTTGATTTGGCTCAATGGTTAAAACCATTCTACCTGCACCTAATAAACTACTGAAATCATCACCTTCGGGTGTATCTTCACTGCGAGCCCAACCACGGATATCGCGATTATTGCTACTTTGCGCGACTAAAGATTTAAGCGGGCCATCACCTTGCGCTTGTAAAATAAGGTTACCTTCAAACTTAATGGTTGCTGACAATAAAGTTGCAGCAGCTAATGCTTCACCTAATTGTTGTGTGACATTGCTAGGGTAGTTATGGTTTTGTTTGGCAGCTTGCCAGCTATCCGTTAAATTTAACCATTCACCGCGAATGGCTAGGTCATCAAATAAGAAACGGCGTAGTACATCTTTATCTTGCATAGAGGGTGAATCAGTTGGGAGGGAGGGGTTTATCGTGCGGTCATTTTACAATGGCTGCACGATAAGGTCTTAATTAGTCGTGGTTACAACCTGCGCCATGAATATGGCCGGCTTCCATTTCAGATTCTGTTGCAGAACGAATCTCTACCACTTCAACATCAAAGGTTAATTGCTCGCCGGCTAAAGGGTGGTTACCATCGATAGTCACAGTATCTTCGTTTACTTCTGTTACTGTCACGATCGCAGGACCCGTGCTAGAGTCAGCTTGGAATTGCATGCCTACTTCAATATTGTCGATGCCTTCAAACATTTCTTTACCGACTGTTTGAGTTTGCTCGTCGCTACGTAGGCCATAAGCATCTTCTGGTTCAATAGTGACTTTTAATTTATCACCAGTGCTAGTTTCGCTTAATGCACTTTCTAAACCAGGAATGATGTTACCTGCGCCATGCAAATAGCTTAATGGCTCGCCACCAGCAGAGCTATCTAGCTCTTCGCCTGCTTTGTTAGTTAAAGTGTAATGGATAGATACAACTGGGTTTTCAGTATTTTTCATGGGAATCTCAAAAGAGTTAAGGTTAAGAATTATCGCTTTCAGCGGCTAATTTGGTTAATTGCTTAATTAAATCAGTAAAGGTTTCAGAAGAATCCGTGCGTGCCGTTGCATGAGCAACTTTACGGCCTTTTCTTGATTCTTTATCGTACAAGTGCAAATGAATATGAGGTAATGCGAGTAATTTTTCAGTCGCAGGAACGCCGCCAATAAAATTTTGCATGGCAGAATAACCTAATGATTCAGTAGCACCTAAAGGCATATCTGTAATCGCACGTAAGTGATTTTCAAACTGACTGGTTTCTGAGCCTTCAATAGTCCAGTGTCCTGAATTATGCACACGCGGTGCAAATTCGTTGGCGATAATAGCGTCGCCGACCACAAATAGTTCTAAGGCTAAAGTACCAACATAATCTAAAGCTTTTAATAAGGTATTTATATAAGCTTCTGCTTTTTTCTGTAGAGGGTCGTTACGCGTGTTTGTTGCTAAGCGTAAAATACCTTTATCATGCTGATTTTCTGATAAAGGGTAATAAACGATTTCCCCTGAAACACTACGACTTGCAATAATGGATACTTCACGCTCAAAAGCAACAAAGCCTTCAATCACGCAAGGCGCATTTTTCACAGCTGCCCAAGCATCGTTAAGATCACTCTCTGACTTTAAAACGACTTGCCCTTTGCCGTCATAGCCTAAACGACGTGTTTTTAAGATAGCAGGATAGCCAATTCCAGGCATTGCTTGTTGTAAATCCTCTAAGCTAGAGATCGCTTTAAAAGGTGCGGTAGCGATACCTAAGTCGTGTAAAAAACTTTTTTCAGTAATTCTGTCTTGTCCTACTAATAATGCTTTTGCAGGAGGGTAAACGGGTGTTTTAGCACTTAAGGAATCAATGATTTCTACCGGAACATTTTCAAATTCATAAGTAATAATATCGGATTCTTCAGCTAGCTGTGCGAGTAGGGCTGGGTCGGTATAAGCACCGACTAAATGCTTACCAACATCCGCTGCGCAAGCATTAGGTGTTGGGTCTAAAAAGATAAATTTAAGGCCTAAAGGTTTACCTGCTAAAGCAAGCATACGCGCTAATTGTCCAGCGCCTAAAATCCCAATAACCATTAAGCAATCTCCCTAGGGTCTGAGTTTGCAAGGACATTATCTGTTTGTGTTTGACGAAAGGCATTAAGTGGTTCTTTGAACTCGGTGTGTTTATTAGCCACAATTGCCGCTGCTAATAGAGCGGCATTAATTGCACCTGCTTTACCAATGGCTAAAGTACCAACAGGAATACCTGCAGGCATTTGCGCAATAGATAGTAAAGAATCCATGCCATTTAATGCTTTAGATTGTACAGGGACACCTAAAACTGGGATTGATGTTTTTGCAGCCGTCATACCGGGTAAATGTGCTGCACCACCCGCGCCAGCAATGATAACCTCTAAACCTTTTTCTTCAGCTGTCTCAGCATAGCTAAAAAGTTTATCGGGAGTTCGATGAGCAGAAACCACATCAACCTCAAAAGGAATGCCTAATTGCTCTAATTTTTCAGCTGCAAAACTCATAGTGTCCCAATCGGATGTAGAACCCATGATAATACCGACTAATGCAGTCATTCAATGCCCCTTACGGATATAAATATTTACTATAATTAAAGCCTCAATCGCTTTAATTATTCGTTAAAAAACCCACCATTTTACCGGTGTTTCAATTATTTACAAATTGATAGCGGCAATTAGATGGAATTTTTTGTATAGCGATCGTATTTAGTAGCGTGATAGATAAATATTTTTTGTTACATCGTCCAAAGGAGTGTGGGTTAAAAGCATATTGTGTTTGTGTTTTTGGAGTATTACACTGGCAGAACTGCTTTGTAGGAATAAAGGATAAATGTATGAATGCTGTCAATGATGATTCGCTCCCCGTCATACCTTTTTATAATGTACTGGAATTGTTAGGTGATAGTCTTAACGCAAGACTTTATAAAGCGGCTGCAAAAGAAAATCCGGATAAGTTGTTCATTATTAAAATACTGAAACGGCCTATTAATAGTAAAAGTCAGCGACAGTATTTTAAGCAAAAGATTGAAAGGCTAAAAATTATTCATGATGCACGGGCGATTACTCCACAAAGCTTTGAGGATTATAATGATGTGCAGTTTATTGTGCGGCCTTACTTTCCTGGAAAACCGTTAAGTGCGTTTCTTGCAGAGCAAGCTAATTCATTAACCTTAAATGATTTTTTTCATTTAGCTATCCAGCTTACGTTAGGGGTTAATTCTATTCATGAGGCGGGAATTATTCATGGGGGAATTAAACCAAATAATATTCTGATTCAAACAAAAACATTGGCGATTCGCATTGTTGATTTTTTGAATCCGGTTGATATACAAGAGATCAGCCATTTTATCTATGACCAAGGTTTTGTTGATGGAACCTTGGCTTATACTTCACCAGAACAGACAGGGCGCATTAATCATCGTGTAGAGTTTGCTACCGATATTTATTCATTAGGGATCGTTTTTTATCAGCTATTAACCGGTAGATTACCTTTTAAAAGTGATGATCCATTAGCATTGATTCACTCACATTTATCTGAGGAAGCAGAGCCGATACACAAGGTAAATACCAACATTCCTATAATGCTGAGCCGCATTGTGGCAAAAATGTGTGCCAAAGAGCCCGAAAAACGTTATCAAACTGGTGGGGGGTTATATGCTGATATTCAACGGTGTATGGATGAATATTCCCAGAAGCAAGCTATTGAACCTTTTATCTTAGGGCTGCGTGATCATACGCGGCGAGTGATATTTATCTCTAAAATGGTGGGTAGAGATAAAGAGGCAGACGTTATATTAAATGAGTATGCCAAAATAATAAAAGGCGAAGGATTTCAGTCCGCTTTTATTTCTGGACTCCCCGGTATTGGTAAAACACGGCTTATTCAGGAATTACAGAGTCCATTAGTTGAAAATGAAGGCTACTTTACCTCGGGAAAATTTGATCAATATCAGAAAAACATTCCTTATAGCTCTTTAATTCAGGCATTTCGCAATCTTATTCGCACTTTTTTAACAGAGAGTGATGAGCGTGTTGCAGAGTGGCGAGAGAAAATTTTAGCGGCATTAAGCACGCAAGCTAAGGTGATTACAGATGTGATTCCTGAGTTAACTATCTTATTGGGTGATCAAGCCGATGTTATTGAGTTACCGCCCGTTGAAGCGAGAAATCGATTTAATAATTTGCTCAGTGCATTTTTAGCGAGCTTAAGTACAAAGCAAAATTCACTGGTGTTATTTATTGATGATTTACAGTGGTGTGATAGTGCTACTTTTGAATTTTTGCAGCATATTTTTGCTAATACACAAGACTACCCGAATTTATTTTTTATTGGCGCGTACCGAAATAATGAAGTTGATAGCGTACATCCCTTATCTTTTTTACTTAAATTAATAACTGAGATAGGGCTAAAGCCAAAGCAATTAAGAATAGGGGCGTTAGATCAGGTCGCTTGCCATGAAATGGTCGCCTATATTTTGGATTTGCCTTTGCAAAAAACGCAGCATTTAGCCGAATTTTTAGCAGAATTGACCGAAGGTAACCCTTTATTTGTCAGTGAAAGTTTATCTTGGTTAAATGCAGAAGAGCTTTTAGTGTTTAGTGAAAAAGGTCAATGGGAATGGGGAATGGACAAGATTAGTCATTCCAATATGCCGAGCACTGTGGTTGATATGTTTGGTTCTAAGATTAGCCAATTAGACAAGAAGACATTGGATATTATTAAAACGTGTGCGTGTATGGGTAACCGTTTTTCAGCTGAAGAAGTCGCACTGATTCATAATATTAAGCTAAGTGATTTGTTTGAATACTTAAAGCCAGTTTTAACCTTGGGTTTATTTATTGAGAGTAAAATAGAATTCCAGTTTGTACATGATAGGGTACAAGAAGCGGTCTTAAAATTATTATCACCTAAACAACGGAAAGGCATTCATTGGAAGGTTGCTTGGCATTTGTTACAAGATATGACTTTAGATGCCGGACTAGAGAAGCAAGATAACTTATTTACCATTGCAGCGCATTTAGATTTAGGTTGCCCTAAAAAAATAACTGATGAAGAGGTCTTGCAAGTAGCCAAAGTTAACTTTCATGCAGGTAATAAAGCGCTGAATGCATTAGCGACACAAGCGGCTAATGAATATTACCGAGCGGGTTTAACTTTGTTGACTGACGATTTTTGGGAAAGTCAGTATGCATTGATGTATCAGCTACATAAAAAATTAGCAAAAACGGAATTGATGTGTGGACGCTATGAAGCCTCGGAAGGCTTGTTAAATGAATTATTAAAACGTTCGGTTGATGATATTGATAGAGCAGAGGCGTTAGCCGAACAGACAACGTCTTTATCATCCATTGGTAATTTTATTAAGGCCATTGATACGGCGAATAAAGGCTTAGCCTATTTTAATAAAGCGATTCCTAATGATGATGCTGAGGCACAAAAACGATTAGCCTTAACCCTGCAAGAGATTGCGAGTAAATCTAATGATGTTTGGCAAGATATTCTTGAAATTTCCTTTACTGAAGATAGAAAAAGTAAGGTAGAACTGGTGTTTTATAGTGAATTGATTCCTGATTTGTATATGTCAGGGCTAGTGCCACAGCTCTATTTATCGGCAGCGCAATCTACCTTGCATTGTTTAGAGGGAGGAATGGATGAATCGGTCATTTATTCTTTTTCTATTATGGGACTAAATTTAGGCGAGCAAGGGCAATTTGAACAAGCTTTTCGTTACCAAGATTTAGCGCATGATTTATGCGCACAATATCCCGATACTTTCGGTGCAACACGCGGTATTAACGGTATTGTTTGGTGTAATATGCATACACGCAGCCACCCACAGGAAATTGTTGAGTATTGTCGAAAAGGGATTCAATCGGGTAATAACTGTGGTGATTTATATAATGCTGGCTTATCTTATGGGCCATTAATGTGGAACTTACAAGTTCAAGGTCATGATCTTTCTTTAATACAATCGACAGCTAATGAATGCTTGGCATTTTCACAAAAAAATCAGTTATTATTTTCTGTTGGTCTAGCTGAAGCGATGATAGAAGGCTGGGTTGAGCCTATGAATAATAGGGCTAAAGAGCCTAGTTTTATGGCTGAAAAACTAAAAATATGGAAAAGCCAAAATCATGTTGCTTCTGCCGGGAGTTATTTTTTACTTTTAGGGACAAGCCATTTTTATTTTGGACGATATGAGGAAGCGGCTAAAAATTTAGAGACTGTTCAAGAGTTCTTAACGGGGATGACCGACAATGTGCTTAAGCGACAGTGGTATGCGTTTAAGATACTTTGTGGCTTACTACATGATAAACAAGAATCTAACGAGATAAAACAAGCAAGGTTGACCCCCTTATTGGAACAGTTAGAGGTATGGGCTGAGTTTGGCCCGTTATTGAAGCCCTATTTGGCTTTAATAAAGGCGGAATGGCAACGTTATTTTAGTGATTCAGCGGACATAGCGATGCTTTATTTGCAGGCTATTGAGCTAGCGCGTGAACAGAATTATATTTTTTTAGACGGGTTTATTAATGAGCGCTTTGCATTATGGCTACAAGAAAAAGAGTGGGTTAGTTATCAGCAATATTTACAGCAGGCACTAGAGTGTTATCGTGAGTGTGCTTGTGTCGGTAAAGAGATTCAATTATTAGAAAATTATGCTGATATTTTTAAATATCAGCAAAGCAATGAGTTAGTGGAGGTAAGTGAGCAAGACAGTGGCTATACCTTGCCTGATCTTGATATGGATTATTTAATTAAATCCTCCTTAGCGATTTCAGCAGAAACAGATCAAATGAAGTTGTTATCGAAAATTATGAGTGTTGTGTTGGAATGTTCTGGCGCACAAGCAGGCTGTTTATTACAACTGAAAGAGGGCGAGTGGGTTTGTGGTAGTGATGATGCCCATGATGAACAAGTGCCAATTAATCAAGTACCGATTATTTGTCAAGGCGTTGTGCATTACGTTAGTCGGACGAAAGAAAGTGTGGTACTAGTGGATGCGCTGGAATCAGAAGAATTTCAGCACTTACCCGAAGTGATAGAGCACTCTATACGCTCACTATTATGTGTGCCGATATTACGACAAACCGACATGGTCGGCATACTCTATTTAGAAAACTCATTATCTCCCGGTGTTTTTACCGCTGCAAAAGTACGCATGATAGAACTACTTAGTTTACAGATGGCTATTTCTATAGAAAATGCGCAGTTAATTGCAGAGATTGGTGATTTTAATAAAGAACTAGAGCAACGCGTTAAGGAGGAGTCTGAAAAAAGCAGGGAGAAAGATCATATCCTGATACAGCAATCCAAATTAGCGACGATGGGGGAAATGATTAATAATATTGCACATCAATGGAGGCAACCACTGAATGCATTAGGCTTATTGTTTGGTAATTTACAAGATGCACAAGAATTTAATGAATTAACTACCGATTACCTCAATAAGCAAATTGAGAATGGTTTTCTTTATATCGATAAGATGTCAGATACCATCAATGATTTTAGAGATTTTTTTAGTCCCGATAAGCAACGTAAAGTCTTTAGTGCAAAAGAAGCGATTGATGATGCTGTGCAACTGGTTGAAGCAAGCTTTAAAGTACATAATATTGAAATTACATTAGATATCCCTGAGGATGTTGAAATATATGGTATTCTCAATGAATATGCTCAGGTTGTTTTGAATTTATTAACTAATGCAAAAGATGCCATTGTAATGAACAGTGGTAAGCGCGTGATAGCGGTGAGTTTAAAGGTTATAAAAGAGAAAGTGTATTTAACCGTACAAGATACGGGCGGTGGTATTGACGAAGATGTTTTAGGTCATATTTTTGAGCCGTATTTTTCCTCTAAAGAAGGCGGAATGGGGATTGGCTTATATATGTCTAAAATGATTGTTGAAAGTAGTTTGCAAGGGTATATTGAAGTCTGCAATGTAAGTGGTGGTGCTAAGTTTTCGATTGTAGCGCCAGTGCTGGCTAATAATAATGAATATCAAAAAAATACGTCATCTCATCAATAGCAGGAGCTTGTAATGGAAGGTGCGAAACAAGAAAATAATGCCGAGAAATTGTATCTTCAGTCGCTTAGTATTTTATATGTGGAAGATGAGGATGAAGTACGCGATCAGCTGACGACGTATTTAAGAAGACGTTGCCGCAAGGTTTATACTGCGGAAAATGGTAAAAAAGGATTAGAAGCCTATCAAAAATATCGGCCAGATATTGTGGTTACCGATATTTTAATGCCCGTTATGGACGGCCTTATTATGGTCGAATATATTCAAGAAATTTTCCCACAAGTTGCAGTTATTGTTACCACAGCCTTTGAAGAACCGCGATATTTTCATAAAGCGATTGAGCTGGGTATTCAGCAGTATGTTAACAAGCCTGTCAAATTACCGACGCTTGAACAAGCGCTATTTAAGTGTGCACGAACTCTGAGGACAGAAGAGAAATTACGCTTAGCCGCCAAAGTATTCGAGTCATCTAAAGATGCTATTTTTATTTGTGATAATAAAAATAAAATTGTTTCAATCAACCATGCATTTACAAAAATAACTGGCTATGAGGCTGGTGAAGTTATAGGGAGAAATCCTAAAGTTTTACAATCAGGCAGACATGATAATGATTTTTATCATTTGCTTTGGGCTGATTTATTATCTAAAGGGTACTGGAAAGGAGAGATTTGGAACCGTCGTAAAGATGGGGAAACTTTTCCTGAGTGGTTATCTATCAGCTTAGTTCATGATGATGCTCATGAAATATCGCACTATATTGCTATTTTTAGTGATATTACTGATATTAAATCTTCCGAAGCGCATATAGAGTTTTTAGCGAATTATGATCCTTTAACTCAACTACCTAACCGGCGCTTATTTATTGACCGTTTAGATCAGGCAATTAAAACAGCGGCGCGTGAGAAAACGCAGTTAGCGGTGCTATTTTTTGATTTAGATCACTTTAAAACCATTAATGATTCTTTAGGGCATAATATTGGCGATAAAATTCTCATTGAAGTCGCTGTTCGCCTCAGTGAGTGTATGCGTGAAATTGATAGCATTTCTCGACTATCGGGTGATGAATTTGCCGCAGTCATTACGGATATTGCGGATATCAGCGATGTCATTAAAGTGGTTAAAAAAATTATTGTTGCCATACGGGGGGCCTTTAAGATTAATGATTATGAATTGCATGTCACTATCAGCACGGGGATTAGTGTTTACCCTAATGATGGTGAAAATTATGAAATTTTGTTGAAAAATGCAGACACTGCGATGTATTGTGCAAAACATAGTGGGCGTGATAGTTTTGAATTTTTCTCTGCATCAATGAGCAGCCAAGCCCTAGAGAGGCTATCCTTAGAAGGTAGTTTACGTAAAGCGGTAGAAAATGAAGAATTACTGATTTATTATCAACCGCAAATTGAAGTCAATACAGGAAAAATAGTGGGTATGGAGGCATTGTTACGCTGGCCACATCCTCACTTAGGAATGATTGATCCAGAAAAATTTATTCCTTTGGCAGAGGAAACGGGATTAATTATTCCCATAGGAAAATGGGTATTAGCCGAAGCCTGTCGACAAAATAAAGTGTGGCAAGATCAAGGGATCATTGCCGTTCCTGTTGCAATTAATGTGTCTGCGGTACAGTTTAGGCAACATAATATTATGGAACTGGTGCAAACTGCGTTGTTAGAGTCAGGCTTAAAACCTCAATATTTAGAGCTGGAGTTAACCGAATCTTTATTAATGGACTGCTCAGAATATAACGTCACCTTGCTACAAGGTTTTAAGCAGTTAGGGGTACAGCTATCGATAGATGATTTCGGAACGGGGTATTCATCATTTAGTTATTTAAGTCGCTTTCCTATTAATAAACTGAAAATTGACCAACCCTTTTGTGAAGGGATTCCAGAGAACAAAAGTAATGCTTCGGTTGTTAGCGCTATTATTAGTTTAGGACATGATTTAGGTATGATTGTCATTGCTGAAGGTGTTGAAGAAGAAAAACAGCTGAGCTTTTTAGAGGCGCGTCAATGCGATGAAGTGCAAGGGTTTATTTTTAGCCGACCTGTACCCGCTGATGAAATGGAAGCATTACTTAAAAAAGGGCATATCAAATTAAGTAATTAACTGATGTTATGCAGAGCTCCTATTTTTCAGCCCTGATTATATAACACCAAGTAGCCCGTATGAAGCTTGCGCAATACGGGGATTTGATGCACTGTTTATCCCGTATTCCGTACCTCCATACGGGCTACGATGGCTACGGTTACTCTGTTTTTAGCATCGGTGAAAAAACTATTTTCACACTGCTTTACGTGAAGGCTAAAGCCTTCACCCCAAATATTGAAACACGCATCTTATCCGCCTTTTCAAAATAGGCTTAATACAAGTCGATCGGGTCTATATCTAAAGACCATTTAACTTTACGTGCGAGTTTTAATTTGGATATTTCGGGCACTAAATAATTTAAAAGCTGGTGTAAGGGTTTGCGCTGATTATTTTGCAATAACAGTTGATAGCGAAATTGACCTGCTTTTTTTTGCATAGGCGCAGAAACAGGCCCTAGAGCTAAAGTATTAAAAGAATGCCGGTTAATGATTTCGCTAATCGCATATAAAAATTCTAAGGCAAACTCTTGATTGATGGATGTGGCGCGTAATAAGGCTTGATAAGTGTAGGGTGGAAGCTGGGCTTCTTGGCGTTCAGCAAGTGCGGCTTGCGCAAAACTGGCGTAGCCTTGCTGTATTAATGTATTTAATAAAGGATGCTCAGGTTGGCGCGTTTGCATAATCACATGGCCTTTCTTTTCGGCTCTGCCCGCGCGACCCGCTACCTGAATAATAAGCTGTGCTAATTTCTCTGCCGCATGAAAATCAATGCTAAATAAACCACTATCCACATCCAGCAAGGCCACTAAAGTGACATTCGGAAAATGATGCCCTTTAGCGAGCATTTGCGTGCCTAAGATAATATCCACACGCCCTGAGTTAATGGCATCAAGTTGTTCTTCTAATGCGCCTTTTCGCTGCGTGCTATCTCTATCTAAACGCACAATATTTTGTTGTGGAAAGAGAACGTGAAGTGCTTGTTCAACGCGTTCTGTGCCCAATCCTAGTGGTTTTAATTCATTAGATTTACATTCAGGACAAACTTTTATTAAATACTGTTCGCTACTGCAATGATGGCAGCGCAATTTTTGCTGCTGAAAATGCACCACTAAATTAGCATCGCAGCGCTTGCAGTGAGCAGTCCAGCCACAGCTATGGCAAATTAGAGTCGGCGAATAACCGCGACGATTTAAGAATAATAAAACCTGCTGTTTTTTAGCGAGGACAGTCTTCATTATTTTTATAAGCGCGGGTGATAAGCCTTCTTGTAGGTATTGATTACGGATATCTAATAAAGATAAGCTGGGCGGTGTTGCCGAGCCGGCGCGTTGGACTAAAGCTAAACGTGTATAACGTTGCTGTTTTACGTTATATAGGCTTTCTAGTGAAGGTGTGGCAGAGCCTAAAACAATCGGAATATTTAAAAGTTTTGCGCGCACAATCGCCACATCACGTGCAGAAAAGCGAAAGCCTTCTTGTTGTTTAAAAGAAGAATCATGTTCTTCATCTAAAATAATCATGCCTAAATTAGGGCAGGGTGTGAGTAACGCGGAGCGAGTACCTAATAAAATTAAGCTGTTCGCTTGTTGCATATTCAGCCAAGCCTGGTGGCGTTGCATTTCGGTATGTTTGGAGTGGAAGGTTTCAATTTTGGTGGAAAACCGTGCATTAAAGCGTGCTTCCAGTTGCGGGGTGAGGGTTATTTCAGGCAATAAAACCAGAACTTGTAATCCCTTATCTAAAATTTGTTGAATACACTGCAAATACACTTCAGTTTTACCACTACCGGTTACGCCATCTAATAAGGAAACTGAAAATTGCTGATTGTTTTTGTTGATATGTTCAATCGCTTGTTGCTGCTCTGGATTAGCGATCAGAGCGGGTTGTTTTTGCAGCGAGTGAGTTGTTTTTTTTGGGCTAGTTAAATGAATTAAATCTTTTTTTAATAATGCCTTTAAGCTTGGCTGGTAAAGTGAAAACTGAGAGGCAATATCGCTACGGCAGGTGGCTTGTGGCTGTTTTGCTATAAATTCAAATAGCGCGTGTTGTTTATGTGCATTTTTAAATAATGTGCGATCAAACGCTTGCCCCGCTGCTGTTAATGCGTAATAAGGCGTGGCGGTGACTACACTCGGTTTTCCTTTGCGTAATGCCGTGGGTAGCGCGCTAATAAATACATCACCAATTGGGTGGTGATAATAACGATGCGCCCAATGTAATAGTTTTAAGTCATTTTCTAGTAATAAAGGGCTGTTATCTAAAATGGCTTCTGCCACTTTTAATTTATCTATGGGGCTGTCGCTGTCAGATTTTACAGCAACAAGTAGGCCTATTTTTGACGAGGAGCCAAACGGAACTTTGACGCGCATTCCCGGGAGTGTTTTTTGTCGAATAGCATCACTAGGTGCTAAATAATCAAACAAGCGGTCAACAGGGATGGGGATGGCAATACTTAAAATAAATTTTTCTGAATTCGACATTTTAAGTTATTTGGCTTGTAAGTGCTTGTTGAATAGATGAAAAAAGTTACCACAAAAACCTGTGGATAACTTTGTGTGTAAGCTGAGGAGAAGGGCATCAACTCCTTGATTTATAGGTACGCTGGATAACTTTTATGGAAAATAAGGTTGTTTGTTAATTAAAGCAAAATCAATAGCTTATGTAATTAAAAGATATTTTTTTAGTGCGTAAGTTTTAATCAGTGTTTTCAATATAGTGACAGAAAAAAACTGTGTGTAAACCTAAATAAAAAAATAAAAATATTGACAGGGATGAGCTGGGATTTTCTGTGAAGGGTTGCGTAGTGTTTATAACAAACAATAAAAAAGGTGTTAGTTATTTTGTATAACTAACACCTTTAAAATTATTAACAATAAACAGACTACTAAGGAATGAGAATCCCGCGAATCATAAAAAATAGCATGGCAGCTAATATCGCTGATAGAGGAACCGTAATGACCCATGCAGCAGCAATTTTATAAACATGAGAGCGTTGCACGAGCTCTTCGTTATAGGCTTTTTTGAGTGTTTTACGTTCTTTTTTTGTGAATTCTGTTTCGCTATTTTTTGCTTGCTCTTTCAATTCATTAAGCATTGAAGATTTAGTCGCCACATCAGCCGCTTGAAAGCGATTTAAAAATAGGCGAGTAGTTTCTGGGTCTAAATGTTCATGGTGTTCTTTAATGCTTGCAATACGCTTTTCTTCGCTATGCTTCAGATATTCACGTAAAAATCCCACACCAAAAATAGCGCCGACAGCAATATGCGTAGAACTAACCGGTAAGCCTAATTGACTAGCAATAATAACCGTAATCGCAGCGGCCATAGAGACACAGAAAGCGCGCATTTTATCAAGTTCAGTAATTTCAGAGCCAACCGTACGAATTAATTTTGAGCCATATAAAGCTAAACCCAGGGATAAACCTACTGCGCCAATGAGCATAACCCAAAGCGGAATGGCTGCTTTTTTCGCAATTCCACCGTGTGTAATGGCATCGTTAATTGCTGCTAAAGGACCGACTGCATTAGCGACATCATTCGCGCCATGGGCAAAACTTAAAAAAGCAGCGGCGCAAATAAGCGGGATAGTGAATAAGGTATTCACACTGTTTTTGGAGTTATCTAAATTTGCAGCAATTTTTTTAATAATAGGGCGAACGGCAAGATAGATAATGGCAGCAATGGCAAGCCCTAAAGAACCGGCGACAAGAAAATCAACTTTCCAAATCTTTTTAAGACCTTTTAATATTAAATAAGTAGAAAAAGCCCATGCCATTGTGGCAATTAACAACGGCACTACGGTTTTTGCAGATAACAGCTTATTTTCTTTATAGGTAATGGTGCGTTTTATGAGATAAAGAAAGCAAGCAGCAATGACCCCTCCAAGTGCGGGTGATATAACCCAGCTCGCAGCAATTTTTCCGAAAACAGTCCAGTTTGCAATGCCAAAACCACCGGCTGCAATTCCAGCACCTAAAACACCACCAACAATAGAGTGGGTAGTAGAAACAGGCGCGCCAATGAACGTCGCTATATTTAGCCAAATTGCCGCGGCTAACAGTGCGGCTAACATTAACCAAATAAAGGTATCAGAATCATTAATTAAAGACGGGTCAATAATACCCTTTTTAATGGTGCTAACGACTTCACCACCCGCAATCAATGCGCCGGCAGATTCAAAAATCATCGCAATTAAAATAGCAGACATTAACGTCAATGCTTTAGATCCCACTGCAGGGCCAACATTGTTAGCTACATCATTGGCACCAATGTTCAGCGCCATATAACCACCGATAACAGCGGAAATAACTAAAAACGTATGGTTAGCCTGTATTGCGACTGGCATATTACTTATAAAGTAAACGATTCCTGCTAAAAATAGCAGAGCGCCGCCTAGTTTGAGTGCTTCAGCTCGTAAAGAGCTGGTAGCTTGTGCAGGGAGGTTCATAAAGTAAATTCCAGTAATTTAAAAGTAGATATATTAAAGGTAAGACGCCGTCTTAGTTTATTGGGTAAATATTACAGTATGCATGACAAATGTGACAGTTGTATGACAAAAAAATGAAAATTTTTCCACACTGTTTGTTGCACTGGAAATGATGAAAAATATTTAAATATTGTCACAAGCTTGTCACATTTACTTTTTATACTTCAGTTTCATTTACAAATAACTGGAAATAAAAATGACTCTGAAGACACCTGTCTTATCGATGATTGTAGGATCAGTTCTTGCTGTTGCTGCAGTAACAGCAAATGCTGCTGAACAAATTAAAATTGTTGGTTCATCAACCGTTTATCCTTTCTCTAGCTCGGTCGCTGAAGAGTTTGGTGCAACCACTAAAAATCCAACACCTATCGTAGAATCAACCGGATCAGGTGGCGGAATGAAGTTATTTTGTAAAGGGGGTGATGCAAATACACCTGATATTACTAATGCTTCACGTCGTATGAAAGCAAAAGAATTCAAAATGTGTGCTGAAAATGGCGTAACCGATATTACTGAGGCAGTTATCGGCTTTGACGGTATCGCTATCGCACAAAATAAAAGCAATGCACCTTTAAAACTAACAAAAAAACAATTATTGTTAGCGGTTGCGGAAGAAGTACCTGCTAAAGACGGGACTGGATTAATTAGAAACCAATATAAAAACTGGAATCAAATTGATTCTAGTCTACCTGACAGAGAAATCATCATTTACGGACCACCAACAAGTTCGGGTACACGTGATGCTTTCGAAGATATGATCATGAAAGGTCAAACTAAGAAAATGGACGTTTATACTTCTTTATATAAAGCGGACAAAGTGAAAAATAAAGCTTATAAAAAATATCATAAAATCAGACAAGATGGCGTTTATGTTCCATCCGGTGAAAATGATAACTTAATCGTACAGAAATTAGATAAAAATCCTGCGGCTATCGGTATCTTTGGTTACAGCTTCCTAATGGAAAATGACGATAAAGTAAGTGCTGCACAAGTTGAAGGCGTTGTTCCAACACCAGACACTATTTCTAGCGGTGACTACCCAATCTCTCGTTCTTTATTCTTCTATGTTAAAAACTCACACAGAGCTTCTGTGCCTGCAATTGATAAGTATGTTGCGATGTTCATGAGCGAAGACATGATTGGTACTGAAGGAATTCTAGGTGAAATCGGCTTGATCGCTCTACCTGATGCACGTCGTACCGCTATCAGAGCAAGTGTTGCTAGTCATACTAAATTATCGTTAGATGATTTAACTAAAAAATAAGGTTTGATTTAAATCTTTACTACAAAAGTGCTGCTTTTAAATTAATTTCCCCGTTAGTTTGTCAGTCAGCATAGCAATAATAAAAGGTTGAATAGATGCGAGTTTATTCAGCCTTTTATTGCGTTGTAAGTTTTTACATAGGATATATTTCTTGAAGTCTTTTGAGTTAAAACAACGAAATCATGGTTTAAAAGAGCGGCTGATTCATCTTTGTTTGGTTATGGCTGCAACCGTTTCCATCCTGACTACCTTTGGTGTGCTTTTTTCGATTCTATTTGAGGCGATTGAATTCTTTAAAATGCGCAGTTTTTGGTATTTTATTACTGGAACAGAATGGTCGCCAGGTGTAGATAATAGCAAATTTGGTGCCTTACCAATTTTTGCTGGTACCTTCATGATAACCTTTATCGCTATGGCAGTTGCTTTGCCTATCGGTTTGGGAAGTGCTATTTTTCTGAGTGAATATGCATCACCTTTTATGCGCGATAAACTTAAACCTTTATTGGAAATATTGGCGGGTATTCCCACGGTGGTTTATGGCTTCTTTGCTGCCATTACCGTAGCACCTGCAATCGTTAGTTTTTTTGCATCTATCGGTATTCAAGCTTCATTTAATAGTGCCTTAGCGAGTGGTATCGTTATGGGAATTATGATTATTCCAGTTATTTCTTCTCTAAGTGATGATGTTATACGCGCAGTGCCAGACTCGCAACGTAAAGCGGCGTTAGGTTTAGGTATGACTGAAGGCGAAACCATTATGGATATCGTTATTCCTTCAGCCTTACCCGGTATTATTTCCGCGTCTATTTTAGGCTTATCTAAAGCGCTAGGGGAAACCATGATTGTGGTTATGGCGGCTGGCTTACGCCCGAATATGACATGGAATCCGCTTGAAGATATGACCACAGTCACCGTTAGAATTGTAGATGCATTGGTGGGTGATAATGAGTTTAACTCGCCTGATACCTTATCCGCATTTGCCTTAGGCTTAGTGTTATTTTTCGTGACATTAATTTTAAATGTCATCTCGCTAAGTTTGATCCGCAAGTTTAAAGAAAAATACAAGGTGAATACCTTATGAGTAGCACAACAAAAAAAACAGATAATCCTTTTCATGATGCCTCTTTAAATAAGCGACATTTCAAAGCGAAAGCCTTTAAAGTTTTTACCATTACGTCCATTATTTTCTCAGTCAGTTTTTTACTGTTTTTCTTGGGAGATATGGTCTATAAGGGATTACCTGCTTTCAAACAATCTTATATACAAATTGATGTCAGCTACAGTGAAAAAAGCTTAGCTTCTACAAGGCAAGCGATAGATAAAAAATATCGACGCGTTGTGAGTCGATCTTGGTTAAGAAACATTCCTCGTCAGGTAGAAGCAAACCCTGAATTAATGAATACCACGCAAACGAGATGGGTGTTACTCAATCATCAAGTGGATCAATATTTAAAAGGGCACTATTACAAAGTAAAAGCGAAACAGTTAAAGTTGATTGATGCAATGTTGGCAGGAGGCCAAGTGGAGTTGCAGTTTAATACGATTTTCTTTACGCATGGTGATTCAAAAATTCCTGAGAATTCAGGCTTCAAATCAGCAATCATTGGTTCAATACTAACCTTAATTGTGATGATGCTCGTCGCCTTTCCGTTGGGCGTTATGACCGCAGTTTACTTAGAGGAATTTGCGCCAGATAATCGCTGGACGCAGTTAATTGAAGTGAATATCAATAATTTAGCGGCTATTCCCTCCATTCTGTTTGGTTTATTAGGTTTGGCGGTATTTATTACTTTATTTGGTATGCCGCGTAGCTCACCTTTAGTAGGCGGGTTAACTTTAGCACTAATGACTTTACCGATTATTATTGTTAGTTCTCGCGCAGCATTGCGTAGTGTGCCTGATAGTATTCGTCAGGCTGGATATGGACTGGGGCTAACCAAAATTCAAGTGGTACAAGATCATGTGATTCCACTTGCCTTTCCAGGGATTATGACCGGTGCAATTATCGGTCTAGCGCATGCAATGGGTGAAACTGCGCCACTCATTATTATTGGAATGATTGCCTTTATTCCCGATACGCCGACTTCAATCTTTGAAGCGGCAACAGTTATGCCTGCACAATTATTTACTTGGGCTGGTATGCCAGAAAGAGCTTATATAGAACGTACAGCGGCAGGGATTATGGTATTAATCAGTGTATTAATTACACTGAATGCATTTGCAATTTATTTGAGAAAGAAATTTGAGGTTAAGTGGTAAATGAAGCAAGAAACTGACACTAAAATTCAAGTCCGTGATTTGAACTTATATTATGGCGATAACCATGCCTTGCATGGGATCAATATGGATATTCAAGAAAATAAAATTACGGCTCTTATTGGCCCATCAGGCTGTGGTAAATCAACTTTTTTACGCTGCCTTAATCGAATGAATGATTTGATTGCTAGCGTTAGTATTGAGGGTGACGTCATTGTTGACCAAAAGAATATTTACGATAAAGATGTTGATGAAGTCGCTGTGCGTAAACGCATCGGTATGGTGTTTCAACAGCCTAACCCCTTTCCAAAATCAATCTATGAAAACGTTTCCTATGCGCCTATTAAACACGGAATCGTTAAAAAAGGCGCAGAGTGTGATGAATTAGTGAAAAAGTCACTGATTCAAGCGGGGCTATGGGAAGAGGTTAAAGATAAATTAGCGGAACCGGGTACGTCCTTATCCGGTGGTCAGCAGCAACGTCTTTGTATTGCACGTACGATTGCAGTACAACCTGATGTGATTTTAATGGATGAACCGACCTCCGCATTAGACCCGATCTCTACAGAAAAGATTGAAGCCTTAATGTTAGAGCTTAAGAAAGAATATACCATTATTATTGTGACGCATAATATGCAACAAGCAGGGCGCGTGGCAGATATGACAGCCTTCTTTCATATGGGGGATCTGATTGAATATGCAGAGACCGAGACTATTTTTATTAATCCAGTACAGAAAAAGACAGAAGATTATATTACAGGGAGATTTGGATAATGTTGCCAACAGAAATCGAAAAATTACATAAAATTAAAGCCGATATGATGGCTTTAGGTGAACATATTGTAAAAGTGAATGAAGACATTTTAAATGCATTAAAAGCTAAAAAAGGTTTAAAAATTGACGAGATAGAACTCTATTCAAAAAAGCAGTGGCGCGAAAAAATTGCGGATATTGATAGTCAAATTATTAATGTGTGTGCGTTATATTCGCCAGAAGCGAGAGACTTAAGGCAATTAGTGGCATTTTTAAAGATAACCAATGAATTTGATCGTATTGAAAACAGTTGTCGCTCGTTTTTGCGTGAATTACCAACGGTTTTAGAAGGGGACATGGATAAAGACTCTATTTTAGAGTACGCCATACCTTTACAAAAAACCTGTGTCAAAGCCGTTAAAAATGCAGTTGCACTTTTTAATACCAAAGACAAAGAGGAGGTTAATCAACTGTATAAATCGGTTGTTCTAGAAGAAGATAAAAATGACGAGCTTTATAAAATGATTGAAAAAAGCTTGTTGAATGAAGTGAATGAGAATATTGAGTTATCTCGAGAATACCAAGGCGCATTATCAGCTTTACGTCGTTTAGAAAAAGTGGCAGATAGAGCCTTAAGCATTGCAGTATTAATGCATTTTGCAAAAATTGGCGGAACGATTAGTCAGCCAGAGCTCAGTGATATCTAAACGCTAACAATAGATTAACTAGAATCTTTGCTTGCTGAGTGCACCTAGGCAATCAAAGATTCGCTTCTTCTTTTTTCGGCTTTTTAGCAAAACCAGCGCCTTTTTTTATTTTGGCTTTTAGTTCTAATGCTTCAATTAGAGTGCGGTAATCTATTCCTTGTTTATGCATTTCTGCAAAGCAACTGGCAGTAGCGGCAATTGCATTGGGTACTTCATCTTTTTTCTTATAAGACTGAAGATTCTTATCACTCACTTTTATTAAGTTGCTGAATTTTGGCAAACTAATCTCGGCATCAAGTAATAGTTTTTTAAACTCTATAAAGGTCATGATTTTTCCGTATATTTAATATTGTTTTGCTATATTTTATAGCTATTGAATATAAAATGTTGACGTTTTTTTATTCAGCTCTTAAAATAGTCATAACTTATTACTATTGGTAAGTTATTTTATTTCTCAATATAAGGAAAAAACATGTCTAAAGTCGTTAAGAAAAAAGTTGCACTTAAAATTGCTAAAAAAGTAACTAAAAAAGCAGTAGCAAAAAAAGTTATCGCTAAGAAAAAAGCAAAAGCTGTTGTAAAAAAAGCAACTAAAGCAGTTTTAAACAAAAAAGCTAGCAACAAGAAGTCAGCTAAAAAAGTGGCTAAAAAAGCAGTAAAAAAAGCGGCTTAATATTCGTTAAGTTGTTTGAATAAAACATTGAATGGCTGTGGCATATAGAAATTGCAGTCATTTAATGTACACGTTTTTAAATTTACAAATTTTATATTGCCTCTCATAGATAGTTCAAAGTGAGGTAATAGCCTTCGAAATAAGCTTCTTCTGTTGATGATTTTCTTTTTTTTCAGAAAATAACATGACTGTCATAATTTTATACAGGTATTGATGGTATTTTAATCAGCATATATCGATTAAAATAAGTGGTGAAAGCCGCTATGAGATAGAAATTTAACTTAACCATACCGCCAGCCTGAATTAATCATGGAAAATCCCCTATACCTCGAATTCCCCACGCAGCTAACTGTTAAAAAGTTTTTAAGTAAACTCAATAAGCAGCTAGATTTTCAAATAGTAAATCAGCAATACACAATAAAAACCTTTTACGATAGTTTTGATTGGCGCTTATACGGCGCAGGTATGAATTGTGAGTTGAATCAGTCTAAGTCCTTGTCTGAATTAAAATTACTAGATAATAAACAAGGTTCGTTGATTGCAAAGATAGAAACTGATGAGGTGCCGAGCTTTACGCATCAATTTGTCGATGTTAGATTTCAAACTCTGTTAAAACCGCACTTAGATATGCGAGCCTTATTATCAGTATGCTCATTACCTTATGAAGCCTATTCGATTAATATACTGAATAAAGATCAAAAAACCGTATTACGTTTGCAGATTGATGAATACGAATTACTTAATCATCAAGTGCAACTTTTTCCACTGAAAGGCTATGAAAAAGCGCACTATAAAATCGCACAAATACTGCAAGAGAAATTGGATTTGCAAGCGACGCCCTGTAGTACGGTTTTAAATGCAGCACTTAAATTACAAAAACGCATTCCACAAGATTACAGCTCAAAATTAGCAATTAAATTAACACCCGATATGCGTGCAGATAAGGCAAGCAAGCTAATTTATAAGCAGTTATTACAAGCGATTCAAATTAACGAAGCTGGAACGATAGCGGATATTGATTCAGAGTTTTTACATGATTTTCGTGTTGCTGTACGCCGTACACGTGCGGGCTTAAGCCAAATAAAAAACACCTTACCCGACGAAATTGTTAACAATTACGCCACTTTTTTCGCATGGCTAGGGAAAATCACTGGCGCTACGCGTGACTTAGATGTCTATCTATTAAGTTATCCACAGTATAAAGCCGTATTACCGGTTACTTTGCAGGATGATATTCAGCCTCTGTATGATTTCTTGCTAAAAAAACAAGCTGAAGCGCAAAAACAATTAGCAGAAGAGCTGAGCAGTTATGAGTATAGCCGGCAGTTACTTGCATGGAAAGAATACTTAAATAAAAAATCGCCGAAAGAAGCTACAGGCGCTAATGCGCAACAAGATATTCTTACTTTAGCTAATGCAAGAATCAAAAAGGTCTACCAAAACGTAATTAAAGAAGGCGAGGTGATTAATGCGGACTCACCTGCTGAATCCTTACATGACTTAAGGAAAACCTGTAAAAAATTACGTTATTTAATGGAATTTTTTCAGAGTTTATATCCTGAAATTGAAATAAAACCTGCCATTAAAGCACTCAAAGGCTTTCAATCGGTCTTGGGTGACTTTCAAGATTATGAAGTGCAAGAGCTAACTCTTAAAGAGTTCAGCCATGAAATGATGCAGAATAATGTACCAGCTAATACCTTATTAGCTATGGGCGTGTTGGTACAGTATTTAGATAGTATGAAGTGCGATGCACGCGCACATTTTGCCGAGCAGTTTGATTTATTTGTTGAACCTAAAAATACTGCGATGTTTAAGCAGTTGTTTACTACCAAGGAAGCTTAATGACCATTATTGCAACGTATAATATTAAAGGTGGAGTAGGGAAAACATCAACTGCGGTTAACCTTGCTTATTTAGCAGCGCAAGGCGGCTATAAAACGCTGATTTGGGATTTAGATCCACAAGGTGCCAGCAGTTATTATTTTAGAATTAAACCGAAAGTGAAAGGCGGAAGTAAAGCCCTAATTGCTGGTGATAGAGAGCTAGATGGTTTGATTAAAGCGACTGATTTCGAAAACTTGGATTTATTGCCTGCTGATTTCTCATTCCGTAATTTAGATATTGTTTTAGATGAGCGCAAAAAACCAACGCAGCGTCTTAAAAAATTATTAGCGCCGTTAACCAAAGAATATGACTTCATATTTTTAGATTGCCCACCGAATATTTCTTTATTGTCTGAAGCGATTTTTGAGGCCTCTGAGCTGTTGTTATCGCCGATTATTCCAACGACCTTATCGTTGCGTACTTTAGAGCAACTAAAAAAATATCTTAAAGATAATAAACTTAAAAACCTGCAATTACTGCCTTTCTTTTCTATGGCAGATAGACGCAAGAAAATGCACAGAGAGATCATTGAAACCTTAGCAATACAACACCCAGATATACTGCAGGCGATTATTCCTTATGCGAGCGATATTGAGCGTATGGGCTTGGAACGTATGCCATTAGGAGGCTATATGAAACGATCACGTTCAACGGAAGCGTATCAATCGCTTTGGGCGGAGATATTAGTACTGCTTTAGCCTGCTTTTGAAACGGTGGATCTAAGATCAGCCTTCTAATATTTGGGGCGAAGGCTTTAGCCTTCATATAAAGCAGACTAAAGAGACTGTAAAGGTATTCATAATAACCCTAAAAACAAGCTGAATACCCGCTTCCGTAGCCCGTATGGAGGTACGGAATACGGGGTAAACAGCGCATCGAGTTCCCGTATTGCGCAAGCTTCATACGGGCTACTTGATGTTAACTATAAAATTAATCGTAAGCCTTCAATTCACTGCGTAGCATCAGTTAATTATTCATACATCATCATATTACTGACACATTGGCTCTATATACTTTGCCTTACTATTAAAAGTAAGGAACCGAGTAGATGATTGATGCGGAAAAAATTATAAGAGAAACTTATCCAGAGCTAAAAATTAGTAAAGATAATAAGCTTTTATTAAAGCTAGTTAAAAAGTTGATTCATGAAGATGATTTCAATTACGTGATTGAAACAAATAAGCATTTACGCGGTTTTGCTTTTTTGAATAAATTATTAGCTTATTTCAATTTTAGCTACCAAGCTTCTCCGCGTTCTTACAATAATATTCCTGCTGAAGGGCGTTTATTAGTGGTTGCAAACCATCCTATTGGTACACTAGATGGATTGGCCTTAGTGAAATTTATACGCTCTGTTCGGCCCGATGTGCGTATCGTTGCCAATCAAATTCTGTCACATATGCAACCGCTCGATTCGGTGTTTTTACCGGTTGATGTGTTATCTAAAAATGCGGGTCATAAGAAGTCTTATCTAGCTATGCTGGCGGCATTAGAAAACGAAGAAGCAGTTATTGTTTTTCCTGCAGGGGAAGTGTCGCGCATTACGCCGAAAGGGGTGCGTGATGGAAAGTGGAAGTCTGGTTTTATTAAATTAGCCAAAAAAGCAAAATGTCCTATTTTGCCTGTACATATCCAAGCCTCAAATTCATTGTTATTTTATGGCATGTCAACATTGTATAAACCTTTGGGTACTGCAATGTTGGTGAAGGAAATGTTTAATAAAAATGATCAAGAGCTTAAATTCCGTGTGGGCTCTCCTATTCCGTATAAAGCCTTTATTGATGAAGCATCTAATGCTAAACAATTAAGCCAAAAGTTTTATCAGCATGTACAAAACCTAGCCAAAAAGAAAAAAGTTTCTCTGTTTGATACGGTAGAAACGATTGCTCATCCAGTGAATAGTAAGGCACTTAAAAAAGCCTTGTATCAATCTCAGTTGTTGGGTGAAACAAAAGATGGCAAAAAAATATTTCTTTATGATTTTAAAGATGATTGCCCCGTCATGCAGGAAATTGCGCGCTTGCGTGAGCTGACTTTTCGTACTGTAGAAGAAGGTACAGGGGAGGCGCAAGATTTTGATGAATACGATATCTATTATCGGCACCTGGTTTTGTGGGATGTGAATGATTTAGAAATTGTCGGCTCTTATCGTTTGGGGGAGGGCAGTGCCATCATGAAAGCGAAGGGCATAGAAGGCTTTTATACCAACAGTCTATTTAAGCTGAACCCTGAATATAAAGCGCATTTTAACGATAGCATCGAGTTGGGCAGAAGCTTTGTACAGCCACGCTATTGGGGGCAGCGCAGTTTAGATTATCTTTGGTATGGAATTGGCGCGTATTTAAGAGCTAATCCGGAAAAGAAGTATTTATTTGGCCCCGTGAGCATGAGCAATAGTTACCCTGATGGAGCGAAGCAATTAATTATTGGTTTTTATAAACAGCAATTTTCTTCGGATTTGAATTTGGCTGAGGCTAGAAACCCTTTTGTGGTGACTAAAAAGGTGCAGAAATTAACCGAGAAAAGCATGAGTGAGGATTATAAAATCAGTTATAAATTATTGAATGCTGATTTAAAAAAACTCGGAGTAAAAGTTCCTACCTTGTATAAACAATATGCTGAAGTATGCAATGATCAAGGCTGTCATTTTATTGATTTTAATGTGGATGCTGATTTCGGTGATTGTATCGATAGCCTCATCATGATTGAAATTGATAAAATTACCGATAAGAAAAAACAGCGTTATATAAAGAAATCACTGTAGCTTTAGCCAGCGCACTATTGAACATTAAGCTAATAAAATTTTTATTAGGTTTTTTTCAGCTTATGGAGAAATAAAGTCGGCCTCCAAAAAACGATTACATAAATTTGAGACCATTTCTTGTTCCTGTAAAATCAAATCAATAAAGGCTTGAGCAGCGGGTGAGAGTCGTTTGGTTTCGTGATGCACCACATACCAGCTACGCATCAGCGGGAAACCCTGTACATCTAGTTCTATCAGACTATTCGTTGCTAATTCCAGTGTGATACTGTGTCGTGAAAGCGCGGAAATACCTAGATCAGCCATCACGGCCTGTTTAATGGTTTCACTACTGACTAAGACCATACTTGGTAGTAACTTTATTTGATTATCCAGCAAAAAGTCTTCCAAGGCCTTGCGCGTACCCGAACCTTGTTCGCGGAAAATAAAATCATATTTTTGTAACTCACTGACCGGAATATTTTTTTGTGTTGCCAAAGGGTGTGTAGGATTGGCGGTGATGACAATAGGATTATCAATGATAGGGTAACGTGTTAAGGGGAAATCCTCGGGCACCAAGCCCATAATTACTAAATCATCTTCATTGTTTTTTAAGCGCTGAATAATCTGACTGCGATTAACCACATCCAAATTTAATCTGACTTTAGGGTGTAATTTATGAAAAGCGCCTAGCAGATGCGGCGTAAAGTATTTTGCGCTAGTGACTGCGGCAAGGTGAAACTCACCTTCTAACTGGCCTTTCATTGCACTTAGCTTCATATCCATCTCATCTATTCGAGTAAATAGGTCCAGGCAGAAGGATTCAAGTTCTTTGCCGGTAGGCGTCAAAAAGACTTTTTTTCCTATCTTTTCAAATAAAGGCAAACCTAAGTTGTCTTCCAGTTGTTTTATTTGAATGCTGACGGCAGGTTGGGTTAGATTTAATTGATTTGCCGCCGCCGAATAGTTTTTACAGATAGCAACTTTTTGAAAGATTTTTAATTGATGAAGTGTGGCGCGCATAATTAAGTATAAATAAAAGTTAATGATTATTATTATATAAGTTAATTATCATTAATGGATAGGCTTTGTTAATATTCATTTCAAGTTGTCATGTTGACATTCGATGTTCAAATTTCTTGTAATTGATTGTAGCGCCACACCACTAAAACTTGGCTTTTGATCTGTTATTAGATTTAACAGGGAGAATTTGAGCATTAAGAATAAAGAACAATGAGGACTCTCTTTTCTTCAGCTGCTTTACTACGATAAAGCAAATACCGAGGATAAATATTGTGTTAAGCAAAATATTGATAGCAAATCGTGGTGAGATCGCCGTGCGTATTATCCGAGCTTGTCGAGAACTGGGTATGTGCTCTGTCGCGGTTTACTCCGAAGCGGATCGATTCGCACTGCATGTTAAAAAGGCGGATGAAGCCTATTGTCTGGGTGAAGACCCGCTCGCGGGCTACCTTAACCCGCAACAATTAGTGAATATCGCAAAATCTGTGGGCTGTGATGGCTTGCACCCAGGGTATGGATTCCTATCAGAAAATCCATTATTAGCCGAGATTTGTGCGCAACAAGGTATTGCTTTTGTGGGACCTGATGCTGAAATCATTAGTAAAATGGGCGATAAAACTGAGGCCAGAAAAAGCATGGTTGCCGCCGGGGTTCCTGTTACACCCGGTACAGATGATAATCTTGTTGATTTGGATGATGCGATAACTAAAGCACATGCCATTGGTTATCCGGTGATGCTGAAAGCGACCTCAGGTGGAGGAGGGCGTGGTATTCGACGTTGTGATAGTGAACAAGAATTACGTCAAAATTATGGACGCGTTATTTCTGAAGCCACTAAAGCGTTTGGGCGTGCGGATGTGTTTATGGAAAAATGCGTGGTTAATCCTCGACATATTGAAGTGCAGATTTTAGCTGATAATTTTGGTGATGCGATTCATTTGTACGAACGAGATTGCTCGATTCAACGGCGCAACCAAAAATTAATTGAAATAGCACCGTCACCACAGCTTTCACAAGATCAGCGTGAATATATTGGTGACTTAGCCGTTAAAGCAGCCAAAGCAGTCGGCTATAAAAATGCGGGCACCGTAGGATTTTTGTTAGATAGTGATGACAGTTTTTATTTTATGGAAATGAACACGCGGGTACAGGTAGAGCATACGATTACCGAAGAAATTACGGGTGTGGATATTGTCCAGGAGCAATTGCGTATTGCCTCCGGTTTACCGCTCAGTATTAAACAGGAAGAGATAAAAATTAATGGTTTTGCCATGCAATTTCGGATTAATGCCGAAGATGCACAAAACGATTTCTTACCTAGTTTTGGGCGTATCAGTCGTTACTATGCACCGGGCGGCCCTGGTGTGCGTACCGATACCGCAATTTATACAGGTTATACTTTGCCGCCGCATTATGATTCCTTATGCGCTAAATTGGTGGTTTGGGCGAAAGATTGGGAGCATGTTGTGGCGCGAGGACAACGTGCGCTGGAGGATATGCGATTGTCTGGTATCAAAACCACCATGCCTTATTATCATGAAATTTTAAATTCGGACGACTTTAAAAGTGGTGATTTTGATACCTCGTTTGTCGATACCCATCCCGAATTAACGCATTATTCATTGAAACGCGATCCAGAAGAGTTAGCGACTATTATTGCTGCCGCTATCGCGGTTCATTCAGGTTTTTAGGACATTATTATGAGCATACAAAATACACCCACAAAAGGCCCCGTTTATTTTACTGACGTTGTATTACGTGATGGCCATCAGTCTTTAATCGCAACGCGCTTGCGTACCGAAGATATGTTGCCTATTTGCGAAAAGCTGGATCGTGCCGGTTATTGGTCGCTGGAAGTTTGGGGCGGCGCAACCTTTGATGCTTGCTTACGTTTTTTAAAAGAAGATCCATGGGAACGTTTACGCCAGTTAAGATTAGCCTTGCCCAATACCCGCTTGCAAATGTTATTGCGTGGGCAGAATTTACTAGGCTATCGGCATTATGCGGATGATGTGGTGAATGCATTTATCGACAAAAGTGCAGAAAATGGCATTGATGTTTTCCGCTTGTTTGATGCGCTGAATGATGAACGTAATTTAATGACTTCTGTGAATGCAGTTAAACGTAATCAAAAACATGCGCAAGGCACGCTGTGTTATACCGTGAGCCCAGTTCATACTTTAGATAGCTTTGTCGAATTGGCAGTAAAACTCGAAGATATGGGCTGCGACAGTCTTGCGATTAAAGATATGGCCGGCTTATTAACCCCGTCTACGGCTGAGCAGTTGGTAAGCCAACTAAAAGAGCGTGTTGATTTGCCGCTATTTTTACATTCTCATTCGACTTCAGGGATGTCCGCTATGTGTCAGTTGAAAGCGGTCGAAGCGGGTTGTCAGCATATTGATACTGCAATTTCCAGCTTTGCGGGTGGCACCAGTCATCCACCGACAGAAACGATGGCAGTCGCATTGCGCGAAGCGGGGTATGAAGTCAATTTGGATATGGTGTTATTAAAAGAAATAGCGGATTACTTTAAAGAGGTACGCAAAAAATATCACCAGTACGAAAGTGCGTATTCGGGTGTCGATACTGATGTGCTTTTAAGCCAGGTTCCGGGTGGGATGATGTCGAATCTAGCCAACCAGTTAAAAGAGCAGGGGGCTTTAGAGACTGTGAAAGTATCCAAATGAATACCGCCCCTGAGAGTCCCTAGGTAAAAATTTTTAGCCTTTTAAAATTAAA
>CBDUDV010000033.1:0-35586 GCA_965366065.1 uncultured bacterium | reverse complement strand
AGGCGATTGCTGAACTTTCATAAACGGCAGAAAAAGCATTGTTTTTAAAAAGAAAAATGTTTAACTTAATGGCAGTGCCCCTAAGCCTACCACTACACTTAATTAACTACCCTCACCTATGATAAGTGCCATCATCATCACTAAAAATGAATCTGAACATATAGCTCGGTGTATTGAATCTATCCTATGGGCTGATGAGATTATTATTTTAGACTCGGGAAGCACGGATGATACCGTCGCTATATGTAAACAATACACTCCCCATGTTTTTACAACCGACTGGCCTGGCTTTGGCCTACAAAAACAAAGAGCCTTAGATAAAGCAAATGGCGACTGGGTTTTTTCAATTGATGCTGACGAATACGTCACTTCCGAATTAAAACAAGAAATACAAAAAGCGACTCAACAGAAAGGAGTTGATGGTTTTGATATACCTAGGCTATCTAGCTATTGCGGGAAAAATATAATGCATGCAGGTTGGTGGCCTGACTACACCCTGCGACTATTTAAAAGGGAATCAGGGTATTTCACAGATAGCCCCGTCCATGAAAAAATCATTGTGCAAGGAACCATACAAAAGTTTAACTATCCTATTTTACATGAGGCTTTTATTGACCCAGATGAAGTACTGCATAAAGTTAATAGCTACTCAACTTTAGGCGCGAAAAAACTATTAAAGGCGCAAAAAAAAACCAACTTACCTTCGGCTATTTTCAGAGGGTTTTGGTCATTCTTCCGCACCTATTTTCTTAAATTAGCCATTTTAGATGGCCAGCATGGCCTTATGCTATCCATTTCAAATGCTGAAGGAACTTACTACAAATACCTAAAGCTCTGGCTCTCCCAAAACCAACAAGAAAAAAATAGATGAATCTCATTTCAGTTATTGTTACCACATACAATTGGCCAGAAGCACTTGAAGCGTGTCTAAACAGCTTACTTTCTCAAGAAGACAGCCATTTTGAAATCATCATTGCCGATGATGGGTCTAGCCATGAAACACAGAACCTAATCACTAAATTTATTCAGGAAAACTCTATTTCCATTAAAACAGCTCATCATGATGACTTAGGTTTTAGAGCAGGAACTATCCGTAATAAAGCGGTTGCTTTAAGCAAGGGAGCTTACCTGATTTTCATTGATGGCGATTGCATTGTACTACCCAACTTCATAAAAAGGCACAGGCAGTTAGCTGAAAGAAAATTTTTTGTCCCAGGAAACCGTATTCTTCTTTCCCGTCCGTATACATCAAAAATACTAACGCAAAATCTACCTCTACATAAAAAATCTATTTTTTATTTTATAATGCAACGATTGCTTTACAAAATAAACAGAATTATCCCATTCATTTATAACCCTATTGCACACTTAAGATACATACACCCTACTCGCTGGAAAAAAGCAATGACGTGCAACCTAGCTATGTTTAAATCAGACTTCATTGATATCAATGGGTTTGATGAACAATTTGAGGGCTGGGGCTATGAAGACTCTGACCTTGTGATACGTTTAATTAATAGCAAAGTGTACCGTAAAGAAGGCCGCTTTGCCGTACCCGTTTTACATTGTTGGCATAAACAAAATGACCGAAGCAATCACGATAAAAACTTACAGCGCTTATTTCAAAGATTAAAAAACAAACATACCACTTATATAAAGCAAGGCATTAACCAATACTTATAAATAACCTTATTCAGAATAAACCTTGAACGCAAAGTACAAGTTCATCCTTTTTATTCTTCACTTACAAATATATTCAGCTAACAGCGTATATAAAAATAGTAATAAATAATGACTAAAAAAAACCCATCTAGCTTAAAAATCTATAATCGACTGCTAAAATATACCACCCCTTATATAAAATTCTTTATTGTCAGTATTATTGGCTTTGCGATTATTGCGCTCGCCCAACCTCTTCTGGCTGAGTTAATTAAACTAATTATAGAAACCTTAGAGCATGGTACAAAGGCAGAATCGCAATACCTTCCACTTTATATCATTGCCCTTGTATCTATTAGAAGTACGGGGGCTTTTTTAGGTAACTATTTTCTTGCGAAAGTATCTGTCAGCGTTATTCATAAACTTAGACAAGAAATTTTCAACCACTACACACAGCTACCTATCGCCTATTTTGATTCCAAGAATAGCGGGCACTTAATATCACTTATCACTTATAACGTCTCCGAAGTTGCTAATTCTGTCACTAACTCTGTCAGAATTTTCATTCGCGAAGGTCTTACGGCAATAGGTCTAATAGCTTACCTACTTTGGTTAAGTTGGCAACTGACTCTCGTCTTTCTTATTATCGCTCCGTTTATCGCAGTACTCATTACCATTGTCAGTAAAAAATTAAGGGCACTGAGTAAAAATATACAAGATTCTATGGGGGATATGACTCATATTACATCTGAGTTAGTCACAGGTAACCGTGTTGTTAAATGCTTTGGCGGCTCTCATTACGAAAAGAAACGCTTTAAAGAAACCAGTCTATTTAATAAACATCAGTCACAAAAAGTACACCTTGTCACTGCCATTCAAAATCCAGTCATGCAACTTATTGTTGCCTCAGCACTAGCGACTCTCTTATTTCTTGCATTAAAAATGATGGAGGATGCTAGCACAGGAAGCTTTGTCGCTTACCTACTAGCTGCATTTATGCTGCCACGCCCTATTCAACTACTGGCTGCTGCCAATAATGACATCCAAAAAGGTATCGCTGCAGCTAGTGATATTTTTGAGGTTCTAGATATTGATATAGAAAAAGATACCGGTATACACAAAAAATCAAAAATGGAAGGTAAATTAGAATTTAACCACCTTTCTTTTCACTACCCTAACTCAGAAAAACCAGCACTAAAGAATATTAACCTTACTATTAACTCGGGGCAAACTATTGCGATCGTAGGGGCATCAGGAAGTGGAAAAACCACTTTAACCAACCTTATTCCACGATTTTACGATTACAGCCAAGGGAAAATTTTATTAGATGGTGTAGAAATAACCGAGTACACCCTAGAATCACTACGGGAACAAATTGCGTTAGTGACACAAAATATTACCTTATTTAATGACACGGTATTTAATAATATTGCTTATGGTTCTTTAGAAGGTATCGCTGAAGCAGGTGTTTTAAAGGCGGCAGATGATGCCTATGCTACTGAGTTTATTAATAATCTAGAGCATGGAATGCAAACTGAAATTGGTGAACAAGGTATTCAATTATCAGGCGGGCAACGTCAACGACTTGCTATTGCACGCGCTTTATTGAAAAATGCACCACTATTAATTCTTGATGAAGCGACTTCTGCATTAGATACCCATTCCGAGCGCTATATTCAAAAAGCACTGGATCATGTCATGGCAAATAGAACGACTATTGTTATTGCGCATCGCTTATCCACTATCGAAAATGCAGATGTCATTTTAGTTATGGAGCACGGTGAAATTATTGAACGTGGATCGCATGCTGAATTATTGGCTAAACAAGGTGCTTATGCTGCTTTACATGCTTTACAGTTTAGCGATACCACAGCTAGATTAGCAACCTGAAAGAAGGATACAAATAGCCTTATTACTTCGACGAGCGTAGGTTTTAACCTTGTTAATGAAAAATAAAGCCTACTCTATAAAAATACATAAAACTGAACGAGCAATCTGCCCGTTCAGTTCCTTCCATCCAGTCTACCTACTGAACAGAAGTTCCCGTCCCCAGCGCATCTTTAGCACCTTGTTTAAACTTAGCTTTTAATTTATTAAATGCTGACCATAAGGTTTTATCCATAACCACTTGGTTACCAATAGAAACAATCACTCGGGTTAACTCAGGTATCTTGGTCTTAGTCGATATCATATAAATCGGCTGAACATAAAGCACTGAGTTTTTACCCATTGGTAAAATCACCATCCGCCCTTTAGCAACATTTGAACCATGCTGATCCCATAAAGTAAACTGCTCTGATATCTCAGGGCTTTGATCAATTAAAGCCTCTACCTGCGCTGGTCCATTAACCTGAGTATCTTTACCAAATTTATAAATCGTAATATAAGGTTTATAGCTGGTGTTTTGGCAAGTAACTGGATCTAATGTTCCTGCTAAACCAATCATGCTTAAATTACTGCGATTAATCGGTGTCATCGGATTAATCATCACTAACTCTTCCCTATCATCACACTGACCAAAGTCCATTGTTTGATAGTACGGCATCACTGCTTTTTTATTCACTGTTGCAAACTGCCACGTTTCCGCTTGCTCGTAAAATAACTCAGGACGTGCTTGATGATATTTTGAATAAATCATCATTTGCATATAGTACAGTTCACGTGGATAGCGTAAATGCTCACGTAATTCAGTAGGCATTTTATCTAATGATTGAAAAACACCAGGGTAAGCAACACGATAGGCATTAATGATAGGGTCTTTATCATCAGAAATATAATATTGCGTCGTCCCATCATAAGCATTAATAACGACTTTGACTGAATTACGAATATAGTTGAAACGCTCGGTTCCGGATAAAAAATTATCCTTTGCCATTTTAGAAACAGGGTATTTATCCGACAAAGTATAGGCATCTTGTATCCAATAAAAACGCTCTTTGCTTGCGACTAAATAAGGGTCCTGATCTAAATGTAAAAAGGGCGTGAGTGCATTAATTCGATCAACAATATTTCGCCTTAATAGCACTTTACTTTTTTTCGAGATATTAGAAGAGAAAAATATTTTTTCATCGCCATAGTAAAAGGCAAATAATAATTTTCTAAAAAAAGTAGGAATCAAAACCCCACCTCTCCCTTCGTAAGCACCGCTAATATCTTGATCCGACCCCGATAAACCGACTACATTTAATTTATTTGGTACGATGGCGTAAGTATATTTTTCTTGTCCATAATAAATATCCGGCTGTTTGACAGAAAAACCAACATTGGAAACCATATTCAAATCACGCAAATACCATAAAATAGGTTTACCCGCATCTTGTGCCGCTGGCGTAATAACCGCGCCATAACCATGGGTATAGCGTAAATGTTTGTTTTCCCAGTTTTTAGCTTCTTCGGGTAATTTATCGAGGTTTAATTCACGCGCCGATAAATTAACTTGCTGAATATGATCATTCAATAAATAACGGTCTTCATCCACACTATGAAAACTATAATAAGGACGTATCCCTTGCAGTTGCTTATAACCATCAATTAAATACTCTCTATCCCAAACGGGAATATTCTCAAAATGGCGTTTTATCCCCCAGGATTCAATGTCTTTACTCGCATCTAAATCGACTGCAAAATCAACAGTTTTTATATTATTTAGATCATAAGCATCTAGCGTTGCTTGTACATTGTTCTGCATAAACTGCCCTTCCATTTGCACTGGGTTAGGCTGAACAATAAAGGTTTTAATTAAGCTAGGAATAAATCCAAGATTTTGTAAACCGACTGACACTAAAAATCCAGCCAAGGCAATAAACGTAGGTATTGCCGTTCTATGCATTTTGGAGAAAATATAAATCACTGATGTAACAAACATCGCAACAACTGAAATAATACTCAGCCAAATGAGCGGAAGCTCATATCTCAGCTCTATAAAACCAGGACCAGAAAAAATAGGCTCATGAACGTCAGTATATAACAGGGCAAAACGGTCTAAAAAGAATCCCCAAACAACAAAAAGAACGGTAAAACCCAATAAGATAATAATATGAACTTTTGCGCCTAATGGGTAATCCTTACTTTGGTTAGGAACAAAAATATGCTCTAGCCAATATAAAACAGCGACCAGAACCGATAAAATAATTGAAGTATAGAGTAATTCTTGTTGAATCAGCATATACAGTGGATAAGAGAATAAATAAAATCCCACATCCAGCCCAAAAACAGGCTCAACGGCCCCTGATGTACCACCAAAAAAGTAGAGTAAGGCGGTTTCCCATTGAGTATAAAAAGGACTTGCGACAACAATCGCTAAAACAAGTGACAGCGGTGTATAAATTCTAACCGAGCCATACATGAATATATCAGCAAAAGTCTGAAATTTTTGCCTTTTATCCGCACTCACCAAGACATCATCAGGTGGGTTAAGGCCTAAGTAGCGTGATGAAATCCAAAAATGAAAAAAGAAAATACTAAAAAAGATAAGTGTGACACCGCCTGAGAAAATAAAGCGGTATAGCAGTCTTAGCCAAAAATAGCCTTCAAATTCAAGCGAACGGAACCACCATAGGTCGACAAAAAAATCGACAAAAATAAAATAAAATAAAATATAAGTAATAACAGCTAACGCCATTAACCCTATGATAGCGGGTAAAAATTTCAAATTCCGCATGTTCGCCTCTTTAAATATGCTTTATGTGTATGTATTATTACTTAACTTTCTAATAATTCTTTATAAATACAAGATGGCAACTGAGCAAGTTGCGCATTCTATGTAAATGATTAGATCATAAGATCATTATTTTTTTGCCCTAATTGTCTCTGCTCTGCTTTCCATTCTCTATGTTCCATCATAATATCCAACACTTCTTGCGGATCGTCCGTCACTTTTATGTAATTGATATCATCAGCAGAAATCACTTCATAAGAAATTAAAGTGCCTTTTATCCAATCTAACAAACCACTCCAAAACTCACTACCAAATAAAACAATCGGCATAGGATAAATTTTATGCGTTTGCATTAAAGTTAAGGATTCAAACAATTCATCCATTGTACCAAAACCACCAGGCATACCAATATATCCAATGGAATAACGTACAAACATGACTTTACGCACAAAGAAGTATCTAAAATCTAAAGAAATACTTTGGTAAGGGTTAGGCGTTTGCTCTTGTGGCAACTCTATATTCAGCCCAACACTACAACGGTTTTGTGACTGCGCCCCTTTATTGGCCGCCTCCATAATTCCTGGCCCTCCCCCTGTAATTACAGTGAAATCATTTTTAGCTAATAATTTTGCAATTTCTATGGTTTTTTCATAATACAGGCTACCAGGCTTTAACCGAGCTGAACCAAAAATAGAAATACCTTCACTGATGCCCGATAAGCGATCAAAACCCTCGGTAAATTCGCTAATAATACGAAAAATTCGCCAAGATTGATCTCCTTTTAAATCATCAATAATACTTGCCGTATCATGATGTATGTTAGCGCAGTAATTCATCGATATTCCTATTTGATAACGCTATGTTGTAAAACAAATTCACTGATTTTTTCCAAATCTTCAGCATTGAAGTTTTTAAAACCAGGCATTCTCATACTACCCGTGGCGACTTTATCCATCACATACGCTTTATTTGCATTTTGCTTATTTAACAGCCAATATTTATTAGCTTCATCAGGCTTATCGCTATGACACCTTACACACGCTGACGCATAAATTTGCTTACCGGTTGCTGAAGCAGTTGGTGCATAGTCATTTGAACAGGCACTTAAAGCCGCTATAAAAATCAATACTAACCCAGTGCTCTTGAATTGCTTAAACATACTTTTTCCTTTATAAACTCTGCGTATAAATCACTTTACCCGCCTGAATAGTGTGTACAACTTTTGCTTGCATCATTTCCTGCCAAAAAGGCGTATTCCGCCCTAGACTCAACCATGACTGCTGATTAACTTGCCATTTTTTTTGTGGATCAAAAACACAGACATCAGCCACTTGCCCTTCTGCAAGACTCCCTGTATCAAGCCCTAAAATATTTGCGGGGGCAATCGTTAGTTTAGCAATCGCCTGCATTAACTCTAAATCCCCTTGCTCAACCAAACGCATCATCAGCGGTAATACGCTTTCTAATGAAGAGATACCTGCTTCCGTTTCAGGAAATGCGCCCAATTTTGCATCCTTATCATGTGGTTGATGATCACTACAGATGCTATCAATAATACCTTTACGCACACCGGCTAATAGGCCTTGTTTATCTTTCTCACTACGTAACGGAGGAATCACATGATAAGCACTATCGTAAGGCAGCATATCGTCATCAGTTAAATGCAGCTGATGCATAGCGACATCAGCCGTTAATGCTAAACCCATCTTTTTTGCTTTACTAATTAATGTAACTGAACGCGCGCAACTAATCCCGCTAAAATGCACTCGGCACCCTGTTACTTCAATTAATTCAATACACTGCATCAACGCAATCGTTTCAGCCGCATAAGGAATGCTCGGTAAACCATAACGACTTGCCATGGCGCCTTCATGCGCACAACCGCCATTACTTAAGCTCGCTTCTTGCGGACAAAAAATCAGCAGTAAATCGTGCGTTGCTGCGTATTCCATCGCGCGGCGTAAAATTAATAAATCTTGTATCGGGTGATGTGCTTGGCTAACAGCAATACAGCCTGCTTTTTTTAAAGCATATAAGGAGCTTAATTCAGAACCAGCTAATTTTTTGGTTAAAGCCGCAACAGGGTAAACCTGTGAATAATGATATTTTTCAGCCTTATCTTTTAATAACTCAACTACCTCTACTGAATCAGTAACAGGGTTACTATCAGGTGGCACACATAAGCTCGTAAAACCTGCACTGGCAGCCGCTTTAGTTTCTGACTCTATCGTGCCTTTATTGGATTGTCCTGGCTCACGTAAACGCGCACTTAAATCAATAAACCCAGGGCAAACAATCTGCCCTTGTGCATCAATAGTTTTATCGGCAACAAATCCAGCGGGCGCATTCAGCAAGCCAACAATTTTATTTTTTTCTATATACAGCGCACCTTTTTGATCTATATCTTGCGCTGGGTCAATCAATCGGCCATTAATAATTTCTAAGCGCATTAGCCGTGCTCCTTTCTATGCTGCATCGTCATCGATAACACAGCCATGCGTACTGCAATCCCATTATTAACCTGTTGTAAGATAACGGATTGTGGTCCATCTGCTACTTTTGATGAAATTTCCACGCCGCGATTAATCGGTCCAGGGTGCATCACAATCGCATCCTTATGCGCAAGCCTTAACTTATCTTCCGATAGACCATAACACTTAAAATATTCACTTTCACTCGGCAATAAAGCACTGCTCATCCGCTCTTTCTGTAAACGTAGCATGATGACCACATCAACATCTTTTAGACCACTTTGCATATCATAATAAACAGTCACACCTAAGCTTTCGACATCAGTAGGCAGTAAGGTTTTAGGCGCGATAACTCTGACCTCCTCTGCACCGAGTATATTCAGCGCCTGAATTTGTGAGCGCGCCACACGTGAATGCAAAATATCGCCCACAATCGCCACACGTAAGCCCGTAAACTGCTGTTTAGCACGGCGAATAGTAAACATATCTAACATCGCTTGTGTTGGATGTTCATGCTGCCCATCCCCTGCATTTATCACACTCACATGCGGCGCAACATGTTGTGCAATAAAGTGTGCGGCACCACTGAGTGAATGGCGTACCACAAACATATCCACCTGCATGGCTTCTATATTATGGATAGTATCCAGTAAACTCTCGCCTTTAGAGGTCGATGAGGTTGCAATACTCATACTCAGAATATCTGCGGATAAACGTGCTGCGGCTAGTTCAAAGGTTGCGCGAGTTCGCGTGCTATTTTCAAAAAATAAATTAACAATCGTTTTCCCACGTAACAAAGGCACTTTTTTGACATCTTGAGAGGAGATACTAGCAAATGATTCTGCGGTATCTAAAATCTCAGTTAAAGTGCTTTTATTTAAGCCCTCTATACTTAAAAAATGTTGCAACTGTCCTTGCTCATTGAGTTGTAAATTCTCAATCTTACGCATTACACACTCTCCTTCACCATTTGAACTTCAATACTCAACGGTTCCGGTCCGGTTAATTTTATTCTTTGTCCCGCTTCTAGTACCATTTTGGTACCGGTACTATCTGGGCGTAGTGGCACTTGTCTGCCATCACGCTCTATTAACACACCGAACAGCACTTGCTCTGGCCTACCGTAATCAAACACTTCATTTAAGGCAGCGCGTATTGTTCGGCCGGTATAAAACACATCATCAATTAAGATAACGTCTCGCCCTTCTAAAGTAAGCGGCAAACTGTTCGGTTTTACTTTAGGATGCATGCCTACTTGCGAGAAATCGTCTCGATAAAAAGAAATATCTAATAATGCCAAAGGCTCTTTAATCTCCAAACGCTGATGCATTTCTTTAGCCACCCACGCACCTCCTGTATGAACTCCAATCATTACTGGATTTTTAAGTGAGCGTTTAGCGATAATCGCTTTTAATGAGACCTCTAAAGTATTGAATAAGTCTGCTATTTCTATTTGTTCTTGTGCCATTTTTATTGTTCGTTTAACCACGATTGTAAAATTAATTGTGCGGCCAGTTGGTCTTGCACTTCCCATAATTTACTGGCGCTAACGTGTACATCATCATACAACATTTGCTTTGCTTCAAAGGTAGATAGCGCCTCATCTACTTGAAAAACAGGTAAGTTATAACGACCGTTTAATTGGCGACAAAATTTAAGCATACGCGGCGTAATAATATTATCACTGCCATCGGCTTTACGAGAAACGCCCACAATTAACCCCTTAGGTTGCCATTCATTAATCAATTGGCCTATTTTATCCCAATTAGGCACTTGATTTAATGAGCGTATCGTTTCTAAAGGGCTCGCCGTTTTAGTGGTTAACTGCCCCACTGCCGTGCCAATTTTTTTATTACCAAAATCAAAGCCTAAATACGTTTCTGAGCTTAATCCCGCTAAAACAGGGTCTACTTTAAGCATGCCCCACCTGTGTGCTCAACAAACGAATATCAACCCCCATTTGTTTTGCAGCTAAATCCCAGCGCTGACTGATTGGAGTATTAAAAATCACATCTTCATCATATTCAGTACTTAGCCATGCATTTTCATGCATTTCTTTTTCTAATTGCAACTCTTTCCAGCCCGCATAACCCAGCGCAATAATAAATTTCTTAGGGCCTTCACCGCGCGCAATGGCTTTTAATATATCTTGTGATGTAGTTAAACAAACTTCATCCGATATATCGACCGTGGTTTCCCATTTGACCGCTTCAGATGAATGCAAAATAAAGCCGCGATCTTGCTGCACAGGCCCACCCGCATAAACCGGCATATTCGCAATATTTTTATCTTCTACTGCAATATCCATTTGGTCCAACAAACCTTTTAAGCGCATTTCTATCGGGTGATTGATCACTAAACCGAGTGCCCCTTCAGGGTTATGCTGGCACACAAAAATAACCCCTTTATCAAAATTAGGGTCTTTTAAATTAGGCATGGCTATAAGCATTTGGTTCTTAAAAGAAGTAATTTCTTGCATCGCTGTATTTTTAATACCCGTTTATTAAATTAGCTTGCTAGCTCAGGTAAATCATCCCTTAAGCCCATCGCATACTGGTTAAAATAGTTTTTTAATGCATTCGTACGATTAATCAACTGCATTCCCGTACCGCGCAGCTGTTTAACCACTTCATTATCTTGTGTGTACAGTTTATTAATCACATCCATACTACTCATCATCGCCAAATTATCACCTTTGCGCCACCGTTCATACTGACGTAAGGATTTATGACTACCGATAGGACGACCTGCTTGATGACTTTTAATAATCGTTTCCGCAATCGCCGCGGCATCTAATAAACCTGCATTCGCACCCTGTCCTGCTAAAGGGTGCATGGCATGCGCAGCATCACCCACCAATACAAAATGATCTGCGGTATATTGCTGTGCATATTGAAAACGTAATGGAAATGCACCGCGTGGGCCTACGCTTAACATTTTTCCTAAAACACCCGCTGACGCATGTTCTAATTTTTGTAAAAAGACCTCATCACTTAAAGCAATATAGTCTTGCGCTGTTTCATGTTTTAAAGTCCAAACAATGGAACACTCGCCATTTTTCAAAGGTAAGAAAGCCAGTGGCCCTTCAGGTAAAAATCGTTGCCACGCGGTAAATTGATGACTTTTCTCGGTACTTACCGTTGCGACAAGGCCATCTTGTTGATATTCCCAACCCGTCGTTTGTATACCCGCCATATTTCGCAAAGCTGAATCACGCCCATCAGCGGCAATGACAACATCCGCTGTTAACAGCGAACCGTCCTCTAATTTAATTTGCGCTTTATCTGTCTGGCACTCTAAGTCACTCACTTTTGCAGGACACAGAATAGTAGCACTCGATAATGCTTCTAATTTATCCCATAAAGCCGCGACAGTGACACGATTTTCAACGATATGCCCTAAAACTGCATAATCAGTATCCACGGCATCAAAATGTAATAAGCCAGCACTATTTGCATCCCACACATGCATTTGATCATAAGCACCGACACCGCGCTGTTGCATGGCAGGCCAAGCATCTAAAGCCGTTAAAATATTTTGTGATGCACGTGTTAAGGCAGAAACACGAATATCTGCGGGTGCATCAGTAGGCCAATCGCGCTGTGGATTATGCACATCTAATAAAGCAACTTCAATTCCTGCCGTTGCTAATGCGCACGCTGTTGTCGCACCGACAATTCCCCCGCCGACAACAATTACCGAATAATGCTGTTTCATCCGTCTCTCCGCAACCCTAACTTGGGCGTTCTGGCATTTAAGCCCATGGCATAATGCGCCAATTGTTTTTTTAGTCCCGGTACAAAATCTAGCATCGCTAAACCTGCATTTCGCGCAGCCGCTGTCGATAGCCATTCATTAGAAAATAATTTAACCACACCATCGGTAAATTTAATGACTGTGTCATGATCTTTTTGTCGTTGCGCTGCATAATCTTCTAATAATTCCGCTGCACCGATATCAAACCCTAGCTTTTCTTGCTTTAAAATACACTCAGCTAATTGCACCACATCTCTTAAGCCTAAATTAAAGCCCTGCCCTGCGACAGGATGTAATTGATGCACCGCATTACCAATAATCACCGAGCGTCCAGAATACATAGCATGCGCACGTATCAAACTTAAAGGAAATGAGCGCCGCGGAGAGCTGAGTTTAAACTGGCCTAATTTATAGCCAAAACAGTCATGTAAAGCTTGAATAAACACTTCCTCACTATCAGTGATAAGCTGTTCAGCATCTTCTGTACTGCGCGTCCAAACAACAGCATACTCATCTTTTAGCGGTAATAATGCCAAAGGCCCAGAGCTCGTAAAGCGCTCGTAGGCAATATTCTGATGCCCAATCTCGGGTTTAATCGTTGTGACAATCGCTGTTTGTTGATATTCAGTAATATCTTGCTGTATATCTAATAACTTTCTGACTGTCGAATTCCCGCCATCCGCACCCACCACTAATTTTGCAGATATATTCAGTGATTCACCTTTATGCTTAAGGCTAATATGCGCATGTGTATCATCCGAAGCAATGCCCATAACGCGCGCAGGATTAATTTGCTGTACGTTTGATTTAAGCACTAAATCAGCAATCACGGTTTCTAGCTCACGCGCCGTAATCACATAGCCTAAGGCTTCAACTTTTTCTTTTTGTGCAGATAAGCGAGTTTTGCCAAAATGACCTTGATCAGAGACATGGATATTTTTAATTGCCGTCGCCTTGTCTTTAGCTTGCTGCCAAATCCCCAGCATATCCAATAAGCGCACTGTGCCATTTGCCAAAGCTAAAGCACGATCTCCCGCGGGCGATGCGTGTAATTCTTCGGCTGTATTAGCTTCCACAATAGCAACTTTTAAATGGCTCGCTTGTAAAGCTAAGGCAAGACAGTTTCCTGCTAAGCCTCCGCCTACAATTAATACATCATAATCTTGATTTATCATTCCTGCTTACCCACTCTGTCGGGATTTATCTTTATGAAGCCATTAAGGCTTCAATCTCTGCAATTTCTTTCACTGCCGCTTGTGTTAATACTTCATATCCAGTTTCGGTTACGACGACATCATCTTCAATGCGTATTCCTATACCCCGCCATTTTTCAGCGACGTCAGCACAGTCTTTTGGAATATATAATCCCGGCTCTATCGTTAACACCATACCCACTTCTAAAACACGCCATTCATTATCAATTTTATAGTCGCCCACATCATGCACATCCATACCTAACCAATGACCTATGCGATGCATATAAAACGCTTTATACGCTTCGTCTTTAATGAGTTGCTCGACATCCCCAACTAATAACCCTAAATCAACCAAGCCGGCCGTTAGCACTTCCACCGAAACATCATGCGCTTTATTCCAAGGCGCATTGGGTTTGACCTCTTCTATTGCAGCATACTGCGCATCTAACACTAATTGATACAATGCTTTTTGCTCAGTAGAAAAGCGGCCATTAACAGGAAAAGTACGCGTAATATCCGCGGCATAATGATTACACTCAGCACCCGCGTCAATTAATAATAAATCACCCTCATTTAATACGCTGTTATTTTCCACATAATGCAAAACACAGGCATTTTCGCCTCCCGCAACAATTGAGGGGTAAGCCACGTCACGCAAACCATTATTCATAAACTCATGAATAATCTCACTTTCTATCTGATATTCAAACAATCCGGCTTTGCATTGTTGCATGGCTCTCATATGCGCTTTAACTGACACATCTGCGGCATAGCGCATTAATTCAAGTTCTGCTTCCGTTTTAATCAAGCGCATTTCATGCTGCGTGTGCTCTAATGAAACCAGCTCGCCAGGCGCGTTAACGCCACTGCGTGTTTGGCTACGAATATGATTAATCCATTCCATTAATTGATGATCAAACGCCGCATCTCGCCCCATGGGGTAAAATACTTTTTCTTTATTTTCCAATAAACCCGGCAAAATATCGCTTAGGTCATCAATAGGAAAAGCATCATCAGCAGAAAAATCGGCAGTTGCTCCTTCTAACCCCGCATGCGCGCCTTCCCAAAGTGCTTTTTTCTCATCATATTCTTTACAGAATAAAATATATTCCCCTTGCTCACGCCCAGGAATAAAAACCGCTAAGGCATCAGGCTCATTAAAACCGGTCAAATAAAAGAAATCACTATCTTGGCGAAAAGGGTAATCGACATCCCTATTTCTTGACCGTACTTTAGCACTCGCAATCAGTGCAATATTGCCTGTTCCTATCTCGCTCATTAATTGTTCGCGGCGAGCTGTAAATTCACTCATATTCATTAATGTATAGTCTCGCCAGCGAAGATTTCCTTAGCAGTATGTCCTACATTTAATTCAGCAAAAATCAACATGACCGACGCGCGTAGATACTCTTGAACTTCCATTAATGCGTTTTCAGCCTCTTCGTCTTCATCCTCTGCACTAGTTTCCATTTTAGTCAGCTCAACGACATCTTTTAAGACTTCATCAATCTCCTCAGGCCATTTACTATCACTCTGTATGCGCCCCATGCCAAATAAGAAGCCTTCACACCATTGTGTTACTGCAATCGCTCTATCTTCTATGCTTTCATCATCTTCTGGTAAGAATAAATCAAACAAAAGCTCATTACTTTCTAATAAACTTTTGGTATGTTCAAACAAGTTAATTAACAACAGCTTATCGTCTTCCAGCAAATCCGCATCTTTACTAATCGCTTCATTCATCCAATCGCTGGCATCAGATGTTGCATCTAGGCAGAGTAATGCACAAGCAATGCCATGTACTTCAGCCGCACTTCCGGCTGCTTGTTGTTGTAAAATAGTTGAATTAACGATGGAATAGCTCATAGGAATACAGTTTTAGAGGTAATTGTTAGTTTATATTTAATCGATATTATTAAATACCTAACCCCTTATGCTACCATAGTCTAAGCCTAGTTTTGAATTCATATCACTCCCTATTTAAGCTAATCATGAATACAGAAAATCAATCCGTTGACATTAAAGATCTTGAAGAGAAATTAGAAGAGTTAATTCAGCGTTATACCGCCGTACAATCAGAAAATACCACCTTAAAAACCAAGCAAGATTCACTAGTTAAAGAAAAAGCCAAATTGGTCGAAAAAACCAATCTTGCCCGTACGCGTGTAGAAGCGATGATTAGCCGATTAAAGAATATGGAACAAGACAAATGAGCGAAACCCAACAAGCTGCTTCACTCACTATTTTAGGCAAAGAGTACAAAATTCTCTGTGAAGCTGGTGAACAAGCCGCTTTAGCTAAGTCCGCAAAACAATTAGACCAACAAATGCGCGATATTCGCCTAACCGGCAAGGTATCAAGTGCCGAGCGTGTCGCTGTTCTTGCCGCACTTAATTTAACCCACGAGCTGATGCAAATTAAGCAAAATCATTTACCTGCATCGCCCCAGATGGGCGCACAACTAAATAAAATGTGTATCAAAATCGAAACTGCGCTTAAAAGCGTATAAAATAGCTCAAGTATCTCCTGCGGCGTTCGACAGTGAGGTGGGTGTTCCTTGGACCTATTAAACCCTCGGGAGTCGATTCTTGTACTAGTGTGCATGTCCGTTTACGGAAAGCCTGAATTGCGAGATAGACGCCCACTTGAACCTTTCGGTTCAAGGACGATGCTTTGCATCGGCGCAGGTGGGAGATGCATTACTATTATTAGCCAACTAATCGGAATTACAAACCACCTAGCAAATCAGATAAGCCAATAACTAATCTTTAGTTATTTTATTCTCCAAAAATAATCTCTACAACCCCTCCCAAGCCTCAAACAAACCTTCTGTTTCAACTCCAACCAACCCCAACACTCGTCCCACACCTTCATCCACCATCGCCGCAATCGAATTCGCTTTATTGTAAAACGCAGGCATGGGCGGAAAGATAATAGCGCCCATTTCTGTCGCGCTGGCCATATTTCGAATATGTGCTAAATTTAAAGGCGTCTCGCGCGGCATAATAACGACTTTGCGACGTTCCTTTAAGGCAACATCCGCAGAGCGTGAAATTAAATTATCACCAAAACCATGTGCGATAGCAGCAAGCGTTTTCATAGAGCATGGCGCAACAACCACGCCTTCTGTTTTGAACGAACCACTGGCGATACTGGCAGCAATATCATTAACACCATGCGATTTATCCGCTAGCGCATATAACTCTGCGCGATCCATATCTAACTCGTACTTGAGATTAACTAAACCCGCATGAGAAATAACCACATGCGATTCCCAGTCATCTTTCTCACGCAAGACTTGCAACATCCTTACACCATAAATCGCACCGGTTGCCCCCGTCATTGCAATAACTAGCCGTTTTTTTTGCTGGCTCATATGCGCATTAACTCCTCTGCTATGTTGTCTGTTGCATTAATGAGTGCATCAATCATTTCTGCGCCTTGTGCGATATGCCCTGCTGTTGGCAGGATTTGAAACTCTGCTTGAGGTAATGCTTTGGCTAAACTCACAGCGGCTTCAATCGGACAAACTAAATCATATCGCCCATGAATGATAAGCGTTGGAATTTCACACAAGCCCGAACACGCTTCCAGCACTTGGTTTTCCGCAATAAAATAATGATGCTTTGCGTAATGCAGCTCCATCTTTACTTGATCAACCATTTTCTTAGTAACATGTTCAAGGGATTCGTCCACGCGATAGTCTGCGCCTAATGCCACTTGCCCACCCCATTGCATCCACGCTTTGGTTAAACGCCGAACTGCAATTTCGTCCTCACCCCAGAGAGTGGTATATAAATTATCAATACTGTGTTCATCTAAGCTTTCTAATAGGTTTTGATACAGCTCAGGGTAAATCGCATTAACGCCCTCTTTTACAAACCAGGATAAATCTCGTTCCCGCGCCAAAAACACGCCACGAATAATCATCGCAGCGACTGCTTGCTTATGCTGCTGCGCATAAAGCAGGGCCAAGGTACTTCCCCAAGAGCCACTAAATAATACCCATTGTTTGATATCCAACTGCTGGCGAATAAGCTCCATATCATCAATTAGATCTTGTGCGGTATTACTCTCTAATTCACCAAACGGGGTTGATTGCCCACAGCCACGCTGATCAAACAAAATAATATGGTAAATTTTGGGATCAAAAAAACAACGGTGTTTAGGTTTTGTGCCAGAACACGGGCCACCATGTAGAAAAACAACAGGAATACCTTGTGGATTTCCAGACTGCTCAACATAAACCTGATGCTGACTACCTGTGTCCAAAAAAAATTGATGAAAGGGCTCTATTTCTGGGTATAAGTTGCGCATTTAGAACTCCACGCCTTGCTCTGCTTTAATGCCTTGTGCATAAGCATGTTTTATTTTTGTCATTTCAGTTACCGTATGCGCCGCTTCAATAACTTCTGGCGCGGCATTACGCCCCGTCAAGACTAAATGCATCCACGGCGGCTTTTCATTGTTAATGAAATCAGCAATTTCTTGTCCTGCAATCCAGTTATAGCCACAGCAATAATTAATTTCATCCAATAATACAAAATCAAACTCTTCAGATAAAATTTTCTGTTTACTGAACTCCCAGATTTCACGACTGGTTTTAATATCTTGCTCAGGATTTTTTGTATCCCAAGTAAAGCCATCGCCCAAAGTATGCCATTCGATATTATCAAAGCGTTCAGCGGCTTTTTCTTCACCTGTTTGCCACTTACCTTTTATATATTGTATGACACAAACTTTCATCCCCCAGCCTGCAGCACGAAAAACCATGCCTAAAGCACTGGATGACTTGCCTTTGCCTTCACCTGTATTAACAAGTACTACACCTTGCCTACGCTCTTTTTCTTTCATTTAAACCCTATCAAATTTATTCATATTATTACTCACTAAGCCACGAAACAATCACTTCAGGTGCGCTCGCAAAATACCAATGCACATAGGACGCGCGTAGATTTTTATAACGCACCCCTTTATCACCTCTACTTACCTGAAAGCAAGGATCTAACTCTCGCTCAGACTGACGCACTGAATGATGAAATTCATGCCCTTTAATACCTGAAGCCTCTTCTCGATACCCCAAGGAAGCGAGTTTATTTTGCATTATAGAATGATACGCTAGCACATTCGCCATCGGCCATGTTTTTTCAGATAAATCCCTTAATGATTCCCCCAACAACATCGCTCCGCCACATTCCGCTAAAACAGGTTTTCCAGACTGTATAAATTCAGCCAAGGACTTCCATGTGCTTGATACTGACAATGCCTGTGCAAATAATTCAGGATAGCCACCAGGTAACCATACTGCATCTGTATTTTCAGGAATAGCATCCCCCCTAATAGGAGAAAAATAGCTTATTTTAGCGCCTTGCTGTTTTAAAAAATCAATATTCGCGGGATAAATAAAGCAACAAGCCGCATCTTTAGCAATTGCGATGGTTTTATCGACTAAATAACGCGCTTCTGGTTTTTGATCGACCGCCTTTAATCTTTGTGCAAATAAGTGCCTTAAGTCATCTATTAATACATGAAAAAAAGGTAAAAAATCAGGCACTATTCCAGCCTCAGGGTTTACTAAACCTAAGTGTCGCTCTGGCAAATTCAGCGCATTCTTTTCCATCCATGCAATCAATGGCGGCAGCTGATGATCATGTAGCGCCTCTTGCAAGAGCTGAGCATGATATTCACTGCCAAGCTGATTAGCAATCACGCCAACAATAGACACTTGCATTTTTTCGGCATAAGTCACAAAACCACTCACCAACGGCACAATAGAGCCGCTCATGCCTTGCGCATCTACCACTAAAAATACCGGTACATTTAGGCGCTGTGCTAATTCTGCACTAGAACCACTCCCACCCACACCTGAGCGACCATCAAATAACCCCATCGCCCCTTCGATAACGGCCACATCGGCTGTTTCAGCTTGCGCGGCCATAAGCTTTAAACTATTTTCCTCACCAACCATGTGGGTATCTAAATTATAAGAGGCGCGACCTGTCACCGCTTGATGCCATAAAGGATCTAAAAAATCCGGCCCAGCTTTAAACGCGGTAACATTTGCTGTTTGCGCTTTTAGCGCTTGCAATAAAGCCAGCATGATCGTTGTTTTTCCGCAGCCGGAATGAGTTCCTGCTAAAAGTATTGTTTTCATGCGCACTAAAATTATTTTAATTAGCACTATCATAAATCAAGCGCTTTATTGCTTCGAGTGATTCCTACTATTTATTGCTATACTGCCTGCTCTTTATTTACCCCTTCTTTTATATACGAGTTTTTATAAATGGATGTTATTCAAAAAATTGCTGACGAATTAGCGGTACACGTCAAACAAGTTAAGGCCGCTGTTAATTTATTAGATGAAGGTGCAACCGTGCCTTTTATTGCGCGCTACCGAAAAGAAGTCACAGGTGGGCTAGATGATAGTCAATTACGTTTATTAGACGAGCGTTTGATTTATTTACGTGAACTGAATACACGTCGTGACACTATTTTAGACAGCATACGCTCACAAGAAAAATTAACAGTCGCCTTAGAGCTAGCTATTAAAGAAGCGGAGACTAAAACACGTTTAGAAGATTTATATCTACCGTACAAACCTAAACGCCGTACAAAAGCACAAATTGCACGTGAAGCGGGTTTGGAGTCTTTAGCAGATGCTATTTTGTCCGATAGAAACTGCATTCCTTCCGACATCGCAAGCCGTTACCTAAATTCTGAGCACAAAATTAATGATGCGACTGCCGCTTTAGATGGCGCAAGACAAATCATTATGGAGCGCCTTTCTGAAGAAGCTGAGCTGGTAAGTACGTTACGCACCAGACTGTGGAATAAGGGAGTTTTGCATGCCACGGTCGCCAAAGATAAAGAGCAGGAAGCGGCAAAATTTAAAGACTATTTTGATTACCAAGAAGCAATCAATAAAATTCCTTCGCACCGCGCTTTGGCTCTATTTAGGGGCCGAAATGAAAATCTACTCAATGTTACTTTATTGCCCGATAAGGATGAAAAAGAAGCGCATTTACGCTGTACACAAGTAGTTGCGCATCATTTAAATATCACCGACACGCAAAAACCCGCCGAAGCATGGCTGGCAGAAACCGCGCGTTTTGCATGGAAAGTAAAATTATTTACACGCATTGATTTAGATTTAAGACAGCAATTGCGCGAGACCGCCGAACAAGAAGCCATTCGCGTTTTTGCTTTAAATTTAAAAGATTTGCTATTAGCCGCACCTGCGGGCGAAAAAGCGACACTGGGTTTAGATCCCGGTATTCGCACCGGCGTAAAAGTAGCGGTTGTTGACCCAACAGGAAAACTAGTTGCCACAGAAACCATTTATCCACACGCCCCTAGAAATCAATGGGATGCCTCAATTTCTAGCTTAGCCAAGCTCATCAAACAACACAAAGTTGAATTAGTGAGCATTGGAAATGGCACTGGATCGCGTGAAACGGATCAGCTTGTTGCGGATTTAATGAAGCAACACAAAGATTTAAGCTTTAATAAAGTGATGATTTCCGAGGCAGGTGCTTCTGTGTATTCAGCGTCTGAGCTTGCATCCAAAGAATTTCCAGATATTGATGTGTCGTTACGTGGCGCCGTTTCTATTGCGCGCCGCCTGCAAGATCCTTTAGCTGAACTGGTTAAAATTGAAGCCAAAGCGATTGGCGTTGGTCAATATCAGCATGATCTCAACCAAATTCAGCTAGCACGCGGCTTGGATGCTGTCGTCGAAGATTGTGTGAATGCCGTGGGCGTGGATGTAAATACTGCGTCGGCTGAATTATTACAGCAAGTTTCAGGTATATCTCGTAGTATTAGTCAAAATATTGTGACTTATCGTGATGAACACGGTGCATTTAGCAACCGTAAACAATTAAAAAAAGTACCGCGTTTGGGTGATAAGGCCTATGAGCAAGCCGCTGGTTTTTTACGTATTCGTAATGGAGAAAATCCTTTAGATGCGTCTGCGGTTCATCCTGAAGCGTATCCAGTAATAAAAAACATTGCTCAGCAGAATAATAAAACCATTGATGAACTAATCGGGAAAACTCAGTTTTTAAACAGCTTAGAACCTAAGCACTATATTAGTGAACTATTTGGCTTACCGACGGTTATTGATATTTTACAAGAACTGGATAAACCCGCACGCGACCCAAGACCTGAATTTAAAAGCGTAGAATTTAAAGAAGGCGTAGAAAAAATCAGCGACTTAAAAGAAGGCATGCGCTTAGAAGGCGTAGTCACTAATGTCGCTAATTTTGGCGCGTTTGTTGATATCGGCGTGCATCAAGATGGCTTGGTGCATATTTCTCATTTAGCAGATGTGTTTGTAAAAGATCCACGAGATGTCGTAAAAACCGGTGATCGCGTGAGTGTAAAGGTGGTCGAAATTGATATCCCTCGTAAACGCATAGCCTTATCGATGAAAAAAGAAGGCAGCGAGGAAAAACAGCTAGAAACTCGTCATACACCAACAAAACCTAAAGCTAAAATTAAAAATTCAGCCCCCGTACAAAGCTCTATGGCAAATGCGTTTGCTAGCGCGCTTAAGAAGTAGATTTATCGCTTAAATTATCTGCTAATAGTTTTAATAGTTGCTTATCATCGATATTCTCTAAGTCACTTTTGGAGAATATCGTTAATAAATACAAAGTCTGTGTATTATAAAAATAATAAACCACTCTAAATCCAGCGCTCTTTCCAGTAGGAATAGAACTGCTTGCTACTCTTATTTTATATAAATCATGCCCTAGCGCTATCCCTGCTGTAGGGTTAGCTAGCAGATCATCCCTGAGTACGACTAAATCTTTAGCTAAGCTTCGATAGCGTTTATATAAGCGCTTAACATCCTTATCAAAACTTTTAAGGCTAATTATTTTCAAGTTCATCAATTAAATCGTCTAATGATTTGAATTTCTCTACCTCAGTTGCTTTTAATGCCGTATTTAACTCTGCACAGCCTTCATCAAAATTAGCGTAAAACAAATTATCTTTTTGCGCGCTCAAGTAGGATCTAATTGCTTCAGCAATGATCTCAGACCGATTTAAAGAAAATTTTTCCGTTAACTCATCAATTTCATCGATTAAATAACGATGTAACCTTAGCCCAACCTGCTGCTTTTCTAACTGCTTTAAAGTATGCATACCCCCCCTTGCGATACCTATTTTATATATAATAGCATAACAATTATAGCAAAATTAACTCATTAATCGGCCAACGCGGTCGTGCATTAATTTCTAAGGATTCGACCTGTCCCGCCATTAATCGCTGACACCCCGCATAAGCAATCATTGCGCCATTGTCAGTACAAAACTCAGGTCTTGGAAAATATAATTCAGCCCTTTCTTTTTTGGTCATTGCCTCTAAGTTTTGGCGAATTTTGGTATTCGCACTTACGCCACCTGCCACAACAAGCCGTTTAATGCCCGTTTGTTTTAACGCGCGTTTACATTTAATCGCTAAGGTTTCTGCGGTTGCTTGCTGAAAGGCGAGTGCAACATCCGCTTTATCTTGTTCGGTTTTTTCAGTTTTATTAAAGGTATTCATGGTAAATGTTTTTAAACCACTAAAACTAAAATCTAATCCAGGCCTATCTGTCATCGGTCGTGGAAACTTAAAGCGATCAGCGACGCCTTTTTCCGCTAGTTTAGAAAGCAGTGGCCCGCCCGGATAAGCAAGTCCTAGTAATTTAGCCGCTTTATCGAAAGCTTCACCCGCGGCATCATCTAATGATTCACCTAACAATTGATACTCTCCAATGCCCTGCACTTCAACCAATAAGGTATGCCCACCTGAGATTAATAAAGCAACAAAAGGAAACCCAGGTTTATTTTCTTCTAGCATCGGCGCTAATAAGTGCCCTTCCATATGATGCACACCCAAAGCGGGTATACCCCACGTCCATGCTAAGCTTTTTGAGGCGGCAGCTCCTACTAATAAAGCACCGACTAGTCCTGGGCCTGCCGTATAAGCAATCCCTTGAATATCGTTTTTATTAAGCCCACTTAATTGCAAGCACTCCTCAATTAACGGAATAAGCTTACGTATGTGATCACGCGAAGCCAGTTCGGGGACAATCCCACCGTATTCATTGTGCATCGCAATTTGGCTATATAATGTATGCTGAATGAGTCCTTTAGTGGAATGGTAGATGGCTACGCCAGTTTCATCACACGATGTTTCTATACCTAAAATATACATAGATTTTGATTTTAAAAAAGTTACTGATATAATCGAGGGTTTCGCTGGCTGTAAATTTTCACGCCGGCCATTTATAGAATTTTAGCAAACTAGGAAAATTAATGCCTTCAATTAAATTGAAAGAAAACGAACCATTCGATATCGCTATCCGTCGCTTCAAACGTTCTTGCGAAAAAGCAGGTGTTTTATCAGAAGTTCGTCGTCGTGAATTCTACGAAAAACCAACGGCAGAACGTAAACGTAAAGCCGCTGCAGCAGTTAAACGTCACTTGAAAAAATTATCTCGTGAGCGTTATGCACTGAAAAATCTTCGTCGTGGCCGTCCTCAGCTGTAATTTAAGATGACAACGATGCTAGATCGCCTTAAAAGCGAAATGAAAGCAGCAATGAAGAGCCGTCAAAAAGTACGCTTAGGCGTTATTCGGCTCATTCTTTCTGCTACCAAACAAGTTGAAGTTGATGAGCGCATTGAGTTAGATGATGCGCGCGTAATTGCTGTTTTAGATAAAATGCTTAAACAGCGCCGCGAATCAATCAAACAATATCGTGATGCTGATCGTATTGATTTAGCTGAAGTTGAAGAAGCCGAAGTACTGGTTATCCAAGATTTCTTGCCTAAAGCTTTAACAGAAGATGAAATCACAGAAATGGTTCAAGCCGCAATTACAGACTCTTCTGCCAGCTCTATTAAAGATATGGGAAAAGTCATGGGAATTGTAAGACCTGCAATGATTGGTCGAGCAGATATGGCGGTTGTTAGCACCAAGATAAAAGCGTTATTAGGGGTTTAATCTAAGCAGGGTATTATCATGGCTGGAATGATTCCCCGCCCGTTTATTGATGACCTATTGGTCAGGGTGGATATTGTTGACTTAATTGACAGCCATCTCCCTCTTAAAAAATCGGGCAATAGTTATGTTGCTAGGTGCCCTTTTCATACAGAAAAAACACCTAGTTTTGCCGTAACACGCACAAAACAGCTATACCATTGCTTTGGTTGTGGCGCTGGCGGCAATGCCATTAGCTTTTTAATGGACTTTAGCCACCTTAGCTTTGTTGAAGCGGTAGAAGATTTAGCAAGCTTTGCAGGTATTGAAGTACCTAGAGAGTCAGGCAATCCTTCCTTTAAAAAAAGCACTGCAACTAGCTCCTTTCAGGTATTAGAGCAAGCAGCTAGTTTTTATGTTGAGCAATTAAGAAACAACCCAGAAGCATCAAGCGCTGTCGATTACCTTAAAAACCGAGGATTAAGCGGCGAAATAGCGCAAGAGTTTCATATTGGTTTCGCACCCAATAGCTGGGATTCTTTAAGTAAAAAATTTAAAATACAAGAATTAGTTGAGGCAGGCCTCGCTATTGCAAAAGATACTGGCGGCGCTTACGATCGATTTCGCGGGCGTGTGGTTTTTCCAATACGCGATAGACGTGGACGAGTGATTGGTTTTGGCGGCCGAGTTTTAGATGATTCTTTACCGAAATATCTCAACTCACCTGAAACCGATGTATTTCATAAAGGTAAAGAGGTCTACGGGCTGTATGAACTATTAAGCCATAATGCTAAACCCTCTAGAATTTTAGTTGTGGAAGGCTATATGGATGTTATTGCCTTGGCACAATTTGGCATTAATTATTCGGTTGCCGCATTAGGTACAGCAACATCAAAAGAACATTTAGAGTTATTATTTCGTTTTAGCTCTGAAATTGTTTTATGTTTTGATGGCGATAAAGCAGGACAAGAAGCGTCTTGGAGAGCAGTAAGTGCTGCATTCCCCTCTCTTAGAGATGGACGACAAATAAAAATAATGCAATTACCCTTGGGTATTGATCCTGATAATTTAATTAGGGAAAAAGGACTCAGTTATTTCGAACAAAAAATAAGTGAATCACAAGCACTCTCAGATTATTTTTTTGAGCGCTTGAGCCAAGGCTTAAACTTAAGTGATTTAGAAGGCCGAGCTAGTTTAATTAATAAAGCAAAAACGTATCTTGAAAAACTACCCAACGGTGTATTTCAGGAATTAATGCAAAACAAATTAAAAACTTTATCAAAGGTAGAGACACTCAATATCTTTAATAAAAATACAGCAGCCAATAAACAGACTAACGAGCAAGTCGATAACAAATTATCTCCAATACGTTTAATTATCTCTCTACTACTGCAAAACCCAGAGCTAATTGAACAATTAGAAAGTAAAAACATTAACTGGGCACTCATTGATTTACCCGGCGTTAAATTACTAAAAAAAATAGTTGAAATTATTACATCTAATCCCAATATTAGTCTGCCTTGCCTTTTGGAGCTATTCAGAGATCAAGAAGAAGAAAAGTACATAAAGATTATGATGAATCATGAATTTTTTATTTCAGGAACAGAAATAAAAGAAGAATTTTCTGGTGCAATTGACCGCTTAATAAGTCAAGGTAATGAAAACCGCCTCGACCAACTCATTGCCAAAGAAAGAGAGAGTGGCTTGGATGCGCAGCAACAAAAAGAACTGTTAGCTATGCTAGCAGGACTTAAATAGTACATGACCTCATATCAAAAAATCGGTAAGCCATTTTAAGAGTAAAAAATGAATCAAAAACAACAACAGTCACAACTCAAACAGCTCATCGCCAAAGGAAAGGCACAAGGATACTTAACTTACACTGAAGTTAATGATCATTTACCTAGTGACATTATTGATCCTGATCAAATTGAAGATATCGTCAGCATGATCAATGATTTAGGAATAAAGGTCCATGAAAATGCACCTGAAGATACCGAAGATTTATCTGAGAATGAAGTAACAACCGATGAAGATGATGCGGATGAAGTTGCTGCACTAGCCTCTGTTGATAGTGAATTTGGTCGTACAACCGACCCAGTTAGAATGTATATGCGCGAAATGGGCTCAGTTGGCCTATTAACTCGCCCTGAAGAACTAAAAATTGCGCGCAGAATTGAAGAAGGCCAACGTCAAATCGTAAAAGCGGTCTCTCGCGCAAGTGCAGTTTCAGAAACTTTTTTTGCTGACTTTGCCACAATAGGCGAAGAAAACGGCTTGCGCCTATCAGATATCATGAGTGATTTCATTGATTTGGATGAACCTGACTATGATGACTCTCGCGTGGCTGCAACCCCTGCTGACGCAGCAAATGCAGACAAAGATGACGAAGAAGAAGAGGAAGAACCAAAAGGTATCACTCTAGAAGAAGCGCAAGAAAAAGTTGCCATCATGCTGACCGCTTACGAGGCTGTTGACGCAAGCATAAAGGACAACGGCTATAAGCATAAAAAAACAGATGAAGTACTAGATCAACTTGCAGACCGCTTTCTTGAAATAAAGTGGGCGCCGCAATACTTTAAAAAATTAGTCGCTATGGTGGGCTTAGTAACGGATAGTATCCGCGAACAAGAACGCCTAATTCTAGCTTTATGCGTAAGAGAATCTAAACTTGATCGTAAAACGTTTATAGACTCTTTTGTTGGCAATGAAGTTAAATTCAAATGGATTGCAGATCATATTTCTAAGGGCGGCGAGATAGCTGATCGTTTATCTGCAAGAGAAAAACAAATCAAAAAAGCACAGGCTATATTAAGCAGTATAGAAAATGCTAACAAAGTCGGTATTTCAGACTTTAAAGATATTAGCCGTCGCATCTCAATTGGTGAGGCAAAATCACGTCGCGCTAAAAAAGATATGATTGAAGCAAACTTACGTTTAGTGATTTCAATTGCAAAGAAATACACTAACCGCGGACTGCAATTTCTTGATTTAATTCAAGAAGGAAATATCGGCCTAATGAAAGCGGTTGATAAGTTTGAGTATCGTCGTGGTTATAAATTTTCAACTTATGCAACTTGGTGGATTCGTCAGGCAATTACACGCTCGATTGCTGACCAAGCACGTACCATTCGTATTCCTGTGCATATGATTGAAACCATAAACAAACTCAACCGTATTTCACGCCAAATCATGCAAGAAAAAGGCCGCGAAGCACTACCCGAAGAGCTTGCTGTACTGATGGAAATGCCTGAAGATAAAGTACGTAAAGTCTTAAAAATTGCAAAAGAACCTATTTCAATGGAAACACCCATTGGTGATGATGAAGATTCACATTTGGGTGATTTTATTGAAGATTCGAAGATGCTTTCTCCGGTAGAGTCTGCTACAATTGAAGGACTAAAAGAGTCAACTCAAAATGTATTGGCTGGCTTAACAGCTCGCGAATCTAAAGTCTTACGTATGCGTTTTGGTATTAATATGAATACTGACCATACCTTAGAAGAAGTTGGTAAACAATTTGATGTGACGCGTGAGCGTATTAGACAAATTGAAGCGAAAGCATTGCGCAAATTGCGTCATCCTTCTCGTTCTGATCAATTAAGATGCTTTTTAGATGGCGATTGATCATAAATAATTTTTAGGGCCCTTAGCTCAGTTGGTTAGAGCATCCGACTCATAATCGGCAGGTCCCCAGTTCGAGTCTGGGAGGGCCCACCATCCTATTAAAAGGTTGCTTCGGCAACCTTTTTTTTTAGCCAAAACTTATGCTATCGTATAGGTTCAATCTTTATATTTATCCCTTGTAGACAAAAGGACCATATTTATGAGTAACAACTATATTTTTACCTCTGAATCAGTTTCAGAAGGCCACCCAGATAAGGTTGCCGATCAAATTTCTGATGCTATTTTAGATTCACTGCTTGAACAAGATAAGCAAGCACGTGTTGCTTGTGAAACCATGGTCAAAACAGGCATGGTCATTATTGCAGGCGAAATTACAACCAATGCTTGGGTTGATACTGAGGCCGTTGTAAGAAAAGTGGTTAAAGATATAGGTTATACAAGCTCAGAAATAGGTTTTGACGCTGATAGTTGTGCAGTTATTAACGCAATCGGCAAACAATCAGCCGATATCGCTATGGGTGTTGATGATGGAGACGATAAAGAGCAAGGTGCAGGTGATCAAGGACTGATGTTTGGTTATGCAAGCAATGAAACTGATGTACTAATGCCGGCCCCTATTACTTATTCTCATCGCTTAGTTCAACGCCAAGCAGAAGTGCGTAAAAATGGGACTTTGCCATGGCTACGTCCTGATGCAAAAAGCCAAATTACTTTTCGTTATGAGAATAACAAACCGGTTGCCATTGATGCCATTGTTTTATCAACACAGCATTCTCCTGAAATGGGTGGAAAACGCTTAGAAGAAGCCGTGATGGATGAAATCATCCTACCTACTCTTCCCGAAGAATGGTTACATAAAGACACTAAATATTTCATCAATCCAACCGGCCAATTTATTATCGGCGGCCCTGTCGGAGACTGTGGTTTAACAGGACGAAAAATTATTGTTGATACCTACGGTGGTATGGCTCGTCATGGTGGTGGTGCTTTTTCAGGAAAGGATCCATCTAAAGTAGATCGCTCTGCTGCTTATATGTGTCGTTATGTTGCAAAAAATATTGTTGCTGCTGGCTTAGCGGATCGCTGTGAAGTACAAGTTTCTTATGCCATTGGTGTTGCTGAACCTACATCTATCAGTGTGGAAACATTTGGCACAGGAAAAATCGGCGAAGATCGCTTGGTAGAAATTATTAGAGATGTATTTGATTTACGCCCTAAAGGCTTAATTGCCATGCTAGATTTACTAAAACCAATTTATCTTCCTACTGCTGCTTATGGACATTTTGGACGTACTGAAGAGTCTTTCAGCTGGGAAAAAACAGATAAAGTCGATGAACTAAAAAGTGCCGCAGGCCTTTAATTTTTTACAACCTTTAGGATAAACAAATGAGTGAATTAGATTACAAAGTAGCGGACATGTCTCTTGCAGAATGGGGGCGTAAAGAAACACAAATTGCAGAAACAGAAATGCCTGGATTAATGGCATTACGTGAAGAGTACGGCGCTGCACAACCTTTAAAAGGTGCTCGTATTGCTGGTTGTTTGCATATGACTATTCAAACAGCAGTATTAATTGAAACTTTAACTGCTCTTGGCGCTGAAGTGCGTTGGTCATCTTGTAATATCTTCTCGACTCAAGACCAAGCTGCGGCTGCAATGGCTGAAGCAGGAATTCCTGTTTTTGCTTGGAAAGGCGAAACTGAAGAAGAAGCTGCATGGTGTATTGAACAAACCATTATTGGTCCAAATGGCTGGCGTCCTAATATGATCCTGGATGATGGCGGTGATTTAACTGTCATGATGCATGATAAATTTCCTGAATTAATGGCTGATGTAAAAGGTCTATCAGAAGAAACGACAACAGGTGTTTTACGTCTGTATGAAATGGTAACAGCAGGCACATTAATGGTTCCTGCCTTTAATGTTAATGATTCTGTCACTAAATCAAAATTTGATAACCTTTACGGCTGCCGTGAATCATTAGTTGATGGTATTAAACGTGCTACAGATGTAATGATTGCAGGTAAAATTGCAGTGGTTTGTGGTTATGGTGATGTTGGTAAAGGCTGTGCACAATCGCTACGCGGCTTAGGTGCAACCGTTTGGGTAACAGAAATTGATCCTATTTGTGCACTACAAGCTTCAATGGAAGGTTTTCGCGTAGTAACTATGGAAGAAGCCGCTCCTGAAGGTAATATCTTTGTGACTGCAACAGGTAACTTTCAAGTAATCAACCATGATCACATGAAAGCAATGCGTAATAATGCGATTGTTTGTAATATTGGTCATTTCGATTCAGAAATTGAAATTGCTTCTTTACGCCAATACACATGGGATAACATCAAGCCACAAGTTGATCACGTAATTTTCCCTGATGGTAAAAAACTGATTATTCTAGCAGAAGGCCGTTTAGTTAACTTGGGTTGTGCAACTGGGCACCCTAGCTTTGTAATGTCTAACTCATTCTGCAACCAAGTATTAGCTCAAATGGAACTTTGGGATAATGCAGATGACTACAACAACGAAGTTTATATCTTACCTAAAAAATTAGATGAAAAAGTAGCCCGTTCTCACCTTGATCAACTGGGTGTACAACTCACTGTTCTTTCTGACGCGCAAGCGAAGTACCTTAGCATTCCTGTTGATGGTCCTTACAAAGCAGACCATTACCGTTACTAAGCAGTAATTTATTATTATGATGAGCAGCGTGTATCACTGATACACGCTGCTTATTGAATTTTTAGCCCTTTCATTTTAACTAATCTATTATGAATAAAAAAAATAAAGCCGATTTATTTAGCTTCGAATTTTACCCACCAAAAACAGATGATGGCGCTAAAAATTTAGAAAAAGTACATACTGAATTAGCCCAACTCAACCCTGACTTTTTTTCAGTCACTTTTGGTGCTGGTGGCTCTACACGTGATAAAACTTACGATACTGTTATTAATATTCAACAAAACGGTGTGTCAGCTGCGCCACATTTGTCGTGCGTTGCATCAACTAAAGAGAATATCCGCGACATATTAGCTAACTACCGCGAACATGGTGTTTCTAAAATTGTCGCTCTACGCGGTGACTTACCTTCAGGCATGATGTCTGCTGGTGAATTTCGTTTTGCAAATGAATTAGTTGATTTTATTCGCAGTGAAACAGGCGACCACTTTCAAATACATGTCGCAGCGTACCCAGAAGTTCATCCACAAGCAAACAGTGCTGCTGAAGATTTTAATAATTTCAAACGTAAAGTAGATGCGGGAGCCAATGCAGTTATCACCCAGTACTTCTACAATGCTGAGGCTTATTATTACTTTGTCGATAAATGTGAAAAACACGGAATAGATATTCCTATCGTTCCTGGCATTATGCCCATTACCAATTATTCACAGTTATTTCGTTTTTCCGATATGTGTGGTGCCGATATCCCAAGATGGATGCGTAAAACATTAGAAGGTTTTGGTGATGATCGCGCTTCAATTCTCGCCTTTGGTGAAGAGGTTGTTTCTAATCTATGTCAGCAATTATTAGATAATGGCGCTCCCGGCTTACATTTTTATACAATGAACCAGTCTAAACCGACACTTGATGTATGGAATAACTTACGATTTTAAGTTTAGCTCTATAAATAATCATTAAAAGGCAGGTGAAAGCAACGTTTTCCCTGCCTTTTTTGCTATTCAGGAAAGTAAAATGCGCATATCAAGACTCTATGTCGATCAGCCTTTAGCTATTCAAAGCACCATTCAATTAAATGATGATAGCGCTCATTACCTACGTTCTGTTTTACGCATTAAACAGAACCATCAAGTTATTTTATTTAATGGTCTAGGTGGCGAGTACCAAGCTGAAATCACTGAAATAACACGCAAAAAAGTATTGGTCACACTACTCTCCTTTAATGACCGCTCAGTCGAATCCAACTTAAATATCACTTTAGGCATAGGAATTTCACGGGGAGAACGCATGGAATTTTCTATCCAAAAATCGGTAGAACTTGGTGTCAATCAAATCTGCCCTTTACTAACAGAACACTGTGTTGTGCAACTTAAAGAAGATAAAAAACAAAAAAAAGTTGAGCACTGGCAAAAGATTTCTCAAAATGCAGCAGAACAAAGTGGCAGAACAGTAAACCCTCAGATAGAAAATATAGAGCGATTCGAAAGCTGGGTTAATCAACAGTCTGGTATAAAGGTTTTTTTAGACCCCTTTGCTGACATTAGCTTATCTGCAATACAAAATAAAGAACAACAAGTGACCCTATTAGCTGGGCCAGAAGGTGGGTTTTCTGAACAAGAACGTGAAATTGCAATCAGTGCAGGGTTTATTCCTATACGATTAGGGCCACGTATTTTGCGTACAGAAACTGCTGCACTAGCTGCATTAACCGCCGTGCAAATATTATGGGGAGATTTAAATGTTGAATAAACTTAAGATGATTACCCTGCCTTTTTTTATCTTACTGATATTCTCATTCATTTCGTGCTTTGTAGGCTATGGCTTGTATATCGCGTTAGATGGCTCCATTGAACTACGCCGTTTAATCAGTAAAACCACACAAGTTCTATTAATTGTCAGCATTTACCCAACAATGCGCTGGTTAAATCATAAGGCGAGTGAATTAGGTTTTATACCTTTCAAACAATTTATTAAGCAAATGGGCTTTGGTAGTATCTTAGGCCTGCTTACTCTATTTCCTATTTTATATCTAAGTTACGCTTTAGATATTACCATTTTAAGACCCAGTATTTCCTGGACGGTAGAACAGGTGCTACTTAAATTATTGGTCAGTTTTTTATTAGCTCTTGTAATATCATTTTTAGAAGAACCGATGTTTAGAGGAATTTTGATTACTGCCTATATTAAAAGACTAGGAATATCTGCCGCAATTCTTATCAGTTCTTTTTATTACGCCACATTGCATTTTGTAAAAGCAAAAACATCAATCCCTTTTTCTGAAGCAGAGTTATCAGACACCTTTCAATTATTGCTTGAAGCTTTCAACAACTTACTTAATCCAGATCACCTTGGTGCCTTATGGGCTTTAATGATGGTTGGTGTTTTCTTAGCCGTTATGCGTACACATTTAAAACTGAGTATTGCTTGGTGTATCGGTTGCCATGCTGCTTGGGTTATGCAAATTAAAATGGCGCATCGTTTAGTCAGTGTTAATCCTGAATCAAACCTTACTTATTTAGTTAGCCCTTATGATGGGGTTATTGGACCGATGGTTGCTTTATGGCTAAGTTTATTAATTTGCTTATACTTTCTTTATGTTCTTTACCAAAAGAAATCGTTGCAATAAAGTTTGATAGATTAATAGTAGAGAAAATAATAAAAACACCAGCCATATAGTTTGTTTATCACCCACTTTTGCATAAGGCGTTAACCCTTGCAGAGGCTGAATCATTGCAGAAATAGAGGTTCTTTCTGCAACCGGTGCAGCCTGTAAAATCCTGCCTCTTTCAGAGACTATAGCCGTTACCCCTGTATTTGTTGCTCTAAGTAAATAACGACCCGCTTCTAAAGCACGCATTCTTGCTATTTGCATATGCTGATAAGGCTCTATAGAACCATCAAACCAACCATCATTAGTTACATTAACTAAAAATTTTGCATCTTTTACCTGATCAATACTAAGCTGTCCAAATGCATCTTCATAACAAATAGACGTAACAAACTGATAGCCTGCAACATTCAGTAAAGATTGCTCCCCCTCTCCACGGCTAAACTGCCCTAACCTCACATCAAGATAACTTAATAAATACCCTGAAACCGGTTGCCATGGTAAATATTCACCAAAAGGTAATAAATGTATTTTTTTATATATACCTGCACCTTGCCCTATAACAAACACAGAATTATATAAATTTTGTTCTTCATCTCTATAGGGTAAGCTAGTGACGATAGCAGTATTATGCTTCACAGCCTCAGCGTTAAGCATCAATAAATAATTATCTTTAACTTCTGCATAATAGGCTGGTATTGCAGTTTCAGGCCAAACAATTAAATCAGCATCCCACTGCTCTTTAGTATCATCATAATACTGCTTTAATGTTTTATTCTTATTATCAACTTTCCACTTATCTTTTTGAGCAATATTCCCTTGTATAAGCGTTGCTTTAAATGGGGCCCCTGCTCGCTTCACCCACTCAATCTGATTAAGAAAACTCCCTACAATAAAAAGCCCTACCATGAATACAAATGATAAAAACTGCTTTTTCTGTACCACAGAGATTGATAAAGCAGAAATTAATACAGTGATAAACCCTGCTCCATAACTACCAAATAGTGGTATATAGCCTGCTAAGGGAGTATCAATTTGACTATAAGCAACTTGTAACCAAGGAAAGCCATTTAAAACCCATTCGCCTTTGATATATTCAACAAGCACCCAAAAAGTTGCAAAAAACCAATTATCAAATAATTTGTTAGTTTGAAATTTAGTGTATAAATAAGCGAATAAAGCGGGGAAAAGAGCCCAAAAACTACAAAATAGTAAAGTCATTATAAAAGGAAGAATAGAAAACTCATGCTTCCCTAACATCATGCTAACGTAAACCCAAGAGACACCACTGCCAAACAATCCCAAGCCAAATAACCAACCAGTCATCATAGACTGTTGTGGTTTTTTATTATTTAAGCAAAGTTTAAATAATGCAATCGCAATAAAACAACAGTAATAGTAATCAAAAGGAGAAAAAGAAAGTGTTAATAAGATACCTGCAAAAATAGCAATCAAATGATTCAATGCGGGTTTAAACATAATAGCCATATAATTCAATTATTCTAAGCAGATTGTAGCTATTATTTCACATTTACTTTTTAAGTCCTGAGTTAAATGAATTAATACGCTATTTTACTAAATTTCAGGCAAAAAAAAACCCATGCTCTTTCGAGTATGGGTTTTTAGGATTAAGAGCTTGACAATTCCCTACTTTCACATGGACGAATCCACACTATCATCGGCACTAAACGGTTTCACTTCTGAGTTCGAGATGGGATCAGGTGGTTCACGTTCGCTATGGTCACCAAGCAATTGGTGTTGATTGACTCGCTTATGCGATCAATCGTCTCTTATTTAGTTTGCACTAAATAATTGGAAATCTGTGTTTACGAAGTTCTCTTACAGTAAAAAACGAAATGTCGCTTTCGTCCATAACTCCAAACGTATTTGGTGTTATATGGTCAAGCCTCACGGGCAATTAGTACAAGTTAGCTTCACACATTACTGCGCGTCCACACCTTG
>CBDUDV010000032.1:0-35743 GCA_965366065.1 uncultured bacterium | reverse complement strand
ATTTTTTCACTTAACGTCATCTTATACTCACTTACCAAGAGCCTATAAATACCCAATCAATACTTTATATCTATACCACAAAACAAAGCTATTATAGCTTTCATGATAGCTATAATAGCTTATTCAGCAGCCCACTATTAACTTCAACATCAACTATATCAGCTAAACCCTTGAAAAATAAAAATAGTATTTGCCAAAGCGATAAAAAAGGAATATTATTCCAATAAAGTCCCTTATATTTTAGTTGCTTAAGAGACTTATCTCTCGCAAATTATTATTTAGGACAAAGCCATGCTACACATAGTTAACCAATTCCCCCTTCAACATTCTTTTTTAGAAAACACACATTCTGGCGATACTTTAATGCTAAAGGATGATGCGGTTTACGCGGTAAAAAAAGAAAATCTACGCGAAACATTAATCAAGAAAAGCTTTGCTCACTTTAATCTATGCGTTAAAAAATCTGATTTATTATTACGTAATATTGCTAATCATGAATTAGTGCATGGCGTTTCTGTTATTGACGATTTTGATGAAAGCCATGAGTATCAAGCGCACAACATTGCTTTCTTATCGTGCAATTAATTTATTGAGCTTTTAACTGGCCGACTAACTGAGCAACAAAACCTTCGGGTAGCGTTGCTTGCACAGGCACATACCAGTGTTTATTAGATGCAAATGACTGGCACTTAACCGCATCTTTTTCAGTCATTAAAATAGCATCGGCTGATTGATACCTAATTTCAGCCTCTGTATAAGCATAATGATCTGGAAATTCATGATTTTTGCTAGTAATACGATACCCAGCTAAATGATTAAAAAAGCGCTGAGGGTTGCCTATTCCGGCCAAGGCATGACACTTTAGTTGACTAAACTCATGCAGTGCTTTTTTCTCGCCACTTTGCATATTAATGGCGTAGTCACCAGTAAGTTGCATGAGTATTTCATTTTCTTCTGCTTCGCCACCATTGCAAACAATAAAATCCGCTTCAAATAGCCTTTCTTGCGGTTCGCGCAAAGGCCCTGCTGGTAAGCAATAATTATTACCAAAACGGCGCTCACCATCAATGACTATAATTTCTATGTCCCGCGCTAAGGCATAATGCTGCAAGCCATCATCAGACAAAATCACATCACAACCAGCCTGTTTAATTAATAAATTAGCGGCATCTACCCGAATAGGTCCGACGGCAACTGGACACTGCGCTTGCTTAACAATCAATACCGGCTCATCACCTATTTTGCTTACATCACTTTCTGCTGTTACTCGTTGCGGCCAGGTTTCTGCCTCACCCCCGTATCCACGACTGATAACACCCGGTTTAAATCCCTGTGCTTGCAATTGTTTCGCTAAGTAAATAACCAATGGCGTTTTACCTGTACCACCGACCGTTAAATTACCGACTACCACAACAGGTACTGAGACTTTAGTGACTGCTTTACGCCCCGTTTTATATTGCCAACGACGAAAACGTATTACATCCATGTAGAGGAATGAAAATGGCATTAGCCACGCGGCTATAAAAAAATCTTTATACCAAATAGTATTAGCCCACTTTGTCCATCTTTTATTCATCATTTAATCTTTTTGTGTTGCAAATGTTATATTTTTAAAGCCTTTTTTAGACGCAATATCTAAAACAGAAATTGCTGACTGTATCGGCGCTCTTGCATCCGCATTAATCAATAAAGCTTGTTGCTTATTAACCACTGCATCTAACGCTTTTTCTAAAGCAGCAGTGGTTTTACCTATAATAGCTTGCTCATCTAAAAAGTATAGCCCAGCTTGATCAATCGTTAACACTAAGGGCTTTTCTTGTGTTCGCTCTACCCCGTCGGCTTGCGGTAACTGAATTTTTATCATGCTTTCTTTACTAAAGGTGGTCGTCACCATAAAGAAAATTAATAATAAAAACACCACATCGATCATTGGCGTTAATGAAAGCTCTAATGGCTCACGTTTCTTTTGACGAAAATTCATTCTAATTCTTCACGTGACCCATGCATCACTTCAATTAACTTTAATGACTCATCTTCCATACTTATTACTAAGCTTTCTACCAAGCCGTCAAAATAACGATGAAAAATCACACAAGGAATTGCCACAACTAAGCCAGCTGCCGTAGTAATTAATGCTTCTGAAATCCCGCCAGCCAATACGGTAGGATCACCGACCCCATGTGCCACAATCGCAGAGAAAACCTTAATCATTCCTACCACGGTTCCTAACAAACCCAACAAAGGTGTGATCGTAGCAATCGTACCCAAAGCATTTAAAAAACGTTCTAAATCATGCGCTACTTGCCGGCCCGCTTCCGCAATAGACTCTTTCATCACATCTCGACCTAAATGTTGATTTGAGACTCCAGCAGCTAAAATCGCTCCTAAAGGAGAGCTGTCTTTTAACTGTTTAATGGTTTTACTATCCAATTGCTTGGATTTTGCGAGTTCCCACACCTGCGTGACCATTTCGGGTGGTAAAACCTCATCTTTTTGTAAAGTCCAAAACCGTTCACCAATAATTCCCATGGCGACAATAGAGCATAACAATATAGGGATAATTAAAAGCCCACCACTTTCTAATAGTTCAAACACGTACCTTTCCTTCTCTTATCTTGCATAATTTATTAAATTAAGTTTTTAAAAAAGCTCAATATCACCTTCATTAATTACTTCCTTAAACGTTCCATTCGCGAGTAGTTCTTCATAGGAAAACAACCTATTCCGACCATTTGCTTTGGCATAATATAAAGCCTGATCCGCCCTACCCACAATATCACTCGCAATTGCATGTTGCTCTCGAATTCGTGTCACACCACTACTAATAGTCACTTGTCCTACTCGTGGAAAATCAAACTCTTCTATCGCCACACGGAAACGCTCGAACACATTTTTTGCTACTTGCTCACCTTCAACTTGTACAACCACCACAAACTCCTCCCCCCCAAAACGGAATAATAAATCTTGCGGGCGGAAATTTCTCCGCATAATTTGAGAGAGCAACAACAACACCTCATCGCCATACACGTGCCCAAAGGTATCATTAACTCGTTTAAAATGGTCAATATCTAATATCGCCAGCCAATACTGCTGGCAAGCTGACTCAAGGTGGCGTTTATCTTCACCAGTAAAAGGCTTTACCTGATCAATAGTATTTAGTGTGTCTTGTATTTTAGAAATATTATCATCAAAGGTTTTTCTATTAAGTAAGCCCGTTAACTTATCTTTTTGATTTTCTTCTAACAGGCTATGAAAATTCTGCGAGATACTTAATAAACTCGCTATTATCATCGTTTCTGTATTTGTTAGTTTTTTGTATAAATCAATAGATAAATAGCCAACATTTCCATTTAACCCAACAATCGGATAAACCATATGATACAAGCCATTACGCTGAATCGAATAAACTTTATCTGTTGATTCTATCCATGCTTTTGCTAGTGCAATATCCTCAGGCAGCTCAACACTAGTGATTTGCACCGTTCTTAATTCTTCAACTTTACCCTGCTCAGCACCCTGTTCTATTTCTACGTTATAACGAAGTAATCGACAAGGCTCTTGAGTATTATTAAACTTATAAATGCAAACTTCGCGCGCACTAAGAATTTCAGACAAGGTCTGCAAAAAACTAAATTCAAAGACATCAATATCTCGTATTGACGTGAGTGAAGCAATCTTTCCTAATAAGACACGTGAACCTTCGGCTTTTTCAGTCATCTCAATTTTTAGTTTTAGTTATATAACTGCCAAAACCCTAATTTCAGATCTCGGATTTCTTATTTAGATGTTATTGTACAATAGACAAAAAAAAGAAGCTGTAATCCTAACTCTAATCAAGCGAAAAGTAGCCCATCATATGCCTGCTCTCACTATAAAAACACTCTCTATTTTCTATTCGCTATGTGCAATTCTCTTTGCCCTATGGAGCATTCCCGCCGTTTACTTTCTGACTATTTTTAGTAATAAAAGCTACAACCTAGTGTTGATGGGATTTTATATCGCACTACTATTACTACTCTTCTTTATTCCCCAATACAAAATACATTGCCGTATTATTCGCTTTTCATTATTCCTAATTATACTGATTGCTTGGCAGCAACTAACGCCTACTCATAACAAGCCTTGGGCTGACAGTATTAGCCAATTACCTTCCGTTACACTTCAAGACAAAATAATACACATTCAAAACATCCGTGATTTTATCTACCAATCAGAAACCGACTACACCATAAACTATATTGATAAAACCTACCAACTGTCCGACTTAACTGAGCTCGATTATATTTTATCTTTCTGGGATAACAATGAGGCCATCGCGCATACTATGTTCAGCTTTGGTTTTAAAAACGGCGAACACTTGGTTATTTCTGTGGAGGTGCGCCATAAAAAAGGCGAAGAATATGGTGGATTTGCGGGTCTATACAAACAGTTTGAATTAATCTATGTACTTGCCACTGAGCGCGACATCTTACAACTTCGGACTAATTTCCGCCAAGAAGAGGTTTATCGCTACCCCGTTAACCTCCCACAGGCTATTATTCAGAAATTATTTAACATCGTAATAGCTCGTGCTAATGACCTATATGAAACCCCAGAATTTTATAACACTCTCAGCCACAACTGCTTTACTAGCTTAGCGACAGATTTTTGGAGCCTAGGTGACGACAAAACACGCTTGGATTATAGAATGCTAGCTAATGGTTTTTCTGATGAAATGCTGTATGAACGAGGTCGCTTAAAAAGTAAGTTATCTTTTGCTGACACTAAGAAAAAATCCTATATTAACCAATATATTGAGCCTAATATTTATAACCCACACTATTCAAAACAAATACGACCTAAAACAAACTAGCCTAGTAATAACTTTGCTGAAATTAACAAAGTGACTATCTCAAAAGCACGTTTAATCAGCTGATTACCGTGTTTAATAGCCAAATGCGTCCCCAAGTATCCTCCTAATAAAGATCCCGCCAATAAGGCAGGCAACCAATCCCAGCGAATCGTGCCAAACAACCCTAAAGTTAATGCACCTGAGCCATTCCAAAATAAGCCAACCAAAATCAACGTATAGGCTATCGCTCGCTGATAATCCATCCCAAACCAAGCCACCAACCATAAAGTGACAAACAAGCCCGTTCCCGAGGTGAGCGAGCCATTCAAAATTCCCAGAAAAAATAAAACACTCGCCCCCAGACAATAACCTTTAAAATCTCGCCGTTTTGGCACGTAATTTTGCCCTAATGCTGGCTTTAATATCGAATAAATACCCAAGCCACCGGTCAACACACCTAATGCAATCAAAGCAATTTTATCAGGGATAAATAATATTAACCTTGCCCCTAATACCACTCCTGGAATTCCCGCAGCCAAAATAATCGCAACAAAAATGCGTTCTAAGCGATCGCTTTTTAAATAACGTAACGCCGCCCCGACACCTAAAGCGACACTGGCAACTTTATGCGTTGCTAACGCCACCGAAAAACTCAAACCGAGAAAAATTAGCGCAGGAAACTGAATTAAGCCCGCGCCTCCTCCACTGAATGATGAAAAAGTATTTGCCAAAAAAGAAATAAGAAAAAGTACTAACTGATCAAGATAATTCACAACACACCTACAAATTAAAACACTGCTTTTATTTTACTTTAGCTTTCTTATAAACATAAAATTGATTATCATTAATCCTAACAACCATACTATGTAGCATTATTGAAATTAAGGCTGACCAATGACACAATCCACAAAAAAGTTAGATGCCAATCAGGTGATTGAAATCGCCATTCGCCTCTTACTCACCTTACTAATCACAACGCTTTGCTTTCAAATAGTAAAGCCTTTCCTGCTCCCCGTACTATGGGCTGTGATTATTTCTGTTGCGCTGTTTCCTATTTACGAAAAACTCAGCGCTGTATTAGGTGGACGAGACAAACTAACCGCAACACTATACATTCTTATCGCCCTTAGCCTACTCATAGGCCCCTCTATCTTTCTTTCCAGCTCATTAATAGATACATCATCCCAATTAGCTAAAAACTTTAGTGACGGCACCTTAAGCATTCCTAGCCCAAATAAAAACGTATCTGACTGGCCTTTAATTGGCGATCAAATTTATAGCTTATGGAGTGGAGCCTCGACTAACCTTGATGCCACATTAAAACAATACATCCCTGAAATTAAACAAGCCGGTGAAGGCTTATTATCCATCGTTGCAGGATTTGGCGGTAGTCTATTGCAGTCTTCGTTCTCCATTATTATTTCAGGCATCTTTTTAATCAATACGCATGCCGCACACTCGATAAGCAAAAAAATAGCATCACGCTTAACCGATAAACAACACGGCCCACAATTAGTCACCTTAATTACTGCCACCATCCGTAGTGTTGCGCAAGGTGTTATTGGTGTTGCTTTTATCCAAGCTGTTTTAGGCGGATTGGGCATGTATTTAATGGACATTCCAGGCTGGGGGCTTTGGACTGTGCTTATTCTTATCCTCGCTGTAGCTCAACTACCGCCACTACTAGTGCTGGGACCGGTTATCTTTTACGTCTTCTCTATTGCAGATACTACGCCCGCCATTATCTTCACTATATGGTGTGTACTCGTCAGTATGAGTGATGGATTTTTAAAACCCCTGTTTTTAGGTCGTGGCATGGAAATGCCTATGCTAGTCATCTTAATTGGCGCTATTGGCGGCATGATGCTGTTAGGTATTCTAGGTTTATTTATCGGCGCAATAACACTAGCGATTGGATACGAGCTATTTATGGCTTGGTTAAATAAAGATGTAGAACTAGAGCAAGAATAAAAAATATTTTAGCTGACTGCCATTACTTAAAGTGATGGCAGAGGAAATTTAATACACCCAATTAGGTCAAAACGATCTTGAACAAATTATTACGCGTAAAAAACTCAAGAAATAAAGCGTCAGAAATTTATGAATACCTGTAGATAAAATTATACTTACAGCTAAAGACGGTAAAAAATATCTATTGATTTATAGAGTGATATCGATGGGAGTCTAAATATGGAATCGAAAAAAATATCTGAAAATTTATGGTGTAATTAGTTTCAGTTATTACCAGCTAGGATAATAGCCCTGAATACTTACAAAATATCAATGGTAGCGGGGGCAGGATTTGAACCTACGACCTTCGGGTTATGAGCCCGACGAGCTACCAAACTGCTCCACCCCGCGATTGATTTGTCCACTATACTGCCTTTTTCGAAAACTAGCTAGCTATATCTAATAAATAATAAAAATACATCCGCTTTAATGATAATGAGGGAAAATTTGTTATTGATGTAATCATAACTAGCAAATAAAGTAGAACACTCCCCCATATTTATTTCATGAGAGACAAAAGGTATTTAATGTATTCTTTTAATTTCTTACAGGCAAAAAAAAGCCTCTGCTAAAAAGCAGAGGCTTTATCTTTAATCTATGGCGGAGAGGAAGAGATTCGAACTCTTGGAAGGGATAAACCTTCAACGGTTTTCAAGACCGCCGCTTTCGGCCACTCAGCCACCTCTCCTAAAGAACGGATATAATACGTATTTTTCAGGATAAAGGGAAGTACTTTCTTCATTTAATAAATAATAAAAATAAATAATTTTCTATATCATAAACTTAGCTATCCCAACTCTAGCCCAAGCTAGTCCTTGGCAATCTCTTTTTTTATGAAACTATTATAAATTTTAAATGACAAAATAATGGATGCTAAAAATAAAGTGATGGCGTTGGCATAAATAATGGCATTATTCTCAAGAAATAAGCCATAAATCAGCCATAACAAGACACCCAAGGTAAATGAGCCATACATGCCTAGTGATAATGAATCGGTATCTCGGGTTTTTATTGTCATAATTGCTTGCGGTAAAAAAGACACGGTGGTTAATATTGCCGCCGCATAACCAATTAAATCTGGTGTTATGACTTCCATTACTACCCTTCTCTTCTATCAGGTCCATCATCAACCATCTCTTTAACAAAATCCTCTTTACGCTTAAGAATAGGAAATAAGTGCTTCTTCTCCCAATAAAACCCTAACCAAATAAAAGGAATTGAAAACAAGAGGTCTATACCAAAATGCGCTTCCATTAAAGTAGTTAATCCAGCCGTAGTAAAAAGCAAGGCTCCGATTAAGTAAAAACGAAAACCTAAAACAATGCCGCTTAAAAACATCGTATGCGCTAATATGATATGAATAACAATACCGACTGCTTCTGCTTTCATCATTTCAGCATGCCACGCTAAAAAGACCAATAAAATAGCCAAAAATGCACTACCCCAGAAAAAGAACTGATATTTAATTAAGTGGGCTGTTTCATGACCAATTGCAAGCGCCTTTTTTTTCTCACTTAAAATCGAAGCATAACAAAACACGGGAGCCATCAGCAACCAATAAAAGATACCTGGTCGCTCCGTTATTTCTAGCAATACTTCACCAAAAAAACACAAGAAAATCAGCCCAATAAAAATTATTTCATCAATGTAAACATGTTGAATAGCCGCTTCCATATTCCACTTAGATTGCTTCTTATCACCTTCACTCATATCATCACACCTCAGGTTTTGTTTTTACAATCAACGCAAATTAAACTTCACGCGTTGAATTAAATTTAATATCCGGCCAGCGCTCTTCTGTTAATTGCAGATTCACTCGACTGGTTGCTAAATAAACCAAATAACCCCCGCCATCTTCAGCTAGATTATCAAACGCCTTCTTTTTAAATTCTTCAAATTTAGCGACATTATCCGAACTTACCCAGCGTACCGTATTGATTGCGACATTATCATAAACACACTCAACGTTATACTCGCCTTTTAAGCGAAATGCGGTCACATCAAACTGCAACACACCAACCGCACCTAAAATAAGATTATTATTTTTCAGTGGTTTAAATAACTGTGTCGCGCCTTCTTCTGTTAGCTGTACCAGCCCTTTCTGTAGCGCTTTACTGCGTAATGGATCTTTTAATACCACGCGACGGAATAATTCCGGCGCAAAATAAGGAATACCTGAAAATTTTAAAACCTCGCCTTCAGAAAATGTATCACCGACTTGTATCGTACCGTGGTTATGGATACCAATAATATCGCCTGAATACGCTTCTTCTACGTGTTTTCGGCTATTCGCTTTAAAGGTAATGGCATTCGCAATTTGGATCTTTTTAGCTAAGCGCACATGATTCACACGCATACCTTTTTCAAACTTACCCGAACAAACACGTAAGAAAGCAATTCTGTCACGATGAGAAGGGTCCATATTCGCTTGTACTTTAAATACAAACCCACTGAAGGCTTCTTCATCAGATTTAACTAAGCGCTGATCAGCTTCACGCCCTTGCGGTGCAGGCGCATAATCAGCAAACGCATTTAATAACTCTAAAATACCGAAATTGTTAATTGCCGATCCAAAAAATACCGGGGTTTGTGTTCCGGCTAAATAATCATCCAGATTAAATTCATTACTTGCCCCTTGTACTAATTCAATTTCTTCGCGTAATTCGTCAGCTTGATCACCTAACAACTCATCCAACGCTGGATTATTCAATCCTTCAATCACATCTCCTTCCATGATCTTACCGCCATGAGTGGCACTAAAAAGGTGTACGGTATCAGTATATAAATGATAAACCCCTTTAAAGCGTTTACCCATTCCAATTGGCCATGTCATCGGTGCACAAGCAATATCTAAAACCGATTCAACTTCATCTAATAATTCAATCGGCTCTTTCCCTTCCCGATCCATCTTATTAATAAAGGTTAAGATGGGCGTTGTACGTAAGCGACACACTTCCATTAATTTAATAGTACGCGCTTCAACCCCTTTCGCGACATCAATCACCATTAATGCAGAATCAACCGCCGTTAAAGTACGGTAAGTATCTTCTGAGAAATCTTCATGCCCCGGTGTATCTAATAAATTAATGATACAACCTTTATGATCAAACTGCATCACCGAGGTTGTCACAGAAATTCCCCGTTGCTTTTCCATTTCCATCCAATCGGAAGTCGCATGGCGATCTGCTTTGCGCCCTTTGACAGAACCGGCTGATTGAATTGCACCACCAAATAACAATAACTTTTCAGTTAAGGTGGTTTTACCCGCATCAGGGTGGGAAATAATCGCAAAGGTTCTACGTCTTTTAATTTCTTTCGCGTGTATTGCTTCTAATTCTTCGTTCATTCAACTACTAGCTTAGATTTAAGGGAGTTTATTTAGGCTTAATTTTAACTGAATTTACAACACAAAGCATAAGAGACTCTGCTATTTTAAGATTCACCACTTTAATCCTGCTTTCGCAGTATCATTAATAGGTCGCAACTTATATACTAATTCGCAAAATCAGCAATCGCTCTACAGGTAAAAAACATGGCTTTAACAGAACAACAAAAACAAAAAAAGGCAAAACTAAAGAAGTCACGCCAGAAAAAAACGGCGCCTATTAGCAGTTCACAAAAATTACTGGCTAAAATAACGCCGCATATAGAACACCCCTTTCATGAATGTTTAATGCCACATAATTTATTTGAAGCGGGCATTGGCAATATCCTTATCAGCAAAATCTCACCTCAAGGTGAAATTGCGGTGTGCTCTTTTATTGTCGATGTGCATTGTTTAGGCATCAAACAAGTGTTATTTAAAACCATCTCAATCAATGAATATGAGAACGTGTTTAAACCAAGCATTGTCAAATCACATGGCGATTATGCGTTTACTAAATTAAAGCCTGCTTGTGCTAAAAAACTAATTGAAGGCGCAGAACAATACGCCATTAGCTTAGGCATGTCTAACCATAAAGATTACCCGGCATTAAAGGCTATTTTTGGTGAAGAAAAATTAGGCCGCTGTTGGTCGCGTTATAAATACGGTAAAGATAAAATGCCTTATTATGTAAAAGGTCCGAATGAAACCGATGCTGATAGCAAACGCATTATTCGTAAATTAGAAGAAAGCTGTGGCGCAGGAAACTTTCACTTCCGCTCATAAAAAATCTATTATTGACTGATGTTACGCGGCTTAATTTAAATTCACATTAAGTTAAGCATCCGAGCGGGGCCTAGACTTTAGTCTGCTTTATAGGAAGGCTAAAGCCTTCGCCCCAAATACCAGTTATTTACTTTTGGGCTGTGAAAATTGTTGAATCACTCTATTTTCATCTAAGGTCAATAAATAATCGACTTTAGCGGGCAAGGTTTTTAACAGACACTCGGTTATGCGCTGATAGAATTTTATAAATCGCCCCACAGCAACATCATCCATGACTTTATTGTCTGTTAACTGCCCCTGCTTACTTAATTTATCGCGTAATTTATGTTCCTGCTCGAGTCGCCATTTAAAAACACACTCAAATGACGGCGCTTGCAGCATAATCCAGCGATCGACTTGTTGGAATAAAGGCGGGTATACATTTAATAACTGCTGATTCACATAATTTCGCCACACACCTTGTGCATCTTCATTTACTTCTAAATCATTCACTGCACTCAATAGCTCGCTACCTTCTTGTGCTTCAGCGCCCAAACACCATCCCTCTAAAATAATAATATCCATCGGTGCTATCACCTCATCCCACTCACTTTCTGGGTGACGATCATCAATGGATTTATTAAATCGCGGTATTAAGACATTCCCTTCATTGCCAATTAACTGCCGTAATGTCTCATTCGCTAAACTAACATCATGTGTTCCCGGCACACCTCGCGTTGCCATAAGCGGGTGAATCGTTTTTGCTAAATCTTGTCGTTGCTGGTAGGTAAGATAAAAATCATCGATGGATAAGGCGATCGCATTCAACTGATATTGCTGTTGAAAAAAGAAAACCAGCAAATCTGCCAAGGTACTTTTTCCTGAGCCTTGAGTGCCATTAATACCGACAATAATCGGTTTATTCGCGACTTTCTGCTGTTTAACAATGTCTTGAATAATAGGCAAAAACCAACTCTCAACCTCTTGCGCATACTGCTCAGGAAGCTGGTGCTTTTTTAAAAATGCGCTGATGTCTAATGTTTGCATAGCGGGTATTCCCATTTTAAATTCACATTAAGTTAAGCATATCTAGTGGGGCGCAGACTTTAATCTGCTTTATAGGAAGGCTAAAGCCTTCGCCCCAAATACTGAAACAAGACCCTTAATACGCCCTTTCAAAAACAAGCTAAAGCCCTGCGTAATATCGGAATTTAAACTTAAGCCTTATTACTCGCGTACAAATAAATAATAACTTACAGCGCCTGCTCGCTTACTTTTCAGCAAGTTCCAATGGCTAGGTAGCTCATCTAAATCCAATGTTTTTTCAACTTCTAAATAAACTTTTGCACCACTCGCTAACCAGTCTTTATCCTCTAACCATTGCAAGGTTTGTAGCGCCAAACCTTTACCAAACGGCGGATCTATAAAGACCACATCAAAGGTCTGTGCATCGCCCGACAAATAGCGAAAAACATCACTTTGCACTATCTTAATCATAGAAGCCGAAAGCATTTCCGTATTGGCTTTTAATTGCCTGCAAACTTGCGCATTACTTTCCACCTGCACAACTTCTTTGGCTCCTCGTGATGCGGCTTCTAAACCTAAAGCTCCACTGCCTGAATATAAATCTAAACAGCGACTCCCTAAAATATCGTATTGCAACCAGTTGAATAAGGTTTCACGCACTCTTACTGGCGTTGGACGTAAACCTTCGATATCAGGAAAACTTACATTTCTACCGCGCCATTCTCCGCCAATAATCTTCACTTTATTCACCATAATTATTTATTTAACCGTTCTACAATAATACTCTCAACCACACTCGGATCAGCGAGCGTAGAAGTATCGCCCAAGCTATCAATTTCGTTAGCCGCTACTTTACGCAATATGCGGCGCATAATTTTACCCGAACGCGTTTTAGGGAGATTAGCTGACCACTGAATTAAATCAGGGCTCGCAATCGGGCCAATTTCTGAGCGCACTAAATCAACCAATTCTTTACGCAATGTATCCGACCCTTCTGCCCCTACATGAAGCGTTACATAAGCATAAATTCCCTGCCCTTTAATATCGTGCGGATAGCCCACTACAGCAGATTCCGCGACTAATGGATGCTCGTCTAAGGCAGACTCGACTTCAGCCGTTCCCATGCGATGCCCTGAAACATTAATCACATCATCAACACGCCCTGTTATCCAGTAGTATCCATTGTCATCACAGCGCGCGCCATCACCTGAAAAATAATAACCGGGATAATTTTTAAAATAAGTATCAATAAAGCGTTGATGATCACCATAAATTGAGCGAGCTTGTCCTGGCCACGGGTATTCCATAACCAAAACACCTTCATCGCCATTTTCAATACGCTGACCTTCATTATTTAAAATAGCCGGTCGCACGCCAAAAAATGGACGCGTTGCTGAGCTAGGTTTTAAATCTGTCGCGCCAATTAAAGGCGTGATTAAAATTCCACCGGTTTCTGTTTGCCACCAGGTATCGACAATCGGACAATTTTCTTTGCCAATGACTTCGTAATACCATTCCCACGCTTCAGGATTGATGGGTTCACCAACAGAACCCAGCACTCTTAAACTACTGCGCTCCGTGGTATGCACAAAATCATCACCCAAAGCCATTAAGGCACGAATCGCTGTTGGCGCAGTATAAAAGATATTCACTTGGTGCTTATCAACCACTTGCCAAAAACGACTAGCATCAGGATAGGTCGGCACCCCTTCAAATAACAAGGTTGTTGCACCATTACACAGCGGGCCATATAGCACATAAGAATGTCCTGTAATCCAACCAATATCCGCTGTACACCAATAAACATCACTCTCTTGATAATCAAAAATATATTTAAAAGTCATCGCGGCATATAACAAATATCCGCCAGTGGTATGCAATAAGCCTTTAGGTTTCCCAGTAGAGCCTGATGTATAAAGTATAAACAACGGATCTTCTGCGTCCATCCATTCCGGTTCGCACTCTGTCGATGCATTTGCCATCGCTTGATGATAATCGATATCTCGTGATTCATCCCACGCGACTGACTTGCCGGTATTCTTGATAACTATGGATTTTTCTATGCAAGGTGTTGAGGCTAAGGCTTTATCAACGGTTGCTTTAATGGGGATACTTTTACCACCACGGAAACCTTCATCAGCACACACGACCACTTTGCAATCTGAATCATTAATTCTGTCCTTTAAAGCATCGGCGGAAAATCCACCAAACACAATCGAGTGCACCGCACCAATTCGCGTACAAGCTAAAATAACCACCGAAGCTTCCATGATCATCGGTAAATAAATACACACGCGATCACCTTTTTGCACGCCTTGCGCCTTTAACACATTAGCAAACTGACAAACTTGTTGGTGTAACTCGCGGTAAGTCATTTTTTTATCTAGTCTAGGGTCATCACCTTCCCAAATCAATGCGGTTTGTTCAGCGCGTGTCGCTAAATGCCGATCAATACAGTTCACACTGACATTGAGTTTCCCACCTGAAAACCAGCTAATTTCACCTTTTGGATAATCATATTCCAGCACAGAATCCCAAGGCTTTTGCCAATCTAAAAACTGCGTAGCCTGCTCTGCCCAAAAGGTTTCAGGTTGCTGTATTGATTGCTGATAAAGCGCGAGGTATTGCTCATTATTTATATGTGCTTTTTTAGCAATTTCAGGTTTAACAGGATAGGTTTTGTGCTCGTAGGTATGATGACTGCTCATAAAGACTCAAAATAAAGTGAAATGTAATAACAACCCTATTACGCAAGTCACTTACTTAGAAGCAACCGCGCAATATAGCGTAAAAAAATTAAAATTAATGCTAGAAAAATCCTAGAGGATTAATATCATAACTCACCAGCATATTTTTGGTTTGCTGGTAATGGTCTAACATCATTTTATGTGTTTCACGGCCAACACCTGATTTTTTATAACCACCAAAAGCAGCATGTGCAGGATAATGATGGTAACAGTTTGTCCAAACACGTCCGGCTTGAATTCCTCGACCCATTCGATAAGCAAGGTTCATATCGCGGGTCCATACGCCAGCCCCTAAACCAAACTCGGTATCATTGGCAATTTCTAAGGCTTCCGCTTCATCTTTAAAGGTAGTGACTGAAACCACAGGACCAAAAATTTCTTCCTGAAAGATACGCATTTTATTATGACCTTTCATCACTGTCGGCTGAATATAATACCCTGTACCAAATTCACCTTCTAAACTTTCAATTTCACCACCGATTAAGACTTCAGCCCCTTCATTTTTACCAATTTCAACATATTCCATAATTTTATCGAACTGTTGTTTTGAAGCTTGAGCACCCACCATCGTTTCTGTATCGAGTGGGTTTCCGCGCTTGATCTGACTTGCGCGTTCAATCACTTTCGCAATAAACGCATCATACATAGATTCTTGAACTAATAAGCGTGATGGACAGGTACACACTTCGCCCTGATTAAAAAAAGCTAAAACAGCACCTTCAACGGCTTTGCTAACAAATTCATCTTCTTGGTCTAGGACATCAGCAAAAAAGACATTTGGTGATTTACCGCCCAGCTCTACGGTAGAGGGAATAATATTATCGGCAGCACATTTTAAGATATGCGAGCCCACCGGTGTTGAGCCAGTAAAAGCAATCTTCGCGATACGTGTACTGGTTGCTAAAGCTTCGCCCGCCTCCTTACCAAAACCATTCACTATATTAATCACACCCGCCGGTAATAAGTCAGCAATCACTTCCATTAAAATTAAAATAGAAACAGGCGTTTGTTCAGCAGGCTTCATAACCACACAGTTACCTGCGGCTAATGCAGGCGCTAATTTCCAGCACGCCATTAATAAAGGAAAGTTCCATGGAATAATTTGCCCGACAACCCCTAAAGGCTCATGAAAATGATAGGCCACAGTATTATTATCTATTTCACCAATTGAGCCTTCTTGCGCACGAATACAACCAGCAAAATAACGAAAATGATCTACTGCTAACGGCACATCAGCTGCTAAAGTTTCACGTACGGCTTTACCGTTATCCCAAGTTTCAGCTACCGCTAATTTTTCTAAATTAGCTTCCATGCGATCAGCAATTTTTAATAAAATATTGGATCGCTCTGTCACTGACCTTTTACCCCAAGCCTCTTTCGCTTGGTGCGCGGCATCTAAAGCCAGTTCTATATCTTCAGCGGTAGAACGCGGAATTTCGCAGAAGTTTTGCCCATTCACAGGACTTAAATTATCAAAATATTGTCCTTTTACAGGCTCAACCCACTCACCGCCAATAAAATTACCGTAACGCGCTTTAAAATCTACTTTGCTCTCTGCTTGGTTCGGTGCTTTATAAATCATGGCCTTCACTCCTGTTGAATCATTATTATTGTTAATGGTATTTTAACCACCGCTTTAAGAAAATGTACAGACCAATTAAATCCTAACACCAGCCAAATAGAGCCTTAAATTTCAAATTCAAAACCCAACCAAACATTATTATTCAACACATTGTCAGACTCATAATTAAATTTACGCGAGCCTATCTGCCAGCCTGCCGTTAACTTAACCTGCTCAGTTAACGCATAAGCAAGCTCAATGTCTCCCTGATAAATATTTTCATTCCCCTGATAATGACGATCCTCCGCATAATCACTGGTAAAGGTATTATGTTCGTAATCAAAAATTAGCATGAGGGTTAATTCAGGTAATAAATGCGCTTTCAGCTCAGCTGAGAAATAATTATTGAAATACCCTATATCATCTTGGTAAATAGCTGTTTCATCATCATTAGTTAGGCCTTGCTCAAAGTGGTAACCCACTAACAATTCCAAGTCATGACTAATTTCCCACTCAAGATGTGTTCCTACGGTGTAAAACTGAGTATCGCGATAGGCAAATGGTTGCTCATAATCCCTGACCCCATAACGAACTAAGCCACGTAATGTAAGACTTTCAGTCAATTTATGATCCAGATGCAATGACCATACATGACTATCAAGGCGCTCACCATATTCTTCCGCTACCCCAGAGTGATGCTCTCCGAGCGCTTGCTCACCTAAATATAAATTAGGCACAAAAGCATATAAAAGTTTTAGCTCAGTCTTCTCAGTTAACTCCTGAGCCACGGTAAAATCAAAAAATGCATGACTGTAATCGGAATGATTCTGAAAAACATACCCGCCTGCATCAGCTGAAACCTGAAATTTACCCAGCGTATTTTCAGTTGACCAGCCCAACCGAGCGGTAGGTTCGTAAACAAACCCAGATCCTTGTCCTGGCTCATCAACAATGGGCTGGGTTGGGTCATCCTCAAGAGATAAGCGACGAGTCACTGAAAACAGTGCAACATCATCGGTATAATAAGTACTTAAACCCGCCCCCGAAAACCACTCAGCACGTACATGCTGAGTAAAAAAGACTAAACTGATCAATACTACAAGATAAATAGAACGAAAACTTAACAAACACTTCATAAACAAACCCGCATAAATAGCGGCAACTTTAAAAATCATTCAATTTTCACCGCAGTATCGCTAATAAATAAAAAAACAAAATGATAACACCTATATTAGCAAATATTAATATTCAATTATTTAAGGTTTCTCTGCTTCAAGTATTTTATTTAAGTAATCCCATGCTAAAAACCTTCTGAAATCAATCACTACCCTTTTCTAAATATTAGTCTGCACATCGAATTAGTACGTCATTCTTAACGTCTTTTATCGATAAGCTATGCTTAGCCATGAGATTCCCAATCAAGCGATTAGTTAATTAAATGGTTTGCTTAGAGTTACAGCTAATTAGCTGTATTTTTATCACCGAGATAGCGATCTTTTGCTAAAATAACGGAATTATTTACTAACCGTATAAGACCAAGCCTATGACGAATTTTTCACTCACCGCTATTTCCCCTATTGACGGCCGCTATGCAAGTAAAGTCGAAGCGTTACGCCCTATTTTTAGTGAGTATGGTCTTATTCGTTTTCGTGTACAAGTGGAAGTGCGCTGGCTACAAGCCCTAGCCGCTCACACACAAATTACAGAAGTCCCCGCTTTCAGCTCTGCCGCCAATCAATTATTAGATGCTATCGTCACTGATTTTTCTGAAGCCGACGCACAGCGTGTTAAAGATATAGAGAGCACAACTAATCATGATGTAAAAGCAGTTGAATATTTTTTAAAAGAGAAAATTGCCGATAATGCAGAGTTAAATACGGTCAATGAGTTTATTCATTTCGCCTGTACCTCTGAAGATATCAATAACCTTTCTTACGCCTTAATGCTAAAAGAAGGTCGTGCTGCCATTACACCGCAAATGAGCGAAGTGATTGGCGCATTAAAAACCTTAGCTAAAGATAATGCAACACAACCGATGCTATCACGTACACACGGCCAGTCTGCTAGCCCAACAACAGCGGGTAAAGAATTTGCTAATGTTGCAGCACGTATGGATCGCCAGCTTATTCATTTTACGAACGTTGAAATTTTAGGAAAAATCAATGGTGCAGTAGGCAACTACAATGCCCATGCGGTTGCTTACCCTGATATTGACTGGCAAGAATTTTCCAGAAACTTTGTTGAATCATTAGGTTTAAACTGGAACCCTTACACTATTCAAATTGAGCCACACGATTATATTGCTGAGTTTTTCCATGCGTTATCACGTTTCAATACTATCTTATTAGACTTTGACCGTGATATTTGGGGCTATATTTCACAAGGTTTCTTTAAGCAAAAAACCATTGCTGGCGAAATTGGTTCATCTACAATGCCACATAAAGTGAACCCGATTGATTTTGAAAATTCAGAAGGTAATATCGGTTTAGCAAACGCGTTATTCCATCATTTAGCAGAAAAATTACCTGTTTCTCGCTGGCAACGTGATTTAACAGATTCTACTGTTTTACGTAATATTGGTGTCGGTGTTGCCCATACTAGTATTGCTATTCAGGCTAGCTTAAAAGGTATTTCTAAATTAGAAATTAATGCGGCTGTTATAGAAGCTGATTTAGATGCAAACTGGGAAGTGTTAGCTGAGCCCGTACAAACAGTTATGCGTCGTTACGGTATTGAAAAGCCTTATGAGAAATTAAAAGAGCTAACACGCGGAAATCGTATTAATGCCGCTGATATGCAAGCATTCATTGAAAAATTAGACATGCCAGAAGAAGCGAAACAAGAACTTATTAAATTAACACCTCGTAGCTACACAGGCTATGCTGAAAAATTAGCTAAAAACATCTAAGTACTCATACCGTTCGCATCCAATCATTTAAGGCTGCGAGCGCCTTATCTCCCCTTATTTTAAATAAGGGAATTATTGTTTGTCCTTAAAGGAAAAGCTCTGCTATATTGACATACAAATCTATTTTTAGGGATCAAACATGAAATGTTTAATTGTTGATGACAGTAAAATGTCTTTAATGATGCTGAATAAAATCATTGGCACCGCACACCCTAAGTGGGAAATACACCAAGCCAGTGACGGGGTTCAAGCACTTGATATCGCCAAGGATAAAGAATTAGATCTCATATTACTAGATTTCAATATGCCTAATATGAATGGCGGCGAGGCTGCCAGAATACTAAGACCCCAATTTCCCAATGCAAAAATCGCTTTTTTAACCGCCAATGTACAAAAATCCATACAAAACTTAGCCATCGAATTAAAAATAGACTTTATCCCTAAGCCTATTACTGAAGCCAAGATATTAAAATATGTCGGATAACATAAATGTTTTAGATGATTTCTTTGCCGATGCTATGACGGAAGTAATCAATATTGGCATGGGAAGTGCGGCCGCATCATTAAGCGAAATGATTAATGATGAAGTCATTCTCAGCGTTCCAGCTATTGAATTTGTTAGCCGCTTAAAGGCGACTAGCCTTATTGGTGAAAAAGCTAAAACTGATGTTAGTGGTGTTCACCAAAACTTCAATGGTGTGCTTGACGGTGATGCTATATTGCTTTTCCCTGAAGAACAGAGCTTACAGTTAGTCTGTGCTGTTTTACTGCAAAATAACATCAATCTAGCTGATTTAACCGACATGGAGCAAGAAGCCATGACTGAAATAGGCAATATCATTCTTAATGCTTGCTTATGCAGTATGGCGGATATGTTTAACGAAGAACTGCAAAGTGAAGTTCCTCAATTTATTAGAGGCACATTGAGACAAATATTTTCTGCCAATGGCGGTGTAGAAAACACAGAATCGGTTGTTTTATTACTTAATATGGACTTTGCCATTGAATCAAAAAGCATTCAAGGTTATGTCACTTTCTTAATGGATATTAAATCAGTTCTGAAATTTAAAAAAGCTATCGAAAACATGCTAAATATATAAGAACTGATGACTTCCCTTAACGATATTAGCTTAAATGCAAACAAACAATCTGTAAACTTCCCCGAGATATTCCAATTGGCCTTTTCCGGAAGTGATATAGGACTCATCATCATCAATGACTCATTTAATATTGTAGAGTGGAACCCGTGGCTAACAAAGCGCTCTGGCATTGCTCTTGATGCAGCCAAAGATAGGAATTTATTAGAGGTATTTCCTAACATTAAAGGTAGTAACACCGTTAGAGCCGCTTCTTCTGCACTAAAAAATGGCATGTCCTCAATCGTATCACATAGCTTAAATCGTAAGCCATTCCCCCTAACGAATAGCTTTGGGGAAATACTGCCGCAACAAATTACAATCAAGCCTTTGAACTTTGGCAAAAAGTGCTTTTGCTTGATTCAAATTATCGATATCAGTGGGAGTGTTAGCCGTGAAAAGCAACTTATTAACCAGGTAAAAGAAAATAAAAAAATTTATGGGCGTTTAGCAGAAGAAAAAAAACGCGCTCATGTAACGCTTAACTCTATTGCAGATGCAGTTGTCACTACCGACAATCACGGGAGAGTTCTATTTATGAACCCCGTTGCAGAACTTTTAATGGGGACTTCTGAAGAGGAAGCGCGAAATAAAAATATTAGCAATTATTACAATTTAGTCCACGAAAAGTCCAAACAGCCTCTTCCTTGCCCAGTTACATTGTGCCTTCAAAATCAAAATATTAGATCAAATGAAACTGACCACTGCTTACTGAGAGAAGGCGATTACCTTTCTATTACAGACTCTGTCGCCCCTATTTTAAATGAAGATGGCGAAATACTCGGCGCCGTTTTGGTCTTTAGAGATGTCACTCAGTCTAGAGCATTATCTGCCAAACTTAACTGGCAAGCCATGCATGACCCACTCACTGGGCTAGCAAATCGTCGTCAGTTTGAGAAAAAAATGATCGAGCTACTTGAGATATCAAGAGTAGATCACTTGCAGCATCATTTATTATACTTAGACTTAGACCAATTCAAGGTCGTTAATGATACTTGTGGACACGATGCCGGGGATGAACTATTAAAACAAATCAGTAGCGCATTAAGTAAAAAACTACGCAAAACCGACCTACTCGCTCGACTAGGCGGGGATGAATTTGGCCTTTTATTAGAGTGTTGCGACCCTGAGCACACCTTAGCCATTGCCAATAATTTGCGACGAGTAGTTGAAGACTTCCGCTTTGGCTGGCAGAACCAATCATTCAAAATTGGAGTGAGTATAGGTATTGCCGAAATAACAGGGCTCGAAGCTAAAGCGTCCGAAGTATTAAGTTCCGCAGATGCTGCTTGCTATGTAGCTAAACAAAATGGCCGTAACCGCGTTCACTTTCACCAATTAAATGCCTCAGCCTCTTCTGCTCATCAACAAGAAATGCAATGGGTTTCTCGCATACACGCGGCACTCGACAACGATAGTTTTGAACTATATTTACAACGCATACAAGACATTAATGATATTGACTCTCCCTCTGAGCACTATGAAGTTTTATTACGCATGGTCGATGAAAGTGGAAATTCAATCCCACCAGGCGCTTTTTTACCCGCAGCCGAGCGGTTTAATCTTATTGATAGCATTGATCAGTGGGTCGTAGAAAACGTATTTAAACAACTCACTCTTTTAAGTCGTTCAACACAACTTCCGGAAAACCTAATGATAGCCATTAATCTATCAGGGCTTTCTATGGTGAATAATGCACTACTTAAAACAATTACCAATTTATTGGATAACTCTGAAATTGCCGCTAAAAGCTTTTGCTTTGAAGTCACAGAAACAGCTGCAATTTCTAATTTAGGTGATGCCGTTAATTTTTTACAACAGCTACGTTCTAAGGGCTGTAAAGTTGCGCTGGATGACTTTGGTAGCGGCTTATCTTCTTTTGCCTATTTAAAAGAGCTTCCTGTAGATTATTTAAAAATTGATGGTTATTTTGTAAAAGATATTGCAGTAGATGACATTGATAAAGCCTTTGTTAATTCCATTAATCAAATCGGCCAAGTCATGGGCTTAAAAACAATCGCTGAATTTGTAGAAGATGACGCTATATTAGAAATACTATCTGAGCTTGGCGTTAATTATGCTCAAGGGTATGGTATTCATAAACCCACGCCTTTTAAAGAAGTACTCAGCAGCAAAAAAAAATCAATAATTTAAGCTTCAATACACGCCTTTGCTTGTAGTGCAATTTCCAACTCTTCATTGGTTGCAATCACTAAAATTTTAACAGGCATTGCCTCTTGCTGAATACTACAAACATCGCCGGTTAATTGCTGATTTTTATTTTCATCAACTGCAATACCGAATAACGCTAACTCAGAACAACAGCTTGCTCTTAATTCTGCATCATTTTCACCAATCCCGCCCGTAAATACCAAGGCATCAACACGACCTAATACTGCAAAATAAGCACCGATATACTTCTTAATACGATAGCTCACCATCGCTAAAGCAAGCTGGGCTTGTTTATCACCGGAATCTGCTAGCTTATGTACGGCTCGCATGTCATTTTCATTGCAAATGCCTTTTAAGCCACTCTGTTTATTTAAAGCCTGTTGAATATCAGATAGCGCAAACCCTAATTCATCTTGAAGATAAAAAATAATGGCAGGGTCTAAATCACCGGAACGTGTACCCATGATTAAACCTTCCAACGGACTCATTCCCATTGAGGTATCTATACTCTTACCTTGTTTAATCGCAGACATGCTAGCGCCATTGCCTAAATGTAAGCTAATTATATTCAAGGATTCCAGAGGAACGTCTAAAGCCTTAGCCGCTTGTTTAGCAACGTAAAAATGTGATGTACCATGAAAGCCATAACGCCTAACTGAAAATTTCGTATACCATTCATGAGGTACGGCATATTGAAACGCATAGTCAGGCATGGACTGGTGAAAAGCGGTATCAAAAATAGCGATTTGCGGAATATTTTCAGCAAATCGTATCGCTTCTTGTATGCCTAAAATATTGGCTGGATTATGTAAGGGTGCCAACGATGAGACTTGTTTTATTTCAGCTAACACCTCATCGGTAATGAGTGTAGGTTGGCAAAACTTCTCACCGCCATGTACCACTCTATGCCCAATACACTGTAAATCTGAGGCCTGTTTCATTAAGTTTAATTCACTGAGTAATTTAAAAATAGCGTGCAAACCTTGCTGGTGATTTTGTATTTCATCAGCCAGTTGCTGCGCCTGCAAACTATGACTGAGTGTCAACTTATAGTTATGTACGCTTTCTTTGCTGGCAATACGCTCTATAATCCCTGTAATTTCAGCCCTGTTAGTGCTCATATCAAATAATGCATATTTAATGGATGAGCTACCCGAATTTAAAACTAAAATTTTCATAGTGATGTAGTTGCAAAAGGCGACAAGTTAAAGCAGCAAAACAACACGGTTTCGCTAGGCGTATTTTATTATTCCCGCTAATCTACATATTCTGTCCACTTACATCGCTCACTAACGATACCTGCAGTATGTTTCGTCCCTATTCCTTTGGCAATCAGAGCAACAACACGATCATCCGTATCATATCCGGTATGTGCTGTTAATGGGTTAGCAAACTTACCCATACCAAATAAATCAATAACTTCAGCGACATTAATATTAATATTGGTAACCTCTGCACATAAACGTGAATCAAAGTGGTACTGTGCAAACTGCTGAGGAATTGCGTAACTTAATAAATCATTCGGGTCACTGAATGCCATAATAGATGTTTTCGCCACCAATCTTTTATCATAATGTTCACTACCTATAATACAGTAGTCATCTATTTGGTTAGTCACTGTTGGCGCTTCCTCCCCCACTTCTAACAACGGTATTTGATTAGACATCAAATAAAAAGGCACTTCTTTTTTCTGGAAAGCGGTAATAAACTGAGATTCAGCACTACTCGGGTTGCCTGCTCCCACTTCAGATACACGCTTTGCTATATCCTGCATACCATCAATCACAATACGGCTGCCTAAACTATGAGAGATAATCGCATACTCGTCTTCAGCGAGATATTTCAGAGAGTCAGTACTGATTGCACAATAGTTCTGGCCTTCTGCTGGCAAGCTATCCCAGTCATTTTCTACCATCCAACAAAACGCCGAGCGAAAAGAAGCAAGGATTTCATTGCGACTTTTTCCCAAATAAATCATCGGGTCGGGGCTAGTATCATTGGAAAATTGCTTTAACATTTGGTTTACTTCAGCGCGATCATAAGAATATTCGCCTGATGTATCGTATCTAATCTTTTCTTTTTCAGGATTAGTAATCGCTGACCAAGTTAACTCATAAAAAAGCATCTCACGTGTTTCTTCTTTATCAATTAAACGCCTGACTCTTAATACCCCTAAATCTTTCTCGGGAAACTCTTGATTCACTAGCTTAATTTCTTTATAGCGCGCACTTTTTAGTGCTAGCGCCAATTCAGTAGAGAGCTTTTCTTGAAAATGTGTACTATAACCAGGAACATGCGTTCCTACGCCATGTACCATCATGACTTTAACGGTATCGCCTGCTTTTGCAAAACTGCTTTCCATGCCAGAAAAACTTTTTCCATAAATTTTACATTGGCGTAAATCTTCTTTTTCATCCTGATGTTTTAAAAAAGCACCCGCCAGACCTTCGCCAAAACTTGCACAACCGGATAAAGCTAAACTCGCTGATAATAAAAGTATTTTTTTCATTTTTTATTTCTCATGTTGAAACCGCTGCGCTGTTGCAGGTAATTTATTAAATATCGTATGTTTAGGTAATTCATAATGATCTGGATAATACACTCCCCCCAAGTACAGCCCATGTGGCGATGCGGTTACACCCGCGACTTGGCGATTCTTCTCAAGCAGTAACTGTTGCGTCCATTCAATTGGCTTTTCATTTTTCCCTATCGCCATCAACACACCGGCAATATTACGCACCATATGGTGCAAAAATGCATTCGCAGAAATATCCATAATAACTTGTTCGCCTTCACGGTAAACCTCTACAAAATACATTAAGCGCATCGGGCTAACGGACTGGCATTTTAAAGCTCTAAACGAGGTAAAATCATGCGTCCCCACTAAGCTCTGTGCCGCTAAATGCATTCTTTCTGCATCTAAGGGCTCATGACACCAGGTCACACGATCACGCTGTAAAGCAGATTTTGTAGGGCGATTAAGAATAATATACCGATAAAACCGTGCAATTGCACTATAGCGCGCATGAAAATCACCCACCGCTTCCTGTACCCAAATGATACGTACATCATCAGGTAAATTGGCATTAATACCTAACAGCCAAGAATGCTGGCTACGTTTTGCGTCTGACTCAAAATGTACGATTTGCTCTAAAGCATGCACGCCTGTATCCGTACGTCCCGTACAAATAACCGTGACAGCATGATTCGCTACCCGTGAGGCGGCTTTTTGCACTTCATCTTGTACCGTACGCAAGCCACCCTGCTGCCATTGCCAGCCAAAAAAACCACTGCCATCATATTCAACGCCTAAAACAATTCGCATAATTTCCTCTATTTAGGTGTCGGTAAAGCCACTAAGGTTTTTTGTTCTACTAATAAACTCACGAAGTAATTTGCCTCTGAAATAGAAGATTCCATCGCTAAAATGAGTTGTGAAATATCTAAAGCAATCACAGAAAATTCTTGCTGTAATGCCGCAATCGCATTAGCATTTAAGTTATGCTTTAAAAACAAAACTTGGTCTCTAAATGCACCTAGCACAGGCGCTATTTGCTTTTCTGCTTTACGCATTGCTCTTAATAAACGTGCATAATGTTGCTTGGATAATTTTAATTGCTGCCGACTCTGCGCCCTTAAAGAACGGCTTGTATAATCCTTAAGCTCCTTTTCCCATTCTAAAAATAACGCATTACTCACATCTTCAATCGCTTTAATCCGCTCTGATACTTGCTGAGATTGTGCCTCACAAAAATCAAACTGCCTTTTAAGCAAACGATATTTATCATCTAAAGACCCTTTTTCCACCTGCACAACCGCTTTAAATCGCTCTAATGCATCAGCAAAATAGATCTTAGTTTCGGCTAAAGTTTCGCTCGCTTCTTCTACTTTAATAACCACTAACTCACGCTTATGCTGCCCTAAGGATTCTTTAGTACGGTAATACGCATGTTGAAACTTATGGTTAATAAAGCGTGTTAATAAGTTCACTGAACGCGCGCTAAGCCCGCGAATAGTAAAAAGTGAATGGGCTTTAGGCATAATGAATTAACCGCTGTTTAAACTGGGAAAGTTGGTTACTTTGTAAACACTCCACTGCTATATCTAGCCTGCTTACTGTCGCAGAAAAGGCTTTATCGACGAGTCCTTTTTCAGTCCATTGCAGCATATTATCTGAGGCTACAATCTCTGCTGATTTAACTAAAACCAACTGCGTTGCCGCAAGTTGCTGCCCCAAATAAGCAGCTAAAGTATCGGAGCTGACATCCCATGTTGCAGGAATATTTAACGCATTCAGTTCTGTCATCAAAGGCAACCAAACAACTACCTTATGCGTTTGTAATGCCGGAAGAATTTTTTCTATCTTATCGATTAACACCAGTTCAGTCGCTAAGCCTTGAAATAACAAGGCCATCTGGTGCATTGCAAGAACTGCCATTTGATGCGCAATCACATCATTATAATGCCATTGTTGCTGCATCTCTCTTACTTGATCAGCAAACACACCGCCACCCGGCACAATGACAACTTGCCCTTTACCCTGTTCAGCAGCAAGCGTTAACCATTCTTGCAAAATGGATTTAGATAGCAAACTGCCACCTAATTTTAAGACAATCATTTTTCTTGAAACTGCTGTAAAAGTGCCAGCATTGCAGCCGCCTTATCAAAACTTTCTTGGTATTCATCTTCTTTAACAGAATCATGCACAATACCACCTCCTGCCCAAAAGCGTATGCTATTATCAGAATGCACTAAGGTACGAATAGTAATATTGCTATCCATATTGCCATCAAAGCCGATATAAGCTAATGAGCCACAATACACCCCACGGCGGTTTGGTTCTAGTTCCTCGATAATTTCCATCGCTCTTATTTTAGGTGCCCCGGTAATAGAGCCACCAGGAAAACAGCTACGCAGTAAGTCAAGCGCATGAAATTCAGCTTTTAATTCCCCAGTTACTGTACTGACTAAGTGATGCACCGTTGCATAACTTTCCACATCAAATAACTTAGGAACTTTCACCGACCCATCGATACAGTTTTTACTAATATCATTGCGTAATAAATCCACAATCATCAGATTTTCGGCACGGTCTTTGGTGCTATTTTCTAAGTCTTGTATCTGTTGCTGGTTTTCTTGTAGCGTTTGTTTACGTGGACGCGTTCCTTTAATGGGCTTTGTTTCAACAATATTAGCTGAAACTTTAATAAACCGCTCAGGAGAAGAGCTTAAAATTTGCACGCCTGGAACATTAAAATAACCACTAAAAGGCGCTGAATTTAATTGTCGTAAAGCACAGTAAGCAGTCCATAAGTCACCTTCACAACTGGCTTCAAAACGCTGCGCTAAATTAACTTGATAACAATCACCCTCTTTTAAATAATGTTTTATACGATCAAAAGCTTGATTATAGCTCGCTTCGGTCATATTGGATTGAATTGGTGACTTTACTTTAAATTCAATGCTCTTTGTTGCTTGCTCGGGGTATTGGCTAAAGCTTTGTATTAAACTTTGCCATTGCTGCTCATCTTTTGCATTGCCGACTAAATAACTTTTTGCCTGCTGATGATCGATGATTACCGCCCATGCATAGATACCCACCGCCATATCCGGAATGTTTTCTGCATTTTCCGCTATATTAGGTAAAGCCTCTAAACGACGCCCTAAATCATACGAAAAATACCCCATTGCTCCGCCATTAAAGGGTAACTCAGGAATGGCATCTTGCTTGGGTAAATAACGCTGAATTAATGTAAAAGGGTCTTCAGTAGAGGTTTGTGTTTTATCCGCTGATATTATTGTTGTTACCTTGCCTTGCGTAACCAGTGTTGTTGTTGGAGCTGCGGCTAATATATCAAAACGTCCTTGACGTTTTTCTGGCAAACCACTATCTAAAAAAATTGACCACGGCTGATCAGCGATACAAGCAAATAACCGTGCGCTATCGGCTAAATAAGGAAGTGAATAGTACTGAGGGGAATCAAATAACATGTAATTAACTAAAAATAGCGCCTGCGGTTATATAAAAGTCCGCATGTGACCCGTGCGAAGTAAGCTTAATTTTAACAAACAATTCCAAGACTAGCACCTTACAGTTCAGTTGTTATTTGAGCTAAACAAGCAACAGCGACAGCAGGCGCGCAATCAGAAATCTGCATTTCACTGTTTATTGATTTTGTTTTAAAAAAGCTATCAAATTCTACATAGGATAACTGCAGATTTTGCGCAATTTCTTGCACCAGAAACCGCCCTATACCAGCACCTACTAAAGTGACCTTATCTGTATTATCTAAGCGAGAAATTTGGCTTTGGATGGCTTGCTGTATTCGTGAAGTTTGCTGCTTGCGTAATGCAAAAGCTAAACCTTTCCACTCAGGCATGGAAAACTCGTCTTTATCACAACCGATCATTCTGGCTAAACGCACCGCACTAGCCTTTAACGTTTTATCAGCCCCATCAGCTGTTTCAGTTTGATCAGAATTTTCATTTAATTCACCCGTTAGGCGATAGACATCAGCCATGGTTGCGAAATATTCGCTCATTAAGCCCACTTCACTTCCTGCAAATTCAACTGACTGCGCCACTGCCATCACCGCGGTTCTGACTAAGCCGGTATAAACTAATTCTTGCGATTTTAAGCGTTGATAATCGGTGTAACCCTGCGCTGCAAGCTGATTATTTTGCAATAACAAGATATCTGTCGTGGTACTGCCTATATCAACAAAAACGCCACATTCCAACTGTTTAGCAGTGTAACTCGCACTCGCAAGCCAATTAGCGGAGGCGATGTCGTCAATATGTTCTGATGTAACCTGTTCGGGATTTAAAAAACCTAATCGGCCTGCATAAACTTTTAATTCTGCTGTTACTAAGCGCTGTTGCACCAACTCAATAATTGCACTGACACCTTCTGCTCTTGTAGCAAATAAATCGACCAATTCGCCTGTCATGGTTAAACAATGCTGTTGAATATCACTAGGTAATTTTTTTAAAATGGCGTTTAATGCCGTTTCTAAAGTGTTCAGCCCTTGCCACAAATGACAAGGTTCTTGAAAAACAGCCAGTACATCACCACGTTCATTAATCCACGCCGCTTTTAAATGCGCGCCGCCAACATCCCAGCCAATTATATTATGTTGCATTAGTCGTCCTTAATGAATGGTTACTGGTATGCTTGCTGATTTTGTATGCTGTAAAACAGGTGTTTTTTCATTTAATAAAGCTAAAACATGCTCTGCCACATTTAACCCCGTTGCCGCTTTAATTCCGGCATAAGAACTGGTTAATCGCGGATTAATTTCTAAAACAAAACACTCACCTTGTTCCGTTTCAATCAGGTCAATGCCTATATAACCCCATAACTCAGGAATCGCGAGTGCAATTTGCGAGCAAAGTGCTTGATAATCAGTTCTTTTTTCTTGGTTAACATTAACTAAACAGGCGTCGAGTTGGAATTGATTGTCAATCAGTGAAATATGTTGCTGATTACAGCATATCAATACACACTCCCCTTGAAAAAAAAGACCTGATAAGCTGAGTGTCTGGCCTTTAATATAAGGCTGTAAAAGATAATCTTCCTGCTCAGCCAACTTTGGTAATTTATCCTGCCAATCTTGCTGAGTTTGTAATAAATAAGTCTGTTCACAGGCAACCGAGTCCATTGGCTTAAGTACCCACTCACCTGACTCTATAGGTAAAAATGAATCATATTTTTGGCTACTGACACAACTCACGCCAAATTTTTCTAAATGCTGTATTGTATTTAATTTATGCTGGCAAAGTAATAAGGCCTTCTCACCACTCAAACAAAGCAACTTATTTTGTTGCATAAAAAACTGCTGCCAATCAACCAGTATGCCACTACTTTCAGGCGCAATCAGCCAGACCGCCTCATAGTTGTCATGCATTGCCGTTAAATAAGCCATTAAGTTTATACCTTGTTCGATAACTAGCAACTTTCCTTGGACTTGAGGCTCGCTAATTCGTGCATCATTTAATACAATGAGTTCTACATTTTTCAGCGCACTTAAATCAGCTAATAGTGCAGTTCTCATCATAAGCCCTTCCCGAGCTAAATGATCAGGTAAAGCTTCATTAACTAATCCGCCTCCACTAATAAATTCAAACACCAACAAACGCATAATGAAAGTTATTCCTGTTATTGATATTAAATCAGGGCAAGCCGTTTTAGCCAAACAAGGTCACCGCCAAAATTACCACGCTTTATCGACCCCCCTGTGCTCATCGAGTGAACCAGCGCATGTTATTCAGGCTTATTTAGGTATTTGGGACTTTAAAAAAATTTACCTAGCTGACCTAGATAGCTTAATGGGAATCGGTGATAACTCAGCCTGCATTAATTCGCTTTTCAGCAAATTCCCGCATCTTAATTTTATGGTTGACTGTGGAAAAATCGATCCCAATTACTTTCCTGCGAGTAGCACACAATACACAGCCATTTTAGGCACTGAATCTTTTAGCCCTGAAACATTAAAAGAATATAAGAAAAACTTCATTTTATCACTCGATTTTTCTGCTGAAGATTTACCTCTAGGCAACACAATTTTATATAACTCCTCCTCACTTTGGCCTAAAGAGCTAATTATTATGTCTTTAGCAAGGGTAGGCAATAATCAAGGGGCTGACTTACAAAAAATAATTAATTACCAGCAGCAATATCCGCAACATCACTTTATTGCTGCTGGCGGTATTCGTGACTTGAATGATTTACAGCAATTAAAAAAAGCCAACATTCAACAAGCCTTAGTTGCTAGTGCACTACATACCAAGCAATTACAGAGTAGTGATTTAGCACAAATTTTATAATCACAAACTAAAAAAACTTTTTTATTTTTTTAATTGATCGATTTCTTCGGTGGTCAATTTTCTTGCATCTACTTCCAACATAACCGGAATACCATCACGTACCGGAAAAGCTAGGCGGTCAGCTTTACACAAAAGCTCCTGAGCTGTTTTATCATACACAAGCGTACTATTGCAGATAGGACACGCTAAAATTTCAAGTAACTTACTATCCATTAATTATTCAACCTTAAATTTATATTCATAATAACTGGCATATTTTACTCTATATTTAGCGCTATTCTTGAATCTTCTCGCAAAAAAATCATTTTTATTCGCCAAGTAATATATAGAATGCTAATATAACAAGAATATGTTTACTTTTTGGAGTTATCATGCCTGATTCATTAGCCTTACCTATTTCATTAAATTCAGAAAATTTCGATTCTTCTCTCAATGTTATCGGTCAAACTAATAAATTAAATGCAGAAGAAGAATACAACCTCGCTCTACGTTATAGAGACGAGGGAGATATTGAAGCGGCAAAACAGCTCGTTTTGGCTAACTTACGCTTTGTAGCTCATGTTGCGCGTGGTTATACAGGTTACGGCTTACCATTAAGCGATATTGTGCAAGAAGGCAATATTGGCTTAATGAAAGCGGTTAAGCGCTTTAATCCTGATAGAGGTGTTCGCCTGGTTTCTTTTGCAGTGCATTGGATTCGTGCTGAAATACATGAATATGTGATTAAAAACTGGCGTATCGTCAAAATCGCAACCACTAAATCACAAAGAAAAATATTCTTTAACCTGCGGAAATCTAAGAAAAACCTAGGTTGGTTATCGAAAAATGAAGCAGAAGCAATTGCTGAAAATCTTAATGTTGATTTAAAAACTGTTTACGAAATGGAAACTCGTCTTGATGGCAAAGACATGGCTTTCGATTTACCTGAAGACAGTAACGATGAAACATTTAGTGCGCCTACGACCTATTTGCAGCAAACTAATGCTGACCCCGCGTTGTTATTAGAAAATTCAAATTGGCAAGGGCACAAAGAGTCCTTATTAAGCAGTGCATTAGATAATTTAGATGAGCGCAGCCAAGATATTGTGACTAATCGCTGGCTTTCAGAAAAAAAGATGACCTTACATGAGCTGGCCGACCGCTATAATGTTTCGGCAGAGCGTATTCGTCAGCTAGAAAAAAATGCAATGACCAAGCTAAAAGGTGCGATTAGTGTTGCTATGTAAACTTTATTAAAGCGCACAAAAAAGCCCGTTTATTTTTCAATAAACGGGCTTTTTTTATAGCTGAAATACCCAGATTTTATGAAGCAGTAATATGATCAAGCACTTCTTGCGCTTCTTTCTTTTGTTCATCACTACCATTGGCTAAAACATCATCAGCTAATTCTTTAGCCGCACCTGTTTCACCCATAGCCACATACATTTTAGCCAAATCTAAATTTGTCTCGTAATCGCCGGTATTATTAATTTCTGAAATTGCAGCAGGGTCCAGTGTTAATTTTTGCTCATCATCCCCTAAAGCTAATTCATAACTAGAGTCATCATCTGATTCTTCTCGAGGCGTATAAGATTCATCCCCCTCGACAGAAAAATCAAAATCGAAGTCATCCAGCTGACTATCATCATCACCTAACGTTACGCTAAGTTCATCGTTTGCAGCACTGCCTTCAACTATTTGAAGCTCGTCCTCCAAATCACTCGACTCTAAATCATCAGCTAAACTAAATTCAGACAGATCGATATCTGTGTCAGAATGCAAAGAAAGTATTTCTTCGTATTTATTTTCCTCTGGAGTAGATTCATCCGCAAGATCTGCAGCATCTGAATCAGCAACACTTAACTCCATATCAAAAGTTTCTAGCTCTTCAGTCTCAGCAGGGCTAATTTCAGCTGAATTATCAACTTCATTTTTCTCAGATTTGTCCATTGCAAAATCAATCATTTCCAATGAATCACTCAAATCTTCTTTTTTGATTTCTGGCTCTATTTTATCAACCGTATCTGCTACCGGTGAAAAATCAAAACTTTCTATATTCAGTTCCTTAGAGTCATCCTCAACACTGATATTTTCTTCTTCAGCAATACTATCATTCTCAAAACTAAATTCAGTCATTTCGACCTCTTTAGCCTCTTCAGTTTCAGATACTACTTCAGCTAACTCTTCATCTAAATTAACATCAAACTCTGGCACTTCATCTTCAATAACATCACTAGAAAATAAAGCCCTATTAGATGAGAAATCTGTCCCCATTGCAGCCACATCGGCCCAAAAAATAGTATCTGAACGTTTCCCTTCTGCAACTAATTCCTCAGCATAGCTATTAAAAGCCTCTTCATCTTCACTACTATAAAAAACTTCAAGCAACTTTAATTTGTAACTATCTTTGTTGGGAAACGCTTTAATTTCTTTACGTAATACATTTTCCGCTTCTTGGTACTTCCCGTATGCTAAGTAGGTATCCGCATCTAATAACACATCATCCATTGCTACTTCTTTTGGATGTTCTGATATTTTTAGATTATTAGTACCTTCAGTTGTTGTAGCGAGCTCTACAGCTGCGTCATTTTCTGCTATTTGACTATCTGCAAACACCGTATGATCAGCAGATTTAAAAATATTTTCATCCTCTTCAGGCTCATCCTTACGTTTACGCCAGAAAAACGCACCAATGGCTAACAATAAAATAGCCAACAACCCCAGCCATATATTTAGATACTCCAAACTTGTTTCAATAACCGAAGAACTCGACTCAGACTTTTCTGAAGTACTTTTACTTTCTGATGGTTTAACGACTGCCGTTTTTTCTGTAGAAGTTTGTTTTTGTGCCTCTACTTCAGCGAGTTTTTTCGCTTCGATAGCTTGCAATGCTTTTTGAGCCTCTAAAGCCTCTTGTTCTTTTAAAGCTTTAGCCGCTTTTTGTTCTTTATTATCAATTGCGTCCAACTCTTCAGAAAATCGCGCGTCCTGTAAGGCGGCTAATTCTTTATCTTTAATCGCAAGCATTTCCTGCATAACAGAAAATTTTTCTTCTAAAATAGCCAGTCTTTCCTGCAAAGCCTCATTTTTATTAACCAACTTTTGCTGCTTTTTTGAATCTGCAGCTAAGACTTCCGAGTCTTTAACCTCTTCTTTAACAGGGGAAACCAGAATTAACTGTTTTGCTTTCTCTTCAGTTACAACAATCGCTTCAGGTCGTGCAACTTTCTTCCCAGTCCAAATATCATGCTGTAAATAAAATTCAGTTTTAGCTGCTTTTTTAGAGAGTTGATTAACGTCAGCATTAGACGGAATTTTTAATGTTTTTCCCGCCATTAAAGCGTTAACATTTTTTTTATAAAAAGCCCTAGGATTAGCCTTGTAGAGCGCCATCATAACTTGCTCTACAGATGCATCTGGATTTTTATTAATACGCTCTGCAATTTTCCAGATAGAGTCATTGCGCTGTGTTGGCCCATACTCACCAGCAACCGCTAAACTGGAAAAATCATTTTCCTCAGCAACAACTGCCGTTTCAACAGCTGCTGTTGTTACTTTTTGAGTGTCATCAGCAGCCCTTACTGGCTCAACATAACTACTTTGAGTCTCAATAGCTGGGTCAACTAAAACAGTAAAAGATTTGAAAACATTTCCATTAGGCCACTTTACTTCTAACAAGAAATCTAAAAAGGGTTCTTGTACAATATTGTTAGAAGTCAATTCAACGCTATATCTATTATTTCCTTTTGATACTTTATTAAAGCGAATATTGGATAAAAAATGATGCCATGCAATACCCGCCTCATCAAACTTTTCAGGACTCGCTAACGATATATTCACGCTATTAATATCTTCATTAGCCGATAATACTAAAGCAATTTCTGCATTCAAGCTTTCATTAAGTGCCGAATGTAACCTTAATTCACCTACACCCAACGGATAAGCAGAAACAGGTGCTAACAAGCTCATGGCAACGACAATTTTTTTCAACTTATGCATCATAACTCTCCCTACTTTCCTCTATTAAAGATACTTTAGCCTTTTTACGACTAAATGTATTTTTTAATTAGCTCTTCAGCAATTTGCACGCTATTTAAAGCTGCCCCTTTACGCACATTATCTGCGACTACCCACAAGTCTATTCCTTTTTCATGGGAAATATCTTCACGAATACGCCCTACAAAAACATCATCATTCCCTGAGGATTCAGTCACCGCTGTTGGGTAACCTCCATCAACCTGTTCATCTAAAATAGTAATTCCTGGCGCTGCTGATAAAATTTCTCGCACTTTTTCTGCCGAAACCTTTTCAGTTGTTTCTATATGTATTGCTTCAGAATGACCATAGAAAACCGGTACTCGTACCGCGGTAGGATTGACTTGAATGTTTTCATCCCCCATAATTTTTTTAGTTTCCCA
>CBDUDV010000031.1:0-36508 GCA_965366065.1 uncultured bacterium | reverse complement strand
AAAGCACTTTAAACACTTATTTGGAGCAGTAAAATGAATTTTATTAAATTTTTAACGGCCTTGATACTAGCGGTTTTTAGCACTCATGCCTCTGCTTATGGCAGTAGTAGCAGTAGTAAAAAATCCTGTAAAAAACCTAAAATGAGTCAATTCACCCCGGCTGACAAGGCTGTTGTCGCAGCCGAATCTGAATTTTCATTCACAACCTCTGTGCTGACTAATCCAGATAATATTGTTGTCACTGTAAAAAAACTACCCGTTCCTGTAACAGTTCAGTCAGAAGGCAATGCTTACAAAGTGACAGGTAAATTACCTGCCACTTTGCAGGATACTTATGCACGCGTCACGATTAATGCAGTAGGCACTAATGGCTGTAAAACAAGCGATGGTTGGCTACTTAAGATTGAATCCAAGTAGTCTGAAGGATCAAAGGGAAGCCAACTTGAAAAAGCAATAAGCTCTCGAATCAAGTTGGCTGAACTGTTTTGTTTACTAACTGATGTTACCCAGAACCCCTATTTTTCAGTCTTGATTATATAAAGACTTACGATTAATTTTATCATCAAGTAGCCCGTATGAAGCTTGCGCAATACGGGGGTTCGACGCACTATTTATCCCGTATTCCGTACCTCCATACGGGCTACGATGGCTACGGTTACTTTGTTTTTAGCATCGGTGAAATGTGCCCCACTCGATATGCTTAACTTTAATGATAATTTAAGTAAGACTGCGTAACATCAGTTACTAATGCCCCCAAACACACAACACCCCCGATAATATGGACATAGTTACCCAAGGCTTGCTCGGTGCAGTAGTTGCACAAGCTGGCGCGAAACCTAGCGAGGTGCGGATTGCCTCATTAGTTGGCTTCTGCGCGCCTCTGCTTGCCGATGCTGATGCACTCATTCGTTCGACCGAAGATCCACTCCTGGTTCTGGAGTATCACCGCCACTTTAGCCATGCTCTCTTATTTATTCCCGTCGGTGCCCTACTTGCATCCTTGTTGCTCTGGCCGTTTTTGAAAAAACGACTGGCATTTAAGAGAATCTATCTTTACGCGCTTCTGAGTTATGCCACCGCCGGTTTTCTGGATGCCTGCACCAGCTACGGTACTCACTTGCTATGGCCATTCAGCGACGAGCGAATCGCATGGAGTATCATCTCTATCTTCGATCCAGTATTTTCCTTAGCGCTAATCGCGGCTCTAGTCATTGGTGTTTTAAAATATCAACCGCTCGCAGCACGCATCGGTGTGCTGTTCGCTGCCGCCTATCTATCACTTGGCATGGTTCAGCATGAGCGTGCTGAATCTCTCGCACAGCGACAAGCCCAACAGCGTGGCCACCTCATCGAGCGCCTGATCGTCAAACCCACCATGGCCAATCTATTACTATGGCGTTCGGTTTATGAAACGGATGGTAGATATTACGTCGATGCAATACGTGTGGGCCTACCCGACAGCAAAGTTTTTACCGGTGATAATGTGCAGGCTTTCGATATCAAGCGTGATCTTCCTCAATTAACAGATAAGATGAGGGTCTATCATGACATCCAGCGCTTTGTATTTTTCTCTGATGGTTTTCTAGCCTGGCACCCAGAGCGCGCCAATGTCTTAGGTGATTTACGCTACGCGATGCTACCCACTAGCATCAGCCCGCTTTGGGGGATCGAGTTGCCTCTTGATGCACCTAATGAGACTGCCACATTCAATACCTATCGCACCATGTCTGCTACCGAGCGCAATGCCTTCTTGGCTATGTTGTTTTACTAAAAACTGCCTAAGAGAAGCTTGCAATAACTTATTTTAACTTCTCCCCCACCCACCCCACCCCAGCAAGGGAGGGCTTTAAGAGTTATTGTTGTTTTTCTACACATAACGGTACATAGCCTTTAAAGTAGATCCAAGGTCTATACCTCAATTCTTTATACATACTCTGGACTTTCTACACATTAGTATCTACACTCTGTGGTACTTACATTTCCACTTCGTATGATTTAAACTATTTATTGTAGTCATCGTTTATTTTCTTTTGACCTTTAGTCGACTCACAGATTTGGGAACTTACGCTGATCCCTAGTAGGCGACAATTATCTTAAAAAAACATCGATTATGTCACTACTTAACTAGTGTTAAGTACATAAAATAGATACGTATTTAGGAAAAATTATTTTTTGACTTACTCTACTCGTTAAAAATAAATTGTAAGGGCTTATCTAATCCTGCAATCTATATAGGCGCTTTCTCTATTGATTCAAAAACAAGGAGTTACAATGACGGATGAAAAACCAAGTTTAACAAGGAATTTTCAGGATTTTTTTAGAATAGAAATTGCCCAAACTAAAGAGCAAAAAAGTAAGGTATATGGAATAAGGTATCGAGTTTATTGTGATGAATTTGGTTATGAGTCTATTGATGAATTTCCTAATGAAGAAGAGAAAGATGAGTATGATGATTTTTCTATACACTGCCTAATAATACATAAAAAAAGTGGTTTACCAGCAGCATGTGTCCGCTTAGTTCCTGCGCTTGACGCTCAAAACAAACCAAGCTTGTTACCATTAGAGTCTCATTGTGCTGATAGCCTAGACCAAGAATATATTGATAATCTAAATCTAGACAGACAGACGGTCTGTGAAATATCAAGGCTAGCAATTGATTGTTTGTTCAGACGACGTACAGGGGAGGAACTTACCCGTTTTGGTGAAGTTCATGGTTTAGATTGTTGCAAACAAGAGCAACGTACCTTTTCATTAATTGCTATTGCCGCATTTTTAGCGGCGACCGCATTAACAGAGATTAGCGATAAAACCAATGTTTTTGCCATGATGGAACCATTTTTACCTAGAATGATGAAGCGCTCAGGAATCAATTTTATCAAATCAGGGTCTGATATGGATTATAGAGGGATTAGAGCACCCTATTTTATTCAAACTCAGTCAGCATTAGATAATATGCATGATGATTTAAAAGAATTATATCTGTGGATATATGAACAGATGGACGATTAATTCATTTTTATTATAGGTCAAAATAAATGTCAGAAAATTTTACATTTGATTATAACGAAGCATTTTCACGTAATATTGGTTGGGTTACAGAAGACGAACAAACTGTATTGCAAAGCAAACGTATTGCTATTGCCGGCATGGGTGGAGTCGGCGGTAGTCACTTATTAACATTAACTCGCTTAGGTATCGGAAAATTCAACATTGCTGATTTTGATACATTTGAACTCGCTAATTTTAATCGCCAAGCCGGTGCCTCAATACCCACGATTAGCCAAGAAAAATCAGCCACAATGAAAAATTTAGCTCAAGCAATCAACCCTGAGCTTGATATAAAACGGTTTGAGCACGGCGTTACTGTCGATAATTTGGATAATTTTTTAGATGGCGTTGATCTTTATATTGATGGCTTAGATTTTTTTGTACTAGATATCAGACAAAAAGTATTTGCCCGATGTGATGAGTTAGGTATTCCCGCTATTACTGCAGCTCCTCTGGGAATGGGGACGGCATTATTAACTTTCTTGCCTGGAAAAATGAGTTTTGAGCAGTATTTTAGGTTACAAGGCCATGACCCAATGGAGCAACAAATTAGGTTCTTAGTGGGATTGTCACCTTCATTTTTACATCAGCCTTATTTGGTGGATAAAAGTCGTGTAAATTTCGTTGATCAAAAAGGACCGTCAACTCCAATGGCATGTGAGCTTTGTGCAGGAGCAACAGCAACTGAAGCACTAAAAATTTTATTAGGCCGAGGAAAAGTGCAGTGTGCTCCTTGGGGGTACCAGTTTGATGCTTTTAGAAATAAGTTTAAAAAAACTTGGCGGCCAGGGGGAAATGAAAATATCATTCAAAAAATAGCTATTTATATTGCTCGAAAAATGATTTTAGATAGATAATAACAAGGTAAAGCTGTAATACTCTCTCGAATTAAGTTAGCTGCCCTATTGATTTTCATTCCAACAAAGCATAAATAAACACCTACTCATTTTCCTGCATCGTTCCCCCATCCTTAATATATAAAACACATAATAAAACGACATAGCACGCAATCGCTCCTGTTTGTAACCAATAAACTAAGCTTGATTGCCCTGCTTGCAGGATAGATGCTAAGTCATCCGATATATTCACATAACTTAGTCCTAACACCGTTACCGCCAATACAATAATTGCATTCAATGCAACAGGGCGGAATTGAGATGCCGAATAAAATAACGCAATATAAGCACATACAGAAAAAGAAATAATTTTATCTTGGTAAGCATAAAAAGGCACATCGTAATAAACAAATAATACCGGTAATTTTATGCTAAAAAAATGTGCAACAGCCATAAAGAAAAAATAAATAGCACCACTTAAAAATGCATATTTAGTTATCTGAGAATTCATTATTTACACTCTAAATTACATTAAAAAAACATAAGTCATCTATTATTTGGAAATATTTACTCGTTAAAAAACCATTCTAGCTAGCTTTTAATTGAAGCAAAATCTTACATCATTTCAAGCAAGCCACTCAAACAATAAAACTCAATTTTTTCTGCCAAAAATATCACATAATCAATTGAAATTAAATATAAAATTCATTTCCACAACATGAGAACCAGTTAACAAAAACTAATCCCTAATTTCCTTAAACTTAGCTTGAATTTTTTAAAAACTAACAAAAAAGGAAATTATCATGAACATTTTATTTGAAATTGCAGCCGTCTTTAGCCCGTTATTTGATTTTTTTAGTCATGCTATTGGCTATATTGGTGCCGCAGTACTTGTGATGGTGTTAGTTGAAAAATGTCGTGCATATTTTTTCTCAAAACAAATCACAGTAAAAGGCCGCCAATACTACTAATTAAAATTTTAACTGCTGAAATATCTCAGTTAGCTCAGGAAAAAACTGGCTCAGATCATAAAGTAACGCAATGCTAAAAGAGTACGACAATAACTTCCCTGCCCACTTAGCCCACCTTGGCAAGGGCCTTTTGCTTTTCTGCTCCAATTGCTCAGGCAACCTGGCCTTCCAGCGTGAACCTAAGGAATCTAGCATTGTCTGTTTAATTTCATTGGCATAACTCTGCCCCTCTAAACTATCGGCAACCTCTATAGCCTGACCTTCATTTGTTAACAATTTTAATGCATACCAGACACGCGTGTTCTTACCCGATGTTGAAGAGGCATTTTGTTTTACTGAAATATCAGCAATATTCTCGGTTTTTATAAACTCTTCTAACTTAAACCCTAGAATTTTCTGCTGTTTACGAATGCCGGACAGGCTAACTTCAACCGTTAAACTATTTAGCACTAAAAATAAACCCACTAGAAAAAGCCCTGCAGCAATCAAACTTACATAAATATTTATTAAACTAGATGTTATCGGTAAAAATGCAGTAAGCTCACCGAAAAATAAGTATGAAAATCCGCCTAAAAATAAACCAAACAGCATAATCGCCATCGCCATAATTTTTGAACGGCCATAACCATAATAAAGCTCAGTTCCTGCTGAGGTTTTTTTAATTGTAGGTATAAGCCCCTTCTCAGTTTCTTTATGCTCAATAATTTCTGAAGTTTGTGTTCTAGAAAATTCAGCTACTCCACTAATGGACTCACTAGCGGCTTGCATAGGTAGCTCAAACATTCGGTCATAATCAATCCCACGAACAGGGACTTTTATATGTAACTCCCAGAGGTGGTAATTATCACTTTTTTCTTCTGAAATAGGTAAACCGATGGGCGGTAAAAATGAAAAATTAATTTGTATCTTTTTTCTACCATAACGCTCAGGTTTTAAACTCACTTGATCATGCCAAATCACTTCATCATGCGTGCTTGAATGACCATCACTATCTTTTTTAAAATACCGGCGCTTACAGGATAAACTCAATTCAGCGACTGCTGCCTCTTGCGTTAATATTGGTAAAGTAATTGAACCTGCACAGTAACCACCGACTTGCCCTATTGCAGGATTTAATACCACCGGTGTTTTACCAAATTTCAACCAAGCTAGAGTTTGCTTGATGGCAGAATAAATAGTGAACAAACCAATAAAAGGAAATAACACAAAAAAATAAAACACGGGGCTTTCATCAAAAGCTTGTAATAGATTCTCTCCGCCCTTGATAATGGCTACCCAAGTAATGGCATTCCAAATAATGGCAGCAATCCATGAAACCCAAAATTCTGACGATGCTTGAGAATAAATTTTGTTATCAGCAACTCTAGGCATGTGAACGATTCCTTTAAAGTAATCAAAATAATTAACTAAAGGTTATACATTGCTTAAGCTGAAATTTGAATCATTATTACGTTCATGTAATTACTGAAAAGAGGCAACTTCTCATTATCTACCGACACAGAATAATACAAAACACGTCATTCCCGCATGCTTCTAGCAGGAATCTATATTTGCAACAATAGATCCCCGATAAAAGACTTCGGGGATGACGTTTTCCCCTACAATAATGAGAAGTTACGAAAAGAGCCTCTAGAGTTTGCTAATAGAGAGCACTCTATTAACAAACCAAATAAATCTACTACTTATTCGTCGTCAGTTTCGCCAAAAACATCATCACTGACATTGTTAATCATATCTAAAAAGGCATCTTGGCCTTTTTTATCCTCAATAGGGTTTGGATCGACTGGTTGAATTTGTGCCATCCCAGCAAATAAATCATTAAACCCTTGTTGCGGTTGCTCAAGAAAATCTAGCATTGCATTTGCGTCTGCTAAAAAGTCTTTTGTTTGTGCTAAAAAGTCACTTGCTTGCTGTAATAAATCGGTATTTACATTTTGATCAGGTACGGTTGTTTGTTGGTATGCGGCAACGGCTTGCACAGATTTCTGACGGTTTAAATCCATTGAAAAACCCGAAATTTGATCACTATCAAAACCAATTTTTTGTGCATGTTTAAACGCACTCGCGATATCACCTTTAAAAAACTTATCACTGACTTTAGTCATTTTTTTGATTAAATCAGCGATAGATTTTTGCTCATCTTCGTTTAAATTACCTTCCACAGAAAAACTAAAACTAGAAGATTGCGAGCTACTTTCACTGTATATGCTTAAGCTATTTCCGCCTTGTTGAGCTTGAAATTCACTTTGACTTCTTGCCGATAATTCTTGCATATTAATAGTAACAACATCACCTTCTTGTGTTGTCACTTGTATATCTGCCGAATGACTGGTGCGCTCTGCATAAGTCTGTAATGCCATTTCGGTTGTTACAGAAGCAGTGCGTTCTGCTTCTTGCGGTCTATTTCTATGGTGAACATCGCCCGCTAATTCATTTAAGCGCTGTAAACTATGTCGTCTATTTTCCTCAATATCTTTTTTTCTTTCATGCCCCTGTTCCTTTACATCTGCATCTTTTAAGTACGACTGCGGGAAAAAATTTGAAGATCCGATTGATTGAGTATCCATAACTAATCCATTTACACTATTTATGTATAATGGCTATCGGCTTTCAAATCCATTTCTTTAATCTCTTTTCTTAATTTATCTAACCTTGGCTTTTATGGACATAATCGATCGCGCCATTATCAATCGTCTGCAATCTGACTTTCCCATTTGCGACTCCCCTTATCAACAAATCGCAAAACAATTAGACATCAGTGAAGATGAATTATTACAGCGTTTACAGAGTCTTTTAGATAATGGTACTTTATCGCGTTTTGGGCCTTTATTTCATGCGGAACAAATGGGCGGCGCATTAAGTTTAGCCGCAGTTAAAGTGCCCGAAGATCAGTTTGATCTTGTCGCTGAAAAAATCAATGCGCTGCCTGAAGTTGCCCATAATTACGCCAGAAATCATACCCTTAATATGTGGTTTGTATTAGCCACAGAAACCTTAGAGCAACAATTACTGGCAATTCAAACCATTGAAAACCAAACAGGCTTAACCGTCTATAACATGCCAAAAATAAAAGAATATTTTGTTGGCTTAAAGCTGGATGCCTAATGGATAGTATCGACCGAGAAATCATTGCCGCAACACAAGCAGGCTTACCTTTAGTCAGCGAACCTTATCAACAAATTGCAAAACAAATTGGCATTACAAAAGATGACTTAATGCAACGCTTAATAGCAATGCAAGCTAATGGCATTATCCGCCGCATTGGCGCTGTGCCTAATCATTATAAGTTAGGCTATTCGCATAATGGTATGACCGTTTGGGATATTACCGATGAGCAAATTGACCGCTTAGGTAAGCTGATTGGTGAATTAGATTTTGTCAGCCATTGCTATCACCGCCCTCGTCACTTACCTGATTGGCCTTATAACTTTTTTGCGATGGTACATAGCAAAACCGAAGCGGGGGCAGAAAAAAAAATTCAACAGATTGCCGAATTATTAGGTGAACATTGCCATGCCAGTGATGTGTTATATAGTACTAAAATTTTAAAAAAAACCGGTTTAAGGATTAAAAAAAATGTTTCGTCTTAGTCAATTTATGCGGGAAGTATTAAACCCCACGCCCATTAAACCCACAAGAAAACCTGCTGCGCCGGTTGTTATCTGGAATTTAATTCGTCGTTGTAACCTCACTTGCAAGCATTGCTACACCACCTCGGCGAATATCGATTTTCCAAATGAATTAAGTACCGACACTATTTATGAGGTGATGGATGATTTAAAAGACTTTAAAGTCCCGGTATTGATTCTTTCTGGCGGCGAGCCATTATTGCACCCTGATATTTTTAAAATATCCCAACGCGCCAAAGATATGGGGTTTTACGTTGCGCTATCGAGCAACGGCACCTTAATTACTGAAGATAATATTCAGCAAATCGCGGATATTGGCTACCAATATGTCGGTGTTAGTTTAGATGGCATCGGTGCAACACATGATGCTTTTCGCCAACAAGTAGGCTCCTTTGATGCGTCTATCAAAGGTATTCAACTTTGCCGCGAGCAGGGTATTAAAGCAGGTATTCGCTACACCTTAACACAAGATAATGTGCACGATTTCCCTGCTATGCTGCAACTTATGGATGATGAAGATATTGATAAGTTTTACTTATCGCATCTTAATTATGGGGGTCGCGGCAATAAAAATCGTAAAACCGATGCTTTTTTCACCATGACTCGTGACGTGATGGATCAATTATTTGAGCAATGCCTAAAATGGGAAAAGCAAGGTTCCCACAGAGAGATTGTAACGGGTAATAATGATGCCGATGCCGTGTATTTTTTACATTGGGTGGCAAAAAACTTTCCTGATCGCCATGCGCATATCAAAGCAAAACTAGAACAATGGGGCGGCAATGCATCCGGCGTTAACGTCGCGAATATCGATAACTTAGGTAATGTTCACCCTGATACTTTTTGGTGGAGCCATAACTTAGATAATGTAAAAGACCGCCCTTTTTCAGAAATATGGATGGATACCTCTGATGAGCTTATGGCAGGTTTGAAACAATCCCCCCGCCCTTTAAAAGGACGCTGTGGCAGTTGTGGATATCAAGCCATTTGCAATGGAAATACCCGCGTAAGAGCACAGCAAGTTTATGGTGATGCCTGGGCTGAAGATCCCGGTTGTTATTTAACGGATAACGAGATATTAGAATTTAACTAAATAACTAAATAACTAAATAACTAAATAACTAATTCAATATATATTGCTTGGTCAATTTATAGCTTCCATTTATTATTATAATTCAATTTAATAATATGTAAGGTTTGGATTCCAGCTTCGACCAATCAGGTTACAAAGCAAAACAATCATTGAAAAAACAATGGCATATACTGCCGACATACCACTATTCAACAAGAATAAAACATGGTTATATAGCATGATTTAAACACTTCATCGTGTTATATAACTTAAAAATAAGATAATATTTATTTTTATTTTTCTTTATTAATTCCCCACCTAGTTTTCAATATTTATTTTGCTAAGATAAGGTTAATTCTCCCTATTTTGAAATAAGAGAATACAGACTATATAAGCATGCAATTATTTTCAATCCCTCTTTAAATAGTTTTACATGTCTTATATCTTAACCATACTAATCAAAATTCATAGGATTCCTTATGGAAACTAAACGTTTTATTAAAAAATCAATTTTATCTAGCTCAATAGCTGCACTACTTAGTTTATATGGCTGTAGTTCTTCTGATAATGGAACATCAGAAACATTTGAAAAAGGTGTTTTTATTGATGCCCCCGTTGCTGGCTTAGAGTTCTCTTCAACCTCGGGACCAAGCGGTATCACTGATGAAAATGGTGAATTCCAATATAAAGCGGGTGAAGATGTTACTTTTAAATTAGCGGGCGTAGACGTCGGGACGGTTGCTGGTGCAGCAGTTGTTCCTGTTTTAGCGTTACCTAAAGGGCTTGTCGTTGCTCGCTTATTGCAGTCTATTAATACAGATACGCTTGAAGACTTAATTGATATTAGTAAAATAGAAATTTCAGACGCAGAGAAAGCTGCGCTAAAAGGCGTTATTGAAGGCACGGGCACGTTAGATGATTTTTTTGCTACCCACCTTTCTAATATTCAAGAAGCAACTAACACAAAAAACCCAACTTTAAGCTTAATCTTGAATGCCGTATCTGAAGATGATGCTAATGAGCATATCAAAAGTTCACTTGCTAAAATTGCTCAAGATTTAACACTCGCTGATTTAGATAATAAAGTTTTTGTTTCAAAGTCTCACTACGGTGAAATGTTCACTTTTAAAAACGATGGCACTGGAACACAGTATGAAAAACACGTGCATGGAGACCACTCCATGGTACATACAGATACATTTACTTGGTCTATCTCTGCTGGAAAACTTACCCTTGCTTCCGATACGGATAACAGCACAAATGAAGTAAGCCTACTTAGCTCAGAAGACAATAAATATATTTTTTCAACAATAGCTGATGATGGGGAATTAGAAACACGCTCATCTTATCAAGCAAAGCCTTTTAGTCTATCTGACCTAGATGGAAAAACCTTATCACTTGATACCTCAAATGATTCTGACTGTAGCGCACGAACTGTTAAATTTACCGGAAGTACTGCCTCTTTAAAAGAAAGCTGTGGAACTATGGGGCATGTCCATTCTGAAACAGTCAATTTAGTCATGGATGCTAATTTAGATGACCTTATTCATATCAGCGGTACAGATGATAATGGCTCCTACATGATTAAGCTTGTTTTAGTAAAAGGCGATGTCAATGCAGGTACTTTTGGCATGGTAGAGTTTGATGCTGAACTTACTGCTAATAATGTTGAGTTTGTAGAATTTGAAACAACTGATTCAGAACTCGAATCAATGACAGATGATATGGATATGGATGATGATAGTGACATGGACATGGATCATGACCATGATGATGGCACAGCAACACCTACTGTAACAGGTGATGCCGTCGTCGGTAAAAGCTTATATGAAGCCCAAGGCTGTAATAATGCTGCTTGTCACGGAGCTAATCCAGCACAAAACCTAAAAAACATTTCACAAGGTATTGAGTCTGCAAAAATTCGTTCTGCTATCAACGATAATAAAGGTGGCATGATGCAATTCATGGCTTTAACAGATGAAGACTTGCAAAACATTGCTGCATACGTACAAGGAACACAGTGTGTAGCACCAGCAGTATGGAATACTTCTATGGGACATTGCATGTAATCTTGCTGAAAATATAACAGGTATCTTGCTTTCTAAAAGTGAGGCCTGTTATAGCTTATATCTAAAAAAGTAATTACAAAGGGAGTTGAATATTCATTCAACTCCTCTAGCTTTCCATAAAGCTCCTAAAAAATTCCAATACACTCATTCGAATAACAAAAGTCAAGCCAACTCACTCAGGGCAATCGCATTAAAAAAAATATAAATATCAACCTCTTATGATTTTCAGTTATTTTTTATCCATTGAAAATAGCACTTTCAACAAATACTCGTTATCCCAGCCCGCTTTTAGGCGCTTGTTTTTAATGCCTACCTTCGCCGTACTTTCTGATTTAAGTAAATTCAACGAGATATGCCGAATAATAGACATATTAGCAGCGCTATTTCCCATTCTTGTTCGCTGCGAATCTTCATCGAAAGCATAATCTAAGACCCAGTGAAGATTATTTTCAATCCCCCAATGCGCACGGACAACGTGACCTAAATATTTTGGGTTTGTCGCATCCAGACTACTAATGAAATAGCGCGTTTCTTCCGTTATTTTATCGTTGTATTCTCGCTTAGCCGTCACAGCAACAATGCTTTTAAGCCCCGCCCATTTTGGGTGTTGTTTTTTTAGCCATTCAATATCTGATGAAGCTCGAACAGTACGAGTTTCTATGCGCCCATGGCCTACATCGTAGGATTCATACCCTACGGCTGGACAAGTATTTTCTGATTCAAAAACAAGCTTCACATCTTTATGCAAATTACCCTGATTGCCTTTTAAACTCAGCATATAATCGGCTTTCTGCTCAATAATTTGAGTGGCAACAGCTGTTTGGCAGCCCATTGCATCCATTGTTATCACAGCTCCAGCAATATCCAACTGTAATAATAGTTTGGGGATGGCTGTTATCTCATTAGATTTCTCATCGACTTTTTGTTGCCCAAGAACCAGCTGATTTTCAGTTGCCCAAGCGCTAACCATATAAATAGCAGCTTTATTGGAAGCCTTGTCCATACTGCGACGCAAGCATTTACCATCAATCGCAATGATATTTTCTCCACTCAACTCAGTTAAATCTGCAACCCAGCGACTAAAGCACTCACTAAATAGTTGCGTATCTATAACGGCAAAGATATTGCCAAAGGTATCGTGAGAAGGAATGCCATTTTCAAGCCCTAATAACTCAGTAAACCATTCCTCTTTAGCTTTACCAAATAGTTCAACGGCGACCCAATCATTTGCGCTACAAATAGACGCACAAAGGGTGATAAAGAAAATATCACTTAATTTATGTCGCTTTCTTCTATCAATACGTGGATCTGGAATTGAAGAGAAATGTTCGATGATTGAGGCGCTAGCTGGAAGGTTCATAAACAAATAGTGTCTATAAACCGTCATTTACAGTGAAATGTCAATCAGATTTTAATGCGATTGCCCTGCCAACTCACTATCCATTACTTGAATTAGCCCTCTAAATACGTCATAATTGAAAGAATTTTTCTCATTTCTATAACCTAATTTCAAGAGGCTCTCGATGGCTGGTCGCAATCATTTATATATCCCTGGTCCAACTAATTCTCCACATGAAGTATTAAGTGCGATGCACCTTCCTATGGAAGATCACCGCGCACCGACTTTTCCATTATTATTAAAGCCTATTTTAGAAGATTTAAAGAAAATTTTCCGTACAGAAACAGGTCAAGCTTTTGTATTTCCTGCAACAGGAACTGCTGGTTGGGAAATCGCATTTACAAATACATTAAATCCAGGTGATAAAGTTCTTATCTACCGTTTTGGTCAATTCAGCCATTTATGGATGAGTATGGCACAACGTTTAGGTTTAGACGTAGAGTTTCATGAAGTGACTTGGGGTAAAGGTATTCCTCTTGACCACCTAGAAAACCGCTTAAAAGAAGATACAAATCACGAAATCAAAGCGGTTTTAGCAACGCATAACGAAACAGCAACAGGGGTTACTAGTGATCTAGCTGGTGTACGTAAAGCAATGAATGCTTCTAGCCACCCTGCTTTATTATTTGTTGATGGCGTTAGCTCTATCGCAAGTCTTGAGTTCAAAATGGATGATTGGGGCATTGATGCCGCTATCAGTGGTTCACAAAAAGGCTTTATGCTTCCAGCAGGTTTAGCAATTGTAGCTTTCAGCCAAAAAGCACTGGCCTTAACTGAAACAGCAACTTTCCCACGTTGTTTCTTAGATCTTAAAGATCAAATGGCTCAAAACGCATTAGGTTACACACCTTACACACCTTCTACTCCTATGTTACACGGCTTACGTGCTGCATTAGACTTATTATTAGAAGAAGGTTTAGAAAACGTTTATGCTCGTCATTTCCGTTTAGCGGAAGGAACACGTAAAGCAATCGCTGCATGGGGCTTAAAACTATGTGCTGAGCCTGGTTTTGAATCAGATACGGTTTCTGCGATTGTTGTTCCTGAAGATAAAGATGCGCGTGATGTGATTGCAACAGCATTCAACAAATACGACATTTCTTTAGGCGCTGGCTTAACTGAATTAATGGGTAAAGTATTCCGTATCGGCCATATTGGCGATATGAACGATGTTTCAATGCTAGGCGCAATCGCTGGCGTAGAAATGGCGTTATTAGATAGTGGTTTTGATATCACACCTGGAAGTGGTGTTGCAGCAGCAATTGAATATTACCGTTCAACGGCCGCTCAAGGATAAGCATCAAGCTTAACTAAAGCACACAAAGGCATCACAGCTTATTCAGTGTGATGCCTTTTTTATGTTTGCTCTACCCCCTGATGACAGCTAATTTTAAAGAGACTCACTCATGACAAAACCTAAAGTTTTTATTACACGCCGCTGGCCTGAGTCTGTTGAAAAAAAATTACAAGCCCGTTATGACGTCACGCTTAATACAGATGATCGCCCTCTAAGCGCAGAGGAGTTTAAATCCGCTCTACAAAATTATGATGCGGTCTGCCCTGCCGTCTGCGACTCATTCCCTGCGGAAGTTTTAAACGTTGCGGACAAACGCTGTAAAATTTTAGCTAATTTTGGTGTTGGTTATAATCATATCGATATAGCAAGCGCTAAAGCAGAAAATTTAATCGTCACCAATACACCCGGTGTATTAACACATAGCACCGCAGATATTGCTATGACCTTATTATTAATGTCGGCTCGTCGTGGTGCAGAAGGTGATCGCTTAGTTCGTGCCAAACAATGGCAAGGCTGGTGCCCCACACATATGCTTAGCAGTAATGTCACTGGTGCAACACTGGGCTTAATTGGTTTTGGGCGCATAGCGCAAGCCATGGCTCGCAAAGCGCACCATGGTTTTGATATGAATATTTTATATTACAAACCTAGCGATGCTGATGAATATGTAGTCGATGATTTACAAGCTACTCGCTGCAACAGCATTGAAGAGCTAATGGAAAAATCAGACTTTGTTTCTGTGCATTGCCCTGGTAATGCAGAAACACATCATTTAATTAATGCAGAGCATTTACGCTTGATGAAACCTAACGCACATTTAATTAATACTGCGCGAGGTGATGTTGTCGATACTCAAGCGCTTATTGAAGCTTTACAAAATAATCAAATCGCTGGTGCTGGACTCGATGTTTATGAAGGCGAGCCTAATGTGCCTGATGCATTATTAGCATTAGATAATGTCTCGCTACTCCCTCACCTAGGAAGCGCAACACTATCCACCCGAACAGCAATGGGAGAAAAAGCATTACTTAACCTAGAGGCATTTTTCTCAGGAAACCCACTCCCTAACTCCATTATTTAGGAAACCAAATGAGTTTAAATAGTTATAAAAATGTAGATAGAGAGGCGCTTGCAAAAGACCTTGATGCTATTTACAAAGAAATTTCAGAACGCACCAACGAAGATGATTTTAAACATATAAAAAAAATGGAGCTATGGGGAAGGGCTTGCTCTTTCTTAGGTTATGCAACTGCATGGATCGCACCTAATCCCATCTCCGCTTTACTGATCAGCCAAGGTAGCTTTACGCGCTGGACACAAATGACGCACCCTATTGTGCACAAAGGCTACGATAAAATTGAAAACATCCCTGAACGTTACACCAGCAAGAAGTTTGCCCAAGGCTGGCGCCGTTTTATTGACTGGCCTGATTGGATTACGCCAGCAGGCTGGCACCAAGAACATGATATTTTACATCACTATAATTTAGGTGAAAAATTAGATCCAGATCAGCTAGAACATAATTTAGAATGGTTACGTGAGTCTAAAATACCGATGCCATTTCGTTATTTATTGATTGCACTTTTTATGGGTTTCTGGAAAATCGTCTACTACACACCTAGAACTCACAAAGAACTACGTATTAGCCAAGCAAGGCAAAATCGCGAACCAGAACCTAAACTGACCCGCTTAAGTGCTTGGAGTTTTTTTAGCAAAGAAGGTCGTGCTCTTTGGTTTAAAAGCATTATCCCTTATGCCCTATTCCGCTTTGCTTTTATTCCGGCTTTATTTTTACCCTTAGGAACAACCGCCGCAATGAGTGTATTACTTACCTCATTAATGGCCGAAGTCTTTACTAACCTACATACCTTTTTAGTGATTGTGCCTAATCATGCAGGGGATGATGTGATGATGTTTGAAGAAAAAGGTAAAGGCAAAGGTGAATATTATTTGCGCCAAATCTTAGGCTCAGTTAATTACCCAACAGGCTCTAACTTTAATGATTTTTTCTATGGCTGGTTAAACTACCAAGTCGAACATCATTTATGGCCTGATGCTTCTTTAGCGCAGTACCAATATGCACAGCCAAAAGTAGTTGAGGTATGTAAAAAACACGGCATTCCTTATTTACAGGAATCTGTCTTTAAACGTTTATTTAAAGCCATAGATATTATGGTTGGACGCACTTCGATGCTACGCCCTGAAAAAGTTTAAAACAAAAAAAAGGGGGCTATCAAAGCCCCCTTTTTTAAATCTGACTAAAAACTATAAAAGCAAAAATTATTCTATTTTCTTACATTTAACTTTTACTTGCTCCATCGCACAGCGGTATTTTTCTAAATCTTCATAGTCACCACCACAAAGATCACACACTAACTGACCGTTATCAATAACTGTATCTAAGCCCCAACCATAGCCTTCTTCTTCACATAAAATATCAGTATATTTTTCAAATCGGTAGCCCGTAGAAGCACTTTTTTCTGCTTTATCCTTATCTTTACACCCTGCCGTTGGCTTTAAATCACCAACAATTGTTTTATATTCCCAAGTATTCGTTGTCTGCGTACCAACTTGGCTTGCAAAAACAGCTACAATCGCTAAAAAAAACGCTATATTAATTAGCATCGATTTATTCATCTTCATAATGATTACCCTCTCTTTATTATTATAATCTTGCATTAAAGCAATAAACCCTGCTTTATCTTTGCATTTTACCACTCTACACTTATGAATCAAATAAATAACATAAGCCTTTCACTGTATGCTTAATGACTTATTTAGTGCCATTCACAACATGCTATAATCAATAAAAACTAGCCAATAACCTTAAAAAAATAGGAATTAAAAATGAAAACATTTCTTAAATTATTGCCCCTAGCGGCTCTTTTAGCGATCTCGAATGTTAGCGCAAAAAGCAAAGTCATCCTTCTTGAAGATAATTCACAAATCCTTGGAAAGTGGACGGTGTATGCAGAAACAGCAGCCTTACACAAAATTGATAACAAGAAACTTAATAACAAGTGGGTTTTTAATAAAGATGGCACTATGTCTTCTTTTGGGTTTGACACAAGAGTTAACGGTAGCCTTGAGGTAAAAATAAAATACGATATTGTTGATGGCTTTATCGTAAAACAAATTCAGCCTTCGAGCCCTAAAACTGAAACTTGTAAAGTTGTTAAGCTGACAGATGAAAAAATGACTATGAAATGCAAATATTTATATTACCTAATGAAAAGATAATCGATAAAAAGAGCGTCTAACAGCCCTTTTTAAGCAAAATACGTTACGCAATTAAGCCTATCTCTATTATTGCGTAACGCTATAAATCAACCGACTAATGCCATTTCATACTCATCTAAGCTAGATCGCTTTACTTTTTTAAGTTCAGCCTGTTTTCTTTTATATTTCGCTCTACGATCAGCTGTTCCTAAAAAGTGCGCTATATCTGGCACAACAAAAGATTCCGCTGACAGATACTCAGACTCATCATCTCCCCCAATTTCCATAAATTTATTTATATCAGTTACTTGCATTATTTTATCTCTCTAAAAATTAGCATTACGGCCTAAGTAAAAGTTGAGACTTTATACTAACGCTCAATTATGAAAGGAATATGACAAGCCTCTAAAATAGATTCTATTCAATTATAAAACTCTCTTTTCATACGTGTTTTTATGCGAACTCTCACTCAGTCTCAGTTAATTCAGCCCAACACCTAACACTCTGACTTGAAAATAGTCCGATAGACCACCACGTTAGTTACAAATCATTATTTATTATAGGTGAATCATAGTGAATCCAGAAAAGCTAACCAGTAAATTTAAAAGTGCTCTAAATGATGCCCAAAGCCTAGCTTTAGCAAAAGATCATCAATTTATTGAAGGCACTCATCTATTACTCGCCATGTTAGATCAGTCAGGCGGCAGTATTAGTCCTTTGTTAACGCAAGCAGGAATCAATGCGCCAGCGCTAAAGTCTGCACTTAATCAAGAGCTCAATAACATGCCTTCCGTTTCAGGTGTTGGCGGTGATGTACAGCTTTCCAATGAATTAGGAAAATTGCTTAATTTGAGCGAGCAACTGGCACAAAAAAATAACGATAGCTTTGTCGCTAGTGAAATGTTTTTATTAGCTGCTTGCGAAAGCAAAGGCCAGTTAGGCACGCTATTAAAACAAGCCGGCATCAATCTCGCTATCGTTAACAAAGCAATTAAAGACGCGCGTGGCGGACAGAATGTGCATGATGAAAACGCGGAAGATCAGCGTAATGCCTTAAAAAAATATACCATGGATTTAACCGAGCGCGCGGAACAAGGCAAACTAGACCCTGTGATCGGCCGTGATGATGAAATTCGCCGTACTATTCAAGTGTTACAGCGCCGTACAAAAAATAATCCCGTCTTAATTGGTGAACCTGGCGTAGGTAAAACTGCTATTGCTGAAGGTTTAGCCCAGCGTATTATTAACAACGAAGTCCCTGATGGAATTAAAGGCAAGCGCCTTTTATCCTTAGATATGGCTGCCTTAATTGCTGGTGCTAAGTTTAGGGGAGAATTTGAAGAGCGTTTAAAAGCCGTACTGAGTGATCTTTCTAAGCAAGAAGGTCAAATCATCCTATTTATTGATGAACTACATACCATGGTCGGTGCTGGTAAAGGCGAAGGCGCTATGGATGCAGGTAATATGCTAAAACCGGCTCTCGCACGAGGTGAATTACATTGCGTTGGTGCAACCACTTTAGATGAATACCGTCAATTTATAGAGAAAGATGCCGCTTTAGAACGTCGCTTTCAAAAAGTATTAGTGGATGAGCCGAGCGTAGAAGATACCATTGCAATTTTGCGTGGCTTAAAAGAAAAATACGAAGTCCATCATAAAGTGGATATTACTGACCCTGCTATTATTGCCGCAGCACAGCTTTCACAGCGCTATATCGCCGATCGACAACTCCCCGATAAAGCCATTGATTTGATTGATGAAGCCGCAAGCCGTATTCGTATGGAGCATGATTCTAAACCCGAAGTATTAGATAAATTAGACCGTCGTTTAATTCAATTAAAAATTGAACAAGAAGCGATGAAAAAAGATTCCGATGCGGCGTCTAAAAAACGCCTGCAAATTCTGAAAACTGAAATTCATGCCTTGGAAAAAGAATCGGCAGATTTAGAGGAAGTTTGGAAAGCTGAAAAAGCCTCTTTACAAGGCTCAGCGAACATTAAAGAAAAACTAGAAAAAGCGCGTTTTGAACTCGAAGCCGCGCGGCGTAATAGTGATTTAACCCGTATGTCCGAATTACAATACGGTGAGATTCCGGAGCTAGAGCAACAGCTAGACCTAGCATCACAAGCCGAAATGCAAGACTTCACTCTATTACGCAACAAAGTTACTGAAGAAGAAATCGCAGAAGTGGTTTCTAAATGGACCGGCATTCCTATTTCTAAAATGATGGATGGTGAACGCGACAAACTTCTGCAAATGGAGAAGCATCTTGCCAACAAAGTGATCGGCCAAGAAGAAGCGTTAATTGCGGTAAGTAATGCAGTGCGTCGTTCTCGCGCAGGCTTATCTGAGCCTAACCGCCCTAATGGCTCATTTTTATTCCTTGGCCCAACCGGTGTAGGTAAAACAGAACTGAGTAAAGCCTTAGCTGATTTCTTATTTGATACTGAAGAAGCGATGGTGCGCATTGATATGTCTGAGTTTATGGAAAAACATTCCGTTGCTCGTTTAGTCGGTGCACCTCCGGGTTATGTCGGTTATGAAGAAGGTGGCTATTTAACAGAAGCCGTTCGCCGCCGCCCTTATTCGGTGATCTTATTAGATGAAGTTGAAAAAGCGCACCCTGATGTTTTTAATATTTTATTACAAGTCTTAGATGATGGACGTTTGACCGATGGCCAAGGTCGTACCGTAGATTTTCGTAACACGGTGATTATTATGACCTCTAATTTAGGCTCTTCAATCATTCAGGAACTAGCAGGCGAAGATAATTACAGTGAAATGAAACAAGCGGTAATGGAAGTGGTTGGTAGCCACTTTAGACCCGAATTTATCAACCGAATTGATGAGTCCGTAGTTTTTCATCCACTGGGACAAGCGCATATTCGATCGATTGCTAAAATTCAAATCACTGGCTTGGAATCTCGTCTAAAAGAACGTGATATAAAATTAACTATCACTGACCTTGCTTTAGATAAAATTGGCGAATCGGGGTTTGATCCCGTTTATGGCGCACGCCCATTAAAGCGTACTATTCAGCAAGAATTAGAAAATCCATTAGCACAAGCTATCCTATCGGGTAAGTTTTCCGCAGGCGATACAATTCATGTTGACGTTAAAGACGATGAACTTAGCTTTATAAGCTAAGCAATGTTGCACAGGCTTCTTTAAATTCACATTAAGCTAAGCCTACCAAACGGGGCGCAGTCTTCAGAGGCTGTGAAAGTATTCAATAAAACAACTAAAAACAGCAAAAAACATGCTATAACTTATTGATTGTTCGTTGCCGAAGTAGATTTTTTAACCTGATTTCGGAATACTTTCACAGCCTCTTCAGTCTGCTTTACATGAAGGCTAAAGCCTTCGCCCCAAATATTGCAACACGTCACTTCAATAAGCTAAAACAAAACCTGCGATATCTCAGCTTATGGGGAATTGCAGGCTTTCCTTTATTCTATAACTCCCTTGCTAAAAGTGCTTACTAAAAAACTTTCCTAATTTTTATATAAATGTAATAATATAACATTACATCACCATTTAATTTAGCTGAGTTTTCTATGCGCGCCCTCCACTACCTACCCCTGCTATTCATCAGCACCCCATTCACAAGCTATGCAAATGAAACAGAGGAATTATCCCCTTTAGTTATTTCCGCCCCCTTACATAAAAAACAAGCCGAAACCGTTCATCCGGTTAATATTGTTGCGGGTGACGATTTAACGCTAAAACAAGCAACCAGCCTAGGCGAAACACTAAAACAAGAACTGGGTATTCATAGCATGTCGTTTGGTTCCAGTGTCGGGCAACCTGTTATTCGCGGGCAAATGGGCACGCGCGTACAAGTGTTACAAAATGGCCTTGGTAGTTTAGATGTGTCTGGCGTAAGTCCCGATCACGCTAATAGTACCGATCCTTTATTAGCCGAACGCATTGAAGTATTGCGCGGACCAGCAAGCTTGTTATATGGCAGTGGCGCTATTGGTGGCATCGTTAATGTGATTGATAATCGTATTCCTAATGCAATACCAGAGTCATCAGAAACTGCATTTGAACAGCGCTACAACTCAGTATCAAACCTATGGAGCAGTACTTTAAAGCATGATGGTGGCAGTGATAAAATAGCGTGGCATATCGATGGTTTTTTTCGTAGCAATGATAACTACCATGTGCCAAAAAGTTCTAATAACCTCGGTTATGTTGAAAATACTGACGCACAAAGTTGGAGTGGCACTATCGGCTCTTCATGGGTCGATGACTGGGGAATGCTAGGGGTTTCAATTAACCACTTAGATAATAATTATGGCGTGCCTCCCGTTGATGAGCTAGTGCGTATCGATTTAAAACAAACCCGTTATGATTTAAAAGCGGAGCTGTATGATCCCATTATAGGTATCGAAACACTTAAATTTCGTTTTGCTTATAACGATTATCAACATGCTGAATTAGAAGACGGTATTACTGTCGGCACTCAATTTGATAATCAAGGACTAGAAACCCGCCTAGAATTAGTTCACCAACCTCTCGCTTTTATTGACCACGGTGTTTGGGGCTTTCAAGCACAACATAAAAAATTAAAAGCCATTGGAGAAGAGGCCTTTGTCCCTCCCTCTAAGGTGCAAAATTATGCGTTTTTTATCGTTGAAGATACGCATATCGGCGCAATTACTTATGAACTCGGCTTACGTGTAGAGCAACAAAAAATTGAGGCACAAGGTTTTGCAAATAAGCAACACACCCCAGTTAGCGCATCCATCTCAGCTTTATGGCACCCCACAGATAACAGCATTATGAGTCTTGCCTTTACGCATGCTCAGAGAGCGCCTGATGTACAGGAATTATTTGCCGACGGTGTTCATTTTGCTGCACAAAGCTATGAGTTAGGTGATGAAAATTTAGAGTTAGAAACCTCGTATAACTTAGAATTCAGTTTTAAGTCGGATTTTGATTGGGTCAGCACTGAACTTAATCTCTTTCATAACTGGAGTAATAACTATGTCATCCAAGAAAATACCGGTAATTGGTTTGATTTAGATTCAGAAAGTTTTACTACTAGCTGTACAGCCAACCAAGAATGCCTTGCCGTGTATCAAGCCGCACAACAAGATGCCCGCTTTTATGGTTTTGAAGCGCAGCTAGAGTTCCCACTTTGGCAGGGAGAAGACAATCAATTTTCACTCAATTTATTCAGTGACTTTGTCCGTGGCGAACTCAATAATGGCGGCAATGTGCCACGTATGCCACCTTTACGCTATGGTTTTCAGATCAACTACGCGGGTTATGATGCATGGGCGGCAACATTACGTTTAACACGCTCAGAAGCACAAAAATATGCTGGTAAAAATGAAACGCAAACACCCGGTTTTTTACTATTAGATATGGGGCTTAACTACAACACGCGTATAGCTGATAAAGTGGATGCATTAGTTTTTATTAAAGCAAATAACTTACTTAACGCAACGATTAGAAACTCCACTTCAATTTTAAGAGACGTGGCACCAGAAGCAGGACGTGGTGCGGAACTAGGCCTAAGGATAAATTTTTAAGATGCAACAAAATACCGATAAGAAAGTATTACAAACAGCCCATAATCATAAAGACTGTATGCAACATGCTTTGCAAACCGCCGAACAGCTTTGTAAACAAAAAGGCTTGCGTTTTACAACTGCTAGAAAACGTATTTTAGAACTTATTTGCACCAGTCATAAAGCGATTGGAGCTTATGATTTATTAGATTTATTTAAACAAGAAGAGCCAAAAGCCAAGCCTGTCACAATTTACCGAGCGCTCGATTTTTTAATGGAAGTCGGCTTGGTGCATAAAATCGAATCGCTGAATGCATTTATAGGCTGCTTACAATCCGAAAAACAACACCAATGTGCTATTTTAATTTGTAATGATTGTAAAAATGCCTATGAAGTTGACGCTAATCCAGTGTATGAAAATTTATTCGAATTAAGTCAGTCCGCGCAATTTACAGCACAAAACATCACCATAGAACTACGTGGTTTGTGTGTTAATTGTAATCATTAAGATATTACGCAGAACAGCTAAATGTCGAAAATACCTTACCTGGGGCGAAGGCTTTAGCCTTCATATAAAGCAGACTAAAGTCTGTGCCCCACTCGAATACTTAACTTAATGCGAATTAAAATAAGCCTGCGTAACATCCGTCATTAACACAACCCTATCACTTTATTCAGCTAACTTCTGGCGATAAATGGTTGCGCTTATCACCGCCATCGGCGGTACTAATATATTCAGTAACGGTAAAGTTAATCCAAGCAACACCAGCCCACCAAAGCTCAAAGTACCTAAACGTACTTCTTTTAAAATAGCGCGTTGCTCTTTAAATAAAGCGCCTTCATTTTCCAGAGGATAAGCAAAATATTCTAAACTGAGTGCCCACGCGCCAAATAATCCCCATAACAATGGCGCAATAATATTTACCCCTGGAATTAACGAAATAATCAAAACAGGGATCGCTCGGCTAATTAAATACACTACACGCTTTAATTCTGAACCAATCACCGCCATAATTTTCTGCTCAACAATCTCACCCGCCTCATGATTTATAATTTTATGCGTTTTCGCCGACAAATCGCCATAAAATGGTGCCGCTATCAAATTAGCAATTAAGGTAAAGGTAAAAAATCCAGCAATAAAAAAACTAATAAAGGTTAATGGGTAAATGAGCCAGCTTAACCAAAGCAGCCAATCAGGAATAAATTGGCTAATTAAATCATCCACAAAGGTATAAACAAAATAAAGTAAGGCCGAGTACAATACCAAGTTTATAAAAATAGGAATAATAATGAATTTCCTTAAGTCTTTATGGCCCAGAAGTTTAAATCCTTCCAACAAACTTTGTACCGCCAACAGCGGGTTTAAACCTAATTTTTTATTTAATTTAATCATTTTTATTCAACTCACTAACCCCAGTTTTCACTGGATTAAAAACCACACCACGCTCGGTTACAATCACATCAATTAATTCAGCTGGCGTTACATCAAACACTGGATTCCAAGCATCAACCAAGCTATTTTCAGCAGCATAACAGGCGGGTAAAAATTCACTTGCAGCACGTTGCTCTATCTCTATTTTGCTGCCATCTGACATGGCAAAATCTATCGTCGATGTTGGTGCAACTACCATCAATTTAACATCATGATATTTGGCTAATACCGCCAAAGAATACGTACCGATTTTATTAGCCACATCGCCATTCGCGGCAATACGATCAGCCCCCACAATAACCCAATCAACTTGGCCACTTTTCATCAACATGGCTGCTGCAGAGTCCGCAATTAAAGTCGCAGCAATATCATCTTCCGCTAATTCCCATACGGTTAAACGCGCCCCTTGTAACCACGGTCGTGTTTCACCCGCAAAAACATTGCGTGGCATTCTAGCGACCGCACTACGTATAACCCCTAATGCCGTACCATACCCACCTGTTGCTAATGCACCAGCATTACAATGTGTTAATAATCCTTTTGCATCACCTAAAATTTCAGCGCCTAATTCACCCATTTTTTTATTCGCGGCAATATCTTGTTCATGCACCACTTCCGCATGACGCAACATTTCTACAGTAGGATTGCCCTCTATACTTAATAATTTATCGCGCATAAAATTTAATGCCCAAAATAAATTAACCGCAGTGGGTCTTGAGCCCGCTAAAATTTGAATATCAGCATCCACCTTATCCAGCCAATCTTGTTCGCCCGTTTGAAAATGAATTTTCACTGATAATGCCACCGCATACGCTGCAGCAATTCCTATCGCAGGTGCGCCCCGCACACGCATACTACGAATTGCCTCGGCGATATCATCTGCCTTGGTATAAATATCATAACGTACCGTCTCTGGAAGCTGCCTCTGATCTAACACATATAGTCGTTCATCTTTCCATAACAAGGCATGCACCTTGAGTTTATTTGAGGATTCAGTCATTAGTCCCTATACTCCTAACAATATTTCACTTTTCATCTTTAAATTATGCCAATTACGCACGTCGATACACTTATACAAGCTCGCTGGATTATACCTGTAGAACCTCATGAAGTAATCCTAGAAAATCATTCACTGGTAATTAATAAAGGGCATATTTTAGATATTTTACCCAGCTCAGAAGCCTTAAATAAGTACCAAGCAGCACAACACGAAATATTCGACAACCATGCTATCTTGCCTGGCTTTATCAATGCACACACGCATTTATCCATGACATTATTACGCGGTATTGCAGATGATTTACCTTTAATGGATTGGTTAGAAAATCATATTTGGCCGATAGAACGCAAATGGATGAGTGAAGAATTTGTACGTGATGGTACGGATTTAGGCATTGCAGAAATGCTACGTGGCGGAACAACCTGTTTTAACGACATGTACTTCTTCCCCGAAGTGACTGCACGCCAAGCAATACATCACGGCATTCGCGCCAACCTAGGCTTAGTGATGATTGACTTCCCTACTGCATGGGCCGATAACCCAGATGAATATTTATCTAAAGGCTTAGCTTTACATGAAAGCCTACGTCATGAACCCCTAGTGCGTACTCCTTTTGCGCCGCATGCGCCCTACTCCGTTTCCGACGAACCACTGCAACGCATTAACACATTAGCAGAAGAGCTTGACGTGCCTATCCATATGCATGTACATGAAACCGATTTTGAAGTCAGCCAAGGTGATATTCGCCCCTTACATCGCTTACATGAACTCGGCATTATCAATCCTAATTTTATTGCGGTGCATATGACGCACCTAACAGACGATGAAATTACTGAGTTTGCTAAAACTGGCGCACATATTGTGCATTGCCCTGAATCTAACTTAAAACTCGCCAGCGGTTTTTGCCCTGTGCAACAATGCTTAGATGCGGGAATTAATGTCGCACTGGGCACCGATGGCGCTGCAAGTAATAATGACTTAGATATGCTCAGCGAAATGCGTACTGCCGCCCTATTAGCAAAAGGCGTCGCCAAAGATGCCAGCGCAGTTTCTGCCGCCACCGCCTTACGCATGGCCACCTTAAATGGCGCAAAAGCATTGGGCATTGATGACATTACTGGCTCCTTAGAAATTGGCAAAGCCGCTGACTTATTTGCTATCGATTTATCAGATATCGAAACCCAGCCTATTTATAACCCCATTTCACAAATTGTTTATTCGTCCGCTCGTCACCAAATAACGGATGTATGGGTCGCAGGAAAACAGTGTTTAAAAAATCGCCAGTTAACTACGATTAATATTGATGACTTACGCCTACGCATTGCAAAATGGCAAACTAAATTAGCCGAATCGTAAATATAGCGCATTGTGCATCGCATCACTAAAATTAGTTGTCTTTTATGGTAATCTTACACCATGATTTTTAAGAGGATAAGCAAATGAGCTTTGCAATCAATTCAACTAATAATTTTGCATCAATAGGCATTAATAACGCTCAAAATTCTCAGAGCGATGCAATGAAGAAACTCTCTTCAATGTACCGTATTAATAGCGCTAAAGATGATGCGGCTGGCGCTGCCATTGTGCAGTTACAAACAGCACAAATTAGAGGGACTAGCCAAGGTATTCGGAATACCAATGATGGCATCTCACTGGCGCAAACAGCACAAGCGGGTTTAGGGCAAGTCACTGATAATTTGCATAGAATGCGTGATTTAGCGGTACAAGCCGCCAACGGAACAAATAGTGCAAGTGACCGTAATGCACTGCAGTCTGAAATGAACCAACTATCTCAATCAAATACTGATATCACTGGCTCATCGTCTTTTAATGGCAAGCTTATTTTTCCTAGCGAGTCTGAGAGCATCAGCTTTCAAGTGGGTGCCGATGCGAGTGCAGCAGATCAAATCTCTGTGAGTTTAAACTCATTGGAAGGCTTAAATTCTGTTAGCGGTGGAGAAGGCACAGCTATTGATGTATCTCAAGCTGATAGCGCACAAACTGCTATTGATCAAATCGATGCGGATCTTGCCGCTGTCGCAGAACAATCTGCTGGTTTTGGCGCTGTAGAAAATCGTTTTAGTGCCGCTATTGAAAACTCGCAATCTTATTCCATCAACACACAAGCCTCAAGAAGCCGTATTGCAGATACCGGTGTTGCTAAGCAGGTTGCTGAATTACTCAAATCACAAATCTTAGAGAAATCCAGCATGGCTGTCGCAGGCCACGCTAATCAATCAAGACAAATGGTTTTATCTTTATTAGGTAGCTAATGCTTAATCTTTAGCTATCCACTCATTACTGAATAATGAGTGGATTTTTATCAGAGCTATTTACTATCTAACTCTCTAAACCCATGAAGCCCTCGTTTAGACTTCACCGCTAACCACTCTTTAAGATACACAATTTCTGGCGTATCTTCCAAATGAGCTATGCTCTCATTTTTCTTGAGTAATCTAAATGCCGTATTAATCACTTTATATCGGTCTCCAGTAATACCTGCACGCCTTAGACCTATGGTATTTAAACGATAATGTTTTGCTGGATACCCTGCAATTAAGCAAAAAGGAATCACATCTTTATTCAACCCAGTTGTCCCTTGTACGATAGCATAAGAGCCAATCCGACAAAATTGATGCGCTACAACCGTGCCACCCATAAAGACGCGATCATCAATCTGTACAAACCCACCTATCGCAACATTATTAGCAAAAATAGTATGGTTCCCAATGCTGCAATCATGCGCCACATGACTGTTATTCATAAAAAAACAATTTGAACCGATGCGTGTCACTGCATTTTCAGCCGAGCCTCGGTGCGCAGTAAAGCCTTCTCTAAAGGTATTATCATTACCGATTTCTAAATACGAAACCGTGGCTTCATCAAAGCTAGTATCTTGCGGTAAATCACCTAAAACAACCTGTGCATGAACCGTGTTGCTCGTTCCCATTGTTGTATAAGGGCGAATAACCACATGCGCACCTAATTTGCAGTTATCACCAATATGAACATTATCTTCAATCACAGCAAAAGCGCCTATGGTGACATTCTCGCCAATAACCGCAGTTTCAGATATATAAGCGCTGGGGTGAATACCTTGATTCATGGAATGTTATCCTCGTGGGTGAAATTTTGAATGGAGTTCTTTTAATCGCTCATTAGCGATATGTGTATAAATTTGTGTGGTTGATAAATCACTATGCCCTAATAAAAGCTGTACCACACGCAAATCTGCACCATGATTTAACAAGTGTGTCGCAAACGCATGGCGCAAAGTATGCGGCGATAAATGCGCGCTAATCTCTGCTTTTTTGGCATAACGTTTAATAATATGCCAAAACGCTTGGCGTGTCATACCGGCGACTCTATTGGTTACGAACACCACATCACAGGGGCGTTGTGATAATAAAGCAGGACGACTATCTTGCATATATCTTTCTAAATAAAAGAGGGCCTCTTCGCCAATCGGCATTAAGCGTTCTTTATTGCCTTTACCCGTCACTCTTAAAACGCCTTGGCGTAAATTCACTTGGCTAAGCGTCAAATTGACTAGTTCAGAAACACGCAAGCCTGTCGCGTATAACATTTCTAACATCGCTTTATCACGCGCCCCTAAAACGGAACTTGTTTCAGGCGCATTGAGCAATAAATCAACGTCCTTTTCCGATAAAGAATGTGGCAAAGGCTTACCAATTCGTGGCGGTTCAATCAAAGCCGTTGGATCATTATCGACCTGCTTCTCACGCACTAAATACGTATAAAACCGGCGCAAGCTGGATAGAATTCTGGCTGATGAGCGCGCACTAATGCCTTCATCATACCTTTGTGCTAAAAACTCACTGATATCCAGCTTATCAACCTCTACTAAAGTTTTTTTCCCTAAACTTTTATTAAAGATGCGTAAATCACTGGCATAAGCATTCAGTGTATTTTTACTCAGACCATTTTCCACCCAAAGCGCATCAATAAATACGTCAATTAACTGTAGCGATGTTGCCATTTTTATTTAATGCTTTTCAAGCGCTTTTTCCAATTGCTCACAATAGGTTTTTAAGATTTTAATTCGTGCAAAACGCTTATCGTTCGCCTCAACTAAAGTCCATTTAGCGGCTTTAGTACTCGTTTGCGCTACCATATCATTAACAGCCAAGCTATATTCATCCCATTTTTCACGGTTTCTATAATCGTCTTCGGTAATTTTATGTTGCTTATAAGGAATCTTCTCACGCGCTTGAAAACGCTCTAATTGCTCATCTTTATCGATATGCAACCAAAACTTGAGCAATAAAATACCATGCTCACTCAAGGCTTCCTCAAAATGATTAATTTCAGAATACGCGCGCTTCCACTCTTCCTCGCTGGCAAAACCTTCGACTCGCTCAACTAATACTCGCCCATACCAACTACGATCATAAATAGTCACACGGCCCGCACGCGGTATATGTCGCCAAAAACGCCAAAGATAATGCTGATTAAGCTCCTCATCGGTGGGGGCCGCAACAGGAATCACTTGATAATTTCTCGCATCCATTGCATGTGTTAAGCGCCTAATAGCTCCGCCTTTACCGCCTGCATCCCAGCCTTCAAACATTAAAACACTAGATAACTTTTTTTCGTGTGCCGTACGCACCAACTTATTAAGCTTACCTTGATAAAAATTAAGCTGATCATTATAAGCTTTCTTATCTAAACTTAAGCTTAAATCCAAGGCATCTAGCACGCTTTCTTGATTAACATAATCAATCATTTTGCTCTGAGAATCAGCTTGTAGCGCTTTTTCTTTTTGACGACTTTCTTGGTGTAATTTAATGCGATTATAAATATGCTGTCCGACTTTCAAACTACTATAACGGCTGTCACTGCCTTCAATAATAAGCCAAGGCGCTTGTCCACTACTAGTTGTTTGCAACACATTTTCTGCCACATCAACAAAGGTATCGTACATTTCTAAATGTAACTTATCCCGTTTAGTCACTTGCCATGCCGTTTCTTTGTTTTCAGATAATTCTTTTAAGCGTTTTTTCTGTTGTTTTTTACCTAAATGCAGCCAACACTTAATAACCAGCGTTCCATCATTCGATAATTCTTGCTCTAGCTGATTGATTTGCGTAAGTTTCCGCTGTAACTGTGCATCTGTCGTCTTATCAAAAACACGCTTAGCGATCGGCTCGCTATACCACGAGCCTATATAAATACCAATCGTGCCTTTAGCTGGCATAGTCCGCCAAAAACGCCAGAATTCAGGCCGTTCACGCTCTTCATCACTTGGCGAGTCATACGCATTAGTGCGCATAAAGCGAGGGTCTAACCATTCATTCAGTGATTTAATGACCTCCCCTTTTCCGCCACCATCAACACCTGAAATCAGTACGACAACTGAAAAGTCACCCGTGGTTATTTCCTGTTGTAAGGTCAATAATTGCGTACGCAACTCAGGTACTTGCAAATTATAATCTGCCTTACTAATCGTGTGTCCCAACTCTGCAACTTCAAACATAGCGTCCCTAATTCATCCTAAAATTAATTAACTGGTTCTTGATTTATCACACTTAAACATATCATGTTTAAGTGTGAATCGATTTAAAACCTGAGTTTAGCAAAACATTATTATCCGAGTATTTTTGCTACCGCCCTAAGACACACTCTATAATAAGCATATTATAAAATATATCTATATGGAAAATCTTTGGAAAATTTCACCCCTTACTCAGCGCTATTCGGCGGTGTTTTAATTGGTTTAAGCGCTAGTTTATTACTTTTACTCAATGGCCGCATGGCAGGAATCAGCGGCATTATGAACGGCTTATTTAGCTCGCCAAAAAAAGAAGAGCTCTGGCGTGGTTTATTTTTATTCGGCTTAATCGCTGGCGCAGCTTGTTTTCAATTTTTTACAGACAATAGTCTCCCTCTACGCCAAGACTATCCAACCTGGGCAATTATTATTGGTGGATTTTTAGTCGGTATGGGAACAAGAATGGGCAGTGGTTGCACTAGCGGACATGGTATTTGCGGTATCTCTAACTTTTCAATTCGCTCAATTATTGCCACGCTGACTTTTATGGCGAGCGGCATGGTCACTGTTTTTGCCTTCAAACATGTCTTAGGAGCACTGTAATGAAAACTAATCTCGTTGCATTACTCGCGGGCATTATTTTTGGTTTAGGGCTAGCGATTTCACAGATGATGAATCCAAATAAAGTGCTAAACTTTTTAGATATTACCGGTAACTGGGATCCTAGCTTAGCTTTCGTCATGATGGGAGCGCTCGGCGTAGGTATCTTAAGTTTTCGTTTTATTTTAAAACGTCCTACACCACTTTTTGCTGACGCATTTCATGTCTCACTTAAATCTCATATTGATAAACCCTTAGTGATTGGTTCCGCTGTCTTTGGTATCGGCTGGGGCATGACAGGCTATTGCCCAGGACCTGCCTTTGCTAGCTTAGGACTATTCTCAACAGAAGCTGTTATTATGGTTATCGCTATCTACGCTGGTTTTTTTAGTCATCGCTTTTTCATCAAAAAATAACCTTTATGGACTTTATTGCTTTTGATTTAATGCACATCGCCGCAGGTAGCTTAGTCGGCTTTGTTATTGGCTTAACCGGCGTTGGCGGTGGTTCATTAATGACACCCATCTTGGTTTTAGGCTTTGGCATATCGCCCGCTATCGCTGTGGGCACCGATTTACTTTACGCATCAATTACCAAAGCAAGCGGTGTCTTTTTTCATCACCGTAATAAAACGGTTGACTGGAAAGTCACAGGACTACTCGCTTTAGGCAGTGTGCCCAGCGCATTAATTACCGTCTCGCTGTTAGAATACTTAAAAAACGCAGGACTTAATTCTGACAAATTAATGATGCTGACCTTAAGCGTAATGCTGATATTAACCTCCTTTATTATATTAATAAAAGGGCGTTTAGTTTCTTATATGAGTCATCACCACGGTGATTCTCGGTTTATCATTTTGCTTAAAAAATATCGCCCTCATATTACAGTTTTAGCCGGCGTTGCTTTAGGTGTTCTAGTGACTATTTCATCAGTTGGAGCTGGTGCTATCGGCTCGGCCATTTTATTTTTACTCTACCCCAAAAAGAAACCTATAGAAATTGTAGGAACGGATATTGCACATGCCGTACCTTTAACCGCCATTGCAGGCATGGGGCATTTGCATTTAGGCTCAGTTGATTTCTCTTTATTACAAGGTTTATTACTTGGAGGTATTCCAGCCATCTACTTCGGTAGTCTATTCGGCCGCCATATTCCTGACCGCTACCTAAAAGCCTTTATTGCGCTATTACTGCTTGCAATGGGCATTAAATTAGCGCTTTAAGCGATTTTTATCGGAGAAGCAGAATATATGCTTTATTTCTGATAGAATGACACACGAAAATATTTTATTAAACCAGAAAAATAAGTAGGTACTTAAAGATGACTTTTGTTGTTACGGAAAACTGCATTAAATGTAAATTCACTGATTGTGTTGATGTTTGTCCTGTTGACTGCTTTCACGTAGGGCCTAACTTTTTAGTGATTGATCCAGACGAGTGTATCGATTGCACATTATGTGAGCCTGAGTGCCCAGCTGAAGCAATCTTTTCTGAAGATGAACTTCCTGAAGGACAAGAGCAATTCATTGAAATTAATGCAGAATTATCTAAAACATGGCCGGTTATTACCGATGTTGAAGACGCACTTCCAGATGCTGAAGAGTGGGATGGAAAACCAGGTAAATTAGAGTTATTAGAAAGATAAAAATCTAAAAAAACATCCATAAAAAAGGCCGGAATAAGCATGACTTATTCCGGCCTTTTTTGTTTAAACTAAAAAATTAAACCGCCTTAATTTGCTTCGTTGCAACTTTATGAATAATTGACGATATCAAGGTTTGATAGGGCAAGCCATTTTCAAAAGCAATCACCTTGATTTTTTCTATATCACTTTCAATTAATCTAATATTTAATGATTTTTTACGTGTTTTTTGCGCTATGGTATCAACTGCAACTTGCTGATAAAACGCCTTCTCTTTTTCAAGTGCTTCAGGCGATAAAGGCTGATACTCATCATTATCGACATCAGCTTCAAGTGCTTGAAACAATTCCTGTTCTTCAGTTGAATATATCTCTGATTTATTTTTCATAATTTTAGTCTTTAAAATAAAATTTCGTATGTTTTCTACTAGGGTAAATTGTTTTTAAAAAGTACCTACCTTTTTCTTCTACAAACGGCACGATATAAGCATAATCATTAATATTCACCACAAAACACTTTTGTTTATCATGTGTAGGGCTGGATATTACATCAAGTAACTTTTTATTTTTTAAAGCAAATACCACATCTTCAAACGAGACATCACGACTTCCCCTCAAAATATTATTTTTATCTTCATCCCACTGAAAAATTTTTACAGGCATGGCACACTCAAAGCAAAATAACGTATCTACATAGTAGCCTCTTTCAAAGAAAATACAAGCCTATCACTAACTTTACTTACACTCACCCAAATACTCATCCTTCAAAACCACATAATGCGTTGCCGAATATTCTAAAAACTGCTTTTCTTCCTGCGTTAATTCTCTCGCTTTTTTTGCTGGCGATCCCATATATAAATAACCGCTTTCCAATACCTTATTAGCCGGCACTAATGCGCCAGCCCCTAACATAACGTAATCTTCCAGCACGGCATTATCCATAATAATTGCGCCTATTCCGACCAAACAATAGTCACCCACAGTACACGCATGTACCACCGCCCTATGCCCTACCGTAACGCCTTTCCCTATCTTCAGCGGCGCACTTTTCGGGGTATATTTTCCTTTGTGCGACACATGCAATACCGCACCATCTTGAATATTCGTCGCCACGCCAATATTTATCGAAGCCACATCACCACGAATCACAACGGTAGGCCAGACTGACACATCATCTGCGAGCATTACATCACCAATAATCACAGCACTTTCATCCAAATAAACACGTTCTCCTACTTGTGGGTGACTTGTTTTAAAACTTCGTAATGTCATTCGTAAAACCTTAATCTAAATAATTAAACCATCATGATACGAGTTTATTTAGATGATGCAAAAATGAATCAGCGGAATTTATAAATTTTAGTTAAAATTTACCTACTATTCGTCAATAAATTTCATATTACCTCATGAGCAATCCTTTATTAAGCAACACCGATTTACCCCAATTCTCACAAATCAAACCCGAACATATCGTCCCAGCGATTGAGCAATTATTAACTGATGCTCGTGCCACCGTCGAAAAAGTATTAGCGGAAAACAGCACCTACACTTGGGATAATTTAATTGCCCCGATTGATGCGGTAGAAGATAAAATCAGCCGCGCTTGGTCGCCTGTTAGCCATATGAATTCAGTGACTAATAATGATGACTTACGTGATGCCTACAATGAATGCCTGCCTAAATTAAGCGAATACTCTACCGAAATGGGACAGCACGACGCTTTATTTAAGGCGTATACCAGCATTGCAGAAAGCGATAGCTATGCAAGTCTAGAGACAGCACAGCAAAAAATCATTCAAAATTCTTTACGTAGCTTTCGTTTATCCGGTATTGCTTTAGATGACGAGAAAAAAGCACAATATAAAGACATTAATCTAGAGCTATCCCAACTCACCAGCCGCTACGAAGAAAACTTATTAGATGCCACCAATGATTGGAGCAAACTAATCAAGAAAAAATCTGGTCTCGCTGGCTTACCTGAATCTGCACTACAACAAGCAAAACAAACTGCAGAACTGGAAGGCGAAAAAGGTTGGATGCTTACCCTGCAATTCCCATCTTACCTTGCCGTAATGACCTACGCAGACGATCGCCAATTGCGCGCTGATATGTACAAAGCGTTTTCTACACGCGCTTCGGAGCTAGGTGCAGATACAGACTGGGATAATACGCAAATTATGGATAGCCTGATTGCTTTACGCCATAAAAAAGCACAACTCTTAGGTTTTAATAATTACGCCGAACTGTCACTTGCCACAAAAATGGCAGACACCCCTAAACAAGTCACTGACTTTTTAGAAGAATTGGCAGAAAAATCACTGCCGCAAGCTAAGCAAGATTTAGCAGATTTAACCGCATTTACAACAGAGCACTACGGCATTAATAAACTGTTTGCTTGGGATATCGGTTATTTTTCCGAAAAAATGCGCCAACATGCGTATGACTTATCGCAAGAAGAAGTAAAAAAATACTTCCCTGCACCCAAAGTATTATCGGGCTTATTTAAAGTCGTAGAAAAGCTATATGGCTTACAAATAAGTGAAGAAAACGATATCGACACATGGCATGAAGAGGTACGTTTCTTTCAAATTTTAGATAAAGCCGGCGAATTACGCGGTAAATTTTATATCGATTTATATGCCCGCGCGCAAAAACGCGGTGGTGCATGGATGGATGACTGCGTAGGCCGTAAAAAAACAGCCGATGGCTTACAAATCCCCGTTGCTTATCTAACATGTAATTTCACTCCACCAACAGCAAACGATCCTGCCTTATTAACCCATGATGAAGTTTTAACCTTATTCCACGAATTCGGTCATGGCTTACAACACATGCTAACTCAGGTTGATCACTTAGGCGTATCGGGTATTAGTGGCGTGGAATGGGATGCTGTTGAACTTCCTAGCCAGTTTATGGAAAACTGGTGCTGGGAAAAAGAAGCGCTAGATTTAATTTCAGGGCACTACCAAACGGGTGAAGTTCTACCTGAAGCACTCTTCAACAAAATGCTTGCCGCCAAAAACTTTCAAGCTGGCATGTTAATGGTTCGCCAGCTAGAATTCAGCCTATTCGATTTCCGCCTACACCAAGAATATGATCCTGAAAACGGCGCGCGCGTTTATGAAGTGCTGGATAAAATTCGCCAGCAAGTATCCGTTATGGTCCCTCCTGCATTTAATCGATTCGCCCACAGCTTCTCGCATATTTTCGCCGGTGGTTATGCTGCGGGTTATTACAGCTACAAATGGGCAGAAGTCTTATC
>CBDUDV010000030.1:0-37084 GCA_965366065.1 uncultured bacterium | reverse complement strand
AATTCAAAAGTTCCCGCGCCTAAATAGCCTATATCAACACAGGCTTGTGCACAGCGCTCACCGATAAATTTACGCTGTTCTTCAGTAATGCCCGGTGCAGGCGCTTCTTCTACTACTTTTTGATGGCGGCGTTGCATAGAGCAATCACGTTCACCTAAGTGAACGGCATTACCATGTGCATCAGAAAGTATTTGTATTTCAATATGGCGAGGGTCTTCTAGGAACTTTTCCATATAAACGGTATCGTTACCGAAAAAAGAACCAGCTTCAGATTTAGTTAAAGCAATCGAGCTAAGTAATGCGCCTTCGGTATGTACCGTACGCATCCCACGACCACCACCACCGCCAGCGGCTTTGATAATAATAGGGTAGCCTACTTCTTTAGCCATTCTTAGGTTGGTTTCATTGTCATCCCCTAGAGGCTCACCGTTACCGGGAACACAAGGAATGCCAGAGGCAATCATGGCTTTTTTAGCTTCAATTTTATCGCCCATTTTGCGAATTGTATCTGCTTCAGGGCCAATAAAGGTAAAGCCGCTTTGTTTTACTTTTTCAGAAAACTCAGCGCTTTCAGCCAAAAATCCATAACCTGGATGAATGGCTTCGGCATCAGTCACTTCAGCGGCGCTGATAATGGCTGGAATGTTTAGGTAGCTGTCTGCGGATGCCGCAGGGCCAATACAGATAGCTTCATCAGCTAAACGTACGTGTTTTAAATCGCGGTCTGCACTTGAGTAAACTGCAACGGTTTTTACACCCAGTTCACGGCAGGCACGCAATATACGTAGGGCAATTTCCCCACGGTTTGCGATAAGAATTTTATCAAACATTGCTTGTTGCCTCGTGAGTTATTCTATGATGAAAAGGGCTTGGTCGTATTCAACCGGTTGTGCATTTTCAATTAGAATTTGTTTGATAACACCACTTTTATCCGCTTCAATTTGGTTAAGGATTTTCATTGCTTCAATAATACAAAGCGTATCGCCTTCTTTAACCGACTGGCCGATTTCTACAAATGATGAAGAGCCCGGTGATGCGGCGCGGTAAAAAGTACCTACCATCGGTGATTTCAGGGCATGGCCTGCAGGCTCTGCGCTTTCAGCAACAGGCGCTGCAATTGCAGCGGGAGCAGCTGCTGCTATTGCAACAGGAGCGGCTGCCGCAACTGCAACAGGTGCTGGCGTGCTTGAATAACGATTAATGCGTACCGATTCTTCACCTTCGGTAATTTCAATTTCAGCAATGTCAGATTCTTCAATAAGTTCGATCAGTTTTTTTATTTTTCTAATATCCACGATTTATTTATCCTCGAGTAGGGTCTGATGTGCAGCCTCTAAGGCCAATTGGTATCCGGTTGCGCCAAGTCCACAGATAATTCCCTGAGCAATGTCAGAAAAGTAAGAGTGCTTACGAAAGGGCTCTCTTGCGTGAACGTTGGATAGATGGACTTCTATAAAAGGTATTTTAGTTGCGAGTAATGCATCTCTAATGGCAACACTCGTATGAGTGAACGCAGCGGGGTTGATAATAATGAAGTCAACCTTATCGTTAAACGCTTGGTGTATATGCTCAACAATTTCATGTTCTGCGTTATTCTGCTGAAAATTCAGTTGGTGTTGATGTTTGTCAGCAAAAGTTTGTGCGCTGTTTTGAATATCTGCTAGCGATTTATTTCCATAATGGCCAGGCTCACGTACGCCGAGTAGATTAAGATTTGGGCCGTTAAGAATGGTTATTTTTGCCATGGAATAGGTGCTTTTTAGAGATTATCACTTAAATAAGCGCTAATTCTCTCTAATTTAGTAAGTTTTGTCCAGAATTATGTTATTTAACAGCAAATAGCGACAAGAACAGGGGTTTTTTTATTGATTTTTGTAATGAGCGGCTTATTTTTTAGAATTTGTTAAAAGTATATTTAATTGATTTTCGATTAATTCTTTAGATAACTCACCGGGGTGACGAAAGATAATGTCATTGTTTTGGTTAACAATGACAGTATAGGGAATGGCATTAACAACATTGCCTAGTTGCTTAGCAAGTAACCCGCCTTCTGCAGGCGCAATTAATATCGGGTAATTAATATCCATAAAACTAAGGTAATCTTCTACACTGGCTGGGTCATCAATCGCGATACCAATGAATTGCACATTTTTATCTGCATATTCCTGTTGTAGTTGCATGAAAATGGGGATCTCTTTTAAACACGGCGGACACCAAGTTGCCCAAAAATTAATAATACGTACTTTTCCTTGCCATTCGCTGATGGAGTGAGTTTTTTCTTGTAAATCAGGTAGAGAGAACTCAGGTAATGGCAAAGGTTGAGCATTATTTTGTTGCTCTAAATAGCTGAATAAGGATATTAGCAGTATAAAAAGTAGTAGTAGGGTAGTAGTAATAAAGTTTTTAGACATGCGCTGAATGAAAGGGGTTAATGAGGTAAATATTGAGAAAGCAACAGAGATGCAGATGTATCATCAAGGTAGGTGTTTTTGATCTCAACGATGTTGTCTAAAGACTGATTGAAAATAGCGACAATAGAGGGATCAAAGTGTTTTCCTGATCCTTCATTAATCAGAGCTACGGCACTTTCAACATTCCATGCTTTTTTATAGGGGCGCTCCATGGTCAATGCATCAAAGACATCAACAATAGCAACAATACGCCCAGTGATATCAATATCAGTGCCTTTAAGCCCGTTAGGGTAGCCACTGCCATCCCATTTTTCATGGTGAGTTAAAGCAATAATACCTGCTTGTATTAAGAGTTTATTATTAGAGCGGCTAAGTATCTGCCCTCCAATAGTGGTGTGTTGCTTCATGAACTCAAATTCGTCCGGCGTTAGTTTCCCTGGCTTGAGTAAAATTTGGTCAGGGATACCAATTTTACCCACATCATGCATAGGTGCTGAATACAGTAGTGATTCCGCTTCTTGTTCGCGCATGCCCATAGATTGAGCTAATAATTGAGTGAACTTACCTACACGAATGGTATGGGTACCTGTTTCTGAATCACGAAATTCTGCCGCATAACCTAAACATTCAACAATTTCTATTTGAGACTCGCGCAGTGCTTGATTGCGATGTTCAATCGTACTCAGCATTGTGCTTGTATAGTCTTTTAATTCTTTATTTCTTAATTGGGTTAGTAATAAATGATGTAAACGGAACAAAAATAGCTCTGAGTTTAGTGGCTCAGAAATGAAATCATCTATCTTAGATTCTACGCTGGGGATAGGCGAATTTTCGGGCGTGATTAAAAAAATGGGGGGTAGTTCTGCTTCGTTTATTTGTGAGAGTTCACGGATGAACTCCTCAACAGCAGATTGATTACTAGGATTGTAGATAATCAGCTCAGGTGAGAGCTTTGGATAAATCTCTAGTGCTTCCTGTGTGCCTTTTATACTTGTTACTTGTGTGTATGTATTAGCGTGAAGTAATTGAGTGATTTCATCAGCGCCAGCACCTGTAGCCACAACTAGAATGGTGGCCGTATTAATATCTAACAAATCATCCATCATGGTAGATTGCCCAGTTAATTAGAATAGTGGAACGAGCTATAGGCTTGTGGGTATGTTTTTCATAAACTTATCTGCAGTTTGAAAGCCTATTATGCGTTTATTATATTGTTCTTGTTGCTGAAGATCAAAAAACAAAATAGCGGGCGGGCCGATTAAATTAAATTCTTTTAATAGTGCCTTATCAGCCGTGTTATTTTGTGTGACATCGGCTTGTAATAAAACAAATTTTTCTAGACGTTTTTTTACCGCTGGATTATTTAAGGTGTAATGCTCCATTTCTTTACAGCTAATGCACCAGTCGGCATAAAAATCGAGCATAACGGGTAAGCCCTTATCGCTGGCCTTTTGTAATTCTTGTTTTAATTCCACTAAAGAACTAATTCTTTTGAAGGCGAGTGCTGGTTCTTTAGCTGTTGTGGATGCCCCTGAAAAACTCATTCCTTTTAGAGGCTGTAGCGGATTGCTATTACCTGAACTTAAACCCACCAGCATGAGTATGCCGTAGATCAGTAAGACCACGCCGAGTCCTTTCCATAATTTATGCCAGCCACCCGCACTAACAGGAAGCGGATCTAAGGCGTGTAAATAAATAGCGGGAATAATACACAGTAGTGACCATAAAAACAGGCTGATTTCAGCGGCAATAACGCGATCTAACATCCAGACAGCGACAGCTAGCATGATAACGCCAAACACGGATTTACTGGTGTTTAACCAGCGGCCTGCTTTGGGTAATAATTGTCCCGCAGAAGCGCCAATGATTAAAAGAGGAACGCCCATGCCTAAGCCCATCATAAATAAAGCTAAGCCACCTAAAAGCACATCACCTGATTGACCAATATAGATAAGCGCGGCGGCTAATGGGGCAGCAACACAAGGGCCAACAATTAATGAAGAGAAAAAACCCATTAATCCCGCACCCAAATAAGAACCATCGCGATGTTTATCGCTAGCATTATGTAAGTGAGATTGTATGAACTTGGGTAATTCTAAATGATAAAAATCAAACATAGCCAAGGCTAAAATAACGAAAATTCCGCTGAATAAGTAAATAATCCAAGGCGCTTGAAAATCAGCTTGAAGGTTGCTACCAAATAATGCGGCTAAGATGCCAAACACGGTATAAGTGAGGGCTGACGCGAAAACAAAGCTAAACGAAAGTAAAAAAGCTTTACGCTGAGTGATGTTTTTCCCTTGCCCAATAATAATGCCCGATAGAATCGGAACCATTGGAAAAACGCAGGGTGTAAAGGCTAATAAGAGACCGAAACCAAAAAAAGTAAATAAAGTTAGCAAAAAGGAATCATTTTGTAAGGCATTAATAATAAAATCTTGCTCAGATAGCTCGGTTACTTTAGTTGCGCTATTGTTAGTTTGTGGCTGAATTTTTGCCAGCTTGGGTAGGGTCAAATTGATGCTTTTCTGCATCGGCGGGTAACATACGCCGCGTTCAGCACAGCCTTGAAATTTTGCCAATACAGTAATGTTTTGTTGATTAGGGTAATCACGCGATAAAGCTAAATCAAATTGTAGCGAATCATATAATAATTCGACATTGCCAAAGGCCTCGTCATATTTAGGCGTGCCACGCGGAATGGTATAGCTTGATAGTGTGGTGCCATTATCCGCTACAATTTTTAGCTCGATTTTTTCTCGGTATAAGTAGTAACCTTTTGCGATATCCCATTGCACTTTAATGCTTTTGTCGTCTTGAACAAAGGCAAAAAAAGCAAAGGCTTCATCCGCAGTTAATAGCTCGTCAGCAAATAGGTTTAAACCTAAATTAAATCCTTGTGTGATTTTTTTGATGGGATTAAATGCGGGCTTGGCTGTCGTGGCAGCTAAGTTTAATTTTATGGTGCTACTTTGCGGTGGATAACAGACACCCACATCAGCGCAACCTTGGTGTTTAACCAGCAAAGTGACAGCTTGTTCAGTTTCTGGGCGATCTAAAGTGACTAAACTTTCAATTTTATTGCGATAAATGAGTACTTCACCAAAAGAAGGGTCATGCTTCATTATGCCAGCAGGCAAGTCAATATGAGTTATTCTGATATTATCTGATTTGGAAACGACAGAGATTTTATTGCGGTATAAATAATAGCCATCAGCAATCTTCCAACTGAGTTTGATGTGACCGGATTCAGTTGCTTCAGCCGATAGCCTAAATGCCTGTTCTGCACGTAATAAATCACTGGTATTAAGCGCGTAACTTGACTGGCTGACGCATAAAAATACAAAGAAAGCGGTTATTTTGAAGAAATGCATGTGTCTATCCATTGTAAATAAGCAGGTAATCCATTCTCAACCGAGAAAGCAATAATTTCAGGGACATCATAAGGGTGATGTAAATTAATAAATTGCTCGATTGCTGAATATTGGGAGCTAGGCGCTTTAATTAATAATAAATGTTCTTGAGCTGTTTCGATTTCACCTTGCCAGCGGTAAACAGAAGTTAAAGCAGGCAAAATATTAACACAAGCAGCTAATTCATTTTCAATGATTTTAGTGGCTAAGCTTTGCGCAGCGGTAAAATCAGGACAGGTATTGAGAATAAGTTGATAATGCATACACGCGAAGATGAAATCAATATAAGGGATGCAGTATAGTATGCTATATTTCTAAAAGATTAGCCTTAAGAAGGATGTTTTATATTATGAGCCCGATACAAATTATATTTTTAATTATCGTTACAATCCCTTTTATAGAGATTTATTTATTACTGCAAGTGGGTGGGATTGTGGGGATCTTTCCTACTATTCTATTGGTTGTAACCACAGCCATTGTGGGTGCGGGACTGTTAAGACAGCAAGGGATGGCGACCTGGGTGCGTTTGCAAGAAAACTTGGCGCGAGGCGAATTGCCTGCCTATGAAATGGTTGAAGGGCCGATTTTATTAGTTGGCGGGGCTTTATTGTTGACTCCCGGTTTTTTTACCGATGCGATTGGTTTTGCTTGCTTGATTCCTTCTATGCGTAGAAAAATTGCACAAGTTATTATCGAGAAGCAATTAGTGGGTGCCGCTGGAAATCAACGCCCGCCGCAGTCAAAAGAGCCGGATGTCATTGAAGGCGAATTTAGAAAAGAAGATTAAGTGTACTTAAATGAGATAGGTAGGAGAATTTTATGAGTGATGTAGTGCGACGCCTAGTAACACGTAGTGATTTTGATGGTTTAGTTTGTGCTGTTTTGTTAAAAGAAATCGATATCATTGATGAAATTATTTTTGTTCACCCTAAGGATATGCAAGATGGTTTAATTGAAATGACGGATAAGGATATTTCAACTAACTTGCCTTATGTTGAAGGCGTGCATTTAGCCTTTGATCATCATTTAAGTGAAACTATTCGTAATAAAGCGAATGACAAGCATATTATTGACCCTAATGCTTTATCTGCAGCACGCGTTGTTTATGATTATTATGGTGGCGCGGAGCGTTTTCCTGAGTCATGGAATGAAATGATGGCGGAAGTAGATAAAGCCGATTCGGCACAGTTCACACAAGAAGAAATACTGCATCCAGAAGGCTGGGTATTATTAAATTTTATTATGGATGCGCGCACTGGTTTAGGACGCTTTCACGTTTTTACGCAATCAAACTATCAACTGATGATGAGTTTGATCGATTGCTGCCGTTATTACTCTATAAATGATATTTTGAAGTTAGAGGATGTCATAGAGCGTGTTGACTTATATAAAGATCATGAAAAAAATGGCATAGAACAGATTAAACGCTGCGCTACGCTACACGGTAATCTCGTGGTTTTAGACCTACGTGAAGAGGAAACGATTTATGCGATTAACCGTTTTATGATTTATGCCCTGTTCCCAGATGCAAATATTTCTGTGCATGTGATGTGGGGCTTGAAAAAGCAGAAAACTGTTTTTGCGATTGGCAAGTCTATTCTCAACCTGAGTTCAAATACCAATATTGGGGAGCTATGTTTAAGCTACCAAGGCGGGGGGCATTTTAAAGCAGGGACTTGCCAAGTTGAGAATGCAGAGGCCAGCGCTAGTTTAGCGACGATTGTTAAGAAGATTACTGCTGATGGTTAATTATTGGCTAAAAGCCTTAAGTTGTTTTTAAGGCTTTTGTCTAAATGAAACCAATATGCAGAAGGGAGTGCGATATTTAGTCGCATAAACTGATGCGGAGGCACTATCAGAATAGTAAAAGTGTCTAAATATCAATCTGGTGGCGCCTCTTGAAAATTTCTTTCCTGTTTTAATTATTTTGTTGTTTAAGACGTAAAGCGTACAATGAGTACCAAACGTACATTATAAGGATGACGTAAATGACAATAACTATTAGCACTGTTGATGCCAGGAAAAATTTCGCGGATATTGTAAATAAAGTATCTTACGGTCAAGACTCTATTGTTTTAACTCGCCGAGGTAAAAAAATAGCAGCCTTAGTTTCAATGGAAGAACTAGAACTTTTGCAGAAAATTGAAGACGTAATTGATATTGAGGGTGCAAAACAAGCATTGTCTGAAGCGGGTGAAAATATATCTGCCAATGAAGTATGGAAACAACTTGGGTTGTAATAGTGGCTTACAATATTGAATTTAGGCCCTCTGTCCTGAAGAGCCTAAAACAACTACCAAAACGCGATTTAGTTCGCATCAAAAGTAAGGTAGACAGTCTCTGTCAGAATCTACCAGATCCCATCACAACAAAAATGAAAGGTAACAACTCTTTTCATAAGGTCAGAATAGGTAATTATCGGATAATTTATGAAATACACGATCAAGAATTGATTATTCTCGTAATAAAAATTGGACATAGGAAAGATGTCTATAAGCAATTTACTTGAGGGAGCCGCAATAAATTGTTTTTTAAGCAACTTAGGAACCTTAAAAGAATGAACTTACCCACTTTAACGACTTCTTATCATTAAGTTAAAAGCAGTGTAAAAGGGGGCGCAGGTCTTTAGCCTGCCTTTGTATCAATGCAGGCTAAAGACCTGCGCCCCGACAAGCTAAATGTAATGGTTGGGTATGAACATTTTTATGAGATTCCTTAAAGTTTATGCCTACAAATTTAATGGATTTCTAGGATCAACTTCCTGCATAAAAGGTAAACGCCTATCTTGGTTGGTAATTTGGTAGACTTTTCCTAGCCAATTATTAAAAACGGCTTTTGCCGTATCTCGCCAAGTATTATCCAGTAAAGCTAAAATATCCTTCTCAGGAAAATCAGCAGGTACCTCATTATTGGTGACAGCTAAATGCACTTGCTCAGCATAACTATTAAAAATCGCCTGCACTTCAGTATCAAAATAATGTGCCGGTAGAGGCGGGTAGTCCTGACTTTCTTTATTGATAAAGCGTAAAACTTCGCGCTTATACTCTTTCATCAAACTCACGGCATCATATTCGGGGTGACCTTGAAAAAGGACACTACGAAAACCATCAGGGCTAACTGCTAAATGTACTCCAGCTTCTTCACTCGTGACCAGCACTTGTAAGCCTAAGTCTTGTAAGTCTTTTTGCGCAAGATTATTAAAGCGCGAATGGGGAACGTCAAAGCGAGTATTAATTTCGGCCACTAACGGATGCTTTCTATTGATGATCTTATGCGCATAAACCCCCCAGCGTTTTTCCGGCAGGCGAGTTCTTTCTAAACCGTAAAAATGTTGTACAAAAGCATGCGAGGCTAAACAGGAGCATAAAGTTGAGGTGACATTGTCTTGCGCCCATTCAAATACTTCAGTCAGTGGTTGCCAAAAGTTTTCCTCTTGCAAATGTTCATGCGTTACATTGGCACCGCTAATAATTAAAGCGTCTAAGCCATCTTCTTTAAGTTGCTCAAAGGTTTCGTAGTATTTATCAATGTGCGCTTGTGCCTCTTTGCTACGAGGCAGTCCATTAATCGTAAACGGGTGGATATGAAATTGTGCAATTTGGTTGCAGGCCCCTACTAATCTAAAAAACTGGCGCTCTGTCGCTTCTAATGCTGCATCGGGCATCATATTAAGAAAGCCTATGTGTAATTCACGTATATGTTGGTGTGAAGCACGATTGGCATTGAGGATATCCTCACCTTCTTCTTGTAAGCGGACAAAGGTGGGTAATTGAGTATGAGCAACTAAAGGCATAAGGCTTAACGAGATTGTTGATCTATTGCAGTCGCAATAAGTTGCATGAAATCATCTTCATTCGCGACATTCGCGACTTCAGTGGCATCTAAGGTGTAGCCATATTGATCTGCAATCGCTTGATAACGAGGTAGGCGAGAGGCAAATAAACGCGGGAATACCCAGCTTACAAAATCATCCGGCGGAATGTGGTACGTATCATGATAATTATGCTCACGCATAAATTCAGTTAATTGTTGATCTAGAAATTCTTCGCGGTAATACAAGGGTTTAGGTGAACTTTTGGCGCGATCAATAATTGTTTGGTTATGCTCAGCTGAGGTTTTTATATAAATAATCAGTGTGTGCTTTGCTAAATGCGCGAGCACGTGATCATCATCTAATTCACAAACACTGCCGCCCGCATCGTTAATAAAGTGTTTGTAACCATAGATGTTGTCTGCTTTGTCTATAAAATCATCCACATCAAGCATTGCCGCCACTTCAGCATGGTAATGTAATTTTTGACGATGCTTAAACTCGTCTAAGTCTAAGCCACCTAAAGCATTATCGCCTACTTTAGCTAGGAAACTAGAGACAGGTGAGAGATTATCAATCGACATATTATTGCCGATGTAAATAGAGTCAGAGCGTAATAAGTCCTTTAAAAAAGGCACGTCCATTGCTTGGCGTTTAATATTATCTAAAATAGCTTCGCCTAGATATTTTGTACCGATACGATAATCACCTGAATAATGAAACCATTTTTCTCTCGGTAATTTGTTCGCTAGCGTTGTTTTTCCTGCGCCAGACATGGCTAACAAAGTGATGCTTTTGGCATTCCATTGTAAAAATTCCTCTGAACTCATTCGCATATTAATTTGATCCTAATCTTGGTAATCTTTAAGTGGTGCTTCTTTATCATAGTCTGCGTGGCTATCGGGGTCAGAATAACCTAAATCATCAGCATCAATGCCACCAAAAGGCGCACTCCAATCTTCGGGGGCTTCAATCGCTATAATTTTGGAGTTAGACCAACTGTCTTGGTCAAACTCGCTTATATCGCCATTAAAATATTGAACCTCAATAGAGTCATCGCTCTCTTCAATAGCAACCACTTTAAATAAAAGATCATTTTCAGTTTCTTTATACCATTGGTCAATCACTGGAATTATTTTAGTGCTCATCATCGTTCCTTAATAAGTAGAGTAGGGCTTTCACTCAGATGTTATGCCGATAAACTTAAGATTGCAATAAGTGCTTAATTTTAATTATTTGCTACATTAGCAATGTTAAAATGAGGTCATTGATTTTAAAGGTATATGGATAAAAGATGGCAAGGAAAAAACGCGTAATTGCTTACCTAACAGCAAACTTTTTTAAGCTGATGTACCGTAATCCATTAGTGATACTTTTTTTGTTGATCGTAGTGGGCGGTGGTTATGCGTACGAAGTGCAAATTGCACGGCCAGCGCAAATATTCAAAGGGGTTCCGGTGGCAGAGCAATGGCAATACCCTTTTAGGTGGTTTAGAGTATTTAGAAATGCGCATTTTATGCTGGGGTATTCTGATGTGCGAGGTAACCCGCTTTGGGTGACGTATCAATTAAAAGCTGTCGATAAAAATGCGACCAAGCACAAGCGTCCGAGTAATTTTAAAAGCGACTGGCGTAGCCTTAATCAAGTGAAGGCTACAGACTACAAGGGCAGTGGCTATGACCGGGGGCATATGGCACCTAATTATGCAATCTCCAGACTGTATGGCAAGCAAGCACAGCTCAATAGTTTTTTAATGAGCAATATTTCGCCACAAAAACCAAAGCTTAATCAAAAGCTGTGGCAACGCTTAGAGGAAGTTGAAGTTAAATATTTTACGCAACTTGAAGGTAAGCTATGGGTTGTTACCGGTCCTGTATTTGATGCCGATATTCAGCGCTTAAAAAATGCTTGGAATGTAGAAATTCCTGATGCATTTTTTAAGATGTATATCTTGGAAAGAGATGATAATACACCATTAACCTTAGCATTTTTAATGCCGCAAAACGTAAAAGGCAATGAGCCGTTAAACCGTTATCTTGTGAGTATTGATGAAATTGAGAAACAGACAGGGCTCGATTTTTTTAGTGAATTGCCGGATGAGCTGGAAGATAGATTAGAAGCAAGTATTACCCCTAAAGCATGGAAGTTAAAAAAAGTGGCGAATACAAAATCGCGTTATTAATAGGTTTTAAAGTTTTTTGAATTGTAGTCGATAACTTATTATGAACGCGACAATAGGCGCTTTAATTAATCAAGGAATTATCATGGATATTGAAAGAACAACCCAAGTATCACCGGTGTTATCAGCACAGCGTACGGCGAATACACAAGAAATGAAGACTGTTAAAATGGCGAATGATAATATTGAGATGCAGGGGCAAGCGGCATTAATGTTAATTGACTCTGTTCCTGCGGCTAGTGGCGCATCAGGTAATAATATTAACGTAACGGCTTAAATAAGGCTATATCACTGTTAAGTGCGAAAAAATAACGTCACTTAAAGCCTTCTCCATAGGGAGAAGGTTGGATGAGGGGAAATAGATAAAGCCTTGATTTTATTCTCTTCACCCTTGCGGGTTATAACTTATTGCCTTAGTCTATCGTTGCAATAAAGGTAGCACGCCTAGGGGCTGGTAAGCCTTCCATGGTTAGATTTATATCGTTAGGGTCTAAAAAGTCTTTAAGCGAATTAAAGGTCATCCACGGTGTGGCGCGTTGTTCATCTAAGCTGGTTTGGTTCACATCAACAACACGGATATTCTTAAAGCCGCAGCGTGTCATCCAGCTAACTAAAGTATCGCAGCTGGGTAGAAACCAAACATTACGCATGCGCGCATAACGACCTTCAGGCACTAAAACTTCGCCTTTTTCACCTTCAATAATTAAAGTTTCTAAGACTAATTCTCCGCCAGGGCGTAAACGATTGCGTAAATCCATTAAGTGATCAATAGGCGAGCGACGGTGATACAGTACACCCATAGAAAAAACCGTATCAAAAATCGCCGTTTTTTCAGGAATTTCTTCCAGTGTTAAAGGTAAGACATAAACAGGCGCGGGCTGTGCATATAAGCGCTGAATGGCTTGAAATTGTAAAACATGCAATTGTACCGGATCAACTCCCACCACCATGCGTGCACCTGCGCCGAGCATGCGCCAACAATGATAACCATTACCACAGCCGACATCTAATACCAGACGCTTGTTTAACGGGCTAATATGGTCTTTAATGCGCTCCCACTTCCAATCTGAACGCCATTCCGTATCTAAATGTAAATCAAATAAATGATAAGGCCCTTTACGCCAAGGGAACAGGTTTTTTAAGCCGGCATCAAGCTGTGCAAATTCTTGATCTGATAGCTCATTGCGTTGGCCAATTTTAAAGTTGGAATCGCTTAACTCAATACTGGGATTTTTAGGGATAGGTAATTGCTCAACAGCGGCATTCCATTTAACAAAATTACCATGTGCATCAGGATTTAATTTTTGCTGAATTTGCTCGGGTAGCTTATCTGCCCAAGCTTCGGCATTCATCTCAATGAGTTCATCGTATAAGGGTTGGTAATCTATCATTTCAGGGCAATCATTGAGGCAAAATTAAAATATTGAAACCACACTTCAGTATTATCAAAGCCAGATTTTTGCAGGCGTGATTTATGCTGCTCAAAGGTTTCAGGGATCAGTACATTTTCTAAAGAGGCACGCTTTTGGCTGACTTCCATATCGCTGTAACCATTGGCGCGTTTAAAATTATGGTGCATTTCCGTTTGTAGGGCTTGCTGTCTTTCATCAGTAAACATGAGTTTTTCAGATAAAATTAATAGGCCACCAGGCAGCATGCCATCGTATATTTTTTTGATGAAAGCATCGCGGTCAGCCAAGGGGATGAACTGTAAAGTAAAGTTTAAAACTACTACGGAAGCATTGTTAATGCTGACATCTTGAATATCACTGCAAAGCAAATCAACGGTTAATGTAGCGGTGTCGCGCTCAATAATTTTTTGGCAACGCTCTAACATCGCAGTAGAATTGTCTACGGCGATAATTTTACAATCGTCAGCGGTTATTTTATGGCGCATGGATAACGTTGCTGCGCCTAAAGAACAGCCGAGGTCGTAGCAGTTGCTATTATCTTGAGCGTAGCGGTTAGCAAGTAGGCCAATGGCAGAAATAATAGCACTGTATCCGGGGACGGATCGTTGTATCATATCTGGGAATACGTCAACGACGCTATTATCAAATTGAAAGCTATCGACCTTAGCTAAAGGGCTTGCAAATAAAGTATCTTTTTGTGAAGTCATTTTGGTATGCATAAAAACTGAGTGCCAATTTTACTTAAATTTGCTACTTTTGTACGCAGAAATACAAAATATCATGGATATAAAAAGGAAAGAATAAAATGACAGGAATTAATCAAACGCAAATTGACCAAGTAAAAGCCTTTTTACTGGGCTTGCAGGATGACATTTGCCAGAAATTACAAGATGAAGATGGCGGCGCTGTTTTTGTTGAAGATGCATGGGATAGAGATGCTGGCGGTACTGGGCGTACACGCGTATTAACAAGCGGGACTGTATTTGAACAAGCCGGGGTTAATTTTTCACATGTCTTTGGTAATAACTTGCCACCAGCAGCGACAGCTAAACGCCCTGAATTAGCCGGGCGTGAATTTCAAGCGATGGGGGTTTCTTTAGTAATTCATCCACATAACCCTTATGTACCAACCTCTCATGCCAATGTGCGCTTTTTTATTGCGGAAAAAGAAGGTGAAGAGCCTATTTGGTGGTTTGGCGGTGGTTTTGATTTAACGCCTTATTACCCGTTTAAAGAAGATGTAATTGACTGGCATCAAACCGCAAAAGAAGCCTGTGATCCTTTTGGTGAGGATGTTTATAAAAAATATAAAGAGTGGTGTGATGAGTACTTCTATTTAAAACACAGAGATGAAACACGCGGTGCAGGGGGCTTGTTTTTTGATGATTTAAATGAAATGGGCTTTGAAAAAAGCTTTGGCTTAATGCAAAGCATTGGGTGTAGTTTTATTAAAGCCTACCAGCCGATTGTCAATAAACGTAAAAATATTGATTATGGCGAGCGTGAACGTGATTTCCAACTTTACCGTCGTGGCCGCTATGTAGAATTTAATTTAGTTTTTGATCGTGGGACTTTATTTGGATTGCAGTTTGGTGGGCGTACCGAATCGATATTAATGTCTATGCCGCCAGTAGTGCATTGGAAGTATGATTGGAGTCCAGAAGCCGGTTCACCAGAAGCAGTTTTATATGATGAGTACTTAAAACCGCAAAACTGGTTAGGTCTATAAAGTGAGGGTAAAGCGCAAGTGAGATAGCTTGCGCTTTATTAAATTAGGCTACGGGGGGCGGGTGAAGACGCTTTATTTTTTTCGACTAACTGCTCAATCACTTTTTCTAAAGAACCTGAGTCTTTAATCATATTGCCAAAGATCGTACGGTTACTAATAATTAAACTGATGCCCTCGACCGACATATCGTAAATTTTCCACTGTCCTTTACGTAATACCATGGAATAATCAATGGCCGTGGTTGGTTTACCTTGTTGCTTAACACGTGTTTTAACTAAGATTTTTTTAGCAGATTCTTTTAGTTTTAAGGGTAAATAGTCAATGCGCCAGTTTTGGAATTGTTCGGTAAACGTAGCGGCATAAGTATTGACTAGCAATTCTTTAAACGCACGAATAAATTGGCGTTGTTGCATTTTGCTCGCTTTACGCCAATGCTTACCTAATACCAGTGCAGACATAAGAATGGTATCAACTTGGGGGAAAATCTCTTGCTTGATGTATTCACGAATTTGTTTTTTATCTTGTGAAAAATGAGGGTCTTTAAGTTGCTCTAAAAGATCAATAGAGGCTTTTTCTATCACCTGTTGTGGCGCAAGCAAATCTTGTGCTTCTGCTTTTAAAGTGGCGCTTGAGAAAACTAAAAATAAGATAAATGCATAACGAGAAAAGAACTGAACCATAATTAACTGCCTGCTGAAATTAAACAAAATTAAGTGCCAGTTTAGTTGCGCCTGTTGTAACCCAAAATAAATTATCTGTACAATAAACTGAATCTCCAAGATTAACCATTATAAATAAAACACTATGAATAACAGTATTAATTTTCCAAAAACTCGTATGCGCAGGATGCGTTACCATGAATTTTCAAGACGATTAATGTCAGAAAACAGCTTGTCGGTGAATGACTTAATCTACCCCGTTTTTGTGATTGAAGGAGAAAATAAAAAGGAAAGTGTCGCGTCCATGCCGGGTGTAGAACGCTTAACAATTGATTTATTAGTGCAGGAAGCACAAGAATGTTATGACTTAGGCATTCCCATGATAGCGATTTTTCCTGTTACACCTGATAGTGCTAAATCAGATGATGCGGCGGAAGCGTTTAACCCTGAAGGCCTAGCGCAACGAGCAGTACGTGCTATAAAAGCAGCATGCCCAGAAATGGGCGTAATGACAGATGTCGCTTTAGATCCTTTTACCTCAGATGGGCAAGATGGCCTAACCAACAGTCATGGCTATGTCGTAAATAAAGAGACAGTCGATGTGTTGGTGAAACAAGCGGTCTCTCATGCAATGGCGGGTGCTGATGTGGTTGCACCTTCAGATATGATGGATGGGCGTATTGGCGCAATTCGTGATGCCTTGGAATGGGCTGGGTATGTTAATACCTTAATTTTGTCTTATTCTGCGAAATATGCCTCGAGTTTTTATGGCCCATTTAGAGATGCGGTAGGTTCTGCGGGAAATTTAGGAACAGGCAATAAATATAGTTACCAAATGGACCCAGCAAATTCTGATGAAGCCTTACGTGAAGTGGGCTTGGATTTGCAAGAAGGGGCAGATATGGTCATGGTTAAACCGGGGATGCCGTATTTAGATATTATTCGTCGTGTAAAAGGTGAGTTTGCTGTGCCTGTATTTGCTTATCAGGTGAGTGGTGAATACGCGATGTTAAAAGCGGCAAGCCAAAATGGTTGGCTAGATGAAAAACAAGTGGTATTGGAATCATTACTTTCTTTTAAACGTGCGGGTAGTGATGCGATTTTGACGTATTACGCTAAAACGGTGGCTCAATGGTTAAAGGAGCAAAAATAATGGAGCAATACGCTGTTTTTGGTTCACCGATTAAACATAGTAAATCCCCACGTATTCATACATTATTTGCTGAAGAAACACAGCAGACTTTAGAATATAAGGCGCAATTAGTACCTGCGGAAGCATTTGAAGAGGCGGTCAAAGATTTTTTTTCTAAGGGTGGCAAAGGCTTAAATTGCACTGTGCCGCTCAAAGAATTGGCATGGCAGTATGCGGATACACTGACAGAACGCGCAAAACTCAGTAAAGCCGTGAATACCTTGGTACGACTAGAGGATGGTAGTATTTTAGGTGATAACACCGACGGTATCGGTTTAGTAACGGATTTAATGGCGAATAACGCGGTTGTTATCAAGCAAAAGCGCATTCTTATTTTAGGTGCGGGTGGTGCAAGCCGAGGGATTATTTTGCCACTACAAGAAGAGTTACCCAGCGAAATAGTGATTGCGAATCGCACTGTTTCTAAAGCAGAAACCTTAGCGCAAGAATTTAGCCATAAAGGCAAAATAACAGCGAGCAGTTATGAGGGCTTAGAAGGGCAATCATTCGATTTGATTTTAAATGCAACCTCAGCAAGCTTGAGCGGTGATTTGCCTCCATTAGCGGAAGGGTTGTTAGCTGAAAATGGCAGTTGTTATGATTTAGCCTATGCCAATGAGCCAACTGCGTTTGTGCGCTGGGCAGAAGAGCAAGGCGCAGATAAAAATTTAGATGGCTTAGGAATGTTAGTCGAGCAAGCTGCCGAAGCATTTTATTTGTGGCGTAAGGTTCGCCCTGATACAAAGCTAGTCATTGCAGGGTTGGAATCAGAGCGAGCATAGGAAAAATCGGGTGGGGAAATAGTGTAATGAGTACTGTCCGCTATCGCCCCTAAGCGGGCATAGAAAAATTACTTTTATCATAAATAACGAAAAGATTAACGTTAGCTAGTGGTTTTTCCCCTTGATTTACAATGTTCATTTAGTGAGGGGATGGAGCTTCAATAGACATTATTTGAACCGTCTTTAGAGCCCCCTGATAATCAAAATCTGCGATTTTCAAACCCAGTTCGTTAGCAACATCCCCGTAAACAGCAAGCAAAATATCTTGGGACTCTGAAAACACATTGCTGGCTTCAGTGTCTGATGCTGCTAGTAGTTGATTAAGATGTTCCAGCACGGCTTGAGCCTCACTTGGTTTAGCATCTATTATTTGAGAAGATGATTTTTCATCTGTAATGTTGATTAAGGCATCATGAAAAATGCTTAATGCTTTACTAGCAGTCTCAATGAGCTTGTTAATATCATCTTCATGACCCTCACTCTTATTGTTTTTAAGGCTTAATTCGAGTTTTTGGCTATAGGCTTGTATTTGTGTAAGGCCAAGTGTTCCCGCAGCGCCTTTAAGTGTATGCGCCATAAATATAGCTTTGTCAGGCTCATTTTCTGAAATATGCTGTTTTAATCTATTGATATCACCACTATGCTTATCATCGAGTTGACGTAATAACTGCATATAGAGCACTTCATCGCCCCGTAAATTTTGTAAGCCCAAGTCAACATCTAATCCTTCTATTGCTGATAGTTGTGTATATAGGTCGTTAGTGCTTTCCAGTTTAACTGGCTTGGCCAAGGGCTGAGGTTGTAGCTCAATAAACTCATGCTTAGGAAGCCATTGTATCAACGATAAATAGAGTTTTTCTGGATTGACAGGTTTAGCAATAAAGTCATTCATTCCTGCCTGAGTACACGCTTCACGATCTTCTATAAAGATATTGGCAGTCATGGCTAATATAGGTATTTCAGAGTAAGCAGGTAATGCACGGATTAGGCGCGTTGCTTCAAGCCCGTCCATAACGGGCATTTGAACATCCATAAGGATTAAATCATAAACAGACTCTGTCGCTTTATCTACGGCTTGTTGGCCATCTTCCGCCAAATCAAGCTTAAGCCCAAGTCCACTCAGCAATTCCAATGCAACTTCGCTATTAATAGCATTATCTTCAACCAGTAATATTCGTGATCTGGAATATTGAGTTCGTAATACCGTTTCAGCATTCGTTACGCTATCAGCCTGTTTTTTAATACTCTTAACACCAATGCCTCTAGCCAGTTTTACTGTAAACCAAAAGGTGCTTCCCTCACCCAACTCACTCTCTACTCCTACTTCACCGCCCATCATTTCAGCAATATGGCGTGTAATGGCTAAACCTAAACCAGTCCCCCCAAATCGACGTGACGTAGATGCTTCAACTTGTTCAAACGCTTGAAATAAACTTGATAAGTTACTGGACGCTATGCCAATACCGCAATCCTGCACTTCAAAGCGCACCAAAACCTCATTCCCTTGTTCATGTATTTTAATGGCTCGTATATATATTGTTCCTTGCTTAGAAAACTTTACCGCATTCCCGACTAAGTTGAGCAAGGCTTGACGAAGGCGGGTTGGATCGCCTCTAAGCCACTCTGGCACTGAATCAGGGTCAAGCTCAAATATGAGTTCTTTTTCCTTAGCCTGATCTTTCAACATTGAGGTGATGTGATCAAAGATAGCATTAAGATGAAAGTCGGTATTTTCTAGTGTGAGCTTACCGGCTTCTATTTTAGATATGTCTAAAATATCATTGATAATGGCTAATAAATGGTCTGCAGAGCTATGAATTTTTAACAGCCAGGCTGACTGCTTTGTTGATAGATCTTCTCGGCGCATCAGACCTGTCAAACCTATAATCGCATTCATGGGCGTACGAATTTCATGGCTCATATTGGCCAAAAAATAACTCTTTGCTCGACTCGAACTTTCCGCTTTCTGTCTCGCTCTCGTTAATTCTATCGCTTGATTGGTCAGCTGTTGGTTTGCTTTTTCCTGTAGCTTTATTTTTGATTCAATCGACTTAGCCATTTCATTGATAGCGGAGGCAAGGGTGCCAAGCTCATCAGACGTACTTACCTTATGTCTAATTGAGAAATCACCATTCTTAATTCGTGTTGCCGTAGCATTCAGCCTTATGATGGGAGCTGATAAGCTTCTACTCACAAAGAAAATAAAAATAAAAATAGAAAATAGCGTTATCAGAAACAAAGCCCCATAGTTATACAACATTGCTTGAATAGGGCGATTTATTTCAGCATAATCCTGTTTCGTCACAAATCCCCAAGCTGTCTCAGGGATATAGGTATAAGCCGCCGTTACATGTGTACCGCGATAATCATCTGCGAGTACGGTTCCGGTCTGTCCTTGCGCTGCCTTAACAGCTGGAACGGCAGTAATTTTGAGGCTTAGGGGCTTATCACTCCTCCACCTTAGTGGGTTTAAAATAAGCCCTTTATTATTTACAATCAGGCTTTCACCTGTCTCGCCTAGACCGATATTATCCAAAAGAACCCGATACAGTGAACTATCCAAATCAATGAGCGCCACCAAAACACCAATAATATGCTCTCCATCATGCTCCATACAGCGTATTGGCTCTGAAAAGGCCATGGTGTTTTCAGAGAGTAACTCTGAATAATAAATATCTTTGATATGGCCCTGTCCAGATTCAATGGCATGTCTAAAGAAGGCATTATTTACCTCATTTTTCCCTTCATGCTTTTTTTGCGTAGAGGTGAGGATATCTCCTGCTGAATTGATAATCAATAGTGCTTTATAGGCTGAATGCCCTTGAACACTGCGATTTAATCCAGCTCTGGCTTCGCTAATTATTTTCCTATCTGTTGGCTGAGCTTCTTTCCCCGTTAGAATATCTTCTACACTCAATATTTCATGGCTCTTGGCTAGAAGCTGCACATCAATTTTCCGCTCTGATACCCACTCTTCTAATCTACTTGCTTTCAAGTCTCTAATCGCGACCAGTTTATCTAGGGAGTCGTTCTTAAGACTATTGACTCCTTGAATATAACTCACCGTTAAGGCAAGTGATAAGGGAATTAAAGCAATAACAACAAACCAAAAGACGAATTTAGACTTGATACTCCGGAAAATGGAAAGTTTCATTATCTTTCCTTACTGTTAACAGTATTGGGTTCTATCGACAAAAGCGTTTTATTGTCAAAGGTATTGCTGGTATCAATCCTCTTGGAAAGCAAACCTTCAGCAAGCATAAAATTTACAATCACTTGTGCATATTTGTAAATATTTTTATCTGACTTGGGATCCATTATCGCTTTGTTTACACTATACTTTGGGTGGACAAGGTAATTTAATCCTGATTTATAGTTGGCTGCCGAAATCTGTTTCTCGGCTGCAATAATATCTGCGGCTTTATTAATATTAGAATCAATAGTGTTTAAGGCGTCAAACCACGTCTTTATGACCTTCGCAATAGCCCCTTTATTATCATTGTAGAATGATTCAGAAAACAAAAGCACATCAATAATTTCAAAAGGCATGTCAGCTGAACTGAATAAAAGGTTAGCTTGGTGTTCATCTAACAAAGTGCTTGCTACGGGGTTAAAGCAAACTAGCGCATCAATCTCCTTATTTTTGAAAGCGGCCAACCAATTATTAGCCTGAACATTGACTAAACCAACGTGTTCTCTTTTTAGATAATGAGCTCGTAATGCGCGGCCTAGTAAAAATTCACCGACCACACTGCCTTCATAACCAATGGTCTTACCTTCAAGCTGAGTGATGTGTGTAATTGCTTGCTGGCCGATAATCATATCTCCGCCCATTGAGTAGTCAATCACCAATACAATTTTGCCTTTAAAACCTGAGCTAATCAGTGAAAATGCTTCATCAAGCGTGAATCCAGCTCCCTGTATTTCCCCATTTTTGATGGCTTCTAATTCTGAAGTGGCTGATGCAAAGCGTTTGACTTCAACTGCAACATTATTTTGTTTAAACAGCTCAACCTTCTCTGCTAAAATAAAAGGGTCAAAACCTGTCCAGGTATTTATGCCAATTTTTATGGGGTTGCCTTCTTGGCCAAATTTTGAATAGGTTGAGAGAAACACAAGCCCCAGTATAAAAAGTACAATAACGAGAATAAAATATAACTTCTTCATTTCCTTGAACTCCCTTTCATTTGCTATGATTATTATTGTATAGTGAAATTCTAATTAACCCAATCTTAATTAATTATGGCTATAAATTCACAAACAATACTCATTGTAGACGATGCAGCTACAAATCTTGCTGTATTGAATATACATTTAAGCAAAGAATATAAGGTGCGGGCCGCTAATTCTGGACAGCGTGCATTAGACATGGCTATTTTAGAACCCCGTCCAGACTTAATCTTACTTGATATCATGATGCCAGAAATGAGTGGTTATGAAGTACTCAAAAGGTTAAAAGACAACCCGGTCACTAAGCACATCCCTGTCATATTTATTACTGCGATGGAATCTGAAAGTGATGAGCATAAAGGCTTGCAATTGGGTGCCGTTGATTATATTACTAAGCCCATAAAACCTTTAGTGATGCTTGCCCGTGTAAAAGCCCAACTCAATTTGAAATTTGCTCAAGACTTCCTTCATAGTAAGAATGATTTCTTAGAAGCAGAAATTGAGCGACGAATGGCAGAAAATCAGGTGATTCAAAACGTAAGTATTCGAGCATTGGCTCATCTAGCTGAAACACGTGACCCCGAAACAGGGGAGCACATTAAGCGTACCCAATCTTACATTGAACTATTAGCTAAACAATTACAAAATCATCCGCGCTTTCGTGAGACATTAACTGATCATTATATTTCCTTACTCACCAAATCAGCACCTTTACATGATATTGGAAAAGTGGGCATACCTGACTCTATTTTACTAAAACCTAATTCGCTCAGTGATGATGAATGGAAAATAATGAGAACCCATGCTGCTTTAGGAGCGCATGCTATAGAATTAACAGAGAAAGATATTAATCAACCGTTAGAGTTCCTTGCTTTAGCAAAAGAAATTGCCCAGTGGCATCATGAAAAATGGGATGGCAGCGGTTACCCTGATGGACTTGCTGGTGATGATATTCCTATTTCCGCTCGATTTATGGCTTTAGCAGATGTATTTGATGCTATTACGACTAAACGTATCTATAAAGAAGCTATACCGCTTGATGAAGCAAAAGAAATTATCATTGCTGGACGTGGCCAACATTTCGACCCTGATATTGTCGATGCATTTTTATCTAGCTTTAATGAATTCACTGAAATATATCTGCGATTTCAGGCTGGATAATCCGATCTAACCGTTTCTCTTTTGACTGAAAGTGAGCATACGGTTTGGCAGGCGTGTAATTGAAAAAATAAGCAGCAGCAATGATCACTGACGACCCAAAGCGACCTGTCGAAAGGCTAATAAGCTCAGCAGTGAACACCATAACAACTATGGTTTAACATCTCGGTATTCATCAGCTGTTTGAACAAACTGTTCATAACAACTAACAAAAGCATCTGTTATATCGGGATCAAATTGCTTGCCTCGTTCTGAGATAATAATATCTCTTGCCGCCTCATAACTCATCGCTTCTTTATAAACGCGTTTAGAAATCAATGCATCAAACACATCAGCAACAGCCATAATGCGAGCGGATAAGGGGATTGACTCGCCTGATATTTGATCAGGATAACCATTACCATCCCAGTGTTCATGGTGCCAGTGCGCAATTTCCTTCGCAATATCTAAAAAATCAACTGATTTAGCTATATCCTTTTCAGCATTTTCGATAGCATTTACCCCAGACACCGTATGTAACTTCATTATGTCAAATTCGTCATTTGTAAATAACCCATGTTTCAGAAGAATCGCATCTGATATTCCCACTTTGCCAATATCATGTAAAGGTGCTGATTTAGTAATAATAGCTATGTATTGATCCGTTAAAACACCATTAAAACGAGGATTTTTTTGCAGTTTTTTCGCTAGGATATTGACATATTTCTGAGTTCTAAGAATATGCTCGCCTGTTTCAGGGTCACGCGTTTCAGCTAAGTGAGCAAGCGCCCGAATACTGACATCTTGAATGGTTTGATTTTCTTCCAGGCGTCTCGCTATTTCTGATTCAAGAAAGCTATTTTTATTAGTAAGAAAATCTTTAGCATGCTTAAGCATGAGATGATTTTTTACTCTAGCTAATAAAATAGTGGGGGAAATTGGTTTAGAAATATAATCAACAGCCCCTAACTTAATGCCTTTCTCCTCATCAATCTCTCCTTTTAAGCCTGTGACAAAAATAACTGGAATCTCTTTAGTCTCGTTATTTTCTTTAAGTTTTGCTAATACATCAAAACCACTTGTTTTGGGCATTAAGACATCAAGTAGAACTAATTCAGGTTTGGGGTCTGTTATAACAACTTCAAGTGCACGGGCGCCAGAGTTAGCGACGCGAACTTTATAATGAGGCGATAGAGCCTTATTCATTGTTGAAAGAATAATGGGGTCATCATCAACAATTAAAATAACGGGGTTCATTTTATAAGCCTTATTGATCATGATTAATTTTGTCCAAGGTACTTAAATCCAAATGTCTTAGCGTCTTTAATGCACCACTAAATTCAAAGCTGTCTATTTGATTTGCTAAAGTTTCAGCTGATGCTCCGAAAGCTTGTTTAAAAAGCTCTTTACGGTGATTAAATAATTCAATCGCTTCAGCATCATCTATTTTTAATAGCAATTCTAATTCTTTTATTATAGAGTAAATTTGTTGTTTATCTATTTCAAGCGGTTCATAAACGGCCTCTTTCTCTTCTAAAATAGGGTTTAGCGCCTGCTCAAGTTGATTGAGTTCATGACTTATTTGACTAACACTTAAAATAAGCGCGCTCATCTGTTTTGAACTTTTAGCCTCTTGCTCAAGCACTTCTGCAAGCCTCCCTAGTTTCGTTAACCCTAAAGTGAGAGCACTTCCTTTTAATGCGTGCGCTAAATGATGAATATCCTCTGAATTGGACGCGGGGTTGGATAAAGCGCTAGCAAGCTCCCCACTATATTGTTTGAAGAATTTGTTAAGTAAGCTTAGGTAAAAGGTATTATCTCCACCCGCATTATGTATACCAGCCTGACTATCCAGCCCTTCAATCGCTTGTATGGGAGCAATGCTTGCAGGCTCTAAATAAGGCGTTTGACTAACAAGTTTATTATTGGCATAAATCACCTTCTCTTTAGGCAGGTAGTTCGCTAAAGTCTGGTAAAGTTGCTCAGGGGAGGCTGGTTTAGCAATATGATCATTCATACCCACTTTCAGGCATTGCTCTTTATCTTCACTGAAAGCATTAGCTGTCATCGCTAATATTGGGATTTCTTGCATTTGGGGTAGAGCTCGAATCGCTAGTGTGGCTTGAAAGCCATCTAAAACAGGCATTTGTAAATCCATTAAAATCAAATCATACTGATTTTCTTTTGCCATAGCCAAGGCAATTTGGCCATTTTCTGCTAGGGAAACTTTTATCCCTACCTTTTTTAATAAGCCAATCGCGACATCCTGATTGATTGGGTTATCTTCTGCGAGCAAGAGATGTACATCATTAAATTTTATTGTCGCCTGTTGAGCTCCTTGCTCATGCGCTTGATTAGAGACGCTTGACTGACTACTTAATACACTAGCGAGAGCATCTTGCAAGGCCGATGGTGTAACAGGTTTTGTTAGTTGGGTATGTGATAGTTGAGCCACTTCAGGCTTATCAACAAAGTCAGCATACGCCGTCACAAAAATAATTTGTGGTTTTAATTTCAAAGGTAAAGCAAGTATCTTGGTCGCGGTTTCAATGCCGTCCATATCGGGCATTTTCCAATCTAGCAAGATAATATGAAAAGGCATACCCTCTTTTTCTGCTTGCTCAATTATCTTAATGGCATTGATTCCTGAGCTGGCCGTTTCTGTATAAAAGTTGAATCGAACTAACATAGCATGAAGAGATTCACGCGCTTCAATCAAGTCATCAACCACTAAAATACGCTTATCCGTTAATTGGCTATGGGCAGCTAAGGAAGTGGGCTGAACACTACTTTTATTGAGTGTTATTTCAAACCAAAAGGTACTGCCTTCACTTAATTGACTAGTCACACCAATTTCACCATCCATTAGCTGAATGATTTTTTTACTGATGGTTAAACCAAGACCTGTTCCACCAAATGATCTTGTGATAGCGCCATCAGCTTGTTCAAAACTATCGAATATTTGTTCTAAAACGTCTGGTGCCACCCCCATCCCTGTATCAATCACTTCAAAACGTATTAATACACTCTGTTCACTTTCTTCTAGTTTCGTTATATGAATTGAGATTGAACCTTGTTCGGTAAATTTAATAGCATTACTCAGCAAATTAATCAGTACCTGCTCAATGCGTAATCCATCCCCTTTTAAAAATAAAGGGACATGATCCAAATCCAAAAATAATTCAACGCCTTTTTTACTGGCTTTACTTTGTATCAGACTAAAAACTTTAGTAACCAGGTGCTCAATATTAATACTTTCATTTTGTAAAATCATCATATCGGCATCAATTTTAGATAAATCAAGAATATCATTAATGACATGCAGTAAATGATTAGATGCGTCACTTTGTTTTTTTAATTGATCTTGTTGGAAATCAGTCAGCGGATCATTTTGTAAAAGATAAGCAAAACCAACAATTGCATTTAACGGTGTTCTAATTTCATGGCTCATATTGGCTAGAAAACGGCTCTTTGCTCGATTAGCAGACTCTGCTTTCACCTGAGACTCTTCCAATTGTTCAGTTCGTTTTGCTACCAATTCTTCAAGGTGATGTCTGTGCCTATTTAATTCTTGCGTCAGTTTTTTGTTATCAGTAATATCCTGCACAATTCCTCTTATTGTGGGGGAAATTCCTTCTGTTACGGCTTCAATTTTTCCTACTGCTCTAATCCAACGATACCCAGTTGCAGTTTCTATACGGTATTCAATTTCATATTGAGTATCTCGTTTTTGCTCACGGTAAGTCTCAAATAGATCGACTACCTTTTTCCGATCATCTAAATGTAACACAGCAAGCAAATCATTCCATGTCGGTTTGCTTAAGGGCGGGAATCCAAAGATGACATTGCAATTTTCCGACCATGAATGGTCATAGGTATCTAAATCTACCTTCCATGTTCCAATTCCACCATTTGTTTGACTTAAGCGTAAATCATATTCACTTGCCTTCAATTCCTTTGTTCTTTGATCGACTAAATTATCTAAGTCTTCGTTAAGTTGCTGTAATTTTAATTTAGTTTCTTTGTGAAAGTAAATTTCTTGTTCCAGTTTTTTATTTGCTTTTAATAAGCTGGAGGGGCTGGGTATGAGTAGTGCCGTTGGAATGAGTTTCCATAATAAAACGGCTGTTAACACAGAAACAATGGCCGTCACAGTAATCGCTATCGCCGTTACCCAGTATATGGGAATCCATATTGTGACTACAGCTAATACGTGAGTAACGCCACATGCAAAGATAAAGGCACTAAATAAAAAAATGACCCATTGAAAATCATTACCTTTTCGTTTGTATGCAAAATAAGCCATCGTAATAGGAATGGAAAAATAGGCTATTGCAGTCACAGCATTGCCGATAACCACGATCCATAACAAAGAAGGGTTCCAAAGAAAGCACATACCGTGGGGCATCATCCCATTTGTCCCAAATAAGAAATTAATGATTTCAAGCATAAATATTGCCTTTTTATTGTATGTTTTAGAGCTTGGTTTTTAATAGCTTTTGCCAGAAGTTGCTCAAGGTGTATTGTCGTTCCACTGAGCCTTTAAATCCAAAGTACGTAATGTGCTTGCTTAATGCGCCACTAAAATCAAAGTTATCTATTTTATTTTCTAATGTTGCAGTAGTCGTTCCGAACGCTTGCTCAAAAAGTTCGCTGTTACTCGCTGACCGGTATTATTGTATTTGGGCTATTATTGTACTTCTTCAACAGTAGGGATCACATTTTCTAGTTCAAAATCATGCCTGAGGTAAACCTGGCTTTCGCATGGGAAATAAGCTCGGATAAAAAGATCACCTAATCAAGTGGAAAAAATCGAAACGAAAACCAGGTTGGGTTATCGCAATTGAATACAGTGCTTTACCTGAAATAATTATCATTAGGGAAGTAAGAGTCAAAAGCAGGGTTTACGTCACCACATTATTTGATGAAAGAAAATATCATAAAAAGAGTTGGCTAAATTTTATACTCAGCGTTGGAAAATTGAATTGGATTACAATCTATACTCCCAATTTACCACTACCTCTAAATCGAAAAGCAACCTTTCCAATTTAGAGGCTAGCGTACATTTCTGCTGCCGTGTAGGTTAAAGTCATTTTTCTAGGCTATGTCACGGTTAAGTGTGGAAAAACAACAACTCTTAAAGTCCTCCCTTGCTGGGGAGGGTTGGGTGGCAATGCTGTTGACTTAAGCCCTCTCTTGTTGGAGAGGGTTGGGTGAGGAGAATAAAATCATGCCTTTATAACTCCCCTCATCCCAACCTTCTCCCTTTGGAGAAGGAGCTTATTCTTAAGTCAACAGTATTGGGGTTGGGTGGGGAGAAGTTAAAATAAGATATTGCAAGTTTCTCTTAATTACTGACAAAGATATGAAAGAAATATTGATAACATACTTTCTATTTCCCCTCACCCAACCCAATCATGTTGGGCTATCCCTGCCCAACACCCTGCGGGTAAATGCAAATACGATCCTGTCGTATTTGTCCCTTTGGAGAGGGCTTTTAAGAACAAATGTAATTAAAAAAATCCACACTTAACGGTGACATAGCTTTTATCTAAGAATCAACTTTACTCGATATGCGGCTTGAGTTTTTTATTCACACTGCCGCAACATATGATTCATTTCATCAAAAGCAGACTGCAATGATGCTAAGCCTTTCCGAGAAACATCAACATTACCTTCTTGATATTGGCTCTGAATAGCCTGAGCAATAGCGTGAAATTCATCATGTGTCTTACCGAGGAGATCTAAGCCTTCAGGTTCAAATAATTGTTCTTTTTCTGCTCGTTTTATCCATTGGCCACAATGATCTTGTTCGGCCCCCATAATAGGCCAATGATTAACATCTTTTGGTGCAGATTGGATGTTACTGACAAAGAAGGTTATCCAGTGCTCAGTTATCAATCTTAATAATTTTATTTTATTTTCTTTAGCCGTTCGTCGTGTACTGCCATAAGCTAACCACTCTTCATTTGGCTTGTAATCGAGTAACCATGCAGGTAAGTCATCAGCAGGCATAGGACGGGAAATATCATAACCCTGGGCCTCTTTACAGCCCATTATCAATAACATTAATCCGTGTCTTGTTGTTTCTACACCTTCAGCAATCACCTCTCGCCCAAAAGAATCTGCTAAGCGAATCACACCATCAATAATCATGTAATCACTTGGATCGTCCAGCATATCTCTAACAAAACTTTGGTCTATCTTGATCGTGTTAGCGGTTAAGCTTCTTAAATGGGTCAGTGAAGAATAACCCGTGCCAAAATCATCGAGAGCAATAGTAACACCTAAAGACTCTTGGCACGTTTTGATAATACGACTAATCATTTGTAAGTCACTCAACGCACTGCTTTCTAATATTTCCAATTGCAGTTGTTTGGGGTTCACAGCAGGATATTTGCTTAGCGCCTGCTTCAATTGTGTGAAGAAAGATTTTGACTGTAGGTGATCTGAGGCGATGTTGATACTAACTTCTAGTTTGATGCCTTGAGCCAACCAATTATTCATTTGCTGCAAGGCATGATTGATAACCCAGTTACCCACTTGCAGCTCTAAATCAGTGCCATCAATTAGGGGTAAAAAATCCAATGGTGGAATGAGTCCTTTTTCAGGATGGTTCCAGCGAATTAAAGCTTCAGCACCAAACACCTTACCCGTGACCATATTAACTTTAGGCTGGTAATACAAGGTCATTTCATTGTTAACCAAGGCCTGTTCAATTTCAGCTAAACGATGGTGTTTTTGTATCAGTTGTTGATCTTGCTTTCTATCAAAAAAATGATAACGATGCTTTCCAGACTGTTTTGCTTGATACATGGCGTTATCCGCATGGCGAATGAGCGTATCGATATCTTCATTGTCATCGGGGTATAAAGTTACGCCAATTGAAGCCGTGATATTATGCACGTAGTCACCAATTAAAAAGGGCTGTGCTAAGGCATAAAGGATACGCTTTACGGTGTGCTCGCATTGCTCATAAGATTCAATATCATTAAGTAATAAAGTAAATTCATCCCCGCCTTGACGAGACACTGTATCCACTCCTCTGATACTCGCGACAATACGCTGAGCCACTTCAACTAATAATTGGTCGCCTACATTGTGACCGTGATTATCGTTAATGGGTTTAAAATTATCTAAATCAAGAAAGCAAACTGCAAGTAAAGTAGCTGAGCGTGTACTATGAGCAATAGCAAGGCTAAATCTATCAGCAAACAATACCCGATTAGGTAACTGGGTTAACACATCATAATGTGCCATTAATTCTAAAGTGCTTTGTTGTTCTTTACTTTTGGTTATATCGGAGAATAAGCCAACATAATGGGTTGTATTATGAGTATGTTCATCTTGTATTGATGAAATGGTGAGTAGTTCAGCATAGACCTCACCATTTTTCTTTCGATTCCAGACTTCCCCTCGCCAATGACCTTGTTCAGTAATTGATTGCCACATCTCCTGATAGAACTCTCGGCTTTGTTTTCCTGAGCTTAGAATACTAGGATTTTTTCCTAAAACCTCTGTACGTTCGTATCCTGTTATTTCGCAAAAGGTAGGGTTTATCTCAATAATAGAGCCATTGGTATCAGTAATTATGATAGCTTCATGCGCATCGTTAAACACTTTAGCGGATAATTGCATCTTTTTATCTGATTCTATACGCTCTAATTCAATGGCTGCTCTAGCAGCAAGACTTTCAAGTAGTGTTATCGTAAACGATTTCTCAACCATAGGTTTATCATCAATCACAACCACTAAGCCAATGACTTCATTTTTACTGTTTTTTAGAGGAACACCTAAATAACTTTCTGCCCCTATATCGGTCAATAATTGGTCGTTAGGAAAGAGCTGCTGAATATGCTCAGGGTAAAAACAAACGCCTTGCTGAATAACATTTTGACAAGGAGATTCCTCCAGAGCATACGATAGATTTTCAATATAATTATCACCACCCCATACCGTGATAGTCTCGGCGGTATCCATATCATCAGGTCCTATTCGTGCAATAAAGACATAACGCACATTTTGAACTGATGCTAATTGTTTAACCATTAATTGAAAAATATCACCGTCTTCAATTGCTCCGCCTTCAGCCAAGACACGCAATACTTGCTCACTGCGTTTACGTTCAGAGATATCAGTATGAATACCAATCAGCCGTTGAGGCGCATTATTGGGGCCTCTTTCTACAATTTCACCCGTCGTGTGTATCCATAACCAGGTTCCATCTTTAGCTTTTCTTCTGTACTCAATGTCTATAGACCTGCCTGTTTCTATACATTGGTTGAATGAATTTAAAAAGATGTCACGTTCTTCCGAGTGAATATTATTTTTCCATTCTTGGAAATTAGAAATAAATTCAGAGGGTTTGTAGCCTAATAACAAGGGGACTTTATCGCTAACTAAGCATTCATTGTGCTTGACATTAAAATCAAACCAGCCTTGATGGGCCGCATTTAATGCGGTATCTAGCCTTTTTAAATTATCACTGAGTTCCTTTGTTCGCTCTAAAACCTGTTTTTCGAGTTGTTTTTTATTATTTCGTAGGCGCTGTATTAATAGTGCGGAAAAGGTGGTTAAAAAAGTAAATAAGGCAGCTAAACTGGCCATTAATATAATAAAAGATTGGCTATGCCAAGCTGTTATAGGGGAAACCTTAAAAGTCCACACGCCATTAGGAACAGCGATAGTAAATTGCTCAGGGCGTTCAATTAACGCTTCTTTTGAACGAGCAATGATTTGAATCTTATGAGTATCTGGATGAATGCGCGATAATTCGTAGGAAAATCCTGCTGCAACTAAAGAATCAAGGTGTACAGCATCCAATACTTCAGGAAACCTGAATAAAACGGTTGAGAACCCCCAAAATAATTTGCTACCTTGTGAGTTGTTTAAAAAAATAGGTAAGCGAGCGGCAGCCCCTATTCCGCCTTGAACCAAGTTAAAAGGGCCTGCGAGTGTTAAGTTTCCTGTATCTCTTGCAAGAAAAGCCTCTTTGGCTCGCTGTGGATTAAGCAGCAAATTATGTCCAATAGCCCCTTCATTACCTTTTAATGGCACAACATATTTAAGAATACCATCAGGGTGAAGCTGTAAGGCAGCTGCGCCAGGGTATAAGGGCAGCATTTCTGTTGCCAATTCTGTAAACCCCTTCACATCACCCTTTTGTGTGCGAATCAATGCAGCCAAAGGGTAGGTCGCTGAGATCGCCTGAAAGACATTGTTTCGGATTAAGCTAACGTAACTGCTGGACAGTTTTTGAACGGATAAGTGTTTTTGTTGAAGGTTATATTCTACGAAAAAAAAGGTTAAAGCAATTGATATTGATGCAGAAATAAAAAATGTTGTTACTATGAATAGTGAGTTATTAAATTTTTTTAACATAATAAATACTTTTTTTTGAAAGTTATCAAGCTGTTATTAATGGAAACGGGGCTTGCGAAGTGATGATTTTTAGTCCGCAGTAGGCGGCAGAGTTATCGCCAATCCGAAGTGAGCTCGCAAGCTCGCTCGGGAGGCAAAAATTTTACCCCGAAAGCCATCAAACCCGTCGTAGCGATAGAGCATCCTGGTGGTTTATAAGCTAGGGTGATGCGCCTAAATTTTATTGGTCTTTTTTGGCTTGCTGCGTATATCAAACGCCAAGTTAATTTCATCGACTGTTTTTGCTCTGCGCATGCACTAATGGCAAGAAGAGAGGTGAGTAAATTAAATTTAATTCGTGGTATTAGCTTTTAACCTATCGCTTGGAGTTTGCTGTATTAAAAAGATTATCGTATTTATTTTAAATAACGATTAACCGATTCAATATCTGTAACACTTAAAGTACTCGCTGCATTTTTTAAACGGATGCTATTGATAATATAGGCATAGCGAGATTTTGCATAGCGACTTTGAGCATTGGTATAGTTACGAGTCGCGCTTAATACATCGACCATAGTTCTTGTGCCGACTTCAAATCCAGCTTCTGTAGCTTCTAAAGCACTTTTTCCCGATTTAACCGCTGACTTTAAAGCTTCTACTTGGCTAATACTAGAAAGTACCCCACGGTATGCATCTTTAACATTTTTAGTGACGGCTCTTTGTGTGGCAACTAACTGTTCTTTTGCTTGGGTATACTGGTGTTCTGCTTGACGAGTTCTTGACGTAACTTGCCCGCCTTCAAAAATCGGAACATTAAGTTGCAAACCGATGCTTTCGGTATTGCCATGACTCCAAAGGTTACCCGTAGTATCATTCATGCCAAATTGGCCGACGATATCAAGTTGTGGGTAATGGCCACTGCGTTGTGTGTCTATATTATCTTGAATAATCTCAGACTCATTTTTAGCCACTAAGATATTGAGATTTTGATTTAAGGCTTGGGTATTCCACTCATTAATATTAGTAGGCGTTGGCTTAGTCAAAGGCAATGTCTCACCTAACACGTGTAACGGTGATGAATAGTAGCCAATAATTTCAGTTAAAGCTTCTTTACTATTTTCAACAGAATTTTCAGCGGCAATCACATCAGAGCGACTTTGGTCGTAACCGGCTTGTGCTTCATAAACATCGGTAATCGCAATTAGGCCCACTTCAAAACGTTGCTTTGCTTGTTCTAACTGTCTGGCAATGGTTTTTTGTTCGGCAAGACTAAAGGTTAAATCATCTTTAGCGGCTAACACAGCAAAATACGCTTCCGTTGTTTTTAGAATGAGATTTTGCTGCTCAGCAAGATAGCTGGCTTCTGCTTGAGCGATTTGTTTTTCTGATTGTGACAATTGTACCCACATATCCCAATGGAAAACCGGCTGTACTAAGTCGATAGTGAAGCGGCTGTCCGCAAAACTATTTTTTGTGCTTTGACCGGGAAATTGACTATTAAATAGGGACTCTTGTTTTGACCAGTTCATTCCAGTAGTGGCATTAAAGCTAACACTGGGTAATAGCCTAGCGACACTCTGATCTTTATTTTCGCTGACGGCCATTTTATTGGCTAAAGATTGACGTAAAACGGGATCATTCTGTAAGGCCAGATGATAAGTGTCTAGTAAATTTTGCGCAGAGAGGGAACTAGAAAATAAAAGCAGTAAGCTGAGGCCTGTTTTTTTCATCGATATTTGCCTAAGTTAGGTAAAGTAATAATGTTAGAGGGTTAATGATAGCTTTAAATAATACTGATATTGAAAGGCAGGATATCTATTGTAATTATAAGTATGGAATGTTATTTACATAAACAAGTGCTATGACTCTTCTTAAAGCAGATAGAATCATAGCGCCAATAAACGTGAAAATTAAGCTTTATGTTTTGCGTGTGCTGCTTGTAGTTCAGCATGATCAACACGTGCGATTAATTTTCCATCTTGGTAGAAGTCATAAGTATTTTCTTGCTTGATCGCACTAATTGTTTCTTCGTGACCGTCTTTAAAAATAACTTCTAACTTAACCGTATCTTTACCATCATAACGGATTTTAGCGTGTGCAACGTTTTGCAAGCCAGCGCCTTCGATATCAGCCGATGCCATATCGACAACAGCAGGACTTTTACGAGTGTAAGGGTTTGTTCCTGTCCAAAATTCAACCGCATTTAGACCTAATAAATCAACTAGGGTAGCAATCTCAGCAACACCAAGGAGATATGAACCTAAGAAGATACCTTCTCTAGCCCAACGGTTTTTAGTGACTTTCATGTTCCATTTATTAAGGTCTTTGCTCAGTCCCATTTGCCCCATACAGCCCGTTAAAGTAGCTACAGAAACAGAGAGTAATACAACTTTTGCAATTTTCATATGTTAAGTCCTTTAAGGTTTATAGTGAAGCAAACCTAATGATTGATTGTAGTAAGCCAATGTTTTGGCGTGAGTAAGTTGTTTGTCGATAAAGATTAAATAACTCGAATCTGCATTATGTTATTACTGGAATTTATTTACAAGGAGTTTGTACGTTAGATTGTGTGTGACGTTTCTTGCGAGAAATTTCAATGTTTTTTGTGATGAAAAATTATTTATAACTCATATTGGTATATAGTAATGTATTACTACTATATAAATAGTTTGAATTTAATGGAGAAGATAATGCGATTTATTGGCTATAGTTGGGTATTAATTTTCACTGCGGTAATGATGGGATGCTCTAGTGTTAAGGTGAGCACGGATCATGATAAAAATACTGATTTTTCTAATTTCAAAAGCTATCAGTGGATCAACGTAAAAACGGATAACAATAAAGATGCGATTAAAGTGGATGCGATTATGGATGCCCGAATTCGCAATACAATTAATCAGCAGCTCGCATTGCAAGGTTATAAAAAAGTAGCAGGCAATGCCGATTTACAGCTTAATTACAGTGTTTTAACCCAAGATAAAACAGATATTCGTACTTATAATACTTACAGTGGCTACCCTTCGCGTTGGGGATGGCGTGGTGGTTATGGATATAGAGGTATGGGAATGGGGTCATCAGATACGGTTGTAAAAACCTACCAAAGTGGCACGCTAGTGATTGATTTTGTTGATCCAGCCTCTAATAAATTAGTTTGGCGTGGTTTAGGCAGTGAACGCTTACCCGAGGAAAAAACCTCAGAAATCATGGATAACCTAGTAAAAAAAGTAGTGAAAAGTGTTTTAAGTAAGTTCCCACCTAAATAAAGTAGTCACTTTGATTGAATTGTTAGGGTGTATATGAAAATTGGAAAATTATTATAGCGGGCTGATTTAATTCGCTGTTTCTTTTTCCAGCTTTTACAATGATAGGCTTTTAAAGATTACTTGATTTTCAAACAGTCGTTTATTTTCCATTTGCGAAGGTTAAAACCTTCGCCTTTCAGGCGAACAGATTTATCTCTTATCGGTGTCGCAAGTGGCAGAGTTTGGTGAGTCGTATGGGTTGTGAGTGTTGAGCTAACAGGGCAACCACAAGGGATTGCCCGTACAATTGTAGGGATGCCCCTCGTGGGTCAATGCTGTTGACTTAAGAATAAGCTCCTTCTCCAACAAGAGAGGGCTTAAGTCAGCAGCATTGCCCTCGTGGGTACCCGCAAATTATAGTGATGAATGAGTTAGGTTGTTTAGTGAAATAGAACGCTGATGATTTACCATCGCAATAATCAAAAGCACTTACTTTAAGGGGGTAGCTGTTATCTACCACCCTGCTCGAAAAAATAATCTCTCAAGAGGGTTGATTAGAAAACCTTTTTACGAATAAATATTTATCAATGGAGATAGCAATATGATTCGCTTAATTATTTTATCAATATTATTATTTCCTCTGACGAGCCTTGCACAACAGTCTTTAACGATAGGAATTTTTGCTTATCGGCCTAAAGCGGTACTAGAAGCTCGCTGGCAACCAATAGTCCATTACTTAGAGCAGCGTTTAACCGATACGGATGTAAAACTTCGGATTTTAAATGTAGATGAGCTGGAGGCGAGTATACGTAGAAATGAACTGGATTTTATATTTACTAATCCAAGACATTTTATTACTTTAAGGCTTCAATTTCCTTTATCAGGTGCCATAGCTACTCTGATTGCGAAACAGCATAATACTCAAACATCTCAATTAGGTGGAGTTTTTATTACTCGCCCAGAACGTACTGATATTAACCAGTTGCTTGATTTGAAAAACAAATCAGTTGCCGCATGCGGTTTAAATCATTTGGGTGGCTACCAGTCACAGATTTATGAACTTGCCCAGCAAGGGATAGATTTTAAAAATAATATCAAATTAAGATTTATGGGTACGCCGCATGACAAGATTGTGCATGCTGTCTTGACGGGTGATGTCGATGCTGGCTTTATTCGTACCGGTACAATTGAGCAAATGCAACAGGAAGGCAAGCTTGATGCGAAGCAGTTAAAAATCATTAATCAACAAGATTTTCCGAGTTATCCGTACATTGTTTCTACACGACTTTACCCCGAATGGCCTTTTGTTGTTATGCCTAAGGTTGATTCCCATATTGCTAATAAAGTTGCCTCTGCTTTATTGAATCTTGATGGAAATCATCCCGTTTCACAGTCTATCGGTATTCATGGATTTACTGTTCCTGCTGATTATTTGCCGGTAGAAAAGGTGATGCGTGAATTGCGCCTTCCCCCTTTTGATGCAGCACCTGCATTTACCTTAAAAGATATTTGGAAACAGCATAAAACAATTTTAACTCCTTTATTCATTGCTACGCTTGTCGTTATCGTATTGTTGTTTATTTTAAT
>CBDUDV010000029.1:0-41212 GCA_965366065.1 uncultured bacterium | reverse complement strand
GACATTTTATTGAGAAAAACAAGGTTTAGTAGTGCTATTATTATACCTTATCTAGGCTGGATACTTTCACAGCCTCTTTAGAGCGTATTGATGAAGTGTTTGCCGAAATTCCAAAAGTACGCAAAGATTTGGGTTTTCCGCCATTAGTCACTCCAACGTCACAAATTGTCGGTACACAAGCGGTGGTTAATGTAGTCACCGGTGAGCGTTATAAAACCATCACTAATGAAGTAAAGCGTTATTTACAAGGCGGTTATGGTCGTGCGCCGGGTGAAGTCGATACGGAATTACGTGCTAAAGCCATTGGTAAAGAATTTGTGATTGAAGGGCGTCCTGCTGATCTAATAAAGGACGAAATGGCAAATTTGCGCAGCGAAGCCGCCGATTTTTCTAAAAGCGAAGAAGACGTGCTGATTTATGCGATGTTTCCGGATATTGGACAAACATATTTGCAAGAACGTGAGCAAGGAACGTTACAGCCAGAAGTTTTACAGCCGATAGGGCAGTTAGCGACTAGCGCTGCGGTACCGATGGCAACTGAATTTAATATCAGCCTACATGGTGAAACTTATAATATTCAGCTGACAGGTGCAGGACCAAACGAACAACATCAACGCCATTTATATTTAATGGTTGATGGTATGCCTGAAGAAGTCTTGTTGCAGCCTTTGAATGAATATACTGGCCAAGAGGCAACAGGTAGGCCTTCAAGCAGAGGGCCAGGGGATGTGAGTAGTTCTATGCCAGGTAATGTTGTTGATGTGCTGGTTAAACAAGACGAGCAAGTCGCTATTGGTGATACTTTGTTTGTTATTGAAGCGATGAAAATGGAAACTGAGATTAAGGCGCAGGTAGCCGGTTTAGTCAAAGCGGTGCATATTACAAAAGGCGATCGAGTAACACCGGGTGAAGCCTTAGTTCAAATTGAAGTTTGAGGCTATTAATCACTGATGTTACGCAGAGAGCCTATTTCTTCAACTCTCATTATAAAGGCTGACGATTAATTTTATAGTTAACATCAAGTAGCCCGTATGGAGCTTGCGAAATACGGGGGGGCGATGCGCTGTTTATCCCGTATTCCGTACCTCCATACGGGCTACGATGGTTACGGTTACTTTGTTTTTCGCATCAGTGAAAAAACTATAGCTGTTCTATGCCTTATTGATACTGGAAAATACCAAGTCCTCCAGAAATGTAATGATTTCTGCTTCATCTTTATGTGCGCCAAAATCTGTTAATGACGGTAGGTTATGCATAAAGAAGTTTTGAAAGTGCGCCATTTCAATAATCGTAGAGGCTAATGATTTTGGATATTTGTAGTCAGGATTACACTCTAAAATGATATTGCCGATAACGGCACAAAGGTCTTTGTAAGGCTTAAATAATTGGTCTTTATTATCCTCAGAAACACGTCTAGTTAAGTAGGTCTTGGAGCCTTCGGTAATAATGATTTGATGCAGGCTGCTTTCATCAATATGATCGGTTCTCAGGTCGTCTTCTACCGTGCTAGCAAGTAGCTTAATCACCTTCTTTAGCTTAAGCATGGGGTCTTTCATATTATGGGTATGGAAGCTAACTTGGTACTCAAGCCAACTCCAGTACCACGCCGTTAGATAAACCAGTAATTTGTGTTTATTTTCAAAATACCGGTAAATGCCCGCTTCAGTCGAGCCTATCTCTTTTGCCAGTTTTTTAAAGGTGAAATCTTCAAAACCATTTTGATGAATTAACTGAATGCTGTGCAAGATAATCTTTCTGCCCAGTTCCGAGTGTTCCGGGTTTTTAAGAAATAATTTCTCATTCATTTTAATGTGTAACTGTATTTCCATCATTCACCTAATCGGTTTGGGTCTTAATTTTTGGTTATGTCACCGTTAAGTGTGGAAAAACAACAACTCTTAAAGCCCTCCCTTGCTGGGGAGGGTTGGGTGGGGAGAAGTTAAAATAAGATATTGCAAGTTTCTCTTAATTACTGACAAAGACATGAAAGAAATATTGATAACATACTTTCTATTTCCCCTCACCCAACCCAATCATGTTGGGCTATCCCTGCCCAACACCCTACGGGTAAATGCAAATACGATCCTGTCGTATTTGTCCCTTTGGAGAGGGCTTTTAAGAACAAATGTAATTAAAAAAATCCACACTTAACGGTGACATAGCTTAATTTTTTAATGCGCTAATAGCAAAGCTATACTGAAAATTAGTGTAAAAAATAAATTCAATGCTTTACAATCCTAAATGATAGTATTACTATCATTCGTAAATAGCAATGCTATTTCATGTGAGTTTAAACCAACTACTTGGAGAAGTAAAAAATGTTTAAAGAAATTAAAAATGACTTGCCGGCCAGTATTGTGGTGTTTTTTGTGGCACTTCCTTTATGTCTTGGCATTGCTTTGGCATCTGGAGCGCCTTTGTTTTCAGGCATTATTGCCGGCATTGTCGGCGGTATCGTTGTTGGGGTTGCCAGTGGATCCACCTTAGGTGTGAGCGGTCCGGCGGCTGGTTTAGCGGTGATTGTGTTAACCGCGATTACAACCTTAGGTTCCTGGTCTGCGTTTTTATTAGCTGTGGTTTTAGCAGGTGTTATTCAGCTTGTTATGGGTTTTGCTAAAGCGGGTTTTATTGCCTATTTTTTTCCGTCATCAGTGATTAAGGGAATGTTAACCGGCATTGGTTTATTGATTATTTTAAAGCAAATTCCGCATGCTTTAGGCTATGACAAAGATATGGAAGGCGATGATGCTTTTTGGCAAATGGATGGAGAGAATACCTTTACAGCCATTATCAGTGCTTTTGATGCCTTTTCTCCTGGAGCGGTCTTGATTGCGGTACTTTCCTTAGCCATTCTTATTTTATGGGACACGGTTTTACTTAAAAAACATAAGATATTTCAATTGATACAGGGGCCGATTGTTGTTGTGGTATTAGGTATTGTTATGAATATGCTTTACCAAAATGGCTTATTGAACTTTAGTTTAGCGGCTGATCAAGTCGTAAGCCTTCCGGTTCCTGATAGCTTTTCAGGGTTTTTAAATCAGTTTACCTTCCCTGATTTCTCAGCGATTACTAATATTGAAGTTTGGAAAGTTGCCGTTGTTATGGCGATTGTCGCCAGCTTAGAAACCTTATTATGTGTTGAGGCAACCGATAAATTAGATCCTGATAAACGAGTGACCCCGACGAACAGGGAATTAAAAGCGCAAGGTTTGGGTAATATTGTTTCCGGTTTGATAGGCGGCTTACCCGTTACTCAAGTGATTGTGCGTAGTTCGGCTAATATCGCCTTTGGTGGTAAAAGCAAATTATCCGCAATATTTCATGGCATATTTTTATTAATTAGCGCGATTAGTATTGCGGGTTTATTGAATAAAATTCCGTTAGCCAGTTTAGCGGCGATCTTATTGGTAGTGGGCTATAAATTAGCTAAGCCGGCACTCTTTAAACAAATGTACACATTAGGATGGGAGCAGTTCGCGCCTTTTACCGCGACGGTTATTGGCATATTAATGACTGACTTATTAATGGGTATATCGATCGGTATGGCTTTTGGTATTTTCTTTACCTTACATCATAGTTATCGGAATTCGCATTATATGAAAAATGTAATTAGTACAGAAAATGGCCAAGAAGTTCATCATTTGGTTTTGGCTGAAGAGGTATCCTTTATCAATAAGGCCGGTATTTTGAATACCTTAAATGAAATCCCCAATAATACCAAAGTGGTTATTGATTGTACCTATTCAAAATCCATTGCTTACGATGTTGTTGAGATTATAAAAAATTATGAAAGCAATGCTAAAACTAAAAATATAACGGTTGAAAAGATAAATTTTATAGAACCAGTCGTGGCATAAACTCTTTAATTCTTTAGGAAAGAAAAATGAAAACATTAACTCACGAAATGCAGGCGGCCATTACACCGACAATGGCATTAGACTTATTAAAAGAAGGTAATAAGCGATTTATTAATAACATGAAAGTTAATCGCAACTTATTGCAACAAGCCAATGAAACCTCTGACGGGCAACACCCATTTGCAGTTATTTTAAGTTGCATCGACTCACGCACCTCTGCCGAGTTGATTTTTGATCAGGGATTAGGTGATGTGTTTAGTGTACGTATAGCCGGTAATATTATTAATGAGGATATTTTAGGCAGTATGGAGTTTGGCTGTAAAGTCGCAGGATCTAAAATAATCGTGGTATTAGGACATAGTAAGTGTGGTGCGGTAAAAGGCGCTTGCGACCATGTGGAAATGGGTAATTTGACCGCTTTATTAAGTAAATTACAGCCAGCGGTTTATGATGAAAAAACAATCACTGAAAACCGTACTTCAGACAATGAAGAATTCGTGGAGAAGGTATCCATGATTAATGTTAAGCGAACCGTCCATGCGATTATGGAGCGTAGCCCTATTTTAAAGGAAATGGTTGAGAGTGGCGCGATTGGTATAGTGGGTGGCAATCATAATATCAATACAGGGGAAGTTAGTTTTTATGACGATACAACTGTGATTAATAGTCCTCAGTTGATAAGCTAGAAAAAACAAATTAAAAGCCCTCTCCAAAGGGAGAGGGTTTTAAGAGCTATCGTTTTCCATACTTATCGGTGATATAGTCTTTTTTCATTACAACAAAGCTCAGTTTTAAAACCTAAAACCTATTTAATTATGCATAAAAAGACATTTAGCCTGGTACTAATTAATTTATTGTTGTTACTTCCAATGCCTGTATTAAGTGCGCAGGCTAATCAAAATAATTTAGATTTGACGACGCACTTTTCCGGGTACCTTGTTCTGTGCATATTTTTCATCGCTTATACCTTGGTGGTTTTTGAAGAAAAACTCCATTTACAAAAATCTAAGCCTGTTCTAGTTGCTGCGGGAATTATCTGGGCGATTATTGCCTATGTATACAAAACGCATGGCTTAAATGAGATGGCTAGTGCAGCTTTGGAACATAATTTTCTTGAATATACCGAACTGTTCTTTTTTCTGTTGGTTGCGATGACCTATATTAGCGCCATGATCGAACGGAGGGTTTTTGATGTATTGCACTTTAAATTGGTTTCCCGAAATTACAGTTATCGGCAGCTATTTTGGATTACTGGGGGGCTGGCATTTTTTATTTCCCCCATTGCGGATAACCTAACCACCGCATTAATTATGTGTACTGTCGTCTTAACTGTCGGTGCAGCCAGACCCGATTTTATTGCCATTGCCTGCGTTAATATTGTAGTCGCTGCGAATGCGGGTGGGGCATTTAGCCCTTTTGGTGATATTACGACGCTGATGGTTTGGCAAAAAGGCATTTTAGAGTTTGAAACTTTTTTTAAGTTATTTATTCCTTCTGTGCTTAATTTTGTCGTCCCTGCGGCGATTATGCATTTTTACCTGCCTAAAGATAAACCCGCTTTATTTAAGGAGGGGAGCGCTACTGTTAAACACGGCGGTATTACGATTATTTTCTTGTTTTTGGCAACTATTGGCACATCGATTTTCTTCCATCAGTTTCTCCATTTGCCGCCGGCTATTGGTATGTTAATGGGCTTGGGCTATCTAAAAATATTTGGTTATTATTTACGTTTAAAATTCAGAAAAGAAGAAGCTTCTTTTGATTCGGTACCGGGATCTGAAAGTAAAGGCAGTGCTTTTGATGTATTTAGCCATATTGCTAAATCAGAATGGGATACCTTATTTTTCTTTTATGGCATTATTATGGCGGTTGGCGGCATAGGATTTATGGGCTACTTATCAGTAACGTCCGAATTTATGTATGGTGAATTTGGTGCGACCACCACCAATATACTGCTCGGAATAGCATCGGCTATCATTGATAATATTCCCGTGATGTTTGCGGTATTAACTATGGCTCCAGAGATGTCAGAAACCCAATGGTTATTAGTTACTTTAACAGCGGGGACGGGGGGGAGTTTATTATCTATTGGTTCTGCTGCTGGTGTTGCCTTGATGGGACAGGCAAAAGGTTTTTATACTTTTTCCAGTCATTTAAAGTGGATGCCAGCTATTGCGCTGGGTTATTTTTCCGGTATTTGTGCGCATTTGTTAATTAATTAAACAGGAGGTAAGGAGTCTGTCGTTAATGTTTGGGCTACATTACTATCAATAATTGCAAGCCCGAATGGATAAAATTACGGATAAGAAAATCACTGTAGCTTTAGGGAGTATCGGTGAGGGCGGCTAGTTATTCTAACCGCTGTCATCAACTAGTCATTATTGGGCTGTAAGCTTGCTGTACTTGAATAATAACGTACAGAGTCCATGAGAAATTTAAAAGCGCAGCTAGTTGATATTATTGAAAATGAGAAATTAAAGTCACTTTTTCAGCCGATTGTTTGTATTGCATCGCAAAGTATTTTTTCATTTGAAGCATTGATTAGAGGGCCGTCAGATTCCCCGTTACATAATCCATTTAACCTTTTTAATTATGCTGAGCAACATGATTTATCGGTAAGCTTAGAGCATGCTTGTCGGAAAGTGAGCATTCGTGAGTATGCTGCTCTGAATTTGCCGTATAAACTCTTTCTGAATGTTAGTCCTCATGTGCTATTACATCCTGATTTTAAATCGGGAGAAACATTACGTTTTCTTGAAGAAATGGGGGTTCCTCCAAAATCTGTTGTGATAGAAATAACCGAGCAACAAGCAATTGATGACTACAGTTTAATGCGCGCCGCGGTGGAACATTATCGTGCTATGGGGTTTCAAATTGCTTTAGATGATTTAGGTGCAGGTTATTCAAGTTTACGTGTGTGGACTGAATTGATGCCTGATTTTGTAAAAATAGACCGGCATTTTATACAAGACATTGATAAAGACCCGGTTAAATTAAACTTTGTTCGTTCTATTCAAGCGATGGCAATAGCGAGCAATTGCCAAGTCATTGCTGAAGGGGTCGAAACCGAAGCAGAGTTTTTAGCGATTGATTCGCTGGGTATTGCATTTGCTCAGGGGTATTATTTCGCAAGGCCGATAGATACCCCGGTACTTAAATTGTCTAAAAAGCTATTTAAGGCATCGATGCAAGCTAAAAAAATGCAAGGCACTAAAAATTCGAAAAAAGTCGCTGCAATTATTCAAAAAGTAGCGGTAGTTAATCCACATACTCCGGTGATTGACGTATTGAATATGTATCGCAAAGGAAAAAAACAAGAGTTTATTCCTATGGTGACAGAGAAAAATATTTGTTGCGGGATCGTGTGTAAAGATCAGTTTTTAGAAAAACTATTTACCAGCCAGTATGGTTTAGATTTATATGGCAGAAAGCCCATTAGTGAGTTTATTGCTAACAGAGTATTAAGTTTTGAAGGCAATAATACGCTTGAGGAGGTGAGTAAGCAGATAACATCAAATACCAAAGCTGATCCCGCTTTTATCATTAATGAGAATGGCAAGTTTAAAGGAATCGGCACGATTATGGATTTGCTGGCTGAAATTACCAAGCAGCAAATTAAAAATGCTAGTCATGCTAACCCTTTAACATTATTGCCTGGTGCAACACCGATTAATGAAAGAATTGATGAGTTAATCAATGCTAAGCAAGTTTTTTCGATTGCTTTTTTTGATTTGGATAATTTTAAACCGTTTAATGATGAATATGGCTATACCGCAGGGGATGAGGCGATTAAGTTGGTCGCTCGATTATTAGAGTTGGAAACTAAGAAAGAAGTGGATAGGGTGGGGCATATTGGAGGCGATGATTTTATTGTTATTTTTTGTGGCAATCATTGGCAAAAAAGCTGCCAAAATATTTTGCAGAAATTTGCAGCACAAGCAATCGATCTCTATAAAAAAGAACATCAAGAGAGTAAAGGAATTAGAGGGCTTGATCGTCAAGGAAACGCCACTTTCTTTCCAATATTAAGCTTATCAATTGGTGTGGTCTCTCCGGATGCGACTGAAAATTGTTCCTCGCATATAGAAATATCTGATTTAGCAGCAGAAGCGAAACATCAGTCCAAATTGATAGTAGGTAATAGTTGCTTCGTGAATCGGCGAGTTATAGATGAGGAACAAGTTCCCTATATTTCGATAGCTTAAAATATAAGTTGCAATAAGTGGCTTTATCCATTATTTTGATACGTTACTTTGCTTAAACACAAGGCTAGGGGTGCTCTTTTGAATATAAGAGAGCTGAGATAAAACCCTTTGAACCTGAGACCAGCTAATACTGGCGTAGGAAAGCCCACGGAAGAAAGCTTATTTTTACTTTCTTTTGTCCGATACCTGCGCCTTCGATTGATTAAAATTGGAGAATACCATGAGCGCAGCCTCTACCGATGTCAAAATTGACTCTTATCCTGCTTCAGAAAAAATTTATATAGAAGGCAGTCGTCCTGATATCCAAGTACCGATGCGTAAAATTTCCCTATCGGACACACCTGTTCACTTTGGTACAGAAACCAATGGCCCACTGTATGTGTATGATACATCAGGTGTTTATACTGATCCAAATGTAAAAGTAGACCTGCAAAAAGGTTTAGAGGGTATTCGTGATGCGTGGATTGCAGAGCGAGATGATACCGAAGAATTAACTGGCCCTACTTCTGATTTTGGGCAGGAGCGTTTAAATGATCCTGAAACAGCCGATATGCGTTTTGGACATATTCGTAAGCCACGCCGTGCGAAATCCGGTAAAAATGTTTCACAAATGCACTATGCACGCCAAGGCATTATCACACCTGAAATGGAATACATTGCCATTCGTGAAAACCAAAATATGTCAGAAATGCGTGAGCTTTACAAAGGTCAGCATAAAGGTCAGTCTTTTGGTGCATCAATTCAGGAAGAAATTACCCCTGAATTTGTAAGAGATGAAGTGGCGCGTGGACGTGCGATTATCCCTATGAATATTAATCACCCAGAAGTAGAGCCAATGATTATTGGGCGTAACTTTTTAGTGAAAATTAACGGTAATTTAGGTAACTCAGCAGTGACATCTTCAATTGATGAAGAAGTTGAGAAAATGCTGTGGGGTATCCGTTGGGGTGGTGACACCATTATGGATTTATCCACCGGTAAAAACATTCATGAAACACGCGAATGGATTTTGCGTAATTCACCTGTGCCAATTGGTACCGTGCCGATTTACCAAGCACTAGAAAAAGTAGATGGTAAAGCTGAAGATCTAACATGGGAGATTTTCCGCGATACTTTAATTGAGCAAGCTGAGCAAGGGGTGGATTATTTCACTATTCATGCCGGTGTTCGTTTAGCACATGTACCAATGACTGCAAAACGTATGACAGGTATTGTGTCGCGCGGTGGTTCAATCATGGCGAAATGGTGTTTAGCGCATCATACAGAAAGCTTCTTATATACGCATTTTGAAGATATTTGTGAAATCATGAAAGCTTATGATGTGTCTTTCTCATTAGGTGATGGTTTACGTCCTGGTTCAATTTATGATGCTAACGATGAAGCTCAATTTGCTGAATTAGAAACATTAGGTGAATTAACTAAAATTGCATGGAAACATGATATTCAAACCATGATTGAAGGTCCAGGACACGTGCCTTTACATATGATTGAAGAAAACATGACTAAGCAATTGGAAGATTGTGATGAAGCGCCTTTCTACACATTAGGCCCACTAACCACAGATATTGCTCCAGGTTATGATCATATTACTTCGGTGATTGGTGCGGCAAATATTGGTTGGTACGGTTGTGCCATGCTTTGTTATGTGACGCAAAAAGAGCATTTAGGTTTACCTAATAAAGAAGATGTGCGCGAAGGCATCGTGACTTACAAGATCGCCGCTCATGCCGCTGATTTAGCAAAAGGTCACCCAGGCGCGCAAGCACGTGATAATGCGATGTCTAAAGCACGTTTTGAATTCCGTTGGGAAGATCAATTCAATATCGCATTAGACCCTGAAAAAGCACGTTCATTCCATGATGAGACTTTACCTAAAGATTCAGCAAAAATTGCCCATTTTTGTTCTATGTGTGGACCGCATTTTTGTTCGATGAAAATTTCGCAAGATGTGCGTGAATACGCTAAAGAAAAAGGAATTAAGGATGAGGAAGCGCTACAACAAGGCATGGATGAAAAATCACAGCAATTCTTAGATGAGGGTGCTGAGGTTTATCATAAAGTGTAAGCAGTAAACTCTACTCTGCTTTGAAAAAGCCCCTTTACCTAGCTAGGTAAAGGGGCTTTTTTTTAAGCGATGCTAAAAACAAAGTAACCGTAGCAATCGTAGCCCGTATGGAGGTACGGAATACGGGGTAAACAGTGCGTCGCCCCCCCCGTATTACGCAAGCTTCATACGGGCTACTTGATGTTATATATAAAATTAAGTGTAAGTCTTTAACTAATCAAGATTGAGAAAATAGAGGCTCTGCGTAACATCAGTTATAAAAAGCGAATTATTCTGACCAATACCAGCTTACGACGTTGTATCGATATCCAATTGATTCTTGAGCGTTTAGCCTTTTCACCCAATGTTCAGAACCTATCGATGAAGGGTCAAATAAAACACAACGGTTATATAACGGTGCGATGCTGACTGGTTTATCATCCTTACCAGTAAATACTAGCTCACCACCAGAATTGATGTTCCAGTCTTTATTTAAATACAAGAGCATGCAAATTTCTCTTCCGGGCGAATCGTCAGCATGTTGTTTTACAAAGTCTTTAGCGCCAAGGCGAAAAAAGTTAGAATTAATGCTTGGGGTAGCTACGTTAATATCCGTGATTTTTACATTAAAAATGCGCGATAACAGCGTCATGAACTCTTGACTACGCAAAAAGTCCAAGAAATCTTGCGCAGTACTGGTGTTAGCGCGATCAGCTTGGTTAATTTCACGTTGCCATATTTCACGCTGTACAAAGCGCTCTTCAATAGTCGTTGTTTGCCATTGTTGGTTATCGACATATAAAGCCGAATAAGTGTGCTGTTGTGTTTGCCAACGATGATTCTGCTGCAAAAGGGTCAATACTTGCTTAAGTTTTTCTTCATTAAATAAGTTATCAATCACAATATAATTTGGGGTAGCGCGCAATAAAGACTCTCGATAAGTACGTATCTCAGCTGCGTTTATTTTATTGTCATTTAACCACATGGGTATTGCTCTCTTAAATAAGCTGATTTTTGCAAAATAAAGCCTAGCCGCTTTGAATTCCAGTTCTTATGGAATGCTATATTTTGGGATAAATTAATGTGCATGTTATGTCATCAAGTTGTCATTTTTGAGTGATATTGTTAGATCTCAATTTAATAACAACTCCTTGAGATGCAATGAATAAACTATTATTACAAGCTCCATTAATGGCTATGTTAGCATCAACGACTGTCTTTGCAGATAGTAAAGTATATGATGAAAGTTCATTTATAGAGGCGATTGACTATGCAAATGCTGACAATAGTATCGAGCATATTATCTTTGAAAAAAATGTACATATTTCGCTTACTAGCCCTATTATTTACACAGGGTCACAAGATATAGAGTTTATTGGCAATAACGCGATAATCGATGGCACATCTGCGGGAAGCTTTACGCTTGATAATGATTTAACCGCAGTGACTGAAGATGGAACAATTATGTTCAACACAGCGGCTAATATTAGTATTCAGCGATTGAGCGTGGTTAATAGTGCAACAAGAGGTATTGTCGTCAATATACCTGAATCTGCACAAGGTGAAGATATTCAAGTTAGTTTACATAAAGTTCACATTGCAGATACTGCTTTATATGGTTTACATATTGATGATAATGCAGATGAATTTGATGATGGTATTTCAGGATCTGATATTGGAATTGAGTTAAATATTTCTTATTCAAGTTTTACAGGCAACGGAACAGGCGCGATAGATTTTGACGGTGTGCGTGTTGATGAGCGTGGTTTAGGTGATATTACTGCCGTCATTAAAAATACACATATCGATGCGAATGGTGGTGATGGGATCGAGTTAGACGAAGGGGGTGAAGGCGGTGTTGATGCGACAATGAGACATGTGACCCTAAACGGGAATGGGTTTTATAACGCTGAAGATTTAGATGATGGTTTTGATATTGATGAAGCAGGTGCTGGCGATATTAAAGTGACTTTAGTGAATGTTGAAGTTAAAAATAACCAAGATGAAGGTTTAGATTTCGATGAAACTGGTGAAGGTAGTGTTGAATTAAAGCTACATAATGTAGTTGCAATGGATAATGCGGATGAAGGTATCAAAGTTGACGAGGAAGATGCGGGAGATATCGAAGCTAAGTTCACTAAAGTAATGGTAATGGGTAGTGGTGATGATGGTATCCAATTTACTGAGTTGGGTGAAGGGACGATTGAAGCCAGCCTGAAAAAAGTTTCAGCCATAGATAATAAAAAATATGGCATCAAAATGGAGCAATGGGTGGAAGAAGACGAAGGGGCTATTATTGAAGAGGCGGGTGAACTTAAACTTCAAAAAGTGACCTTAAGTGGTAATGCTAAAGGTGATGAGCTGAAATTAAATAATATTGATGTCCAATAAAATCACTGCAGTCTAGTTGTAAGCTAAAAGCCTTCGTTTAACGAAGGCTTTTTTGTTTCTAGCGTTAAGTTTTATTGCGTAGTTAGGCTAATTAATCGCATGAGTATTGCTATAATATTTTTTTATAAATAGTAAAAGAAGCGAACATGCGTGAAGTAGATGTAATTATTATAGGCGCAGGCGCGGCTGGGCTGATGTGTGCAATTGAAGCGGCTAAACGCGGGCGTCGAGTCTTGATCTTAGATCATGCCAATAAAGCCGGAAAAAAAATTCTTATGTCGGGAGGCGGGCGCTGTAATTTCACTAATTACACGGTTGAGGCTGAAAACTACCTGTCTGAAAATGCACATTTTTGTAAATCTGCTTTAAGTCGATTTACTCAGTGGGATTTTTTAGCGATGGTGCAGGCGTATGAAATTCCTCACCACGAACGTGAGCATGGGCAGTTGTTTTGCAATGAAACGGCGCGTGATATTTTGAATATGTTATTGAATGAATGTCATAAGCTCAGCGTAAAAATTCAATTAAATACAGAAATTAAAAGCATTACAAAAGCTGCTGAACAGCGGTTTAACGTGCAAAGTATTGCTGATACTTTTAGTTGCGAGTCTTTAGTCGTGGCTACGGGCGGGCTATCAATCCCTAAAATGGGCGCAACACCGTTTGGCTATAAAATCGCACAGCAATTTGGTTTGAATGTGACGGTAACAAAAGCGGGATTGGTTCCTTTTACATGGCAAGAAGCGGATAAACAAAAATTTGCCGTGTTATCGGGATTAGCATTGCCGGCTAGAATCAGCTATCAACAACAAAGCTTTACCGAGAATTTACTCTTCACTCATCGCGGATTAAGTGGGCCTGTTGCACTACAAATATCATCGTACTGGCAAGAAGGAGCAGAGATAGCGGTAGATTTACTACCTGCACTAGATCTACAGCAATGCTTACTTAACGCGCAGTCTGAAAAAGTAAAACTTAAATTACGTAATTTCTTAGCGCAGTATTTAGCTAAAAAATTAATTCCTTTATTTATTGCTGATAATTTATTAGAGCTGTTTGTCTTAGATTTATCACACAAACAAATTGCGTTAATTACAGAAAAAATTCAAAACTGGCAAGTTAAACCGAATGGAACGGAAGGGTATCGAACTGCCGAGGCCACGGTAGGTGGAGTGGATTGTAATGCGATATCATCAAAAACCTTGCAGGCTAATGACGTGGCTGGATTATACTTTGTCGGTGAAGTTTTAGACGTAACTGGTTGGTTGGGTGGATATAATTTTCAGTGGGCTTGGGCATCCGGATGGTGCGCTGGGCAGTATGTTTAGTGTAAGATAACAATAAAATAAATTTATTAATTAGGAATAATCAAAATGAAAAAACAAGCATTATTGTTGGCTTTAGGGGTTGCGGCACTTTCTAATGTACAAATGACGGCGCAAGCGGCTGATATTGAAGCGGGAAAAGATGCATTTGAAACATGCCGTGGATGTCATAGTGCTGTTGGTTCAAGTAATGCTTATCCAACTTATTATGTACCTAAAGTCGGTGGTCAAGTTGCTGCTTATACGGTATCGGCATTAAAAAGTTATAAAGCGTCAAATCGCCCTCACAGAACAATGATGGCCAATGCTTTTGATATGTCTGAACAAAAAATGGAAAATATTGCCGCTTATTTAGCGCAATCTGAAGGTGGCTCTAAAAAAGCAATTGCGAATGGTGGTAATGCCGCTAACGGTAAAAAATTAGCAGCGGCTTGCATGGCTTGTCATAATGACGATACTAGCGAAGCGGCAACTAACCCTCGCTTAGCAGGACAGCATGCGAACTTTTTAGAAAAAGCAATGTTAGAGTATCAATCAGGTAAACGTAATAACTCATTGATGCAATCAATGGTACAAGGCTTATCTGAAGATGATATTAAAGATGTCGCGGCTTACTTTACGAGCTTAAAAGGTTTAACAACCGTCAAATAAATAAAATAGCTTGCTGGTATGACAAAATTTCTTGTTATATCTGCGAGCTGTTATTCATTAAGGTAAGAAAATGGCAGAAACAGTAGAAGAACTAACCGTTACGTATGAAGACGGCGGTATAGAAACGGTTAAAGAGTTAGATAAAAAAGTTTTAACTAAAGGGGCGTGGGCAACCGTTATTTATCGCTACCAAGACTGGAACCGTACTAAAGAAGAGTATAGTCCTGATAAATTTACCATTCGTCGTTACCAAAAACGTGATGGCGAGTATCAACCTAAATCAAAATTTAATATTTCGAGTGAGAAGCAAGCACGCGAAATTATCATTGCATTACAAGACTGGTTAGCAGAGTAATTCAGCTATAAGAATATAGCTTCAACATAACTTTTCACAATTAAAGTGCAACGAGTTATAGCGAACAATTGCTCCCTCTCTTGATGGAGAGGGTTGGGGTGAGGAGAATAAAATTAGGCATTTATATTATTCCCCTCATCCAACCTTCTCCCTCTGGAGAAGGCTTTAAGATTTATGTGGATTGCTATCCGCTCTATTCGTGATTACTTGTCTTCTGTGAGGCTTAGCGGGACTTCAGGTTCTATAACAGGAATTTTATTTTCTAACATGCTAACTTCGCACACCGTTGTTTCCCCCTCAAAGTTTGCTCCCTTTTCTACCGTTAATTCATGGTAGCTTAATTTTCCTTTAACATTCCCCTGAGATAGAATTTCTATGGTTGGGCTTTGGATGCTACCTCTAAATAATCCATTGATAACAATGCCTTTAGCGATGATATCGCCCACTACACGCCCTTGAGTGCTGATAGTAATGACATGGTCAGAATGTATCGTCCCTTCAAATTCACCGTCTATATGTAATGAAGACGTGAGTACAATATTACCTTTAATTTGTGTGCCATACGCAATGGTAGTTGCGCATTTCTTTAGAGGTGCTGTTGATTTTTTGTGATCATTTCTACCAAAGATTGCCATTGAATACCCGTTGTTGTTTTAAAAATTGATTCGTAGTTTTTAAGGTCCCACTTAATAAAATTAATAGGATCTATAGAGACACCAATATATCTTACTTCGTAATGTAAATGCGGTCCGCTGCTTCGGCCAGTATTACCACTTAAAGCAATTTGTTGGCCCTTCATAATAACTTGCCCTAATTTTACGGGAATAGTGTTTAGGTGAGCATAGTAAGTTTTAAAACCGTAGTTATGCGTTAGGATGAGCAACTTACCAAAGCCACTTTTTTTCTGGAAACCGATATAGCTAACAATACCATCAGCCGGTGCGAAAATAGCTGTTTTTCTTGATGCTTTTAAATCGATGCCTTTATGGAATTTTTTCTTATTAAGCACGGGGTGATTGCGCCAACCAAAATTGCCATTTATTTTGAATTTTTTTAAGGGGCTACCATTAGGAATGCTGTTCAGCATGTGGTTCTTCTGAACAGAACTTATTTTAGCTAAATCAACGCGTTTTTGTAAGGATAAGTCGTTATCTTCAGCCAGCCCGATGAGAGACTCAATGTTTTCTAAGTCATCACTGAAATTTTGTAATTCGGATGTTTTTTGTTGTATTTGTGAATTTAAGCCTGAAATGCGTTGGTTATACTCAGAGTTAAGTAATGTCAGCTGACCTTGTTTTGTGGTTAAATTTTCTACATTATCAGCAAGCATGGAGATAATAATGAAGCCGATAACAAAGGTTGCTAATATCAGCATAACAACCGCAAAAGCTATTTTTTTAATAATTTGGTGCGCATTATAATGTTTTGAACCGTTAAAGTCGGTAATGGTGATAACCAGTCTGTCGCGCATTGAAATCCCTTAAAAATGGTTACAGCAATTGCTGATACGGGGTTATGAATGTTTATAGTAGGATAATTTAGCATTATTTTTACAATAATGCAGTGCGGCATAGGTTAATTGCGGATTAAAACAATATTTTGATTGTGATTGAACCCGTGGGTAATTTACCTTATGATTCGGCTATGAAATTATTTCTTCGCCAATCCTGTGTTTTTTTTCTCTTGTTACTACAAGGGATTGCTCCTTTTGTGCATGCACATACGCATGAGCACGAGCATGATTTGGTTGTTAATACTGGCTTCCATAGTCATTTAGAGAGTCATGAAATAATTTCAGAGCAACCAATATGTAAGGCGGTGAATACGATTATTGCCTTAAGCCCACTGATAAAAGAAAAACAAGAGAAACATGATTCTTTTATGGCGGTATCTATTCAGCTATATATGCTGGAATGGTTGCTGGCCTCTTCACAAAAAGAAATACTCTCGTTTGCGACTTTAATTTCGCCGAGTAACCCTCGCTTTACCTATCATAATACAGGCCCTAGAGCGCCTCCCTCAGCACCATTGTCTTAATAAATATTATCTTGCGAGTACTACCAACTCGTTGAGATATTTATCAGTAAGGCTAGGTTAGCTTATTGATTTAATTTTAAAATTTTAGGAACAAAAATGTCTATTAGACTTTTCATGATGGCGATGGCTGTCAGTTTGCCTATCACTGTGCACGCAGAGAATAATTATCTTGTTGAGCATGTTGATGCAATTCAGACTAGCGCTAGTCTTAAGCTAGATGACTTGCTTGCGCAAAGTGTAGAAAAATATCCAGACTATCAATTATTGATTGCGATGCAAGAAGAAAGCAATGCATTGAGTCAGCGAGGGAATCAATGGTTAGCGGGCGCTGCTCAAGTGTATGTTAATTATAGAGATGACTTTGCGGGATCTAAAACAGGTGCTTATGAGCTTGATGCGGGTGTCTCCGTCCCTTTATGGAACTGGGGGCAGCGTAGTACAGGACAAGCCTTAGCTGATTATTCAATGCAACAACTAAGTGCCAAAGCGCGTGTTATCCATTTGCAAGTCGCTGGCTTGCTTAGAGCTGCTTTGTGGGAGATTAAGCTAGCGCAACAAGGGCTGATTTTTGCACAAGCACGATTCAAGTTTTCAGAAAAGTTACATGCCACGGTTAAGCGCCGTGTTGAGTTGGGAGACTTAGCTAGAACAGATTTATTATTAGTACAAAGTGATCTGCTGCAAAAGAAGTCTGAGCTTATTCAAGCGGAAGCCGAAACGATGCATGCAAGAAAAGCATATTTTTATTTAACGCAGTCGGAAGTCATGCCGGAAAGCATCGAAGAAAGCCTTAATGCAAAGAAAGGTATTAGCGAAGATCACCCCGATTTAGCGATGATGAATGTATTGATTGCACAGAAAAAATCACAAATTGAATGGATTAAGTCCAAATCTTCAGGGCAAACGACACTCTCTATTGGCGGCAATACAGAAAGAGCTGCACGAGGAGAGCAGACACAGGATAGCATCACTTTTGGCGTTACTGTTCCGTTTGGCGGTAGCGCTTATAGAGCACCTAGTGTTGCGACTGCAAATACAGCGTATGTGACAGCTCAAGTGAAAAAATCCCATACCTTTACACGGTTATCCCTCGCACTACATGAAGCAGAACATGATTTAGAAGTGGAACATGCTAATTTTGCAGTGGCTAAAGAGATGGAAAGTAATGCTCAAGCGTATATAAAAATGGCCAGTTTAAGTTTTGATGCGGGCGAGATAAATTTAATGGATTATTTAAAAATACAATCCCAAGCTCAATCTGCAATTAATCAATTAGCGACCAGTAAACTCAAATTACAACGCAATATAGCCTTATATAATCAAGCGTTAGGAGTAGCGCCATGAAGAATATTCTTATATTAGTATTGCTTATTAGCAGTGCCGCTGTTCAGGCAGATAAATTAGTCACATTAAACCAAGCACAGAGTCAGAATCTAGGTATTGAAGTCGGTCCATTACAACAGATTAAGGATGCGCCGGTACTCGATGCACCAGCAAAAGTCAGTATTCCACCTAAAAATGATTATATTGTTAGCACTTTGTATGCAGGGCTAATTAAGAAAATTAGTGTCACTGTGGGCGATACAGTTAAAAAAGGCCAAATCTTGGCGATTATTAATAGCCCCGAGCTATTAAAATTACAACAACATCATCTAACCGCAGTGAATGAGGTAACGCTTTCTAAAGCTGAGTTTTTGCGTGATGAGAAATTACATAGTGAAGGGGTTATTTCTGATAGGCGCTGGTTAAAAACAGCAATGAGTCATCAAGTTTCTCAGTCTTATGTTAATGAGACGCGACAGCTATTAGCCGCGGCGGGATTCTCTAAAAAACAAATTAGCAGTCTAGAAAGTAAGCACAATATAAGTAGCCAGCTTTATATTACATCACCGATTACAGGGGTTGTGTTAGAGAGAATGGTTAAATCGGGGCAACGTGCCGATGCGTTAGCGCCGTTGTTTCATGTGGCCAATTTAAAACAACTTTGGCTCGATATTAGTTTGCCACAACAGCGAGCGCAAGAGATCAGTGTGGGGGATCGTGTAAGCATTTTGGGCAGTGATATGAATGCTTATATTGTGTTATTAGGACAAAATGTAAATGAAACAACACAAACAGTTTTGGCGCGTGCTGTGATTGTAGGCAATAATCATCAATTAAGAGCAGGACAAGTGCTCAGTGTTAAAATTAGCAAAAAAAATGATGCAACGATGTACCAAGTACCTAGTGCAGCATTAGTTAAATTAGACGGCATGAGCACTGTTTTTGTAAAAACATCAGCAGGCTTTATGGCGAAAACGGTGCAAGTATTAGGCAAAAACTCCCAAAATTGGATTGTTTCAGGTGCACTAAAAGAAACCGATACGATTGCCCTTAAAGGGACGGTTGCATTAAAAGCTAATTTATTAGGCTTGGGCGGTGATGAATAATGTCAGCCTTAATTCGTTTTGCATTAACACAGCGTTTGTTAATGTTATTAATCACGCTTTTGTTGATTGGGTCTGGGTATTCGGCTTTTAAAGAGTTGCCGATTGATGCCTTTCCGGATGTCTCTCCAACGCAAGTTAAAATCATCATCAAGGCTGCCGGTATGCCGCCTGAAGAAGTTGAAGCGCGCATTACCGCACCGATAGAAGTCGAGTTGTTGGGTATTCCCCAGCAGACCATGTTGCGTTCTATTGCTAAATATTCATTAACCGATATTACCGTTGATTTTGCTGAAGGGACGGATATTTATTGGGCTAGACAGCAAATTTCTGAGCGTCTTAATGCGGTGTGGGCTGATTTACCCGAAGGGATAACAGGCGGCATGGCTCCTATGACCACGCCTTTAGGTGAAATGTTTATGTTCACTATTGAAGGTGGGGGCTTAAGCTTAATGGAGCGGCGTAGTCTTTTAGACTGGGTGATTAGACCTGCATTACGCACCGTTTCAGGTGTTGCTGATGTGAATGCCTTAGGCGGTTTAGTGAAAACATTTTCTGTGGTTCCTAATAACGCGTTAATGACGGCACGGCATATTAGTGTAGAGCAACTTGTTAGCGCTTTGCAGCATAATAATCGCAATGATGGTGCGGGTCGTTTAAATGAAGGGGAAGAGGCACTCTTAGTACGCACAGAAGGGCGCATCAAAAACAAAGCAGATGTTGAAGCGATTGTTATTGAAAATCGTGCAGGGGTTCCGATACGTGTCAGTGATATCGCTCAAGTTGAGATAGGTGCATTAACGCGTTATGGTGCAGTGACTCGCAATGGCGAAAGTGAGGCGGTTGAAGGTTTAGTGCTCAGTTTACGCGGTGCGAATGCCGGGAAAACCGTGACTGATATAGAAAATAAATTAGAGGAATTGCAATCAAGTTTGCCTGAAGGCGTTCGCTTAGAGGTTTTTTATAATCGTGGAAATTTAGTGGATTCTGCACTCTCTTCAGTAACGAAAGCATTAGTACAAGCGATTGTTTTGGTGATTATTTTATTGGTACTTTTTTTGGGGAATATTCGTGCCTCTTTAGTGGTCGCCTTAATCTTGCCTTTAGCAGCATTGATTACTTTTATATTGATGCAAGCGACCGGTATGACGGCTAATTTAATGAGTCTAGGAGGCTTAGCGATTGCGATAGGAATGTTGGTCGATGCGGCTGTTGTAGTTGTTGAAAATATTCTCATGCAGTTTTCCGATAAAGAAAAGTCACAGCGAGTTCCACGCTTACACAGTATTTATCGCGCAACAAGAGAAGTGGCGGCACCGGTTATATCAGGTAGTTTGATTATCATTATCGTGTTTTTACCTTTATTGGCCTTAGAGGGGCTGGAAGGTAAGTTATTTGCCCCCGTTGCATTAACCATTGTTTTTGCTTTAGCGGGTGCTTTAATTTTATCTTTAACCGTTATTCCGGTTTTTGCGTCGTATTTTTTAAAGCAGGAAGGGGTTGAAGAGCCTAATTTTTCAAAACAAATTCGCGTGCATTTCATGCCATTTTTAAAGTGGAGTATTCAGAGCAGTCAAAAAGTATTTATTGTCGCGGCGCTGATGTTACTAGTTACTATCGGGGTATTTATGCGCATAGGTAGCTCCTTTATGCCAACGATGGATGAAGGCGATATCGTGATGCAGTTAGAAAAACTCCCCGCTATTACCTTGGAAAATTCGATTGCATTAGATTTACAGGTGCAGAAGCATCTATTAAAAAACGTGCCTGAAATTAAAAATATTATTGCGCGTGTCGGTTCGGATGAATTGGGTTTAGACCCAATGAGCTTAAATGATACCGATACTTTTTTAGAGCTACAGCCTAAAGAGCAATGGCGTATGGACACTAAAGAACAGTTAATTGATGCGATACGCGTGGTTATGCAAGATGTTCCTGGCGTGGCGTTTGGTTTTACTCAACCGATAGAAATGCGCGTATCTGAAATGTTAACCGGTACGCGAGGTGATGTTGCGGTTAAATTATTTGGCACCGATTTAGCACTGCTGAATCAAAAAGCAGAAGAAATTGCAGCGGTACTTAAAACAATTGCAGGCGCGAGCGATGTTTTTACTAATCAAAATGAAGGCATGCAGTATTTACAAGTGACCGTTAAACGCCTTGAGGCAGGTCGTTTAGGCTTAAATGTGGAACAAGTAGAACAAATTCTACGCGTACAAATTGAAGGCTTAAATTTAGGTGTCGTGCAGGAAGGTGTGCGCCGTACGGCACTTATCTTAAAGGCTAATATAGATAGTTCCGGTGTTGAAAATTTACAAGTGAGTTTACCGAATGGCGGACGTGTGCCATTATCAGCACTTGCGAGTATTGATAAAGTGGATGGTATCGTTTCTGTACAGCGCGAGCATAGTCAGCGCTTTGTAGTGGTACGTAGTAATGTTGAAGGACGTGATTTAGTTGGCTTTGTTGATGAAGCTAAAAAAGCTGTGAATGAGCACGTTAAACTCCCAGCCGGTTATTTAGTGAAATGGGGCGGGCAGTTTGAGAACCAGCAAAGAGCGGCTGCGCGCTTGGGTATAGTCGTACCGGTTTCATTATTACTTATTTTTCTATTGTTATTCACCACCTTTGGTTCCTTTAGGCAGGCGGTTTTAGTTTTTTCCAATATCCCGCTGGCAATGATAGGTGGTGTGTTTGCATTATGGATTTCAGGTGAGTATTTGTCGGTTCCTGCCGCCATTGGGTTTATTGGCTTATTAGGGATTGCGGTACCCAATAGTGTGATGTTGCTGAGTTATTTTAATCAACTCAGAGCAACAGGCATGGCGATGTCTGAAGTGATTATTGTGGGGACAGAGCGCCGCTTACGGCCTGTTTTAATGACCGCATCATTAACCGCATTTGGTTTATTACCGATGTTATTTGCATCGGGTGCAGGGTCGGAAATTCAACGGCCTTTAGCGATAGTCATTATCGGTGGCTTAGTTTCCTCTACCTTTTTAACCTTGGTTTTACTGCCGATACTGTATAAAAAATACGGTGAAGCAAAGCAGGAGCTAATATGAACCATCAAGACAGCTTAGTAAGTATTAATGTATCACCTATTTTAGAAGAAGCCTTTGTTGATTGCTTGTTAGCAATAGACTTTATTGAGAGTTTTAGCAGTGCCACGGTTAATGCACATAACTGTTGTGAGCATGAAAAAATGAGTTTGGCTGAGCAAGTGGCGGGTAGGCAAAAGCAGGTTAATTTTCGAATTTATTTAGCAGAAAATCACTTGCAGGATTTAATACAACAATTAAAGTCCAGTTTTTCTGGAACCGGTATACAATATTGGGTACTTCCTGTGTTAGATCAGGGATATTTTTAGTGAAATGAATGTAAATAAATACAGTCAGTGGTTAAGGTGAAAGAATGTGATTATTTTTATACGTAATATTGGCATGGACGCTAGTCATATAGATATTCTTGATTTTATTGAGTCGGGCATGAACACCGCTGATTTTTTAGATAAGGAATTTATAGGGGATATAGAAATTATGCAGCTAAAAGACCCTATGACCAATAAATTTGAGTTTCATGGTTTGATTACTGTAGAGCCAGATGTATTGGCGCATAAACTCATCGATGAACTCAATAATACCTTATTGTTAGAAAATGCAGTGAAGTTACGGGAATATGCTCAGCGCGATAAAAAAAATGATCCACGCCTTAAATATCGTCCTGTGAAAGCGATTGAAGAAAAGCGTAAAGCAGATCGGCGTCGTAGCGATTTAGATATCTTAATAGAAAAGGAATATTCAGAAATTATTATAGCGGATGAGATTGGTAATTAGTTGCTTAGTATCTTAGTCTATCTATTTAAAGCCCATCATTGATGGGCTTTTTTGTTTTTAAGGCTTTAATTTACGACGAATAAAGTGGCCCAAAAACAAAATCAATGCAATGCCTAGTAGAAAGCTAAAGGCTAAACTGAGCCAAGTAATCTGCGTATTATTAATAGGGTAGCTATCCGGTGTTAATGGCGCGCTTAAGCCCAAAATACTATTTAAATCACCTTTGCCTTTGCCTACCTTTAGCTGCGCTTTCATGCCTTTTTCCGTATGTTGTGATACTTCGCAGTGAATATAATACGTATAGTCTCGGCTGGGGACGATAAATGACGCGGTCTTTTGACCCTTACCGTAAACCTCTATGGTAAACATGCCTTTAGGGTACATATACCCCGGCAAGCCATGAATCATAAATTGGTGGCGTATCTCATCTTCATTTATAAAGGTAACGTTTACACGCGCGCAGCCTGGAACTTGCCAATCACGCTTATCATAAGTAAACATCTTACCCTCAAAGCCTTTGGTAAACTTATGACCTGCACGAATTGTCAGATCAACATCTTTACTGATTTTAGGGCAATCTTTGGGTAATACATCGGGGTTATGATTCATAATCATACCGGTTTCATCCATAATCATACCGCCGTGATTCATTCCTGCAAAAACGGGCGTGGTGATAAAAACTAATAATAGCGTGAAGAGTTTCATTTAATCAGCCTTTGATAGTTCGCGAAATATAAAAAATATTAGCCCAACAATAGCGCCGACTAATAAGCCAAATAAAAGTAGGTGCAACATATTGGGCGAAAATGCCCCTGCTTCATTTTTGCCCCATAACACCTGTTTTTTTGCATAAAAACGGTTGCTAAAAAAATCATCTAGCGCATCTTTGCGTAAAATAGGTAAGCCTATAGACGTGAGCATATTTTCATAAACCAATAAAGCAATGTTCCCGCCTGGCCCCATGCCGTCATTGGAAACAGCGGTTTCTACATGGTCATGAAATAACCAAACCCCTTCACCATAACTATGTAAACCATCATTCGTGGTTTGTAGTTTTAAATCCAAGCGTTGCGCAGCGGCTAAGCTAAATACATCACGAGTGATTTGTGCGGCTGGGTTTTGCTCGACACCATCGTAATCGGTAATCGTGGCTTTATGACCATGTATATGTACAGCAATATTACTGTGTTGCGTATTAGCAACGCGCAGTTTTATATTTTCATCAGCTTTAGCGATAATAATTGAGTCACGCAAAGTATAAGGAAATGAATGGCCATTCAGCATGAAGTAATTTTCATTGGACTCACTCATATTATAAACACGATGCATTTGCTTAGAAATCTCACGAATATCGTTAGACTGCTGGATCGTTTTAGCGAGATTTTTATCGATCGATTGATAATGTAAATCATACTCTCGATCATATTTTTCTTTAATGGCTGCAGACGAATAACGCACATGTCCTGCACCGACATTAAAGGTTTGCACGTAGTTATTAGGGCGATTTTCTTCCACTACAAACATACCCACTAAGCCCATCATTAAATGCTTATCGGTTTGTACGTGGCAATGATATAACATCGTGCCTGCATGCCGTGGTTGCAGTTCATAGGTACGTGTTTTTCCCGGCATAACGGCTTTTTCTCCGGTAATCGGTACGCCGTCATTATCGCCACCTAGACTAGTTTTGAAAGCATGATCGACGCCATGAAAATGGATAGTATGTGGAAAGTAATGGGTGTTTTCCAAGGTGATATAAACTTTGTCGCCTTTCTCTACACGGATAACAGGGGAAGGGGCGCGTAAAATAGCATTGGGTTTTTGTGAGCGAAAGTTTTTTACGCTCATTCCACGTAACTTAGGCGAAAATGCCCATAATCCGGGCTGAATACCTGGCGCAATTTCGTATTGTGGAAATACATTAGGGCTGTCGGGTGTTGCGCCATTGAGTTCCAATACTTCTAGCTTGATACGAATAATATCCGGATCGCCATCCCCGTCTAGATCGTCAGATTTTGTTAGCGCATCTTCCGCAATATTGGTATTCATTAAAGTCGACATAGAAATATGATTCATGCCTAAAACAAAGGCGGCGACATCAAACGGGTTATCAGGCTCACATAAGCGAGATTCCGCCATTTTTACGCCATCAATCGTTTGCGCATTGCGCCATTCAGGGTGTAAATCCACACAAGGCTTGTCTATTTTTAGGGCTTGATTAAATTGTGGATTAACTCCTTTGGGGAGATCGATACCAGAATTGCGCTGAAAGAAATCAGGCAATTGCCAGATAGCCAGTGCAACTAATAAAGCAACAACGGGGATTAATTGATAATAAAGGCGTTTATGAGACATAGCAGTAAAATACCTGAAAATAAGTTGCTAAGAGAGGGTAGCTCTTAGTAATAGAGAATGTATCGCTTAGGAATATATACGAAATAATTTGATCACAATGGGGCGCAGTAGTTAGTCTGCCTTTTAAAAATACAGGCTGAAGACCTGCGCTCCAGATGATAATGTGTAAATTGTTTCATACACGATCCTTAATTTAGCGATGCCAGCGGTGACTAATAAAATCAACCGCTTCTTGTATGTTTAGATCGCGTGTGCCACCACCGTTACGTAAATAAAACTTAGGAGTTTTATTTTGGCTTAAAAAAACCGGGCGAGGTGAAGGTAGAATAATCAAGCGGCAAATATGCTTATCATTATCGACCACATGAAATAATACCTTAATAAAGGGAGATAAATCAGCGCCTAAATTGCTAGCAATAGCGCTCATAACAAACTGTTCAAAGCCGTCTTGATCTTGACGTTTTAATGATTGATAATCATTTTGCAAGCCAATTAAATCACCATTATCTGCAACACCAATTAATAAGGTGCCACCGCTGGTGCTATTTAAAAAGCCCGCTAAGGTTTTCAAAATAACGCCTTCTAAGGTGCGGTTAACTCGCTCTTGCTCTAAGTCCCAGCGAAAAGAGGATTTAAATTCTAATAAATTATTTTCCCCTTGCGCAATAATGCTATGAATATCGGTGGATAATTCAAAACTTAAACGATTAATATGCTGTAAACGACGATGTAACATTTCGTAAATACATGCCATAATCAAGCCAAAAACGGCCCCTATTTGCATAAAAAATAAGGTCTTTTTAGGGGTCTCAGCACTGAGTGCTGCAGTGAGTTGCGTGTAAGAGTAATGTAATGCGGCACTCAATTGTAATTGTATGTCGCCTTCAACATCGTAAAAGAACACAAACTCATAAATCGGTAGAAAAATAAGTAAGCCGGTAAGTGCGCCGATGAGTGCGGCAAAAAAATACAGTTTAAAACGTTGTTGCCAGAGCGTAATAATTAGTAAGAAAAATCGTTTCATTGTATTATCCGCCAGTACTGCTCATATGCCGCATAATTAGCGGTTGCTCTTTTAAGTCAAACTCATGTTTTTCAGGTTTTATTTCTATCGCTTCAATAATGGCTGCTTTAATAAGTTCAGTATTATTATTGCTATCACGCAGCACACTTTTTAAATCCACAGAATGTTCGTTGCCTAAACATAATAATAACCGCCCCTCAACAGTCAAGCGTATGCGGTTACAGCTACCGCAAAAATTATGACTATGCGGTGAAATAAAGCCGACTTTACTATCGGTGCCGGCGATACGGTAATAATCAGACGGGCCAGCAGTCGACTCGCTAATCTTTTCTAAATTAAAATGATTGTCTAAATCGGCTTTAATTTGGTCGCTAGAATAATAGGCTTCAGCACGGTTATGTTCGCTAATTAGTCCAAGCGGCATCTCTTCAATAAAGCTAATATCAATGCCTGATTTCAGTGCGAAATTGACTAAATCAACCACTTCATTATCATTGCGGTTTTTTAAAATAACCGCATTCAATTTAATCCGCTTAAAACCGGTATCAATCGCTGTTTGTATGCCGTTGAGTACGGTATTTAAATCACCCGTGCGCGTGAGCTGTTTAAATTTATCAGCATCTAAGGTGTCTAGACTGATGTTTAAACGTGAAACATTCGCTGATTTTAACTGCGCGGCGCAGGATGCTAAATGAGAGCCATTGGTTGTCATAACCAGCTCATCTAATAAAGGCAGGTGGCCTATTTGCTGTAATAAATCTAAAGCACCGCGTCTGATAAGCGGTTCGCCACCAGTAATGCGTATTTTACTCACACCTAACTCAGTAAAACATTGCGCTAATAAATAGATTTCTTCCAGCGTTAATATTTGTTCGCGCGGTAAAAATGTCATTTCCTCCGACATACAATACACGCAGCGAAAGTCACAGCGATCGGTAATCGATATGCGGACATAATCAACAGTACGACCAAAGCGGTCTATTAATTGTGGTTTACTTGAAGAGGTAGGCATTAAAATGCGAGGTAATTAAAATTGAGGGCTGTTTGAATTTTCATTGCTAGCTAAGGTATATAATAACGGGTAATTTTATCAGCATTTGCGTTCAACCGAGTAAACAATCTTCAGCTTATGAAAATACTTAAAAAAATAGCCTTGATCGGACTTTTATTTTTTCCTTTAATCGGGTCGGCAAATCAAAAAACCATGATTCGCTTAGGGGTACTTGCTTACGGTACGGTTAATTGGGAACTCAATACACTAAAGCAACAAGGCCTGTTGGAAACAGAGCAATATAAGTTAAAAATTATTCCTATGGCCAGCCCACAAGCGGGGAAAGTGGCGTTATTATCCGGTTCGGTCGATATGATCGTAGCAGATTGGGTCTGGGTGTCGCGGCAACGATCGGTGGGAAATGATTATAGCTTTTACCCTTACTCAAATACCACAGGTGCGTTAGTGGTAAAAAATGACAGCCCTGTTAAACAATTAAGCGATTTAAAGAAGAAAAAACTTGCAGTAGCAGGGGGGGAATTAGATAAAAACTACTTGTTACTCGCGGCTGTTATGCAAAAACAGGGTTTAACCGATGTACTCAATAGCTTGCAAAAAGTATATGGTGCGCCGCCTTTATTAGCGCATCAATTACAGCAGGGCAGAGCGGATGCCTTATTAACCTATTGGCATTATGCCGCGCGTTTAGAATCAGAAGGCTATCGAGTATTGCTGACAGGCAGTGATTTATTGCAACAATTAGCAGTGCGACAGCAGGTGCCGAGTATCGGCTATGTGTTTAACGCCACATGGGCAAATCAACATAAAGCCTCTGTACTAGCGTTTTTAGATAAAAGTAAGCAAATGAAAAATAGCTTATGCAGTGATGATAAGACATGGCAAGGAATTCAAACTTTGACGCATGCAAAAACGACGCAGGAAGATGCCTTACTGCGCCAACGTTATTGTGCGGGACGTATTGATTCATGGGGCAAAGCAGAGTGGCTTGCCGCTGAAACAATCTATCAAGCTTTAAAAAAGGCCAGTGATAATCGCCTAACGGGCACAGTAAAAACGATTTTTCCTGGTACGTTTTGGGGGAATTAACAGGGCTTAAAGTGTAAACTTTATTTGCACACAGGTCCCTGCTTGTTGATTATTACGTGCTTTAAGCTGAATAGGTGCTTGGTGTAAATCAGCAATTTCTTTCACAATCGCTAAACCTAAGCCGCAACCTATGCCTTCACTGTCTTGGATGCGGTAAAATCGCTCAAAAATATGTTCCTGCTCAACTAAAGTAATGCCTGGGCCATTATCCTCCACTAATAAACAAGGTTGTTCGCCGGCGATTAATTTAACGATGATAAGCCCCGCTGTATTGCCATAAATAATCGCATTATCCAGTAAATTAGCGAGTAGCTCCTTTAATAAAATAGCATCACCGCGAACCCATATTTCTTGTTCAGGGTCATCAAAACTTAAATCGATCTGTTTTTGTAACGCGCGCGGAACCCAATCGATACAGACTTCACGAACTAATTGGCGTAAATCTAAATGCTCTAGCTGATTCTGACCTTCCATAGGACCAGAACGTGCAAGTGACAATAATTGGGTAATTAAATGTGCCAAACGCTCCGTACTATTTTGCATTTGGCGTAAGGAAGGTTGCATGGTTTGTATATCATTACTGCGTAACGCCACTTCAGTTTGCAGTTTTAACCCAGCTAGCGGTGTACGTAATTGGTGAGCTGCGTTACTAATAAAACGTTGTTGACTTGCGCTAGCTTCTGCCAAACGCGCGAGTAATTGGTTGATAGTATTAGTTAATGCGCGGACTTCGGTAACCACATGGGTTTCTGTTAAAGGGCTTAAATTATGCGGGGTGCGCTGTGCAAGTTGATCGGTTAAATGGTGCAAGGGGGAAAGGCCGCGGATAACGCCTCTATATAAGTAGATGCCAATTAATACGGTAAATAAAATTTGCGGCAGTAAATCGGCTAACAAAATATCCATCGCCATTTTATTACGTTTTGTAATGGTTTCCGCTACATGGATATACACGGCTTCGGGTAAATCTTGATGTTTAACGCGGATAGACGCGCTATGTATTTGCTGTTTATTAAACTGGCTATTAGCAAAAATAGGATGACTCCAATCCACGCCATAAAGATTCGGGGTGGGTAAGGTTTTATTACCGGCTAATACGCCTTGATGTTTGCTGGTGATTTTAAAATAGGTTTTATCATCCGCATTCCACGTGAAAATTTCTAAGGCATTCTTAGATAGCTCGATATAAATTTTGCCATCACGCACTTTAATTTCTTGTTTTAAGGAATTAGCTGAATCGAGCAAGGCGCTATCGTGTGTTTTATCCACATAATGCAGGGTTACCCAATATGAAATGGTGGTTTCTAGTAGCAAAAAGCAAATAACAGGGATGAGCAATCGCGCAATAATGATTTTTTGTAAGCTATTATTTCTCATGATTGTGTTTCTAATAAATAACCCAAGCCTCGCACCGTACGAATCACTGCTTGATGCGGTTCTAAGCGTTTACGTAAACGATGGATAGCCACTTCAATGGCGTTATCGGCTAAGGCATCGCCAGTTGAGGCTAAACGCTGCGAAATGTGGTCTTTGCAGACCACTTTTCCTGCTTGCAATATAAGGAGCTCTAATAATGCAATTTCTCGTGCGGAAAGACTGATGGCTTGCCCATTTGCCGTAATTTCATGGTTTTGCGTGTTTAAGCTGAGTTGTCCCGCTTGTATTTTTTCACTAAACCCAGCATAACAGCGGCGAATGAGTGCGTGGATTCTTGCTTCTAGTTCACCTAAATTAAAAGGCTTAGTTAAATAATCATCCGCGCCTTGGTTAATGCCTTCAATGCGATCATTCACTTCATCACGCGCGGTTAAGATTAATACCGGTAAGGTCAATTTTTTACGTCGTACACGGCGTAATATCTCGATGCCATCCATATCAGGCAAACCTAAATCTAAGATAATTAAATCAAAAATCTCTATATCTAAAAGCTGTAAAGCATGGCTGCCGGTACTGCTAGTGCTGAGTGTATAACCGCTTTGTTGTAAGGCGTTGCTGAGTCCATTACTGAGCACGGCATCATCTTCAACTAATAAAATATTCATGTTTTAACAGGAGTGAAAGGTTGTTGAAAGGTTGGTTGGGTAGGATAGCAGTATTGATACATTTAATTTAGGAATCTTGATGCAGGCATGTGACGAATTATTACAAAAAAATAAACTTTGGGCAGCTAGCAAACAGATAGAAGATCCTGAGTTTTTTGATCGCTTAGCAAATAAGCAATCGCCCGAATTTTTATGGATAGGTTGTTCAGATAGTCGTGTCGCGCCTGAAATTGTTGTGGGAGCGGAGCCGGGTGATATTTTTATGCACCGTAATATTGCTAACCAAGTGATACATACTGATTTTAACTGTCTGAGTGTGCTGCAATATGCTGTGAGCATTTTAAAAGTAAAACATATTGTGGTTTGCGGTCATTATAATTGCGGTGGTATTAGGGCAGCACTTGATAAGCAACGTTCTGACTTATTAATCACCAATAAATGGTTAATGCATATTAAAAATACTTATCGCCTGTATCAAGATGAAATTGATGCACTTCCGGATGAAAATGACCGCTTTAACCGCTTAGTTGAATTGAATGTTGTGGAGCAAATTCATGCCTTATCACACACCTCAATTATTCAAGAGTCGTGGCGTGATAATGGCGGGCCAACTTTACATGGCTGGGTTTATGGTGTGCATGATGGCATTATCACGCCAATGATTACGCGTAAGTCAACCGATGAGATTAATCCAATTTTTCAATATCGTCAGATAACGTAAATAGACAATATTCCCCTGATTTTAAAGCAAAGCATAGAGTTATGATTCATAAACATATTAATTATTATTTAGAGCATATTAAAAATGATATTCCCGCGGGAATTGTTGTTTTTCTTGTCGCATTGCCTTTATGTTTAGGAATTGCCATGGCTTCAGGCGCACCTATTTTTTCCGGCTTGATTGCAGGGATGGTTGGTGGGATTGTTGTTTCTTGGATGAGTGGCTCACAACTTAGTGTATCAGGGCCTGCTGCAGGTTTAACGGTGATTGTGCTTAATGCCATTGAACAGCTGGGTAGCTTTACCGGCTTTTTAGTCTGTGTCGTATTAGCCGGTATTTTGCAGTTTATTCTTGGTTATGTACGTGCGGGAATTATTGGTGCTTTTTTTCCTAGTGCAGTCATTAAAGGGATGTTGTCGGCTATCGGTTTAATATTGATTATTAAACAATTACCACATGCGGTGGGTTACGACAAAGCTTTGCTAGCAGATGAAGGCTATATGGATGAAACGGCAGCTCGCAGTATGATGGATATAATGGATGCATTTAATGCATTTTCTGTGGGAGGAAGTTTAATTGCTTTAGGTGCGTTATTGATTTTGATTGTATGGGAAACAGCTTATTTTAAAAAGTTTCGTATCGTGCAGTTAGTTCCCGGTGCATTATTAGCTGTTAGTTGGGGGGTTGCTTATAACGCAGTAGCTTTGCAGTGGTTTCCTGAGTTTTCTGTGCAGGGAAAGCATTTAGTTTCTCTCGTGATGGTAGAGAATTTATCTGAATTTTCTAGTTTATTTACCAGTCCTGATTTTAGTTATTTGTTGAATCCTCAGGTGTATATGATTGCATTCACTTTGGCGATTATTGCGAGTTTAGAAACTTTATTGAGTTTAGAGGCGGTAGATAAATTAGACCCTTTGAAGCGTACGGCGCCGACTAATCGTGAATTAAAAGCACAGGGCTTAGGTAATATATTAAGTGGCTTGTTAGGTGGTTTACCGGTTACCGCAGTGATTGTGCGTAGTTCTGCGAATATTAATTCGGGTGGGCGCACGCGTATTTCCAGTTTTGTACATGGGATTTTACTGTTATTGAGTATTTTATTTTTTACTCAGGTTTTGAATTTGATTCCTCTCGCGTGTTTAGCGGCTATTTTATTACAAATTGGTTATAAATTAGCGAAGCCTCAGCTATTTATTCAGTTATATAAGGCCGGATGGAGTCAGTTTTTACCGTTTTTGATTACTGTTGTCGCTATTTTAAGCACAAATTTATTGCAAGGGGTTTTGATTGGAATCGGGGTGGGCTTATGTTTTATAATTAAAGCTAATTATCATCAGTCAATTACCCTGCATCATAAAGAAAGCGAGTACATGATTATTATGCATAAAGATGTATCCTTTTTGAATAAGGCATTATTAAGAGGTATGTTGGCCGAGGTCAAAGAAAATAGTACAGTCGTGATTGATGCAAGGAAAGCAAAATTTATTGATGCGGATATTCAAGAAACCTTAAGGGATTTTTTCAAAACAGCGCCGGATGATGGCATCAAAGTTGATGTACATGGTTTCCCGCATACAGTGAAAATCGGGGAAACGGAGCTTGCGAAGTGAGGATTTTTAGTCCGCAGTAGGCGACAGGGGAATCCGCCAATCCGAAGTGAGCTGTAAGCTTGCTCGGGAGGCAAGTAGTTATCCCGACAGCCGTCAAGTCAATGAGGTAGCTTTAACGAAGTAGCTTTTGTGCGTAGTTGAAGCGGACGCAGATAGCATCTCTCAGCATCAGGGTTTATGCAGAACGTTTAGGGTGTGAGGTGGACGAGCTTAATGTTCAACCAGAGCATATGCATTTATTAGTAAAAGTTCCACATTAATTATAAACATAACATTCTCCTCACTACCCTTGTAAATACAGCCTTCTTCCCTTCAGTACCAGAGAAATAGGAGTATGGGCTTTATCTGTGTAACAGGGTTTTTAACCTCATGATCCTTGATATACTGATAGCTAATCAATATATCAGACTAAGAGAAGATACAAGGGCAAACTGGGGCTCCCATAAATCGCTTCGTAGGTGAATGAATAGTGGCGATAGGATATCTTGATGCTTCATGAACTAGGATGGCGCGCATAGCTTAATGCAGAACAAAAAAAAGCCCGAACACCCTATCTTGCGAGAGGTGTTCGAGCTTTATTATAAGAAGGAGAGCTGTAAAAAACAGCTTTCCTTTTAAGCTATGACAGTGCTAGCTTAGAATGTAACTTGTACTCTTCCTGTGAAAGCGTGGATGCCAGTAAGGTCTTGTCCAGCATGTTCAGTTCGTTCACTGACATCAAACGCAGTACGGTAATCAGCCATTAAACGAACGTTTTGATTTAAATACCAGTTAGCACCAACGGTAAATGATTTTTCTGTACCACCGACGATATCACCTGAATTTAAATCAAGTTCATCATAGCGTAGAGCTAGTTCAACAGCACCCCAGCCACTACCTTCGCCAAAACCAAATTCTTCGCTAGGTTTTAAGCGTTTAAATTCACCATCAGAGCCTTTATAAGAGCGTGATTCTCCTGTCAGTGTCCAAGCCGCTTGTACATACCATGCGTCAAAATTCAAACCACCTTGAGCTGCATCGCGATCTAGCCACATATGAGCATATTCACTTTGTACAGAGAAAGGGCCGTACATATAGGCAAGCTCGGCAATGGCTAAGGTCATGCCGTTAACATTTTCTATTGCCCCGTCGCCTACCGCTAACTCTGCTTCAGTTAAGTTTAAGTTAGACATATGCGTTGTTTCATAGCCTAATTTAACGTCACCTGCCTCCATGCCACGGAAACCTACTGCTGCACCGACATGTAATACTTGATTTTTAGTGTTGATTGGCGTGTAAGTAGCACGTGATGAGATTCCCCATCCTTCGTCGCCAAGGTTTTTGTTAGCACTTGGGTCATCACCGTAAACCCCTAGTTGCACAGACCAATCTTTACCTGCTGATTTTAGATCTAAACCTAATGCTCGGTTAAATGTTTTTTCTGTTAAGCCATTAACTAAAGATCGCTCGATAAACATGATGTCATTTGAGCTTTCTTGTAGCTCCATGCTCATGTTTTGCTTTTGATTACCAAGAGTAATTTGCAAATAATCTAAGCCTTTGTAGCTAACAAACATATCTTTAATAACTACTTTGTTGTCTGCGAAATCAATTTCTGAAACGTATTTGAAATCGTTAAATAGTACGCCTTTTATATGGATACGAGCGCGACGAAATTCTGTGCCGTCAGTTGCTAAATCGCCAGCTCCGACATGGTAGCCTGTTTGCATGTGGATACGACCCCCAATTTTCATTTTGAAGGCTTTATCAGCTGTGGCGAAACGTAGTCCTTTTTTATCGAGTGTTACATTTACATCTGATGAGCTACTTGATGACTTAGCAGGTGTTGCTTCAGGTGTTTTATTGCTACTTAAATTGTCATATTGTGCTTTGTTAATGCTGCCGTTAGATAATAACGTATCTAATAGTGCTGCATCAGTGGCAGATACATTAGTTGCTGCTAGCATAGCGCTACCGAAAAGGGCAGTTTTGATGGCTAATTTTAGATTTGATTTCATGGATTTAAACATTCTCGATAAATTAAAAAATAATGTTGCATAACAGCAACAAGATGTTGCGTTGATGTGAATGATACGAGGAGAATGTGACAATAATGTGACAATTTGTAATATTTATTCAGATATTGCGATGTAATGATTAATCTAAGTTTTGTTATGCGCTTTATCTTAGCTATGGGATAATGTGGGGATTTTTAATGTGACAATTCAAGGCTTGTTGAAATAATGGATGATAATAAGAAGAAGGCACTAGGCGCAGCGCTTATGCAAATTGAAAAGCAATTTGGTAAAGGCGCTGTTATTCGCATGGGTGATGATACTCAGTCACGCGATATACAAACCGTTTCAACAGGTTCATTAACACTTGATATCGCATTAGGTTGTGGTGGTTTGCCACGCGGCCGAGTTATTGAAATTTACGGGCCAGAATCATCGGGTAAAACCACGATGACGTTATCAACCATTGCACAAATGCAAAAAGCAGGTGGGACGGCTGCGTTCATAGATGCAGAGCATGCGTTAGATGTCGGTTATGCAGAAAAAATCGGCGTTAATGTAGATGATTTACTGGTTTCACAGCCTGATACCGGTGAGCAAGCCTTAGAAATTGTGGATATGTTGGTGCGTTCTAATGCCGTCGATATTGTCGTGGTCGATTCGGTTGCTGCTTTAACACCTAAAGCAGAAATTGAGGGCGATATGGGCGATTCTCATATGGGCTTACAAGCACGATTAATGTCACAAGCATTACGTAAATTAACGGCAAATATTAAACGCTCTAATACCATGGTTATCTTTATTAACCAGATTCGTATGAAAATTGGCGTTATGTTTGGTAGCCCTGAAACCACAACAGGCGGAAATGCACTTAAATTTTATTCTTCAGTGCGTCTGGATATTCGCCGTATTGGTGCGATTAAAAAAGGCGATGAAATTATCGGTAATGACACGCGCGTAAAAGTCGTTAAAAATAAAGTAGCACCGCCGTTTAAACAAGCAGAATTTGAAATTCTTTATGGTGAAGGCGTTTCATTTTTAGGTGAATTAGTTGATTTAGGTGTGAAGTACGGCTTTGTTAATAAAGCAGGGTCTTGGTACAGCTATGGCAACGATAAAATTGGCCAAGGTAAAGAAAATGTGCGAAATTTCTTAAAAGAAAATCCGCAATTAGCGATAGAGCTAGAGGCGAGCATTAGAAATGAAGTGTTTGGTGATAAAACAGAAGCGGAGGCTGAAGCTGAAGTTAAAGCAGCAGACGCAAAATAAGTTAATTCAGATTTAATGGATAGCGTCGATGAATTAGGGCTTACAAAAGAAATAAAAGAAGCCTGCTTTCAATACTTAATTCGTCGCGAGCATAGTCAGCAAGAATTAATGAGAAAGGTCTCAGAAAAGGGCTATGCAAAACCGCAAGTGCAGCGTGTTATTGATGAACTTGCGGAGAAGGGCTATCAAAGTGATGAGCGTTTTGCGGAAAGCTATGCTCGGAGTCGAGTTTATAGAGGGATAGGGCCGCTGCGAATTAAGGCGGAACTACAGCAACGCGGTGCAGGCGATTGTTATTTTGATATGGCCGTTGAAGATATTATTGGTAGCTGGTATGAGTTATTAGAGCAAGTTTATCAAAAAAAATATGGCGACACGGCTTGTGTTGACCGTAAAGAACAATTAAAGCGCAGTCGATTTTTACAGCAACGCGGATTTTCTAATGAGATGATTCGTCGAGTTGTTTAAGTTGTAGTAGCGAATACGCTACATATTATTTAATTTTGGAGCCATTAGGCTCTTATATACAGTGTGTTTTTTATATTTTATGAAAGCACATGATTTAGCAACATATATTTATAGTGTCCAGACATGATGAAAAACCTAACCAGTGCCGAATTACGTACTGCTTTTTTAAAATTCTTCGAGGCTCAAGGCCATTCAATTCAGCCTACGAGCTCTTTGGTGCCAGGAAATGATCCTACCTTATTGTTTACCAATGCGGGAATGGTGCAATTTAAAGATACTTTTTTAGGTAGAGAAGAGCGTAAATACGTGCGTGCAACAACCAGTCAGCGTTGTGTGCGAGCAGGTGGTAAGCATAATGATTTGGAAAATGTCGGTTATACAGCCAGACACCATACGTTTTTTGAAATGTTGGGTAACTTTAGTTTTGGTGATTATTTCAAAACAGAAGCGATTCATTTTGCGTGGGATTTTTTAACCAAAGAGTTAGGTATTCCTGCTGAAAAATTATGGGTAACGGTTTTTGATGAAGATTCCGAGACAGAAAAAATTTGGTTAGATGATGTAAAAATTGATGCAACACGTTTTTCACGTATTGGCGCAAAAGATAACTTTTGGTCGATGGGTGATATAGGCCCTTGCGGTCCGTGTACTGAAATTTTTTATGATCATGGTGAAGACATTGCAGGTGGCCCTCCTGGTACACCAGAAGAAGATGGTGATCGTTATATCGAAATCTGGAATCTTGTGTTTATGCAATATGACCGTGATACAGCGGGTAATTTAACGCCACTTCCTAAGCCGTCAGTTGATACCGGTATGGGTTTAGAGCGTATTGCTGCGGTATTGCAAGGCGTGCATAACAATTATGAAATCGATTTATTTCAGGGCTTATTAAAAAAAGCGGCCGCGTTAGTAGGGACAGATGATTTAAGTATTAGTTCATTACGCGTGATTGCTGATCATATTCGTTCATGTGCCTTCTTAATTGTTGATGATGTTTTGCCATCCAATGAAGGGCGCGGTTATGTATTACGGCGTATTATTCGCCGTGCGATTCGTCATGGCTATCGCCTAGGCATTCGTGAAGTTTTCTTTTATCAGCTCGTTGCACCACTTGTTGCGGAAATGGGTGAAGCTTATCCCGAGCTAGCTAAAGCGCAAGCACAAGTAGAGCGAGTATTGAAAGTTGAGGAAGAGCGCTTTGCTGAAACCTTAGAGCAGGGTATGAAGATTTTAGAAGCGCATATTGAAACCATGGAAAGCTCTGTTATTTCCGGTGATGTTGTTTTCCAACTTTATGATACCTATGGATTTCCAATCGATTTAACCGCCGATTGCGCGCGCGAAAGAAACTTAACCGTTGATCATGCAGGTTTTGATATTGCCATGGCTGCGCAACGTGAAAGAGCGCGTGGCGCAAAGAATTTTGGTGATGGCTATAACCAGACTATTAAACTAGATGCAAAAACTGAATTTACTGGCTATCAGCAGTTAAGTCGTCAAAGTAAAATTATTGCTTTATTTCAAAATGGAGCGGCGGTAGATTTTATTGCAGAAGGCGCAGAAGGTATCGTTGTTTTAGATAGTACGCCCTTTTATGGTGAATCAGGTGGGCAAGCTGGTGATACGGGGCGTATTGAAGTCGACGGCGTTGTTTTTGAAGTGAGCAATACTTTAAAACAAGGCGGTGATTTATTTTTGCATGTAGGCAAAGTGCTTTCTGGTAGTTTGAAATCAGGTGCTGTCTGTAATGCGGTGGTTGAGCCGAGTTCTCGATTGGCAAGCGCACTCAATCATTCTGCAACGCATTTGTTGCATGCTACTTTACGGCAAGTATTGGGCGATCATGTCACGCAAAAAGGATCATTAGTTAATACTGAGCGTTTACGCTTTGACTTTTCACACTTTGAGCCGGTGAAAGCAGAAGAGATTAAAATTATCGAGCGTATTGTAAATCAACAAATTCGCCACAACACAGCGGTAACTGCAGATGTTATGTCTAAAGACGATGCGGTAAGTGCAGGCGCGATGGCATTATTTGGTGAAAAATACGGCGATGAAGTACGTGTATTAAAAATGGGCGATTTTTCTACCGAGTTGTGTGGTGGAACGCATGCGGAACGTGTAGGTGATATCGGTTTATTTAAAATTGTCAGTGAAACGGGCGTTGCTTCTGGTGTGCGCCGTATAGAAGCGTTAACCGGCGAGCCAGCAATGCATTGGCTAGAAGAGCGTGAAGCAGCGATGCAATCTATAGCTGATGTGGTTAAAGCCGCACCAGAAATGGCGGCAGAAAAAGTACAGCAACTATTAGAAAAAACCAAAGGTTTAGAAAAAGAACTGGCACGCTTACAAGCAAAATTAGCAAGTTCTGCAAGCGGTGACTTAGTGGCTCAAGCCGTGGATATTGATGGTATTAAAGTGCTGGCTGTTGAGTTAAAAGATGTTGATCCTAAATCATTAGGGGATATGTTGGATAAATTAAAAGATAAATTAGGTAGTGCTGCGATTGTGCTATCTATTGTGAGTAATAACAAAGTAAGCCTAATTGCGGGAGTGACCAAAGCTGAAACAAAACGTTTAAAAGCGGGTGACTTAGTGAATGTGGTTGCCACGCAAATTGGCGGCAAAGGTGGCGGTCGTCCTGATATGGCAAGAGCAGGTGGAACAGAGCCGGAAAAATTAGCTGATGCTTTAAAATTAGTACCTAACTGGGTGCGTGAACAATTAGGAGCGGAATAATGGGCCTATTTGTTTATAAATTTGGCGGAACATCGGTCGGTACGGTTGAACGTATTCAGGCTGTTGCTGAAAAAGTAAAAGCTGCGCATGATAAGGGTGATCAGATTGTTGTCGTGGTTTCAGCAATGAGTGGTGAGACCAATCGTTTGACTGATTTAGCTCAGGCCATGCAAAAAGCACCAGTTGCTCGTGAAATGGATGTTTTATTGTCCACGGGTGAGCAAGTCACCATGTCGTTACTAAGTATGGCACTGATTGAATTAGGCTGTCCAGCGCAATCATATACAGGTGGGCAAGTACGTATTGTTACTGATAGCGTGCATACTAAAGCGCGTATTAAACGTATTGATGACGAAAAGATACATCGTGACTTAAGCGCCGGAAAAGTTGTTGTTGTGGCTGGTTTTCAAGGTATGGATGAAGAGGGTAATATCACTACCTTAGGGCGAGGTGGCTCAGATACGACAGCCGTTGCATTGGCCGCAGCTTTAAAAGCTGAGGAATGTCATATTTACACCGATGTAGATGGCGTTTATACGACTGACCCTAGAGTCGTGTCCAATGCGCGTCGTCTAAATAGCATTACCTTTGAAGAAATGCTAGAAATGGCAAGTTTAGGTTCTAAAATTTTGCAAATTCGTTCAGTAGAGTTTGCAGGCAAATACAGCGTTGCATTACGCGTTTTATCATCATTTTCAGAAGGGCGTGGTACGCTCATTACTTACGAGGAATCAGCAGTGGAAGAAGCGTTAATTGCAGGTATTGCTTTCAATAGAGACGAGGCTAAGTTGACGATTACAGGCGTCCCCGATATTCCAGGTGCAGCATTTAAAATCTTAGGCCCTGTTGCAGAAGCAAATATTGAGATTGATATGATCATTCAAAATGTTGCGGCTGATGCAAGTACTGATTTTACCTTTACAGTACATAGAAATGATTTAGATGCAGCAAAAGCGATTTTAATGGCAACTAGCGAAGAGTTAGGCGCTAAATCAGTCACAACAGATGAAAAAACCGTTAAAGTATCTATTGTTGGTGTCGGTATGCGCTCACACGCAGGTATCGCAAGTAAAATGTTTGAAGTTTTTGCAAATGAAAATATTAATATTCAAATGATCTCTACCTCTGAAATTAAAATATCAGTTGTTATTGATGAAAAATATTTAGAACTAGCAGTACGAGCATTGCATGATGCATTTGAGTTAGAGAAAGAGCCTAGTCAATAAAATAACGAGGTTTAACTACAATAAGCGCATCTTATCGAGGGTAAAAAAGCAGCGCTATTGCCGACATGAAAAATAAATAGATACAAAGTGTTTATTTTTTTAAAATCGCTGCTATAATGCTCCATTCAGTTAGCTTATTTAGTCGCTGTGTTTTTTATAGTAAAGGGAGAGAAGGATGCTTATATTGACACGTCGCGTAGGCGAAACATTGATGATTGGTGACGAAGTTACTGTTACTGTCTTAGGTGTTAAAGGGAATCAAGTAAGGATTGGTATCAATGCACCAAAAAATGTATCGGTACACAGGGAAGAAATTTACGAAAGAATTAAAAATGAACAATCTGGTGAAACTCCTAAAGCTGTAGAGGCAGTAGAAGAAGTAAGCAGTGAAGAAAGTAGTCCAGCGGGCCTTATGGGTTCAGAAGACTAAAACGATTTTAGGAGAGGTGGCCGAGCGGCCGAAGGCGCTCCCCTGCTAAGGGAGTATGGGCTTTATCTCCCATCGAGGGTTCGAATCCCTCCCTCTTCGCCAT
>CBDUDV010000028.1:0-43920 GCA_965366065.1 uncultured bacterium | reverse complement strand
ATTTTTATAAGGCTTGCACCGCCTTTTTCTATTTCTACGCTAACGTGTGTTGCACCCGCATCAAAACAGTTTTCAAGCAATTCTTTGACAACCGAAGCAGGCCGTTCGACCACTTCGCCCGCCGCTATTTGATTAACTAATTGGGCAGGTAATGAGTGAATACGCATGATTATGTGCCGTAATAATAGAGAGGTTGAGCAATTAAAAGGGTATCGTCTTGGTGCTTATAAACAAGTAGAGGACTTTATAAATTTGACCTATAAATATAGGTATCTTCTATAAACATTCCGTTAATTGTATTTTTTGAAAAGCGTATACCCGCTATTTCTTTACCTGTGTTAATAGCAGATTTAAGTAACTGAACAATTTGATTAGAAGTATTTGTTACACTAATATCATGTAAAGAAATAGTTTCTTCTAACTCCCCTGCTAATGCATTTACTTCTACTATTTTTTTGTAATATTCACGCGGACCTTCAGTATCAACCAAAGGTGATGCAATAATAAGTTTCCATATTTTTTCTTCAGAAACATAGAGCCAAAATGAGCTTTTAATATTTGTATTTACTGCATCAAGTCGCTCAATTAGCTTTATTCCTGATTGAATCATAGAGTCGGAAAGACTCTCTGTTACCAAAATGTCTTTAGCCATGTCAATATTCCTGAGTTTGTTTCTGTTATTGCTTCAAATAGGGCGGTTGCTTTAGTTGCTTCAATATTACATTCATACCTAGAATTTTCAGACCAATCTTTTGCAACAGCCCAATTAAGCCTAAAGTCTATGTCTTCATTTTCTTTATTAATCAGGTTTGACTTCAACTCTGCAACCCCTAAAAGATCTGTTAGCTTATGAGTATGACTTTTGTTAGCGAGTTGCTTATTTGGAAAGTCATACTGTTGCACCTGCTTAGAAATACAAACTTTTAAAGCACACTCTAAGGAATAACCTATCAAATAATATGCCCCTTGGTAATTCCCATTTTCAAGTAAAACTTGTGCTTCCGAAACACGAATATCAACTAATTTTTCTAAGTCAGCTTTATTCATAGTTAATCACCTTTTCCCCTTATATTTTCTCATACTAACTTAACTATATTTCTGCCGCAAATAAACGTTCAGCTTTACTGATGAATTAAATCTAAAAATAATTGTTCTAGGCGATTAGATTTATTTTTTAAGCTCAGCACTTCAATACCTGCATCAGTTAAGCCTTTAAACAAATCATTTAAGCCTAAACTTTTAGACACAGAAACTGTCAATTGGTTAGCATTATCTTGGCTAATTTTGTAGCCCGCTATCTCTGGCATAATATGCTTTCCAGCCGTTATGTCACAAACATAATGCGCTTCATCTAAACGCGCCAACAAATGTTGCATATTTGTATTTTCAACAATCTCACCTTGGTTAATAATAGCAATATTACGACATAAGGTTTCCGCTTCTTCTAAATAATGTGTGGTTAATATAATGGTGGTACCTTGTTTATTCACTTCACGCAGGGTGTCCCACATAGAGCGTCTAATTTCTATATCGACACCCGCTGTAGGCTCATCTAGAATTAATAATCGCGGTTTATGTACCATCGCTCTCGCTATCATCACGCGGCGCTTCATTCCGCCTGATAAGCGGCGTGAGACGGTATCTTTTTTATCCCAAAGCTGCATAAGCTTTAAACAGTATTCTGTTTGTATCAGCGCCTCTTTTCTCGGCATGCCGTAATACCCAGCTTGATTCATCACGATATTAAAAACGGTCTCAAACTGATTAAAATTGATTTCTTGCGGCACTAAGCCTATATAACTTTTAGCTAGCTGGGTTTGTTTTTTTAAATCGGCATCAAAAATCTTAATTTCACCACTGGTCGCATTCACTAAGGAACTAATAATACCAATGGTAGTAGATTTTCCTGCGCCATTCGGCCCTAATAAGGCAAAAAAATCGCCCTCTTCCACGTCTAAATCAATTCCCTTAACTGCCGTTAATCCACCGGCATAGGTTTTCTTTAAATTACGAATTGATAATGCTTTCATTTCGGGTACTTAGCCTTTATATAATCAGGTCTCATTTAGCGTTTTTAATGTGCTTTAGCACGCAAAAAACTAAACAGACTTAACGCCATCAAAAAAATGGGTTACATTAAGAAAAAAGATGACAACTATAGCAGATAAGACATTGACAGACACCACCGAACAAATTATAGAACAAACTTCTGAACTCATTGCCGCGATTGATTTGGGCTCCAATAGTTTCCATATGATTATCTGCAGCGTAATCGATGGCCAGCTAAAAACCATAGATCGTATTAAAGAAATGGTGCGTTTGGCCTCTGGCTTAGATGAAAAAAATATTCTTGATGATGAAACGCAAGAGCGGGCACTCGCGTGTTTAAAACGTTTTGGCCAACGTATTCAAGGTTTTCCAGCAAGCAATGTGCATATCGTAGGCACCAATACTTTACGTACCGCAAAAAACGCAACGCAATTTTTACAGCAAGCAGAAAAAGCGCTTGATTACCCAATCCATATTATTTCAGGGATTGAAGAAGCTCGACTTATTTACCAAGGCGTTGCTCATAGCCTGCAAAGCAATGCAGATCGACGTTTGGTGATGGATATTGGCGGCGGTAGTACCGAGTATATTATTGGCACAGGTCCCACAATTGCAAAAAAAGAAAGTCTACGCATGGGTTGTGTTACTGTCAGTAATCGTTTTTTTGCTAATGGGCAAATTAACCTACAAAGATTAAATGCCAGTATATTATTTGTTAAGCAACGCTTACGCGGTGATAAAAAGCAATTTACCAACAAAAATTGGGATGAAGCGATCGGCGCATCGGGCAGTATTCGCGCTATTCGAAAAGTCCTATTAGCGCATAACTGGTGTACAGGCGATATTACCTTAGAAGGCTTAGAGCAGTTAAAAAAACACATTCTCAAATGTAGCCATACCTCAGATCTGAAATTAGAAGCACTCGACCCCGATAGATTACCTGTTTTTATCGGTGGATTTTCCATACTTTATGCCACCTTTATCAGTTTAGGTATAGAGAAAATGAGTGTTTCTGACGGCGCACTACGTGAAGGACTGATTTACGACCATTTAGGTCGCCTATCTAACCATGACGTACGCTCAAAAACCGTATCGACCGTAGCAAAACATTACAATACCGATACCGGTCAGGCAGAATTAGTAAAAAATACAATTAACTTGATAATGAAACAAGTAAAGCCATTCTTGGGAGCACATTATAAAATCATGCTACAAGAACTCTTATGGGCGGCAGAATTACATGAAATTGGGCGTAATATTGCTCATAGCCAATATCACAAACATGGTGCTTATATTATTAAGCATGGCGATTTATCAGGTTTTTCTCAGCAAGACCAAAACCTATTATCAATCTTAGTTCTTTCCCATCGCCGCAAGATTCCAATAAAAAAAATAGCTGAATTACATGAGCCGTGGGATAAACTCTCTTTTTATATGGTGATAATTTTAAGACTTGCCGTCTTATTACAAAGAAACCGTAGCCATAGTGACTTACCTGATTTTAAAGTGACTCTCACCAAAAAAAATATGCAGCTTAGCTTCCCCGATAACTGGTTACTCGATGCCCCTTTAACTCATGCCGATTTACAGCAAGAGCAAACCTACCTTGAGCGGGCAGATTTCACTTTAGCCATTAACTAATACCTATGCTACAACGCATAAGCTATCAACTACTCATACTCTGCTTAGTTCTGGTTGTTAGCTTGTGGTTTATCAGTTCGCCTACTTACACACCATTATTGCAGTGGAATTTAAGCAATTCCGATATTCATCGCGCTAAAAATATTCTTTCTGCCCATCAGCAGTCTCAAGGGGAAAATATTAAATTAACGCTAACAGAGCGTGATCTAAATATTGCAATTGCTTATCTACTAAAAAGCTATGTAAGCAACCAGTCCTCTATTCAAATACAAACACAAAATATTCACTTTTTAATTCACTTCCCCTTTTTTCATGCTTTATATTTTCAGCGCGGCATTAATCTGAGTTTCAAACTTTACTTCCCCGATAAAGCCACCGTAAAAATCAGTCAATTACACTTAGCTAAAATGGCTATTCCAGATAAATATGCTGAGTTTTTATTAGGCTTTGTTATTAAATTAAGCCCTTTACAGCATTATTTAGAGCTTATTAAACAAAATTTAAACACTATTTATTTAAAAGAGTGTCAATTACATATTAATTATTACCTACCTAAAAGTACTTTAGGCCACTTACGCAATTTATTGCTGCCAAATGTCAATTTAGATGTGCTCAATATCTACCAGCAAAGACTTAGTAATAGTTTGCAGCAACATAACCCTAATTGGTTACTCTCGATTCATGAAATTCTTCAACCTTTGTTTGCACTCGCTCAAGAACGATCAGTCCAAGGTAATCCTATCGAAGAAAATCGCTTTGCTATTTTGATCGCTAATAATTACATTAACCAATCACGCCATTTTAAATACCAAAATACCATTGCCTTGCTACCCGTTTATGCCTATAAACGCCAAGATATTGCACAACATTTTATGGGCTCTGCTGCTTTAGCAATCTCCAGTAATCAAAATTTAGCGCAGATGCTAAGTGTTGAAAAAGAAATCAACGATGCAAAAAAGCAAAGTGGTTTTAGCTTTGTGGATTTAGCCGCGAATAAAGCAGGTATACACTTTGGCAGTTTTGCTACGGCTTCCGATAAAAAAGCGCGCCTTTTACAAGAAAAAATGGGACTAACAACGCACTATCGCGATTTCATCCCCACCATTAAAGACTTACCAGAAAATTTAAGTACTGCCGAATTTGAAAAAAAATACCAATCTATTTACAGCCCAGAATATCAATATATGTTAAAAAAAATAGATCAACGCATTGCTAATAGCGCCATTTATCAATAAACAGTTATTAAGCCCCCCCCCAGCAACTCTCAATTTAGTGTTAAGTGGTGAAATTGAAAATTGCTGACTTAAAAATTAAATTAACTTATACTCTATGGAGCTATTTTTCCTATATTAATAGGGAGATAGTCTATAAGGTGCAATTAATAATATACTGAGTTTTTAGTTTAGCACTGAAGGTTTACGTCACATTTATTTTTTAAATAATGGAGTTATTAGTTATGATCAAAAAACCAAATACCACGTTACTCATTAGAGCATCTATCTTAAGTGCAGCTGTTTCAACACTTACTGCATGCAGTATAGACACACCAAAAGCAGAAATTGCTTACGCAGAAGCAACGATTCATGCAGCACAAAACATGGGAGCAAATAACTATGCTGCTGTTGAGCTAGAAAGAGCAAAAAATAAATTACAGCAAGCTCAATCTGAAGTAAAAGAAGATAATAATGAGCTAGCATTACGCTTAGCGAAGGAATCAGCAGCGACAGCTGAGCTAGCACAAGCTAAAGCGAAAGATGGCAAAGCTAAATTAGCTGAAAGTCAACTGCAAGAAAGCTTAAAAATACAGCTTAAATAAATTATTTTTATAATTCCCCTCACTTCTACTTGGATCTATTTATGAAAAAATTAACAGTAAAAAAACTAGTTACTCCTATTCTAATAGCTACACTTGCAGTCGGTTGTGCTGAATTACAAAAACCACAATCATTCTTAGATGCTGAAGAAGCATACCAAACAGCGGCAAATGATCCAGTTATTCAGAAATACTCTGCAGATCAATTAGAAAAAGCAAACAAAACCTTACTGACTAGTGCGACAGCAACATCAGAAGAAGACTTAGCTTCTATTGCTTATATAAGCAGCACGCAAATAAATACTGCTAAACATCTGGCTTCTGCAGAGCAAGCTATGCAAAACAGTAAAGATTTATTAATTAAACAAGAGCAATCAACTGCTGCAGCCGTCATTGCTGAACAAGCTCAGGCTCAACAGCAGTTACTTGCAATGCAAGCAAGTGACGCTGAGCGTGAAATTTTATTAGCCTTTGGGAAAATTGAATTTGTAACAGGGACTTCTGATTTAGTTCCGGGCGCGGCGGCTGGAATTGATATGCTAGCTGGCTATATGAGCAAATTTCAAGAAAAAGAAGTGACTATTGCAGGCCATACTGATAGCTCAGGTAATGCTAAATTAAATAAAAAATTATCACAACAACGCGCTGATTTTATTCGTAACGTTTTAGTGACTAAAGATGTCGCTGAAAATCGTATCACTGCACTAGGCTATGGACAAAGTCAGCCAATAGCCGAAAATACAACTCGCGCAGGTCGCCAGAAAAATCGCCGTATTGAGATTACTTTTAAATAGTTTAGCTTTAAAAAACTAATGAGGCTGTTAGACACATAAAAAATACTGGCTATGATCTTTAAATAGTTTTTATTAACTCGGTTCTCGTGCTTCACAGCCTCTCATTCTATTTTATCTTGAGTTTTAAGTGTAAAAAGCAAATTCATCATAAAGTCTTATTACATATTTGTAGAGATCACTCCGCAAGTGGGTTATTAGAATACTCATTCACTATGAGTATTTAGCTTAGTTTTTGTTCAAGTCCTCTCCAAAAAAAAACACAATATTTTAATTTCATACTGGAATTTTACAATGCGATTTTTAATTTCATATCCACAAACTAACTGGGATTACGTCAAGTTTCGCTTAAACCGAATAATAAGAGGAAAAGATAAATCTAATGATGTTTTCATCGGCTCTCCCGGTGGCAAAATTCAGTTACTAGAACAAATTGAACCTTTGGGCAGGTTTCAGTTGTTAGATGAAATTTTCCCTACTAAGCCTTTTGGAATGGAATATATTGCTGGGGAAGGGCTCTACTTTATCACTGGCTTGCCCTGCTGTATTGATGGCCAGCCTGGTGATGAGCATATCCTCAGGTTAAACGATCAAGGCGAAATTGACCTGGTTATTAAGCATCCTTTATTTTCTCAGATGCGCTCCTTACGACGCACTAAAAACGGATTATTAGTAACCTCTAGTGGTATAGATGCCATTTTAGAGGTTAATTTACACGGTGAAATAATCTGGGATTGGTTTGCTACCGAGCAAGGCTACCCTACCCGTTATGGTGGTGGTGAACGTACAATTGACCGTAATTTTGATCACCGTACGCTTTGTTATTCGGGAAAATTACAAACGACTCACTTAAATTCAGCCATTGTCGACCCTTATGATGAGAGTAAAATTCTTACTATTCTTTTTTATCAAGGTAAGGTTGTGCGTATTGATAGAAAAACCTTAACGTTAGAGCCTGTAATTGAAAATTTAAATGGGGCGCATCATATACGTCCGCATTCAAAGGGATATATGTTGTCTAACTCACGCAAAGGTGAAACGCATATTTATGACCGTAATTTCCAATTATTGGAGATTATTTCAGGCACTAATAAGTTATTCCCTGTCAAATGGGTACAAGATTCAATCGAGCAACCTTTAGGTTCACACTTAATTGCTGATTGTAATACATTTAATTTACGCGAGCGTGATGCTCATGGTGGTGAGCGTAAATTTAATACTAAAATGCCTAATCGTATTTTCCAAATTGAGCCTGTAGCAGATGATTTTTCTTTTAACACCCAAGCTCACTCGCACTTTCTTCCTAAAGGTTAATTAATGAAACGCTCTTTATTATCTTTTTGCTGCCTTTTTTTATCGCTATCAATATCAGCAGAAGAGACACCTTCTGCCTATGCAGAGTGGCAGAAAGTAGCTCAAAATCCTTTAAGCCCCAATTTTAAGCTACCCTTTCGCTACAAGTTTCATGGCGGAGCAGCTGATGGTGAAGTGCATATAGGTAGCTTTTCTCCCATTATGCCAATCAGGTTTGAAGGTTGGAATATTATTAATCAATTAACCTTAAATTTAATGGGAACCCCCGGTGATATAACTGGAATTAAAGACTTACCTGAACCTTATACTGGTGACGGACATGGTGGTAGTGATGGCTATGCTGCAGGCTTAGCTGATACCGATTTTACTAGTTATTTTTCATCTACTATAGGAGATGAATTTACTTTTGGAATAGGACCAACCTTTACATTTCCAACTGACGAGCCTTCGCGAGAATTGGGTAGTGGTAAATTTAGTGTTGGCCCCGCAGTCATGTTAGTTTATCAGCCTGAACAATGGACGGTTAGCTTAGAAATGCAACAAATATGGTCTGTTATTGGTAGCTCAGGCCGAGAAGACGTTAGTCAGATGATTATACAGCCAACCGTCTATTACAACTTTTCACAAGGCTGGTACTTACTTTCAGATCTGCAAATGGTCGCTAATTGGCGATCTAATACAGAACAGCGCTGGACTGTTCCTATTGGTGCTGGAGTAGGGAAATTATTCAAGCTGGGAAACAATGCAATTAATAGTCGCTTAGCAGCCTATTACAATCCAGTTACGCCCGATGCAGGCCCCACTTGGTCGCTTAATTTTTCTGTTGAATATATCTTTGGCCAGTAGATCTCCTACAACAACGATTAAAGGCAGTGAGTACATGGAAGGTACTCAAGCATTATTGTATGATTGCTCTGCAGGTATCTAATAATGCAGAATGCCTGCTTGATTGAGTTACCCATCTGGGATGCTTAAACAACTAATCCTGGGAAGGTTAAACATTCCAGTGCCAGAAACTTAACGTGATAATTGCCCCCTTCCTTATCTATGCCCTATATTTGCCCTATCTGTCATTCATCTCTCAGCTTAGCTGATAGTTCTAAAAGTTATCAGTGTGAAAATAATCATCATTTTGATATTGCCAAAGAAGCGTATTTAAATTTACTCCCTGCACAGCATAAAAAATCTAAAGAACCCGGCGATAGTAAGGAAATGATGCGCGCACGCCGTGACTTTTTGGAAGCCGGATTTTATCAGCCTTTAGCAAAAGCAATCACGCAGATAACTGAAGACTATCATCCGATTAATACCAAACTAAAGCTATTAGATATGGGCTGCGGTGAAGGCTATTATAGTCGGCAAATTATGGCTTTACATAAAACCCCCGATGACATTGAATTACACGGCATAGATATCGCCAAAAATGCCATCATTGCGGCTGCAAAAAAACAAAAAGAAGCGCATTTTATTGTGGCTAGCAGTAATAATATGCCTTATTCCGATGCTTATTTTGATTTAATTTTGCGTGTTTATGCGCCCTCGAACGAGCAAGAAGTCACACGTTTATTAAAACAACAAGGTTTATTACTGATCGTTACTCCGGGTCCACGGCACCTTTGGCAGCTAAGAGAATTCATTTACACCGAGGTTAAAGACCATAATACTGACATCGGCATACCCTCAGGATTTGAAGTCATTCATCGTGAAAATTTGAGTTATCAAATCACACCTAACCCGATACAACGCTTGGCTTTATTACAAATGACACCCTTTGCATGGCGAGCTAACAATGAAACATTACAGCAAATACAGGCCGCCGATAATTTAGCCATAGAAACTGATTTTATGATTACTTTGGCAAAAAAAGCAGCACAATGATAAAGTTTGAGTGATATAAAACAATGAATAAGTGAACGCATTAAATATCTAAAGGAAGCGATCAATGAGCACTGATGAAGACAATATCAATACCTCTAGCATTGAAGAAATGATTAATGCTAATCTAGGCATAGACCCCAACGAGCAGGCAGAAACCGCTAGCTCTGAAGCACCTCTTGAAGAAAGCGCTGTAGAAGTATTAACTGAGGCGAATACAATAGTAACTGATAGCACAACAGAAGAGGTATTAAAAAGCATAGATATTGATGCCTTACTCAATGATGCGAGTGATGATGACACAGCCGAATCTATAGCCGAAGAAGTCGCTAGTGAAGCTCAAGATAGCCCTGAAATAGAAGCAACAGAAGGCATTGCGCAAGAGAGTGAAAACACGGCTAGCTCAGAAATAATCGCAGAAGAATCCCCCGCCGATAACTCAGAAGTCGATACTTCAACTGAGGAAGGCAATGCAGAAATCACAGCGGAACCCTCACAAGATGCGGCGCTTGATAATCTCCTCAGCAGCGCAATGGAAGAAGAACCTGCTCCTGCCTCCACTGACACTGAACCTGCCATTGAAGCAATTATTGAGCCCGTCGCAAAAAGTGAAGAACAGGTAACTGATGATCAAGCAGAAATAGACGCTGAAGAGACGACTAACGAGGTTCAAGAAATACCTGAGGAAGAGCCAACTGAAGGACTTGCCGCAGAGAACGAAAATACGGCCCCTGAACAAGCGGCAGAAATAGCTGATAACACAGATACTCATACCCCTGAAGAGACAGAGGCGGTTAAGCTTGAATCTGAAGCCTCAGAACCGGTTGATAATGCCCTACCAGGCGCTGAAGCAATACAATCTCTAGAAACCGAAGTGGCTGAATTAGACTCTGAAATTCAAACACAAATAGATCAATTTGCTATTCAAGCAGATCATTTAAAAGCCAATATTCAAGGTGAGTTACAACGCGTCTGTTCAGATAATGAACAACTGCACGAACAAATCAAAGAACTTGAACAGCAACTCTTATCTGCCGAAGATAAAATACAAGGTTTCACTGAAATTCAAGATCAACAACAAGTTACCATCCATAAATTAATTCTTATCGTCAAAGGTATACGCTCAAAAATATCTCACCTATATGATGAGTAGCATTCAGGTCTAAGACGCTAGGAGCTTAACAATGCACCATGAAGACTTTTTACAGCAAGCAGTTGATCTTGCTTTAGAGAACACAAAAACCGGTGGCGGGCCCTTTGCGGCGATTATTTGTCAAAATAATAAAATTATTGCGCACAGTGGCAATGCCGTCACGCGCAATTTAGACCCTACTGCCCATGCTGAAATCATGGCAATTCGTAGTGCTTGTCAGTCCTTACAGGATTTTCAATTATCTGACTGTACGCTTTACACTAGCTGCGAACCCTGCCCAATGTGTTTAGGTGCTATCTATTGGGCAAGATTAAAAGCCGTTTATTTTGCCTGTAGCCGTAATGATGCTGCAAACGCAGGATTTGATGATAGTTTTATTTATGATGAAGTACCAAAAGCACCTGAAAACAGACGTTTATTTATGCAGAAACTAAATTTAAATAGCGCACTTCAGCCCTTTGATGCATGGCAGATTCAAGAAAATAAAACTCTGTATTAGGAATATAGGTGCGTAAGGCGCGCCCTACGAAGCTATCTTTAGTTATGTGTGAAATCGATTCGAATACATCATGTAGCCTGTATAAAGCTTGCGTAATACGGGGGCGGTCAACGCACTATTTATCCCGTATTCCACCTCCATACAGACTACAATATTGATTCACACAACTAAAAAATCAGCCTATAAACCCGATTCAGCGAGTAAATTTAGGTGATTATTTTTTAATTTTAACTAACCAGCCATCTTTACCCACACAGCCCATCAAAGCAGTCGCATCGACGTTAATACGTGCATATTTACCCGATAGTTCAGCCGGTAACTTAGCTGTTATTTGATAAAAAGAACCTTTAAATTCATGCTTATATTTTAAAGGGATCTTTTTTGCCACAATATTAATACTCGCCGGTTCTATATCACTTGAAACCGTAAACGATATTTCAGCTTCAGCATCCGCTTCTATTTTAGTGTCTGAATTATAGGCTTCAGGCTGCATATTTTTAAACTGTGGTTTTTTACAGCCATCATGCGTATATTTTGATTTATAAGCCATAGCAGAGTTTGAAAATACTAAGACAGCGGCTAACCCAGCTAAGGTTAAAGATTTTTTTATCATTCTTATCTCTCCATTATTTTTAAGACTTGAAACCGAAGTATAAATCAATCCTCTGCGAAAAACATCCACAAGCGACATAGATAGAGTAAAATCACGCCTATATTATTTATAGAATAGAATAAAACAAACATTATGATCGGAAAAATCAAAAGCTACGACGAAACGACTCAAACAGGTGTTATTGAGTGCGACGAACAATTCTATGGATTTCACGTTGATGATTGGAGTGAAACACTTGCCCCCCGCGAAGAGTCTAATGTTTTATTTGAAGCCGAAGGCGATACAGCTAATTTAGTCACGTTAATTGGCAGCTACAAAGAACCCAAAGAAGCCGTCAAATCACGAAGAATTGCCATTGCACTCGCCTTTTTCCCACTAACAGGCATCGTCGGCGGACATCGCTGGTATTTAGGTTTTTACAAAATCGCTACGATTCAAACAGTCGTTACTGCACTTAGTTTTGGTGGCGGTTACCTATGGCCCTTTGTTGAAGGTGTCTTATTAGTAACCGGTAAAATGTACATGGATTCTGAAGGTCGTCCTTTAAAAAAATAGCAGCACGCTTAATGTTTAACTCTTTTATCATTGCCCTACAATTTTTAACGCGTATTCCCATTAATGTCTCCATTAATTACTCAAATCAGCGTTTAGGGCAATCGGTCCTGTTTTATCCTTTTATTGGATTATTAATCGGTGCCTTACTGCTAGCACTAGCAAATTTTCTACCGCCGAATAATAACGCATTAAATGCCGCCCTAATACTTAGCCTCTGGGTTGCTATCACTGGTGGCTTACACTTAGATGGTTTAGCCGATTGTAGCGATGCTTGGGCGGGTGGTTTGGGTGACAAGGCGCGTACTTTAAAAGTAATGAAGGACCCCGCAGCAGGTCCGATTGCGGTTATTTATTTAGTGCTTGTGCTACTCTTAAAATGGGCTGCGCTACAAAGTTTATTAGATAAGCAAATATACGCCCTGCCCTTACTTATCGCACCACTATTGGGTCGCTTAAGCATTCTTATGTTAATGCTAACCAGCCCTTATGTAAGTGAAAACGGTTTAGGCAGTGCTCTACTGAACCACTTCCCTAAACGCAGAGCACAAATCATTACGATTAGCCTGCTACTACTTTGTGCATGGTTTAGTTTATGGGCTATCTTGCCTTATTGTCTGCTTATTTTATTTATTCGCCATTTAGCATTACAACGTTTACAAGGCGTAACTGGTGATGTGTATGGTGCCAGTGTCGAATTAAGTGAAACGGCTTTTATCATTAGTTGGGTACTTTTTTATGGATAAACATAAATTCAGCGAGGCAGAAATAGCAGGCGTTTATCGCGCCATTGCCGAACGCAGAGATATGCGTCACTTTATAAATAAAGCGGTTCCGACTGATACCCTAAACAAACTACTTAACGCAGCTCACCAAGCTGGCAGTGTCGGCTTAATGCAGCCTTGGCGTTTTATTCGTATTACCGATACCTCATTACGCCAGTCAATTCATAAACTAGTTGATGAAGAGCGTAAGCTCACTGCTAACGCTTTAGGCGAGCGTGAAGATGATTTTATGAAGTTAAAGGTCGAAGGTATTTTAGAATGTGCCGAGCTGCTGGTTGTTGCTTTACCTAATCATCGCGAACAGCATATTTTTGGGCGTAGAACCTTACCTGAGATGGATATTGCCTCTACCGCTTGTGCCATTCAAAATATCTGGCTAGCCGCGCGTGCAGAAGGCTTAGGTATGGGCTGGGTTTCGTTATTTGATCCTAAAAAATTAGGACATTTATTGAATATGCCAGAAGGCAGTCATGCGATTGCGATTTTATGCTTAGGCCATGTAGAAGAATTTTACACAAAACCAATGCTAGAAATTGAAAACTGGGCAGCCGGTCAAGAGCTAAGCGAATTTCTCAGTGAAAATAGCTGGAAAGCAGAATAAGGGCAACACCTAAGCTGCCCCATTCATCAAAGCTTAGCGCTTAAAGAACAAATGTACGAAAGTACATTTTAAAATCATATTATCATCATCTAATTCAACCGCTTTACAGGTTTCCATTTTAGAGCGACCAGGTGTTTTCTGCTTTTTAATCACACCATTCTCAACTTTATAAGTAAGATCGATTTCTAGATTTTTTGTGCGTCCATAACGATCACTGGTGACTGTATTTAAAACGCCATTATCTCTAAAATCCCAAACTCCAAAAAGTTCTACTTGCTCTTTATGGCGATCAATCGCTTCAGCATATAAGGTCCATTTGCCTTTAATTAGAGAGTTATCTTCTAATTTAACTTCTGCCGCATTAGCAGACACCGATAATAAAAGCGCCACAGCGGCCAATAAAGTTTGCTTAAGTTTCATTCTAAAATTCCTCGTTATTATTGTTTTTTCAAGTAAATAAAAATACATCTATTTTTTATTTTAACAATAGCTAATATACCAAACTAAGCAGATGAACATCTCAGTATTTATCCAAGGCAGTTAAAAAATAGCACTTCCTCAGTAACCAATCACTATATAATGTTTTTATAATATTCAACGTACAACGTGACTCACTCAAACATTCAGCAAAGGTAATTCCCATGAAGATAATAATCGTAGGTGGCGTAGCAGGTGGAGCAACAGCCGCAGCACGCTTGCGTCGTAATGATGAATCAGCAGAAATCATTTTAGTTGAACGTGGAAATTACATTAGCTTTGCTAATTGCGGCCTTCCCTACCACATATCAGAGACGATTCCCGAGCGTGGACAGCTACTTGTCACCTCAGAAGCAATGTTTAAAGATCGTTATCAAGTGGATGTACGTAGTGGCACAGAAGCCGCTAGTATTGATCGCCAAAATAAAACACTGTGTTTACGTCACCTTGCCAGTGGTAAAGAGATTATTGAAAATTATGACAAGTTATTACTCTCTCCAGGTGCAAGCCCTATTCACCCTAGATTGCCGGGCATCGATTCATCACGAGTCTTTAGTTTACATAACATCCCCGATTTAGATGGTATTATGCAACACCTCAGCCTTAACACCACACGACGTGCTGTGGTTATCGGCGGGGGATTTATCGGCATAGAAGCCGCTGAGAATTTACATGAGCGCGGTATTTCCACCACCTTAGTGGAAGGTATGGATCAAATTTTAGCGCCGCTCGATTATGAAATGGCCGCTATCGTCCATTCGCATATGCACGATAAAAATATAGAGTTGTATCTATCCGATAAAGTCGAGCGCTTTGAAGATAAAGAAGACTACACACTCGTCTATCTTGCTAGTGGCCGCCGCATTCAAGCGGATATTATCATTATGGCTATCGGTGTACGCCCAGAAACGAGTCTAGCAAAAACAGCGGATCTTGAACTCGGCGATACCGGTGGCATAAAAGTAAATACTTACCTACAAACCTCAGATGCCGATATTTATGCCGTCGGCGATGCGATTGAAATCACCCAAACCATTAGCGGCAAAGCAGCCCTTATTCCACTCGCAGGCCCTGCTAACCGCCAAGGAAGAATGGCTGCCGATAATATAATTTTCAATAATAAAAAACACTATAAAGGCACGCTAGGCACCGCTATTCTAAAAGCGTTTGATCTCACTGCGGCGTCTACAGGTCTCAACGATAAACAGTTGCACGCGGCTAATATTCCTTTTTTAAGCTGTATGACACATAGCGGCTCTCATGCAAGTTATTACCCCGGCGCAAAACAGATCAGCCTTAAATTATTATTTACTGAAGAAGGTAAGATTTTAGGTGCGCAAGCCGTCGGTGCTGAAGGTGTTGATAAGCGTATTGATGTGATTGCTACGGCCATTCATGGTGAACTTAACATTGAAGACTTAACTGATTTAGAACTGGCTTACGCGCCGCCTTATAGCTCAGCGAAAGATCCAGTTAATATGTCGGGCTATGTTGCTAGCAATATTCTTGAAAAATCAGTTGAGGTGACCGATTGGCGAGCCTTGCGTGATCACTTAGAAGCCAAAAATCCTGCCTTACAATTAGTTGATGTGCGTACTGCCGAAGAATTCGAATTTGGCAGCATAGCAACAGCACGTAATATTGATATCAATCATTTAAGAGAGCAGCTAGATTCACTCGACAAAGCCGCGCCTATTATCGTATTTTGCCAAGTTGGTATACGCGGTTACCTTGCTTATAGAATTCTAAAGCAGCATGGGTTCAGTGATGTACGTAACTTATCAGGCGGATACAAAACCTACGCATGGGCGGTCGATAAACAATCTAATCCTGATATTTTCCATTACGATGACCTTAAACTACGTGACCCCGATATAGTAGCAGCAGAACGTAATGGCGATAGCCTGCTTATTTCCTCCGATAGCAATAGTGAATTGCATACTTTAAGCGCGATCGGCTTGCAATGTCCTGGTCCTATTATGAAAACCTATAAAGCAATGGATGCGCTTGATGTCGGCGAACTCTTAGAAGTCACTGCATCTGATCCCGCTTTTGGCCGTGATATTCGCGCTTGGGCAAAGAAAACTGGCAACGATTTATTGTCAGTAAAAGCAGAAAAAGGCTTAGTGACTGTACTGTTACGTAAAGTTGCAACGGTTCCCGCTAGCGTAAATACAGCAGTAAAAGATAAATTAACGCTGGTGGTATTTTCTGATGATTTAGATAAAGTCATGGCTAGTATGATTATTGCTAATGGCGCACTCGCTATGGGAAAACCCGTTAGCCTATTTTTTACTTTTTGGGGGCTGGATGTCATCCGCAGAGAAGATGCGCCATCAACTAATAAACCCTTAATGGATCGTATGTTCAGCACTATGTTGCCTTCAGATATTGAGCACTTAGATAGCATATCTAAAATGGATATGCATGGCTTAGGTGCAAAAATGATACGTAAAGTCATGCACGATAAAGGCGTAGAAACACCGGGCAATTTATTAAAAAGCTTAGTTGAAGGCGGCGCACAACTTATTGCCTGCCAGATGTCTATGGATGTTATGGGCATTCAAGCGAGCGAACTGATAGACGGTGTAGAAATCGGAGGCGTTGCAGCCTTTTTAAGTGAGGCTGGCGAGTCAGGTACCACTTTGTTTATTTAAAATAATAACTCACTGCAAAATAGCTCAAGAAAACTTAACTCTCTTGAGCTACCCTTTCTCCTCTAACGCACAGCAATACCCGCTAACTACTTGTACTCACTCTAAAAACTCACTCCATTCATCAGTAAGCGATTAATTAGCACGATAGTTTTTATTGAATAACTCAATAATACAATAATAAATCAACCACTTACATTCAACATTTTTTGCCCTCACCAATACATTAGTGTATCCTTAAATGCATTGTAAAAATAAGGCATATCCCCTATTTTCTCCGTTTTCAACACTATAATGAGGTTTAATATGACAGAAATCAGCGAAGAAGAGCGTAAAAAAATACTCGAAAGTCCCCCTGTTGGCACCTGGGTTTTAATGTTGTCAGTCGGTAGCGGTATGGTCGTTGCCTGGTTATTTCTTTATTACGGGGTATTTTTATCTCGTGGCATAATCAATTAAGGTGCGCTATGCATATTGATCCTTTAGAAAAAAAATGGATACAAATTTCCCTGGGAATGGTGTCCTTATTTATGGGCATCATCATGATCGATGCTTTATTTCATGGCGTCAATGCGCCAAGTAATGTAGAAACGATTGATTCGCGAAAAATCCATTTAAGCGAAGAATTTGCGGAAGAGAATTTAGGCGTACAAGTTGCTGAAAATGGCGATATTACCGTACGCATGGTTGCTGGCCGCTATGCCTTCTTCCCTAAACACATTACTTTACCTGCTGAAACCCGAGTAACCTTTCGCTGGGTGAGCATGGATGTTCTACATGGTGTACATATGCCCATGACAAATATGAGCACCATGATTGTTCCGGGTTATGTCTCACAAATCGAAAGTTCTTTTCCACGCCCAGGTGAATACCCCATGCTATGTAATGAATACTGTGGTTTAGGCCATGATCATATGTGGAGCAAAGCCTTAGTGATCGAAAAAGAAGAGTGGCAAGCCACGAGAGCAAAACAAGCGGCTGTGTTAAACACAACAGCGACAGCAGATGAGGAAAGCAACAATGAATGATTCAACAACAAAAAATCTAGCGCTTAGCCATATGTGGGTGGCGTTTACAGCGTTTATTGTTGCCTGCTTTATGGGCGAGTTTCAAGTCTTAGAACGCAGTGGTTTATTTGAATCGCTATCTTCTATTAGTATTTATTTTGCCTCAGTCAGTACACATGGTGTATTAATGGCCTTTGTTTTAACCACCTTTTTTATTATGGGTTTCGGTTATCACACGGCGAGCAGTAGCTTAAAAGTACCCATTTGGAATCCAAAACTTGCTTGGGCAGGCTTTGCTATTGCACTCACAGGTGTCGTTATGGCTGCCGTACCACTACTTAGTGGTCTAGCGTCAGTTCTCTATACCTTCTACCCTCCCGTAACAGCTCATTCAGCCTTTTATATTGGAGCCACGTTACTGGTTATTGGCTCATGGGTTTGGTGTGCCATTATGGTGGTGATGTTTTACCAATGGAAAAAAGCCAATCCAGGTAAAACAGTGCCCTTAGCGATGTTTGCCACCACAGCCAATGCTCTATTATGGTTATGGACCAGTGCAGGTGTTGCGATAGAAGTGTTATTTCAACTAATTCCCCTAGCCCTAGGTTGGATGGATACCGTTGATCCCGGCTTAGCAAGAACCTTATTCGCTTGGACTTTACACCCAATCGTTTATTTCTGGTTAATTCCTGCTTATATTGCTTTTTATTCGTTTGTTCCTAAGCAAGCGGGTTCTTATTTATTCAGTGAAGAAGCTGCACGTATGGCATTTATTGTCTTAGTAGTATTTTCTTTGCCCATTGGTTTCCATCATTTATATATGGATCCTGAGCAAGCAAAAGGCTGGAAATTACTGCATGGTATCGGTACCTTTATTGTTGCTTTACCGACCTTAGTCACTGGCTTTACTGTGATTGCCTCTTTAGAAATCGCGGGGCGTTTACGTGGTGGTAAAGGTTTATTTGGTTGGATAGGTAGCTTACCGTGGGGCAACCCGATGGTACTCTCGGTTATTTTATCTTTAGTGATGCTTATTTTTGGTGGCTTTGGCGGGATTGTAAACGCCAGTTATGCCATGAATGCAATGATCCACAATACCGCATGGGTTCCAGGACATTTTCACCTGATCTTTGCAGGTACAACGGTTATTATGTACTTTGCGATTGCTTATTACTTATGGCCTATCCTGACCAAAAAACCGTTAGTCTCTAAATCATTAGCCTTAGTTCAACTTTGGACTTGGTTTATTGGTATGAGTATTATGACCACACCGTGGCATGTATTAGGGTTATTAGGTCAGCCTAGACGTATCTCTAGTGTGCAATACAATAATCTACTTACCCTATCATGGGAACCGTATGAAATATTAATGATACTCGGTGGCTTAATACTACTCGGTTCTGCCTGCTTGTTTTTTTACATTCTAGTAAAAACGCAATTTGGCGAGACAACAGAAGTGTTTTCAGGCGAAGTGGAATATGCAGAGCCTTTACATGAAGTTAAAGATCTACCTGAGTATTTGAATGATTTTAAATTGTGGAACAAAGTCATCGCCGTATTAATGCTAATCAGCTTTGGTGTACCTATTTTACAATTCTTTTTTATGGACACTTACGGTTCAAGCGCATGGGGATATTAAACATGAAACGCATACTTCCTTTAATTTTATGCCTCGCACCGGCTTTTGTTTCGGCAGAACCCGCGTCAAATATGGTTTGGGTTCCAGAAGCACTTAATTTCGTTAAAGATGGTGACATCAAAAAAGGTGAAAAACTGGCCGAATCGTGTGCCGGCTGTCATGGTGAAAAAGGCATCAGTAGCATGGGCATGTTTCCATCGTTAGCTGGACAAACTGCTAATTATACCTATAAGCAATTGCGTGATTACGCAGATGGTAAACGTGATAATGCCATGATGTCCTCTATTGCTACCGGTTTAAGCGAGCAAAACAGCGCTGATTTAGCCGCCTGGTTTCAATCATTGCCAACCGCACAAAACCCAGCAACCAAAGTAGATATTAGCAAAGCGATTTCGCTCGTTGATAAAGGCAATGGTAAGAAGATATTACCGCCTTGTTTTGCTTGCCACGGTGCCGATGGCGAAGGCAAGCGCATGGATATTCCAGCACTTGCCGGACAACAAGCTGACTATACAGAAGCCACACTACTCGCCTATAAAAATGGCACACGCCATAATGATATTTATAGCCGTATGCGGGTAATCGCTAAACAACTCAGTGACACTGAAATTAAACAGTTAGCTGAGTATTATCAACAACTGAAGTAACACAAAAAAGCCTGCTTATTGTTTTTCAATAAGCAGGATTTTAAAGCGTACAAATACCTATCCCTACTTATAAATAGCACGAGATTACCCTCGAACTACCTAGCCTTCATCGACTCGATGTAATCATCACCAACTTGAACGATTAAAGTCCGCATTATCGGGACTTACCCCCGATTGCATGCCGCGCCCTCCTAGTTCATCATTAAACATGGCAACATCCTGCCCCTGTTTATTCACATACGCAGCGAATTAAGTGTGCTTTAAGTTTTCGTTTTAAATCGACATGCACACCCTTGTTTAGCCATACATTCAATTTGTTCTACGGGGTTATCGAGTAGAGTACGGATTAAGCTTCGGTCAAATTCACATAACTCAGTATGCTCTTGAGCTAAGTCATGAAAGACACAGTTAACGGCGTTAATAGTCATTGCGCCATCGTGTTTTTCAACAGTGGCTTGATAACCTAAATTATGCAAAATGGCGCTTAGCGTTTGCACTTTTTCTGCGATATTTTGATCTTTAAATTGAGCGGCTAAAGAATCGGCAACTTTACTACCTAATCGGCTCATAAACTGAGCTAAAGCCTCACCCCCCATTTCTTCTTTAAGTTCAGATATCAATAAATTACAAAACCAGGAATACTGCTTGGTAAATTGATTCACTCCCAGATCAGTCAACACATAGCTACGCGAAGGTCTGCCTTTAGTCAGGTTAAATTTCCCTGCTTGAATTAACAGATCTTTTTCCAGAACGGTCAGATGTTGCTTTACTGCATTGCGAGAAATCTCAAGTTTTCCAGCCATCACGTCAATACTCAAGCCTGTTTTAGTGCCGAGTAGTAAGGCTAAAATTTGTTCTTGTCGCGACCCAAGTTGATTTTGCATGGTAATTTTTGCTGCGTTATTTAGCTATAAAGTAGTTAAAATGGCAATTTATGCATTTATAGAGTGAGCAGTATACCTTAACACATGGGTTATGCGGAGCAATAAATATCTTTTGTAATATTTATATTGTAAAAGTGTAATATATATTAGATACTACTGATGCAGTTTTTGCATAATTTAACAATTTTAGGCAGGTAACTTTATGAACGATACAACAAACACATCTTTATTTGAGAAAATTGGTGGCGAAGCAGCAGTTGATGCAGCTGTGGATATTTTTTATCGCCGCGTATTAAAAGATGAAAGAATTAATCGTTTTTTTGATAAGACTGATATGGATAAACAAGCAGTTAAACAAAAAGCCTTTTTGACCATGGCCTTTGGTGGCCCGAATAACTATAGCGGTACAGACATGCGTACTGCACATGCTAAATTTGTCGAAATGGGCTTAGATGATAGTCATTTTGATGCTGTAGTAGAAGATTTAGCAGCAACACTACAGGAACTAAATGTACCCCAAGCACTGATTGAGCAAGTTGCTGCCGTTGCAGAGACTACCCGCAATGATGTACTAAATCGTTAATTCTTGACTTGAATACCTGTGATGACGGTAAGCAATGCGCATGCTTTATTGCGTGAGCAGTTTAGACTCCCCCTCTCTAACTAAAGCACTGCATGGCTTGAAAGAAGCTTTAAAAAACAAAACTACGTTCTCGCCTGTCTTTGTTACTCACAATAAGGCATGTACATTGCTTACCGTCATCATTCTGAGTTCAGAACGCATGGCACGATGAGTGTCATACAAACGCTTAGTACCAAAACCTTGTTATTAACTCGCTACCTTGATGAGCCGTTGAGTTATTACGCTGAAACATTTATTAATCTACAGCGATATGTGCTCCGCCTGATATGGTTAATAATATTAAGTAACAGGATTTTTTAAAGGGGGCTTCCTTAGCGAATATTTATGCCTATGCTTTTCATGTTACTTCAAGTTCATTAGATTAAGGAACTGGGAGCTTTATCAGCAAAAAATGAAAAAGGCTAAATTTATGCAACTTTTATCGGTTAATACGTCACTATCAACTGAAGTTGAGTATCAAGGCAAAACTATTGCCACTGGGATTTTTAAGCAACCCACTTCAAATCCTATATTCATTAGCAAAATGGGCTTGCAAGATGATCAGCAAGTCGATTTGAAAAGTCATGGCGGTGAACATAAAGCCGTCTATGCTTTTTCCTCGGATCATTACCCGTATTGGCGTCAGACTCGAAAATTACGATATTTGTAATTATTACGGTTTATTTTTTTAGAACGCTAACATTAGCTGTTGCAGCCACTGATTACTTATTGGTAATCCCCCAGTAAGTCACTATCCCAACTAGGTAAACTCATTTTTGTTTGTATTTTACCATTTTGAATCGCTGCAACTTGCTGCAAGGGTTTATCGAAACTCGAGTTATCTAAAATATAAACCCGATCACACAGCAGTAATGTCTTTTTAATATTGACTAGCAAGCGAGGAATCCTAGCAGCCACTTTACCCAACGCTTTCGCTTGAGCAACAAAATCTATTTTTGAAGGGTGAGAGAACACTGCTTCAAAACAAAAACGCCTGCCTTCCTGCAATAATCGAAAATGCATTTCCGTGGCTAATTTAGCGGCTTCATAACTATGCTCCTCAGGTGATTGAGGGTATAGCTCTTTTGCTAACACATACGCATTAATAAAAGCTAAGCCTAAAAATTCTAACTGTGTTCGGTAAAAGGTACTCTTCCCTGCCCCATTCCCTCCCGCTAAAATCCATAATTGCTTATTATTCAAGATACTGACTCACTAATAGCAACAAACTCACCCTGATTAAACTGCCCTATTACTACGCAAGGAAAATAAATAATTCCCGAGGACGTTTGCCCAAACGTAAGGATTTGATATTAGTGCCCTATAGCCATTATAAAACCGAGTATCTACCTATTGCTTGCCGGCTCTCGAAAAATTGTATAAATTTTGTACGATTTAAACTGTAGCCTTTGAATACGCTGGGCTGAAGCAGTTACTCAAAAATTACACACAAACTTATCCACAGAAAATGTGTGTAACTAGTGGTGTAGAGAGGATTCATCTTAAGTTATCCTCAAATAACACAATGGAAAATAACAGGGTTATTTCTGCCTCTTCTCCTTGATTAACCAAGGATATTTAGGCTTATCCAGAGAAATTTAAGCCACTAATAATAATTATAAGGCTGAATACTCTACTGAAAGTGCTTTGATAAAAGCACTCATTACTTAAATATGCGATTTTAAACATTCACCGCAACCCGTAAGATAAATAGCTTACAATCATGATGCGAGCTCAATTGCGGATGCTACCTACATGCAAACTATCCCGTAGCGTGAATTCATTAGTTCCTTATTAAGCGTTACTTTGTTTCATAAGGCGCACTTAAACTTTATGTCAAAACCTTTAACCCGCGGTAAATTTATGTCAGTTAATTTGTCAGAAACTTTAGTCATTGGCGTATCAGCCACCGCTTTGTTTGATTTAAAAGAAGCGGATCAGTTTTTCCGTGAAAAATTTGCTGAGGATAAAAGTACCGCTATCTCTGAGTATAGAAAATACATGCTTGAGCGTGAAGATGCCGCACTAGAAAATGGTACAGGCATGCCCTTAGTTAAAGCCTTACTTGAGCTTAATAAATACCAACCTGAAGGTGAATCACCCTTAGTTGAAGTCGTGGTTATGTCGCGTAATAGTCCAGAAACAGGTATTCGCGTTTTACAAAATATCAGAAACCAAGCGATTAAAATCTCTCGTCATGCTTTTACTGGTGGTGAATCTGTTGTGGGTTATTTAGATGCATTTGAGGTCGATCTGTTTCTAACCACCACCGTTAAAGATGCACAAAAAGTAATTGATGCAAAAACCTGTGCAGCGGCTATCTTAAAAAATCCACCTAAGAATCCCAAGAAAATTCCTGCTGGCCAAGTGCGCATCGCGTTTGATGGAGATGCTGTTTTATTTGATGAAAGCTCTGAACTAGTCTATAAAGCAGAAGGATTGGACAAGTTCACTCAAATTGAAGATGAACAACAAAATGAGCCGATGCAGGAAGGCCCGTATGCCGCGTTACTTAAAAAGTTAGCCAAACTGCAGGAGCGATTACCTTTTAGTGTTGAATCCTCACCTGTGCGAATTTCGATTGTTACAGCGAGAAGCGCCCCAGCAGAAATGCGTGTTATTAAAACGCTCAGGCATTGGGGTGTGTATGTGGATGAAGTGTTCTTTTTAGGTGGGCTAGAAAAAACTAAAGTACTGGAAGCATTTAATCCACATATTTACTTTGATGATCAAGACTTACATCTGGAAAATGCATCAAAAATAGTTCCTTCGGGCAAAGTGCCTTATTTGAGTTCGTCGCTGTTGAATTCAATTGAGAAATAAACTCAAATAATAGTAAACATTAATTTCCTTAACGTAAGCGGTAGCGTTGAGAAGTATTACCATTACTTACTTTTCATAATGCGAGTCACCGAAGGGCAGCTATCGACCCACTGCAGGATTTCAGAAACAATACAGCATTTACGTCCCAAATATTTAAATTACCTTTGATACAGAGTTTTGAATACTCTCCTTATAATAATATTTTACTGCTTATTTTTTAAACTTGGATTCAACGAATAATGCATTACTCATCATAAAATTTATAATTATTACGTCCAGAGTTTTTAACCTGATATAGCGCATTATCGGCATTATTAATGGTTTGGTCGGCTGTTATTTTATCCGATGAAAATGCAATCCCTATGCTACTAGATACCGATATAGAGCAGCCGTCAATGTCATAAGGTTTCGATATTTCTTGATTTAACTTCTGTGCAATTGCAGCGACACCTTCCCTTTTTATATCTTCAAGCATTATGACAAATTCATCTCCACCCCAACGAGAAACAGTATCTGCGCCTCGAACATTCTTTAACAGCCGTTCAGCTACCATTTGTAATAGAATATCTCCTTTTGGGTGTCCATGCAGATCATTAACAGGTTTAAACCCATCCAGATCAATAAACAAAATAGCAATTAGCTCTTCGGAGCGAACAGATCGAACAAGCGCGTGCTCCATCCTCGCCTTTAATAGTAATCTATTAGGTAGTTGAGTAAGCGTATCGTGGTGCGCTTTATACTCAAAATCTTCCTGAGATTTTTTGAGGGATGTAATATCTGAAAATACACCAATATAATTTTTAACTAATCCCTCATCATTTAAAACCGTATTTAAAGTTAACCATTCAGCGTACATTTCACCATTCTTCCGTCGATTCCATATCTCACCTTGCCAATATCCACTATCCACTACATGTTTCCACATACGCTGGTAAAACGCCTTATTCTGACGTCCCGAGCTTAGTATGCGCGGATTTTTACCAACCACTTCATCTTCCGAGTAACCAGTAATGTTTGTAAAACCTGGGTTGACAGAGAGGATATCACCGAGAGAATTAGTCACCATCACGCCTTCAACTGTATTATCAAATATAGAGGCGGCTTGACGTAACTTTATTTCAGCTTCCTTGTGTGCTGTAATGTCTTTTAATGTATGCACATAACCTAAATGCTCATATTTATCATCATGGATAGGGGCTATACGCCCTCGTATCAGTTGGTTCACATAATTTTTGTGAGTAAGCGATTCAAATAAATATCGTTCACCGCTACTAGCCGCCTTCATTCCTGAGTTTATATGCTCCTCGCCTAAACCTGATTGACGAGCAAGATTAATCATATTTTTCCCTTTTGCAGATTCAGAATCGAAGCCAATCAGTTTTTCTGCTTCAGGATTGAGGTATTGCACGGTGCCTTCTATATCAGTAGCAACCACTCCTATGTCTAAAGACTCATCGAGAATGCTCGTTAGCACCACGCTTTCGTTAAGCTGCTTACGTGCATAATTGATATCTGTCCGCTGTTTATTAATAACAGATGTCAAAAAATCCACATAACGATTATCAATTTGTTTAACGATATCATGCTCACCAAGCAAGCCAACAGCAAGCCCCTCTTCATCCACAACAACAAGCCGACGTATTTTATGGTTACGCATTAAATCAATCGCAAAATAGATGGTTGCTGAATGAAGCACAGTCAATATAGGGCTTATCATCACGGTTTCTAGCGGACGATTTAAGTCTGACTGAGAAAGCCCAAGATGCAAGATATCACGTTCGGTCAATATGCCCACAGGTTTTCCATCCTTGATGATAATACCTGCACGTCCTTTATCTAAATTTATGCGGCGAAGAGCCTCTATAGTCGTGATATCGGGTGGCAACAATAATGGTATTTGTGTCATACAGTCCTCAACCATATGAAAGTTTGCCATAACATCCATACCTAATGCTCGGAGAAAGTCACTTTCACTTGCCATACCAAAGAGCTCTCCCGCTTCATCTAGCACGACTAAGTGGCGAATGTTTTTTTGTACACAAACATGGTAAGCCTCGAAGAAGTCTAGTTGATAAGACACACTGACCACTGGACTCGTCATCGCACTACCAACAATCTGCGTATCAGGCGATACGCCCCCTGCTATCACTTTCATAAGATCATGTTCAGTTAAGATTCCAATGGGACAGCTCCCCTCAACGACTACCAAACCAGTCACTTTATTTTTCTGCATTTTCTCCATTGCTTGTAATAATGGCATAGAGGCATTAACACTAATACAATCTGGAAGGTCGACGATAATTTCAGAAAGTTTTGGGGAGTGAAGCATGACTTTTTCCTAGCTAAAATAATAACCAAGTAAATTACTACGTTATTAATTCCGTGTCAAACTCAGCCTGTATCCAAAATAAAAATATGAGAGATATTTTGTCTTTGTCCGCTTATGGCTGAAAGTCGCCATATAATTTTGTAAGGATTTGAGTAAAAAGCAAGTACTCTGAATGATCACTATCGATCCTAATCAAACATTCATTAATTACCTGAACCTTTATCAAATTCGACCCAAAATGTTAACCCTTTATCTGGGTTTGTGAATACACTTATTGCACCACCCATCTGTTCAACCAGTTGTTTACAAATAGTCAAACCAATCCCTGTTCCTTGAATATTGGAACTGGCTTTATCTAAACGGTCAAACGGTTCAAATAAGTTTGGGAACAACTCTTCAGGAACACCTTTACCCGTATCACTTACATTGAACCTTATTTTATTTTCACTTACTTCATTACATGAAATAGTAAGCATCCCATTCTCGCTATTGTATTTAATAGCATTTGAGCACAGGTTGAGTAAGACTTGTTTTAGTTTCTTCTGATCGGCTCGTATTTTAAAAGAGCTATTATTAGATACTTTGTTTTCTAAAGTAATTCCATTCTGTTCAGCTTGAGGCTGTATTAGTAAAAGTACCTGTGATACCAATGTATTAGTATCTATTGTTTCAATAGATACCTCATTATTACCTGATTCAATCTTTGATAAATCAAGAACATCATCAATAAGGCTTAATAAATGCTTGCCGCTTTCGATTATTTGCTCTACAGATTCTAATTGATCTTCTGTTAGAGGTGCTTGAATATCTGTCGCTAATAACTCTGAAAAACCAAGTACCGCGTTCATCGGTGTTCTTAACTCATGACTCATTGAAGAAAGAAAATCTGATTTGGCTTGATTAGCCTTCTCTGCCTCTTCTTTTGCAGTCGTTAGTTGCGCTTGTTGCAATTTAGCTTCTGTTATATCACGCCACACACAAAACAATGCTTCAGCACCTTCGTAGGGAATACGGGTTAAAGTAACCTCAACAGGAAAATTTTGTCCATTTTTCTTTGTATGTAGCCACTCAAATCGGTGATAGCCATTACGATATGCCTTAATCATCATTTCATTTGCTTTTATAAATGACAGTTGCCCATCATCTTGGTATTCAGGCGATAATAATGAAGGCGAGATATTAATTAGTTCACCAGTACTTTTATAGCCAAGTATCTGTGCTGCTGCTTTATTAGCGAGCATAAAATTATCACCAACAATTAACCACATAGGGTCTTCTGATAATTCAAATAAACGTCTGTATTTTTCCTCACTTTCTCTTAATGACTCTTCAGTTAATTTACGATGATGAATATCTTCTACAACACCAATCATTTTTAACGCAATACCTTTTTTATCGCGAACAACATTTCCTGTCTCTTGTACCCACTTAATTTGACCATCGGGCCAAACCACACGATGTTCTATATTGTAAGTTTCTCCCTCTTCAATACAGCTATTTATAGCTGATAATACTGACGCTCTATCATCAGCATGTATTGCTGCGACAAAATTATCATAACTAGTTTCTAAATAAACATCGGTATAACCAAATAATGGCGCTATTCGATCAGACCAATAAAGCTCACCCGTCGTAATATTCCATTCCCATAACCCAAGTTGTGCACCTTCTATTGCAAATTCAAGGCGTTCACCTATTTGCAGTAACTTTGATGTTTGTTGTTCGACTAATTGCTTTATTCTATGTTCTTCATGCATGCGTTTATAAAAAACATAGCTGAAAATGCAAGTTAAAAGTATCCCCAAAAACATAACCAATAATGGAAAATAAGTTTTATACTTGTTTTTGTAGAGTGCTGATGGGACACAAGTAATACGCCAAATTCTTCCTAAAAACTCAATATCTTTATTATAGGAAGCGTATTTAATTTCTGAGAAATTCAATGTCTGAGCATTAATATCGCTTTCAATGGTGTCCTCAGGAATATTATTAAACAATAACTGCTTGTCTTTTAAATCACTTATATCTAAAAGCTGATAATAAAATTCATTACCCTCAAAAATTTTGACAGCTCCGTTAATAATTTCGTTAAATTCAAAAACACCTAATGCAAAGCCTTTAATTGAATTTTGTCTGTCTGAAATAGAGCTATTATCAGACATAATCGTGCTATACACGGGGGAAAAAATAAGAAAGCCGTAATTATCTTGCTTCACCTGAACAAGGTTAATCCTTTCTGTTGCTATGCTTTCTCCTGTATCCCTAGCCTTTGAAAGTGCATCAAGCCTTGCCGGATTAGATGCCAAATCAAAGCCATGTGCTTTTTCATTACTTACATAGGGCTCTATATAATAAACAGGATAATATTCTTGACGACTGAGTACATCAATCAACGCCCCATTAGCACTTTTTTCAGTCAATCTAAAATCCGAAAAACTCTCGCCTTGAATTTTAGAAAGGTACTTATTAACGTCTGACTGTTTTATGCGAGGGATCCACTCTATCGCATGGATGCCAGGGGATTTAGCAATTAGGGGCGAAGAAAATCTTTTGAATTTTGAGTAGTCAATATCATCAATAGAAGAAAAAAATGACTGACTGGCTTCTATCGCTAATTGACTTAAAGCAAAAGCGCGTTGGATAGTTAAAACTCGCTCAGAGGACTCATGTTTAATTAGGGAAAAAGAACGTTCAGTATTAATTCGTTCAAGAATTATATATGAACTAATAGAGGCTACTAGTCCCAATAAAATAAAGAAGCTTAGTGTTGGGCATGACTTTAAGGAAAATTTTAATTGCATAGGGAGTCAGTAATCAAGTTTTTTGCCTTCAACTAGGCTTAGATGTACCTTAACTACTAAGCTAAATGAATACAACCCCAAACTTAATAACTGATGTTACGCAAAATAGCTACGCAATAGAGAGGCTCTTATCTGAAAATGCAGAGCTTTAGTCTATTTTTGAAAAGACGGACTAAGGTCAGCGCTCCAATATTTGGGGCGAAGGCTTTAGCCTTCACGTAAAGCAGACTAAAGAGGCTGTGCCCCACTCTTGATAGGCTTAACTTAATGAGAATTTAAGTAAGCTTGCGTAACATCAGTTAATAAAATGGAAATTGAGTTACAAGTAAATTATAGGTCGCTGCTTTTGGCAGACAAGCGACCATTCAAAATCGTAGCTTTGTAACAACTTATAAGTCTAGACTCAATAGTCAGTACTCGACCCAAAGGCGACGTTCGATCAATTATTTTTGCATGAAATAACGCTCGATTTAGCCATCTGCAACCGCTTATTAGGAATTTGGGACTTATCTTTTCGGTGCATTTAATAATAAACTCTCATTAATTGGAATATATTTTGATGCGGAATTAATGAGTGAGGTAGATGTAAGTTTAGGGACACCATAGACCTCTACTGTTGCATTTAGATCTTTACGAATTTTATCAACCAGTAAATCAAAGTCTCCATCACCTGATGCTAATACGACTACATCGGCCTCTTTTGCATACTCTATTGCGTCGATAGTTATACCTACATCCCAATCACCTTTTGCTGAGCCATCAACCCTTTGAATAAAGGGCTTGAGCTTTACCTCAAAACCAATTGCTCTCAGTATATTTTGAAATTGCCTTTGTTTTTCATCATCACGATCTACCGCATAAGCAATCGCTTTTATTACCTGCCTATTTGAAGTGGCTTTCGCCCAAAATTTATTGTAATCAAAATTACAATTATAAGTCTGCTTGGTCGTGTAATAAATATTCTGCACATCAACAAGTACAACTAATTTTTCCATAAATTGGGTCGCCGCCTTAAAGGTTATTGAACTCATCTAGCCATCCGATGAAAGAATTAGAAACTTGTTTAACGGTACGTAAATCATGGTCAAAAAACCATACCGGTAAATCTATTTGCTTACTTACACAATCCGTCAATTTGAAACAAAACATGTTGCCCTTACAGTCAGACGCAAACAAAATATGGCCTTTCGGCATACCACTCATTTCATATAGCTTTGATAGTGAATATACATCTTCTAGGCTTAAGAAATCTTGTACTTCAGAAATATCGGAATCTAAATCACAAATTTTAGTTAATACATTGGGTGAGTGCACCAAACCATAGGTAGATATTAAATACTTATACGAATCGGGTAAAAAAGCATTAAATTTTGATTCAAGCTCGGCAATATCATTGCTATTTATTGGAGCCATATGATTTTTACTGCTCCAGTTCTTTACGAATAGGTCGATGCTATTCATTTAGCGATACTCCAAGACAGTTAACAAGTTATTATCCAAACCCGAACATCATACATGCTAACACGCGGATCTTGTCGACAATACAGTTTAAAGCCAATAACTGTAAACGGGATAACCTGTATTTAAAATATGATTAACAGATAGTGATAACACTCAGCTCTTAGGTTTCACATAAGAAACCATCCTTCTTTACGAATGCATTTTACTGGCTGAAAGTCGCCATACAGTTTTGTGTGAACAGCAAGTACGCTGAATGATCACTAACCAGCCATAACGGGCACTGAATATTTCAAACAATACTCCCCTTTTGGTTTTAATCCGGCAGCTGCTCTGATTCGATTACGTGAAACCCAGCCGAATTACTAATTCCTGCCTTTAGCAATGCCCTTGCAACCTGCTGCGTTGGTACCGCCCGGTATCGACGCGGAAGTAATGCGGCCATGTGCTTGCCAATAAATAGCCCAATGCCTTCGAGGGGACGCTCAGATCTTGGACCAGCGATCAATAACGAGGGTCTTGCAATGGTAAGCGAATCAAACCCCAAAACGGCGATGTCCTGTTCAGTCTCGCCCTTAACTCTGAGATAAAAAATTCGAGATGCTGGGTTTGCGCCTAGCGAAGAAACCAGCCCGAATGCTGGCGTTCCTGCTCGATGCGCCAATTGAGCAATAGTAAGTACATAGTCATGATCCACGCGGTAAAATCCGGCCTTGGACTTTGCCTGTCGTAACGTAGTTCCCAGCGCGCACAAGGCAAAATCAGCTTTCCACCAGGCTGCATCTTTTGGCAGTTTATCAAAATCGACAATGGGGTTTTCCAGTTTGGCATGCGCGGGCAATGGGCGTCGTGATGGTGCAACCACCTTCAAAATATCAGGATCTTGTAATGCCAATTGCAGCATTGCTTGCCCGACCTGACCAGAAGCACCAATGATGAGTACTGTTTTCATAGATAGTTAAACAATTTAAAGGAGTTAAATAAGAATTATGTAACTTCTTATTATCCACCAGCACAGAATAATACAAAAAATGTCATCCCTGCATGCTTTTAGCAGGAATCTATATTTCCAGCAATGGATCCCCGATAAAAGACCTCGGGGATGACGATTCCCTCTACAATAATGAGAAGTTACAGAATTATTAAGTTTTCTTTAAAGTAGCCTTTAATAGCAATTAAAAGCATGACTCGTACGACAAGATCAGCTCAGTTATCGAAGGTGTGTGTATGTATTACTCTAGAGTAATTTCCTGAGAAACCTTTCTATCCATTTTCATATCTTCACACGCCGATAGCGAAAATAAACTTAACAGAGCTAATACAGTGATAGTTTTATACATAATGTATCCTTGGTTATTGTGTTGCTAGGGATATTTAAAAATGTTGTTATGACTGCACTATATACCCAAACGACGTCAAGATGCAGAAATCCACTTCCTGTCATTCCCGCATGCTAGCAATGGATAAATTGAAACTCAAAGCCTTGCTCGGCTCAGGAGTCTAAATACTAACGGGCGAAAACAAAATAATTGTATAAATTTTGTACGATTTAAACATCAGCCTTTGAATACAGTAGGTTTAACTAGTTACGCAAAAATTACACACAATCTTATCCACAGGAAATGTGTGTAACTAGTGGTATAGCGAGGATTCACGCTAAGTTATCCTCAAATAACACAATGGAAAATAACAGGGTTATTTTTATTGTTTCTCATTGATTAATCAAGCTTATTTAGGCTTATCCAGAGAAAGATAAGCCACTAATAATAATTATAAGGCTGAATACTACCCTGAAAGCACTTTGGTAATTCACTCATTACTTATGAACGCCCCCTAGTTCATCAAACATTAGGGTATCTTTCACCACCGCTCATTCACATACCAAGCGAGCAATAATTTACAGCTATCTTCGCAACCAAATGCACGGACACTACATTTCGCATGTTACCGATTTAAAAATAGCTGCCTTGTAATTGCAAGTTAAGTTTTTCAGTGATTATTTTCCCCTAAAAAGGCTCTTTAAAAGGCCTAAGGTCTAATTCATGTGTCCATGCACTCGGGTGCTGGCAATGCAAAGACCAATAAGTATCGGCAATTGCTTCCAGCTTCAACAGTCCCTCCTCACCTTTAGATTGGTAATATTCCGGAAATTGTTGTTCAGCACGATCACCATTAATCACACCATCAATAATAGTATGTACAACATGAATACCTTGAGGGGAAAATTCCCTCGCTAAGCCCTGCGCTAATGATCTCAATGCCGCTTTTGCCGATGCAAATGCTGTGAACGGCGGCTTTGCGCGTAAGGATGCAGTCGCACCGGTAAAAATAAGCGTCCCTTTATTATTAACTTGCATACACTCAACTGCTTCTTTAGCAAATAAAAACGCACCCAAACAATTTTGTTGCCATAAGCTAGTGAACGTTTCGGCTTCAGTTTCCAATATAGGTGCAGGAATATTGCTGTCTACATTGTAGACAGCAAGTTGTAATATAGCGCCATCAAGGTGAATAACATTAAACAAATGGTTAATATCGCACTCTTTAGTCGCATCAGCTAGCACGGCAGTTGCCTGACCGCCATTTGTTACAATACGATTAACCACTTGTTGTAATTTTTCTTCACTACGCCCAGCGATATAAACATACAAGCCTTTTGCTGCAAAGTGTTTTGCCAGTGTCGCGCCTAAGCCACGTTCTGGCCCAACGCCAATAATAACGGCTGAGTTTCGTTGGCTCATTATGTTGCCTTGCCAACTTCAGTTGCTGTAGGCACTTCAATTAAGCTGCCTGTTTTAACATCATAAATATAACCATAAACCGGAATATCTGCAGGAACTAAGGGGTGCGATTTAATTCTAGTGACGTCTTCAGTCACACTTGTTGCTTGATCTTGAATGGTTAGCCAATTGATATATTTGCCTTCTGTTGAGCCTGGGCCGTCACAGCAATCATGCCAACCCTCAGCATCAACTGACGAGGTACTTAAACTACTATCAAGTAGGTCACTCATAATTTCATTGTTAAAGGTTTCCATGCCGCAATCCGTATGATGAATAACAAACCATTCACGGGTACCTAAAAGCTTGTAGGAAATCACTAGAGAGCGTATGGCATCATCGCTAGCACGACCACCGGCATTACGAATCACATGTGCATCACCCTCCGCAAGGCCCGCATATTTGGCAGGATCTAGTCTGGCATCCATACAGGTGAGAATGGCAAATTGACGCCCTGGCGGCATAGCTAAATCAGCTTTGTCAAAGCCGTTGCTATAGTCACGGTTGGCGAGTAAAACTTCATTGAGTATTTTTGACATAATTAGATTCTTCCAAAGATAAGAGAAAAGTTATTGGCCGGCATATTAATTTGTTCTTTTAATTCCAAGCCATGCTTTGCTGCAGCCGCTTTTAAATCAGCAACATCTTTTAAGCCCCACTCAGGAACGCCAGCGGCACTTAAAGTATTGTGGAACTCTTGGTTTGATTCTGTTGAAAAGTGACCTTCATCCTGAAAAGGACCATAAATCAACAAAAAACCATCCTTATTGAGTAAGTGTTCTGCGCACTCCATCATGCCATCAGCAATTGAAATAGGCGCAACCTGAAAAATATTAATGCAGAAAATAGAAGCAAAAGAGCCTTTCATTTCTTCATTAAACCACGTTTCTGGTTTGGTTAAATCGAGATGAACCGGGTCCGCTATATTGTCATTACCATGCGCATCGTTCAGGTCTTTAATATTATCAAAAACCTCTACATCCCTATCCGAGGGGTGAAAATGCAAATGCTCAAAGTGCGGTGCAAAGTAGTTGATGTGCATGCCACTACCACTGGCCATCTCTAATACTCGTCCAGAATATTTGGGTAATTTTTCTTTTAAGACACCTAAGATCGGTTCACGATTACGATTACCAGCCCAGGCGACATATTCACTTAGAGGATGTGGATTTAAAGGGGGTTTTTCAGTGCTCATGTTGGAACCTCGTTTTTATTTTTATTATTATTTTTATACCTCAAGACCATGAAAATAGGATTTTGCATTATTTATTCTGGCCTTAGCGAGTATAGAAGCATATTCCATACCATTTCACTTGGGAATATAAAACAATGACTTATATTTTTTATTTGCTTACATTGTGAAGCTATGCTTCAATCGTTGAAAACAAACTTCAGGAATATCTCATGCCTAATAGTTCTCTTTCCGACTTAACGCCTATTGCTTTTTTGCAAACGTTTATCATCGAACTGATGCATGCAAGTGAGCAGCTAGGGCAGGAGCAATGCCAGCAACTCATTGAAAATATTGCACTAACCGCAGGTTGCTTTTTTGAAGAGGTGTATCGCAACGAGAGCGTTAACAAAAAAAATGCCTTGAATATTGAAAGCTATATCGAATTGATTTTAGGGCTTAAAAATAATATTGGCGGTAACTTTTCATTATCTTCCAGTAATCAAGATAGTATCTGCGTGTGCAACACTCGCTGCCCTTTCGGTGAAGAAGTGGTTAATTTTCCCGAATTATGTGGTATGACATCCAGCGTCTTTGGTGGTATTGCCGCGCGAAATTTTGGCTATGCCAAAGTAGAAATAGCTAAAAGCATTGCTCAGCACGATGACTGTTGTGAAGTTTATATTCACCTTAGCCCTGAACTTGCAAAAAACAAGCAAGGAACTGAATATCGGGATGATAAGAATAAACATAAACAGGATAAGAATTTCGATGCGCTGCATTCTAGAATAGAAGAAAGTATGCTAAAAATCTGGCGTAAACAAAGTCAAAAGCTAGAGAGAAAGCATCAACCTCCCGTAATTATTGCGCATTCAGCGGGAATGAAGAAAGTACTGCAATCAATAGAAGTCATTGCACCTACGACAGCGACACTATTGATCCAAGGGCAAACTGGGGTTGGTAAGGAGCTCGCCGCACGCGCGATACATGCAATGAGTGATCGTGGCAATAAAGCCTTTGTGCCAATTAATTGTGGGGCAATCGCAGAAAGTTTGCTGGAAAGCGCTTTGTTTGGTCATGAAAAAGGCGCATTTACCGGCGCGATAGAAGTTCATAAAGGTGTTTTTGAACGGGCTGAAGGCGGAACTCTTTTTTTGGATGAAGTAGACTCTCTATCAGCAGCAGCACAAACGCGCTTACTCAGAGTAATACAGGAAGGTGAACTAGAACGAGTGGGAGGTAATCAAGCGCTACAGGTCGATGTGCGACTTATTTCTGCAACCAACGCCAATCTTCAAGAAAAAATGGCGCAAGGTCTATTTCGAAAGGATTTGTATTATCGTATTAATGTTGTGCAACTAGAAATACCCTCCCTATATGAACGGCCAGAAGACCTACCTGCCCTGATTGATTTAATTTTACAACGTATGAGTAAAAAACATAATAAATCAGTTGTGGCTGTTAGTGCTACCGTCATGCAAAAGATTAGAGCGTATCATTGGCCAGGCAATGTCAGAGAGTTAGAAAATACGCTGGAACGCAGTTTATTATTTACCACAGGAAGCGAAATAACAGAATTAAAACTGGATATAGCTGAGCCCAGCAGCACCACTATCAATTGGAAACAAAAAAGAGAGCAAGCGATTGCAAAGGTTGAACAGGCATTTTTACAAGTTTCTTTACAGCAGTATCAAGGCGATATTAAACAAATTGCCAGCTGTATGGAAATTTCAACTCGGGCTGTTTATAACAAATTAAAAAAATACCAAATCAATCCAGACGATTATAGGAAATAAATCAGCCATTACATTTACCTCAGCAACCATTACTAGCCATATTTTCCTAACACTTAAGTTATATGGCTAGACAATCACTAATAGCTTCATTTTTACTACTGCTGTACAAAATATTTGCTCGTTATTTACTCAGAAATAATATCGCACTCATAACGAAAAACTTTTATTAAATCTGACCAATAATCAGAGCTAAATCCAGCCTTTTGCTTAAGCTGACGTAAAAAGTCACTAGGTTCAGGCAAAGATTCCCATACCGAAGGTAAAAATGTGCCCCGCTGGTCACCTTCTTGTAGTATTAAACCATCAATATTCGGCCGTATTTGGCGCAATAAATCCTCCTCAGAATAAAAACTTATGAGCTTTGGCTTAGTTAATATAGACAGGTGAATTTCCAATTGCGTATAGTCTGCCTCTGATACCGCAGGAAAACGATGATCTCTAAAAGCTGCGGCAAATGCATTGTCAGCAATATCGACAATCAAGGGGCGCACTGCATCTAACATACCAATGCAGCCACGCAATTGATGCTGTATTTCTAAAGTAACAAAGCTTGCACGTATTTCTTGTAATTCAGGGGCATAATCTTCGCTGCTGATAGGCAAAGCTTGACCATGCTTTAAGCCATAAGCAATAGAATCTTTCGCTGTTTGTAATAATTGCTGCTGTTGTGCCTTAGTTAATAACATAAGCACCATACCCGACCACACGGCTTTTATCGCCCGCAGTATCACCTGAATTTCTAAGATCAATGGTTTTAATTTGCAATGATTTATTTTTCGCCAACGCAAGCAAGCCACTAACCGGCACTCGGCCACAGGCACTGTCATAATCTAAATGTCGGTAATCAAGGTTTTCTATTTTTTCGCTGGTCGCCTGATCCAGTCGTTGCGCTGTCGCATAATCATGGAAATGACTAAGATCTGAACTAATAACGATTAAGCTATTTGGCTGACCATAAAACAGTTCCAATACTTGCTCTATCTGTTCCGCCGGACAATCACCGACCACGATTGGAACTAAGCTAAAGTCATCTAGCGTCATTTGTAAAAATGGCAATTGCACTTCCAAGCTATGCTCTAAGGTATGCGCTTGATCAAGATATTCAACAAAAGGAAAGTGCAATAAAGAGACTATCGATTTTTTATCGAGTGGTATATCACCAAGAGGCGTATTAAAAGCATCCGCACTTGATAATGCAAGACCGGTAAATCCCACATGATGTGACGGGCCTAATAAAACCACCCGTTTAATAAGCGCATGTTGCGAGGATAATCGCGCATAGGCCTGAGCCGCACAGGCACCGGAATAAACATAGCCGGCATGCGGCACAATGATCGCTTTTGGTGCTTTAGCTGACGGCATGGCTTGTTCAAGATAAGCGCTAAGCATAGTGCTTAATACCTTCGGGCTATCAGGATAAAATGAACCAGCCACTGCGGGCTGACGTATACTTTTCATGATTTTACTCCCCCATTGTTAATCTCTTTTTATACCCTGTATAAGCCAGTTAGTGTTAAATTACAAGCATCTATCGCATTTTCTATATACTTAAAATATTCTCTAGTCATTTAATATTCTGCTGCACATCTAAACTGCTGAGGTCTGCTATGTATACTAAAACTAACTCGGAAACAATTGTCGCCACTCACTATTGGCATGACTTAGGTGATGGGCGTATACAATGTGATTTATGTCCACGATTTTGCAAATTGCATGACGCTCAGCGCGGTTTGTGTTTTGTTCGAAAAAATCAAGATCAACAGATCGTTTTGACCAGTTACGGGCGCTCCAGTGGCTTTGCCATCGACCCCATAGAAAAAAAACCATTAAATCATTTTTATCCAGGTTCCTCAGTCTTTTCCTTTGGCACAGCCGGCTGCAATTTAGCCTGCAAATTTTGCCAAAACTGGGATATTAGTAAGTCACAGCAAATGGACGATATTATGAGTATTGCCGGGCCGGAAAGGATTGCCCAAAGGGCGGCTGAGCTCGGTTGCTTAAGTGTTGCCTACACCTATAATGATCCGGTTATTTTTCATGAGTATGCCATAGACACAGCGATTGCTTGTCGTGAATTAGGCATAAAATCCGTTGCCGTTTCCGCAGGCTATGTTTGTCCCGAACCCAGAGCCGAATTTTATCAGTATATGGACGCGGCAAATATCGATTTGAAAGCATTTACTGAGCGTTTTTATCACAAAATAACTGGCTCTCATTTAGCCGAAACATTAGATACCTTATGTTATTTACAGCATGAAACATCAGTCTGGTTGGAATTAACCACCTTAATTATTCCTGGCGAAAATGACTCTGCGGCTGAATTAGAGCAAATGACCCAGTGGGTCGTGGAAAACCTAGGCCACGATGTGCCTATGCACTTTACCGCCTTTCACCCTGATTGGAAAATGTTAGATACGCCCGCAACGCCACTCACTTCATTATTATTAGCGCGCGATATTGCTTTAAAAAATGGCGTTCATTATGCTTATATCGGTAATGTGCATCATAAATCGGCAGAAAGCACCTATTGCCATCATTGTGGGCAATTATTAATAGGCCGCGATTGGTATCAATTATCTGAATGGAATTTGGATAATTCAGGCGCATGTACTGCTTGCGGCACTCAATGTGCAGGACATTTCGCTGAAAAACCAGGGGATTGGGGCGCAAAACGGATGAATGTTAGTATGTTATAAATCCTATCTTCCGTAGGCGGCATACAAGCGACACTTATTCTGAAACTTTACTTTATCAGTACCCAGGAAATATGCTTTTCTCTGCTCCTAATAAATTACCTTTATTTATTGCATTATTCGCACTAAATTTATTAGCCCATTCTATTACTGCTGTATGAGTAATCGCCTTCTTACTTATCTCTTGCACCTTTGATACTACTCAAATTGAGTAGCATTTAACCGGCTTTCAATACTTACTAGCCTAGTTGATTAATCACCTTCATTGAGATAAACAAGCGCATCGGATTATTATCAAAAGGCTGAAAGTCATCAAATGTTTGATAAAAGGATAGCGCATCACGGTCTAGTACATCGAGTACCACTCCCAAAGCTGGCAACCCTTTTTCTGTTAATTCAGCCGCTTTACGCAACGCTGTAATTAAAGTCTTTGTACCGAGCCCTTGCTTTTGATAATGCTTATCTACTGCAATTCTTGCTAATAGTACAACGGGCACCGGGTAAGCAGGTAGTTTCTTATCATGCGGAATATCTGCTGGCCTCACAGTTGATGAGGCCAGCGTGTAATAAGACCCTAGCTTCATTTTTTGATCGCTTTCATCACCATACCGCTCAGCGAGCACCCAAGTAGAACTTAAGCCGAGTTTTCTATTTTTATCCGCATAGCGCTTCAAAAACTGATTCATCTCATCATTACCACAGTCGAACACTTTATTCGCATGGAGCTTAGGGTCAAGTAATTTGAACTGTGCAGCAAAGGCCATTAATAACCTTCTTTATCTAATTGCCGTGCGGCCTGCAATAATGATGCGCTAGGCTTTATTGTTTCATCTTCACACAGCGATATAAATTGATCAAACTGCTGATTAGAGAGTGTAATTTCAGTTTGCTGCTGAATGATGCCAGGTGAATTATCACGAATCAAGCGCGTGATATACTCTGTTAAGGAAGAGCACCCTAATGCCGCTGAAGCTCTTTCAGCCATTTGCTTAGTTTCTAAATCAATACGCATATCTAAGCGCTGGTCATGTGTAGAAATTGAACTCATTGTATTCCCCTCGACTCAAAGCAATTTACTCATATACTGATGTTATCATGTACGGATATTATGCGTACATGATATTTTCATACCTTTCTTTAATCGTATTTCTCAAGTTCAACTTCCATTTTCTTTTGAGTCGCAATTTTTTTGATAACTAATTTTAAGTGCGGGTTGTTTCTTGTAAATTTTTAACTTTGTCCCATATTTTATTTACTCTCTTGCTATCTGTATCACTCCTGGACTTTTTTTTATTAAATAAACTTAGTCGGCCTAATGCAGTGTAACTCGGTTTTCTGAGATTGTAAGCAACACTGCATCACTTGTAATTACCAGCGATAACTACTAACACTCGGGCAATGAATCGGTGAACTCTATGGTTGTATTAAGAGGTGGCTCGGAATAGACACTTGAATGGTGTCTGTTGAACTACTTTTGACAGCATTGAATTATCCTATAAGAAAGGCTCGGGATGAACCTTTTCTTATAAGATGGATGGTTTGGCGTGGGCATAAAAAGTAAGTAGCCCATAGATTTACTGACTGGCTCTTATCGACCCTAAGCAGTCAGTTATGAATCAAGATAGTCCCTACAAATCAATGCAGGTTAGTTAATATGAAGCGAAAGCATACAAATTATAATTTTCAACGCATTGATTATTAATGCAATCGTAAATCATATCAATGAACATTTCTTCGCTTAACTTATTGATTTTACTACCTGCAACTATTTTTGTAGGGACTACCTGAATTAACCAGCCTCAACGTTAAGAATATACTGAAATATTAATGTATAAAGCGTAAAATCCAAGTCACTTTTAGATATAAAAGAATTTTAACCAATGACAAAAAAAACTTCTACTGGTTCACGTATTATTTTGCACAAAGTGGCTTCCTTAACATCAATAAGAGATATTGATGCTTTTGAATTTAGCTTCTTAAAGACTTTAGCAGATATGCTGAAAACAGAAGACATATGCATTTACAAATTCAACAATATTCAGGAGCCTTGCCGCTTAATTCGCTATTCATCAGAGGCCGAACAATCTGATAGCGGGCATAAAACTTCAGAATCTAAAGAAATCTATATTGCAAATATTGAAATTCCAGCAGAAATCAAACGAGCAAAAAACTGGATAGATACAACAGGCAAGATATACTCAACTCAGACTGACAACCTATTTCAGGTGGTTTATCCTATTGCAGGACTACTAGGTAATGTTGGTTATTTAGCGTTAAAGCTACATAAACTGCCAACTGAATCTGAAAACATGATTATAACTAGCTTGTTAAATATTTCACAAAATTTTCATAGCTTATTAGAAGAAAACCAAAAAGATAAGCTCACTGGTTTACTCAACAGAAAAACCTTTGAAGAAAATATTTCAAAAATACAAGACACCCTTCATAGCATTTATGAAGAGCCCCCTTATACAGGTTGTGAAAAACGAAAAAATAAAAATGTAGTGGAGTCTTGGTTGGCTATTTTAGATATTGATAATTTTAAACGAATTAATGATTCGTTTGGTCATGTCTATGGTGATGAGGTTTTACTTATGCTCTCACAAATAATGAAACAAACCTTTCGACCAAAAGATTTGTTATTTCGTTTTGGTGGTGAAGAGTTCATTGCAATTTTAAAGGTCGATAATCAACAGGAAGCAAAAGAGGTTTTTGAGCGATTTCGGGTAGCCATAGAGCAATTTAATTTTCCTCAAGTAGGCCAGGTAACAATCAGTATTGGTGCAACACAGATTATAGAGCAACATGCAATCCCGAGTGATATTGTTGGGCGTGCTGACCAAGCTTTATACTACGCTAAAGAAAATGGCAGAAATAAACTGTTTTTTTATGAAGACTTGGTTACTGAAGGCGTGCTGGAAGAAGCTAATCATGAAGGCGATATTGAACTCTTTTAATTATTAACCTGTGTAAAATAAATCTACAAGGCTGTTTCTACATAAAATTATGCACTGTTACTAAGATATTTCATTTAACATCTAGCATTGATTCTTTATCAAAAAAACTAAAATGTGTTTTATTTTCTTTAGCACTATACATAGCAAGATCAGAAAACTTGAGAAGTTCTGTCACATTCTCCGAGTCATCTGGAAAGGTTGATACACCGATACTTGAGGATAGGTTTATATTTATCCCTTTAATCGTTACTGGTTCAGAAAATGCTTTGATGATTCCTTCCAAAACATATTCAATTTGATCCCTATGCGTAATGTTGTCTAATATGACCAAAAATTCATCTCCACCTAAGCGGCAAACAACATCCTCATCTCTAATGCTATCTTTTAATCTTTGACTGGCAATTTTCAAAAGTTCATCACCGATATCATGACCATGTGTATCATTAACAGTTTTAAATTTATTTAAATCTAAAAAACAAACGGCTACTTTAAATTTAGAGGCGTTTTGTTTGTTAGTCTTTTCGTACAGTGCTTCATATGCATAAGTACGATTTGGTAAAGCCGTTAATTTATCATAGTGTGCCTGATGAACCAGGTCTTCTGTATAAGAATAAATTTTTTCATTCATTTTATAAAACGAGGCTATTAGAAACCCTATCTCATCTTTTTTTACTAAATGATCAATACTCAGTTTTTCACCAGAATGCATTTTTTCTGTAAGGTGTACTAGTGTATTTAGTGGGTTAATTAACATATTTTTGAGTGCAAACCATATAAATATAACTAGAATAATCGTGCCAAGAAACTCTATAAAAAGTATTATTCTTAGATTATTTTTTTCAGTATAAAAATCATTTGAACGCTCAACAAGTAGTAAGTTCTCCATATCTGTAAAAGACTGAATTTCAGCCCTTATTTGATCCATAATTTGTTTGCCTTTATCACTATTGACTATTTCTATAGCCTTGGCTGACTCATTTTTTGAAGTTAATTCGATAGTTAGGTTAAGCTCTTCAAACTTTTGTAATAAGAGGTTTTTTATTATGCTTAATCTGTTTTTCTGTTGTTGATTATCGGACGTTAAAGCTAATAGCTTTTTAAATGATTTTGATGCTTCATTTTGTCCTACTTCGTAAGGTGTTAGATAGCTAGGATTATTTGTTAATAAATAACCCCGTTGACCAGTTTCAGCATCTTTCATGAAACTTAAAAAGCGTTCGCTTTCTAACCTTACTTCATTACTATGCTGTACCCATACTAATCTAGCATCAGCATTTTCATCAGTTAAGAAGACAAAATATGAATTACTCAATGTAAGGACAATCAATACTAAAATTATCATCATGATTTTTGAGCGTATGCTAAAAATAAAATGTTTTTTAAATTCCATATACTCTTCTTATGCAGATAGCAGATAGCTATTAGACGACAATTAGCTTGGCCGGTTCGCGACAACTAACTTGACCGGTTTTGGTAAACTTTCAGCATACTTAATC
>CBDUDV010000027.1:0-44677 GCA_965366065.1 uncultured bacterium | reverse complement strand
CAGCGTAAATTTATCGGTGAGCGCTGTGCACAAGCCTGTGTTGATATAGGCTATTTAGGCGCGGGAACTTTTGAATTCTTATATGAAAAAGGTGAATTCTTCTTTATTGAAATGAACACCCGTATTCAAGTTGAGCATCCAGTTACTGAAATGGTAACAGGGGTTGATCTAGTTAAAGAACAGTTACGCATTGCGGCTGGCGAACCTTTATCAATGACTCAAGATGATATCGTATTACGCGGCCATGCAATTGAGTGTCGTTTAAATGCAGAAGATCCAGTTACCTTTATGCCATGTCCTGGAACTATTGACTTATTCCATATGCCAGGCGGCCCAGGTGTACGCTGTGAAACTCATATTTACAACGGATATAAAGTCCCACCGTATTATGATTCAATGATCGGTAAACTAATTTGTCACGGTGAAGATAGAGGTAGTGCCATTGCGCGCATGAAAACAGCGCTCAATGAAATGGTAATTGATGGTATTAAAACCAACATTCCATTACAACAAGATATTATGGCTGACAATGCTTTTGCTATCGGCAGTCAAAACATCCACTACTTGGAAAAGAAACTCGGCATTAATTAAACTTTCCAGTTTTTTAAATGCAACTATTCGGGTGAGTTTTTCTTAAAAACTCACCCATTTTTTTAGCTATTATTTACTCCCCTAATCATTATGGCTTGGCATCAAATTTCTGTTGTAAGTGATGAAGCATTAGCTTCCGATCTTTCTGATTTTTTTAGCGACCTAGGCGCTGTTTCTGTGACTTATATGAGCGCAGAATCAAAACCTGTTTATGAGCCTAATATTGGTGAAACACGCATCTGGGAACAAACAAAAACCATTGCTTTATTTGAACTAGACGCCTCACCTGAATTAATCCATGGCCTATTTAGCCAAAAATTTGCGGATAAAATAACCAGTGATTGGCATGCCGAGGTTTTAGCCGACCAAACATGGGAGCGCTCATGGATGGAACACTATAAACCGATGAAATTTGGCCAGCGTTTATGGGTTTACCCATCCGGACAAGAACAAGAAGAATCCGGCACGGTTAGTTTAGTATTAGACCCTGGTTTAGCATTTGGCACAGGTACCCATCCAACGACCGCACTGTGTTTAGAGTGGCTCGCAAGCCATGATGTCACCGGAAAAACAGTGATTGATTTTGGCTGTGGCTCTGGAATTTTAGCCGTGGCAGCTGTTTTATTAGGCGCTAAACAAGCGATCGCTGTCGATATAGACCCGCAAGCACTGATTGCCACTGTTGATAACGCACAAAAAAATAATGTTGAAGCTAAAATCAAGACTGTCCTAGCGGAAGACTTCACGCCTGTTGCCGCCGACTTAGTCTTAGCAAATATTTTAGCCAAACCCTTAATTGAGCTTTCTGAAAATATTACTAGTTTAGTAAAAAATGATGGCCAATTAGTCTTATCCGGCATTCTTAAAGAACAAGCAGATCAAGTCAACGCAGCTTATCAGCACGCATTTACAATACAGCCAGCCAGCATCCAAGATGACTGGTGTCGTTTAGATGGCGTAAAAAAATAAACCATGCCAGACACACAAGAAAATTTGGGTGAACACGAGCTTACAGCGCAAACTTTTGCTTGGCAAAAATCACCCAAATCTCATTCTAAAGCATATTTATGCGGAAGCTTATTAGGGTTTATCTTATTAATTGCCCAAGTGCATTATTTTCTGGGTTACTCAATCACACAAAACCCTCATATTCGCCCTACGCTAGTGACTATCAACAAGTTATTCAAGCGATCACTCCCCCCCTATAAAAATATAGCTGATTTCACCGTCGTCGGTAGTCACTTTTCTGCCATACAAAATAATCAACACCAAGTACAAATTAGCTTTATCAATCACGCAGATTTTCCTCAACCGGCCCCCTTTCTATTACTTACACTTAGAAATTTACAGGGTGGAATTTTAGCTCAGCGTATTTTTGATAAAACGACTTATCGACAAGGCGCTGCATTAAATTTGCTTATCGCCCCCAATGAATTTGTTAACATCAACTTACTCATTAACACGCCTAATCATTCGATTGGCGGCTACAGTATAGAGTTAAAATAGCGCACTCTAGCGTAAAGCAACCTATTCAAAATAGAAATAAACCAGTATAAGCATACCCTAACTCTCCTATACAGCAACGCACATCAGAATAGGTAGGCTAAACAACAGCTCCCGTTAAATTAAAATCTTTTAATTTTTCAAAGCTCAAGACCAACCCTGAAGATTAAATTATCGCCACTAAACAAGAGTTCGCTATAATAGTTAATTAAATTTCAATTAAGTACACACAATTATGGCTCACCCAGAACTCATTCTAAAGAAAAATGAAGATAAACGCTTACGCCAAGGACACCTTTGGGTCTTTAGCAATGAGGTAGATACCGCTCGCACGCCTTTAACTCAATTTACAGCCGGTGATTTAGTTCAAGTCCTCGCAAGTAATGGGCAGGTTATGGGAGCAGCCTATATCAACCCTAATACCTTAATTTGTGCGCGATTATTATCCAGAAAGGCTGGTGCAAAGCTGGGGAACAAACTATTTACTTCACGAATTTCTAAAGCCTTAGCACTACGTGAACGATTTTATGACAAACCCTTTTATCGTTTAGTATTTGGTGAAAGCGATGGTTTATCAGGATTAGTCATTGATCGCTTTGGTGATGTGCTATCAGTACAAATCACTACAGCGGGAGTTGAGCGCCAAAAAGAACCGTTAGTTGAAGTATTAGTTGAGTTGCTACAACCTAAAGCGATATTACTTAAAAATGATAACCCACAGCGTGAATTAGAAGGCCTCTCTACCGAGTCCGAAGTAATTTATGGTGAGCTACCTGACGAAGTGATTATTGAAGAAAATAACACGCAATTCAAAATCGATGTTCTAAACGGCCAAAAAACAGGCTGGTTTTATGATCACCGCAGTAGCCGTGCTGAACTAGCCAAAATAACCAAAGGGAAAACGGTTTTAGACTTATTTTCTTACACGGGTGCGTGGGGAGTTCCCGCCGCAACCAATGGCGCGGAACAGGTAACTTGCGTCGACGCTTCAGCTAGCGCGATTGCATTAGGAACTGAAAATGCACAACTGAATGGCGTCAGCGACAAAATGGAATTCATTAAAAGTGATGTATTTGAATTTCTAAAGCAAGCCCGTTTAGACAAAAAACATTTTGATATTATCATACTCGACCCACCCGCTTTGGTTAAACGCAAAAAAGACTTTAAAGCTGGCTATGAAGCTTATCGCCGTTTAAACCACTTAGCTTTACAAGTATTAGCCAAAGATGGCATTCTAGTTTCTGCCTCTTGCTCTTATCACTTAAGCCGCGCTAATTTGCATTATATTCTACGTACCTCAGCACGCCATATAGATAGACACTTAACTATTGTTGCCTCAGGCGGACAAGCAATGGACCACCCTATTCATCCTGCTATTGCAGAAACAGAATATTTAAAAACCTTTGTTTGCAATGTAACTGAAAGCTTATAACACAGGCCAATCCAGCCTTAGCAACTAAGGCTGGATTATCTAATTAATTAAACTATGTTATATAACTCACCACTTAAGCTTCATATCCCCTACTTTCTTCCTAGCTTTACCGCAAAAAATAAAATAAATACATATTTATCAATAAGATAAATATTGGCACGAATATCGCTATATCCTTAAATAATATACGTTTTAGTTTTAGGATAATTCACTATGAGCAGTCAAAATACACTACAACAAGAACCTCGTATCTCTAATAGCGCTTTATTACTTGGCACTGGGTTAGCTGTGGCTTCTTTTATTGTACTTCCCGCCGTTGCTGCGCGATTAGGCGTTGGCTCTAGCCTAACGGGTGCTATGCGTATTGTTTTAATGAAAGCTTCCACTCAAATATGTAATAACGCTCATGCAAATAGTCTACAAACACTAAAAGAATCCTGCTCTGAGGATGCTGAATGCCAACAATCTTAGCCGCTCACTAAGGCTTCACTCTTTCCATCACATCGGCAAATGAAAGCTCTTTCATTTGCGCCTAAGTCTAGTATAATCAAATTTTAAACAACTTCTTAAGTTATCGACTTAAGTCTTTCACTTCATCAATTAACGACATCTCATAATTTCTATGACAGACCAAAAGCAATCTTGTGACCTTTGTGGACTTCCCGTTGAAGTATCTGGCTTTACTTTATTAACTAAAGAAGGAAAAAAAACATTTTGCTGTGAAGGATGCCAAGGTATTTTTCAGATGCTAAATGAAGAGAATTTACTTCCGGATGAAGAAAACGCTCAATAACTTATCACTAAGCTTCGGATACTAAGCATGTCTCAACAACAAGATAAGCACGCTAAAAAAGTCATTCAGACCATTAGCCAGCACGAAATCCCATCTACTTTAATTAAAGGCGCTGTTATGTCAGCAGGCGCATTATCAGGAAAAACACTTATGAGCAAATTAACTAAACACCCTTTATTAATCCTAGGTATCGGTATTGCTGCAGGGTATTACGCACATAAATACAGAAAAGAAATTATTTCTTCAGTGAATTCTGCTGGTGAAAAAGGTAAAGATTTTGTTCTGCAACAAAAAGAAAACCTTGAAGATATGGTTGCAGAAACCAAAGAAAGCGAAGATTAATTTAGCAGTTAAAGCATTTAAGAACGCAGTGAATTGATTAAACTATCAATTCACTGACTCTGTTACTCTGACCCACCCCCTATACTGCATGTCTATACAACAAGAAATCAAATTACGCTATAACTCTGCAGGCCACATAAGGCTCCAACTACCTAAATGCTTATGCCACGAAGCAGCTGCTAACTTTCTTGGTGCTTCTATTATGCAAATTGATGGCGTTTATCGCGTTAATTTATTTAGAAACAAGCAAAAACTCTCCATTCGCTTCATCGCTGAAACACTTGATTTCAACGACTTAATTCAGCAACTTTTTAGCATTGCTAGTAGCGCTGAAGAAAAGGGTTTACTTAAAGAGAAAACTGATTCTAGCAAAACCACAGAGCTTATTAAAAGCACACTTTCCAACTGGAAAGGAACTCGCTGGGCTCAAGATAAATACACCGAAACCAAAGAAACCGCACAAGCCGTTAGCATACTGGCCAAATTTGGTTTAAAAAAAAAGGATATTTTCGAGCATCCCGATAAATACCTAATTACCTTCTTCAATGATATTTTATTGCTCTTTTTAATTAAGACGCACTGGAAATTAATCACTAAAAAATGGCTCTTAGCCCCACTAAAATATCGTTACAACTGGTTAGCTACGTTCTACCTAATGTACTTATTTATCCGCGCTAAAACCAATAAAAACAAACAGGGATAGTATTAATGAGTCCTGATTTTCAAGCAAAAAATTTCACGCTTTCGCATAAAATAAAAAATCGCATTCGTATTAGCGTACCTATCTTAAAAAAAGATCCTGAAAGGACTTATATTTTTGAGATTATTTTAAAAAAACGCCCTGAAATAAAATCAATGAAATCGGTTCCTGAGATTGGCTCGGTAACGATTTATTTTGATCAAGAAAAATTACCCACACAAAACCTATTAACGATACTCGATATGGTTTTAGGCAATATTGGTAAAAAGAAAATCAGCGCCCCTCAATGCGACATTCCTTACGATGCAGATAGCCCAATGCAAGATATCAGCCTTGCTATCGAAGGGATGAGCTGTGCTTCTTGTGCTTTATTATTAGAGATGTCTTTAAAACGTGATCCTCGTGTTAAAAATGCATCCGTTAATTTTGCCTCCGCCATTGCAACAATTGAAGGCCACCTATCAAGAAGCGATAGCGCAGAGATCATTAAAAAAGTGGGCTACGAAGCCAACTTAATGGATACCTTAACGCAACGTCAGGAGCTCATTGAAAAGGAGCGCCTGCGCCTGGCCAGCGCTAAAAAAAGATTTATTTGGGCCAGCGTTCTCAGTGCGCCAGTTGTGGCAATAGGCATGGCAATGCCCGCGGGACGTTTTTACCATTGGTTTCAATTTGCACTAACAACCCCTGTTGTTTTTGCAGCCGGCGGCACCTTTTTTAGAAAGGCTTGGCGTTTAGCTAAAATGGGCAATGCCAATATGGATAGCTTAATTGCTATTGGCGTTGGTTCAGCCTACGGTTACAGCCTACCTGTTTTACTTCGTGGCCGTGGGCACCTTTATTTTGAAGCTGCCGCAAGCATTATCTCTTTTGTATTGCTAGGTCGCTACATGGAGGAGAGCGCTAAAGGTAAAGCAGGGGAAGCCATTCGTAAGCTAATTGACTTACAACCGCAAACAGCCACCTTATTAAAAGACGGCAGAGAATTAACCATTGCGATTGATGAAATAGAGCTGGATGATATTTTATTAATTCGTCCTGGTGAGAAAATTCCTACCGATGGCGTTGTCATATCTGGCCTATCAACCGTTGATGAAGCCATGGTGACAGGTGAAAGCCTTCCCGTTGTAAAAGAAATTGACCACGATGTCATTGGTGGTTGTGTCAATGGCACCGGAGTTTTAACCATAAAAGCAACCGCAGTCGGCATGGATACCGTACTTGCAAGCATTATTACTATGGTTGATCAAGCGCAGGCAGCTAAACTGCCCGTACAAAAATTAGTCGACAAAATCTCCGCTGTTTTTGTTCCTAGTGTTATGGGTATTGCAGGATTGACCTTTATTTCTTGGTCACTTGCAGGCGCTCCCTTGAGTTTTGCATTCAGTAGTGCAATCACAGTACTATTAATTGCCTGCCCTTGCGCTCTGGGTTTAGCTACGCCAACCGCGATTATGGTTGGAACGGGGCAATCTGCTAAACGCGGTGTTTATATTCGTAACGGCGAAAGTTTAGAAACCGCAACTCATTTAAGTGCGATCATTTTTGATAAAACCGGAACCATTACCGAAGGCAAGCCTGACGTAACTGACTTTATTAATATTAGCCAACATAGTGACGAAACATTACTCACCCATGTTGCTTCCGCCGAACACAATTCGGAACATTTTTTAGCCCAAGCTATAGTCAATTATTCAAAAGCTGAATATGACTTTGAATTAAAACCTGTCAAAAACTTCCAAGCAACTGCTGGAAGAGGTCTCACTGCCAAAGTGGGCCACTATGATATGCTAATCGGTAACCAAGCTTGGATGGATGAGCAAAGCATAGATATATCTGAGTTAGCTCCCCATATCCACGAGCTCGGTTTAGCAGGAAAAACACCAGTTTTTGTCGCTTTCAATGGTAAAGCAAGTGCTTTATTTGGCATTGCAGACCAACCCCGCGAATCTGCTAAACAAGCCATTGCAGCGCTACATGCTCTCAACATAGAAACAATGATGGTAACAGGTGATACCACTGAAACGGCTCATCATATTGCCAATTTGGTCGGCATTAAAACAGTGATTGCTCACGCAACTCCCGAGCAAAAACTGCAAGAAATACATCGCATTCAAAAAGCTGGCGGTGCTGTCGGTATGATCGGAGATGGAATCAATGATGCACCGGCACTTGCTGCAGCTAATGTAGGTTTTGCCATTGGTCACGGTACTGATATCGCCATTGAATCTGCTGACTTAACGCTAGTAAATGGTGATATATCTAAAGTAGCTGAAACCGTTGAACTCAGTACTTTCACCATGAAAATAATCAAACAAAACCTTTTTTGGGCCTTTGGTTACAACACGATCGCTATTCCGGTTGCTGCTGTAGGCCGGCTTAATCCGATGATTGCTTCTGCGGCAATGGCATTAAGCTCTGTCTCTGTCATCGTCAACTCTTTACGTATTAATGGAAAATAAACGTGGCTGAATTTTTTGCTAACTTGGATTACACGATTTACGCACTCGCGTTTATGACTGGCTTTTTAGGCAGTGGACACTGTGCGGGTATGTGTGGTGCGCTGGTTGCTGGCTTCTTTATGAAAACTGAGAAAAAAAGCGTCTGGCCTTACCTAAGCTATCATGCCGCACGAATCACCATGTACACCATCGTTGGTGTTACTGCTGCTCTAATGGGTGCGGCATTAATATCAACCGGCTTGATAGGCCGCATTCAAGGCTTTCTACAAGTCGGTATTGGCTTCTTTGTTATTATCTTAGCGATGGGAATTGTAGGTATTTCACCTTGGCAATTTTCAATGAAATTTATGCCGACGAAAATCCTCAACCGTATTTTTATGGCAGCTGCAAAACGCGGCTCTGTGCTAGGCGCAAGTATGGGCGGCTTACTCAACGGCCTGATGCCTTGTCCGCTTACCTTTGCTATGGCAGTTAATGCAACGTCCGCCCCTTCTCCTGCTGAAGGTGGCTTAATGATGCTTGCTTTAGGTTTAGGTACATTACCTACCATGCTCGTTGTTACCTTTGCTTTTGGTAAGCTGGGCACAAAAGCACGCGGTTTAATGCTAAAAGGTGCCGCAGTTGTAATGCTTATTATGGGATCATTGACCATGTATAACGGCATTAGATTTTTAGCCTCTGATAGCGGTTTTAAAGCCATGGTGCATGACATGGGAAATATGGACATGATGAATATGGATCATTTTGGTCATGATATGTAATTTTAAGGCATACTCCTTAAATAACTATTAACATTAAAAACTTACACACAAGAACACAACTTTATTGCGCGATTTACTGTATTATGAGCAGCCGATAAAGTTTACTGTGCGTAAAAATGAAGATAGGCCCCTACTCCCTTGAAAACAATTTAATTCTCGCGCCCATGGCGGGCATTACTGATCGCCCATTCAGAAATCTTTGCAAACAATTTGGCGCCGGTTTAGCTTTCTCAGAAATGCTTGCTTCAAACCCCGCCTTACAGAAACATCGCCGCACTTTACTAAAAGCAGATCACTCCGGCGAAACCGGCTTACGCGCGGTACAAATTCTAGGCACCGACCCTACACAAATGGCTGACGCAGCTTTGCTTAATCAACAACATGGCGCACAAATTGTGGATATTAATATGGGCTGCCCCGCTAAAAAGGTGTGCTCAGTTGCAGCCGGTTCCGCTTTATTACGTAATGAAGCTTTAGTTCAACAAATATTAGAAACGGTTGTTCAAGCTGTCACTATTCCCATTACACTAAAGATTCGTACAGGTTGGGATCAAGATAACCGCAATGCAATACGCATTGCTCAAATAGCAGAGCAAAGTGGTATTGCCGCGCTGACTATTCATGGCCGCACGCGTGCTTGCGCCTTTAAAGGCAATGCGGAATACGATACGATAAAAACAGTCAAACAATCGGTTAATATCCCCGTTATTGCTAATGGCGATATTACTAGCGTAGAAAAAGCGCAGCAGGTTTTAGATTACACGCAAGCTGATGCCATTATGATTGGTCGTGGCGCACAAGGTCGCCCTTGGTTTTTTCAAGAAATACAACACTATCTCAATACAGGAAACCACTTAGCTCCTGTTGATATCCCTCTCATACAAGTAACTTTACAATCACATTTACAAGCGCTTTATCTATTCTATGGCGAACTGAATGGTGTTAGAATAGCTCGTAAACATATAGGCTGGTATTTTGATCATTTAGGTTCATTGCCCCCCGCTACAAAAAGCAAAATTTACCAAACTGATTCAGCAGAATTACAATTATCATTAGTCAATTCAGCTTTTGAGCTTTTTGCAGCTACATCCCATTAATTCCGAATTTTAACATCGCCCACCTTCTAAATAATGACTGACAATACGCCTTCCACTCTCATTTTATCTACCCAAGTAAAAACAGCCGTTGAGCATTATTTAAATCAGCTAGAAGGCGCTGATACCACCGGCCTTTATACAATGGTGATGGCCGAAACAGAAAAACCATTACTAGAAGCGACTCTCAGCTATGCTAATTACAATCAAACTAAAACAGCACATATTTTAGGTATGAGTCGCAGTACCTTACGCAAAAAATTAGATCTCTATAACTTATCTTAATCTCACTTATTAATCATCGCTTATGAAAAAAACTATCAATCGCGCCTTAATCAGCGTTTCTAACAAAACTGGTGTTCTTGATTTTTGCCGTGAACTCGACAAAATGGGTATTGAGCTACTATCTACCGGCGGTACAGCAAAATTATTAGCCGAAAATAACGTAAAAGTAACTGAAGTATCTGATTACACGGGCTTCCCTGAAATGATGGATGGCCGTGTTAAAACCTTACACCCAAAAGTTCACGGTGGTATTTTAGGCCGTCGCGGCATAGATGATGACATTATGGCTGCGAATGGTATCAATGCAATTGATATGGTTGTCGTTAATCTCTACCCCTTTGAAGAAACGATTGCAAAACCGGATTGCGATTTAGCAACAGCGATTGAAAACATCGATATTGGTGGCCCGACTATGATTCGCGCAGCGGCTAAAAATCATAATGACGTGGCTATCGTAGTTGATCACAATGACTATTCAACTATTTTGGATGAGTTAAATAGCAACAATAATCAACTTGCTCACCAAACACGTTTCAATCTTGCACTAAAAAGTTTTGAGCACACCGCTAATTACGATACAGCGATTTCTATTTATCTAGGCAAAGTGAATCAACAAGGCTTTGCTGATACGCTAAACCTACAATTTAATAAAGCGCAAGATTTACGTTACGGCGAAAATCCACACCAAAATGCAGCTTTTTACCTAGAAAAAAACCCAGAAATTGGTACTATTTCTTCTGCTAAACAATTACAAGGTAAAGAGCTATCTTATAATAATATTGCTGATACCGATTCTGCTTTGGAATGCGTTAAAACATTTAACGACAAACCAACTTGTGTGATTGTAAAGCATGCAAACCCTTGCGGCGTGGCTCAAGCTGACAACCTTTTAGATGCTTATGACTTAGCTTATGCAACTGACCCGACCTCTTCTTTTGGTGGTATTATTGCTTTCAACCGTGAGCTAGATAAAGCCACTGCAGCAGAAATTATCAGCCGTCAGTTTGTTGAAGTGATTATTGCACCGAGTGTTAGCGCTGATGCACAAGCTGTTTTAGCGGAAAAGAAAAATGTTCGCGTATTAGAATGTGGCCAATGGGCGACAAATAAATTATCTGCTTTAGATTATAAACGCGTCTCTGGCGGTTTATTAGTTCAAGATAAAGACTTTGGCGAAATTACTACGGCTGATATGAAAGTCGTCACTAAACGCCAACCTACGGAAGAAGAGTTAGCGGATTTATTGTTCACATGGAAAGTAGCTAAATTTGTAAAATCAAATGCGATTGTTTATTGCAAAAATGGCCGCACAATTGGTGTCGGCGCAGGACAAATGAGCCGCGTTTATTCTGCAAAAGTTGCTGGTATTAAAGCCGCCGATGAAGGCTTGGTTGTTGAAGGCTCTGTAATGGCCTCAGATGCATTCTTTCCGTTTAGAGACGGCTTAGATGCTGCTGCCGAAGCTGGCATTACCGCAGTTATTCAGCCCGGTGGTTCTATGCGCGATAACGAAGTAATCGAAGCAGCAGATGAGCATAATATTGCCATGGTTTTTACTGGCATGCGTCACTTTAGACACTAAGTAACAAATGGGGCAGATTCCTCAATGCTGTTGACTTAATCCCTCTCCTGCTGGAGAGGGTTGGGTAAGGAGAATAAAATCATGCCTTTATAACTCCCCTCATCCCAACCTTCTCCCTTTGGAGAAGGTGCTTATTCTTAAGCCACCAGCATTGAGCGGATTCCTGCTCCTTTTTTATCTCTAACTCAGCTCTTATTATTATAAAAACTATGAAAATTCTTATTGTCGGTAGCGGCGGTCGCGAACATGCTTTGGCTTGGAAAGCGAGCCAATCAACTAAAGTCAGCACTGTTTATGTTGCCCCAGGTAATGCAGGCACAGCCCTTGAAAGCAAATTAACTAACGTTGATTTATCGGTAGAAGATATTGCCGGTTTATTAAAATTTGCTCAAACAGAAGCGATTGATTTAACCATTATTGGCCCTGAAGTCCCCTTAGTTATGGGTATTGTTGATACGTTTCAAGAGGCAGGTCTTAAATGTTTTGGCCCCACAGCAAAAGCTGCGCAATTAGAAGGCTCGAAGAAATACTGTAAAGATTTCATGGCTCGCCATCATATCCCTACCGCTGAATATGAAACATTCACCGATGTTGATGCAGCAGTTAACTATATTCAAGAAAAAGGCGCTCCTATTGTTGTTAAAGCCGATGGTTTAGCCGCCGGTAAAGGTGTGATTGTTGCGATGACCGATGCTGAAGCGATTGCAGCCGTTCAAGATATGTTATCGGGAAATAGCTTTGGCGATGCGGGAAGCCGTGTTGTTATTGAAGAATTTTTAAGCGGTGAAGAAGCTAGCTTTATTGTTATTGCTGATGGCAAACAAGCCTTAGCTATGGCCAGCTCTCAAGACCATAAAGCACGCGACAATGGCGATAAAGGCCCAAATACTGGCGGCATGGGCGCTTATTCTCCTGCTCCGATTGTGACTGCTGAAATACACCAGCGCGTCATGGATGAAGTGATCAACCCCACTCTAAAAGGCATGGCTGATGATGGAATTCCTTATACAGGCTTCTTATATGCAGGCTTAATGATTAGCCCTGATGGCAGTCTTAAAGTGTTGGAATATAACTGCCGTTTTGGTGATCCCGAAACACAACCAATTATGATGCGCTTAAAAAGCGATCTAGTTGAATTGTGTGATGCCGCTTTAACGCAAACATTAGATCAACTCACCACTGAATGGGATGAACGCAGTGCTTTAGGTGTTGTATTAGCATCTGGCGGCTATCCTGATAGCTATGCAAAAGGCGATGTTATTAGCGGTCTGCCTAACGACGATAATTTAGACAGCAAAGTTTTCCACGCAGGTACTAAAGAAATCGACGGCAACATTACCACCGCTGGCGGCCGAGTCTTATGCGCCTGTGCGCTTGGTGATACTTTGCAAGCAGCACAAGATAAAGCCTACGCCTTAACGCATAAAATCAGCTGGAATAAGGTGTATTACCGTACTGATATCGGATTTAAAGCACTATAATTCAGACAACAAAACCAAGACACCATATTCTACGGACTGTGTAGCTGCCTTGCTGACTGCCCCTTTGGTTTTTGATGCAAAAAACATTATTTAACAGAATTTTCAGGAAAACCGACTTTAATAAGAGGACTGCCATATCCTCTATTTTTCTTAATTAATTTTCCGATATATTTTTCTCTTATTTCTTCACTCGCCTTTCGCCCAATAAATTCAGAACGATGCCGGATGTCACGAGTATCTAAATCATCTCGAGTGAAATATTGTTGAGTTCCTGCTTTTACCCAACTATGAATTAAGTAGACTTCCTTTACGACCCCACCATAAATTGCATATGCATACTTTATAGCATCACCTTTAGGAGGGTTATGCCAGACCCCACGAGTAACTTCAAATAACTCAAGTTCTGACATTCCTGATTTATATGTTTGATTTAACAAAACAGCTATACCGGCATGTTCCGGTTCAATTTCGGTTTCAATCTCCGCGTTAAGGTTATGAATTTCTTCAAGGGACATCCTTCCCATTAAAGAACCGCTACCTCTAACAGCATTAGTTAAATTTCTAACTCCTAATAAGTCAATACATGTTGCTTCAATCAACTTTGCAGATTTATCTGAATCAATGTTATGTCTAAGAATATCAATCCCAAATTTTTTCACAGAAATTAACTGTTGAATTTTTTCAACTTTTTGTGTGCTTCTTATTTCAGATAGGTGCTGTAAACACCTGTCACCTTGTCCTTTTCCAATATAAAAAGGGATTCGATTATATCCATCAATTTCACATAGTGCATATACATAAAAACCTATTTTAGCTAGGGAAGGTTTATAAGATTTATATAAATCGATAACAGAATCATCAATAGAACCCATCATATCAAGAGCTCCTGCGGAGCTAATTCTAGAATGTGCACTACTCAAGCTGGACATAAGCACCTCTTCTTTTATCATACCATCTTCACTTTCTTTCATAATTACCTGTAAATATTTAACAAAATCATAATGATGCCTCACCAGAGCTACCACAAATGACTTGACAGTTGTCGAGATAACACCATTGACTCCCAAGCGAGCTTACACCTCACATCGGATTGACAGATGTCTCTAGCGTGATTTTTCGTGTCACTAAACTTTAAATTCTACCACTTCTTTCTACTACGAATCCTTCTAGGGTTGGTCATTCTGCGCTCCTCCTCGTACACCCTATCAGCAAAAGTATGCGGCTTATGAGAAGCAACGCCGATGCTATCGCTGAATGCAACATCATCCATAAAATTACCTATGAATACTTTTTTATCTGTTTGTGTATCGTAAATCCACATATCAAAACCTACTGGCTTATGCTGCTCTTCATATTCATCATCCGATGTATAAAATTCGCCTTCAGAAACCCAAACATTAAAACCCACTTCCTGATGTTTAGATTCGTTGGGGACAATATTAATTCGATTAATTTTGATGTTTTCACCGTCATAAAGTAATCCCGCCATGAAATTGATTTGGGGTTCATCGGTATTCATTTTTATATCAGCGGCTGTTTGTAGGTCTGCTTGTGCAAATACTACTTTATTGGCATCCAGTTTTTCTGTATCCATCATGTAAAACCCCATAAATATCTTAGTTTTTACGGACACAATAATATATCGTGATGTTGGTTCTTTCGGATAATGCGGGATATTCCTTAATGATGCGCCTAGTTGTTTTTTTGAAGATTTAATGGGCGTTAATTCCTCTATGCGTTTCAAGTTTTCTTCATCTACTGCTAAATTATCTGGATGACAAACGGGGGTCCAGTTTTGAACCTCATAAAGTGACAAGTAATCATCGTCACTATGTTCAGCATCATCTCTAATGTTGCGAGCTATAAGCGTAAAATCTGGGTTGAATAAACAGCCCTGATAAATTTCATTTTTCTCTTCCCATCGCCCAATTAGGCGTTCAAGCTCCAAGAAGGACATTTCTCCATTAATTTTAGCGACTAAGTCATCACGTAAATACCCCATTGCAACTTGATGCTCATATCCAGAGATTAAACAGTCTGATTGCTCTATTTTCATTACTTTTTCCCTTTAAGGTTTATTAGTCGTTATAAAGTTTCCCCATTCGATCCACCACGCTCTTAAACCTGTCACGCAGTGCGATAGGCTCCACTACTTCGACATTATCGCCAAAACTCAGTAACCACCACTTGAGTTCCAGTGTTTCTAGTATTGTGGCTTCTAGTAGCACACGCTCATCCTGTTGAGGTATGAGTATTTGATCATCACTTAATGGGGTTTCGGCTAAATGCCAAGCGATGTTCTTTTCAAACAAAGCTTTTAATCTAATCGGCTCTTGTGTCGTTGGATAAGAAAACTGATGCTGTTCTTTGGTGTAATCTTGTAAATTGAAATCTGTATTTTCTCGATAAAGTTCCGTAGAAGGTTCTGCGGAGACAAATCGATGCAAAGCAAATTGTTTTATATCTTGGTAATCCCATAAGGTGCAGACTAAATACAGCACACCCATGCGGCTTACTATCCCTAGCGGATGCATGAGATAATCTTTTTCTATCTCGCTATTTCTTGTTTGATAGCGAGCATTAATCACTGTTTCATTCAGCAAGGATTGATAAATAACTTGCTGCAGCTCTGGCTTAATAACAGGCTTATGTAGCACAGGGCCTTTTTCAATCACTGCTACTTTTTTATGCCATGACTTTAAAGCCGAAGTGGATTGCGACCCTAAAACCTCTTTTGCTCGATTAAAATAAGGCAGCATTAAATTCAACGTGGCCTCTGGTAATAAAGGCTTTAGATAAGACTCTGCCATTTCAAATACCAGCGCTGTCACAGGTTCCATTCCTGGTAAATCCTGAGAGATCGCTTGTTCTATCCAAAACCAATAATTCTTTCTACCTTCGGTCTCATTATTTAAGGGAAATGAGGATGATAATTTGATCAAGTCCCGCTGAATGGTACGCGTATCAACGTCATAACCTTCACCTAGCAGCATATCTTTTAATTCTGGTACGCTGACTTTTCTAGGGTATCTAGGCACACGGGAAAGCATTAACCACTGGCGATATAAAGTATCAACGGATCGAGTCATAATAAGGTCCTCAAGAATAGTAATAATAAAACAACTATAAGACACATTAGGTCGTATATACAGCTATACTGATTAAATATTAATAAATCAAACCCCACCCCGCCTTAAGGAAACAGACATGAACTATGACATTATCGGAGATATACATGGAAACGCAGATAAGTTGGTACAACTATTAGAAAATCTAGGCTACCAACAAACCAATGGCATCTATCAACAAGAGGGGCATCAAGCGATATTTGTTGGTGATTTTATTGATAGAGGAACAAGTCAAAAGGGAGTAATCAATATTGTGCGACCTATGATTGACAGCAAAAAGGCGCTAGCTGTGATGGGAAACCATGAATTTAATGCTATTTGCTACCATACGGCTAATACGGAAAAGCCCGGTGAATACTTGCGTAGCCATAAAGAGAAAAACACTGAACAACACCAAGCCTTTCTTAATGAGTACCCATTAGCCTCAATAGAAACGAATGAACTTATCGAATGGTTTAAAACTATCCCCTTATTTTTAGAGTTAGATACATTAAGAGTCGTACATGCCTGCTGGGATCAAAACCTAATTAATGACTTAAAGCTAAACAACCGACTAACCAAAGCTAATTGTTTAGCCAATGACTACTACCTTGAAGCCTCGACAAAAGGAAGCCAGCTTTATCAGGATATTGAAGTAATCTTAAAAGGCAGGGAGCTGGAGCTACCTGAAGGTATGAGTTTTAAGGATAAAGATGGTAATGAACGTCATGAAATTCGCATTAAATGGTGGGATGAGTCGCTAGAAACCTATCAACAAGCCTCCGTATTAGAAGTTGACTCGCTTAATAATGCACCTGCTATTCATATAGATCAAGTAAACAAAATAACCGGCTACCCAAAAGATGATAAGCCTATTTTCTTTGGGCATTACTGGTTTAAGGGCACGCCTGAGCGTATTAGAGAGAATGTTGCATGTTTGGATTATTCAGTAGGCTATGGCGGTCCATTGGTCGCCTATCGTTGGGATGATGCAGCACAAAATATCTGTAATAAATCCTTTGTCACGCATGAATAATAAAATAATGCCGTATAAGTCCTGTTATGTCGTATAGATAGCTTATATTAACCCTGCGCTGATTTGAACGATAGCTTGCAAAGCGCATTACAAAATTTTGCTAAAGCGTCGGAGAACTACTCTCCGACTTAACCCGAAGGAGATTCACCATGACATTACAAACCCTTATTGCGGAAAAACTGGCACTAACGGACATTAGCCTTGTTACTCAACAACTAGGTTACAGCGCTAAAGCTCAGGATGAAGTAGCAGCTAGAATAACCGACATCATTAACAGCTCTTGTTTGGCTTTAAATGAAAGTAGTTTTGATTCTCTCTACAGTACGCCAGAATTTATTAAGTATCTGTGCGTCACCTTGAATATCCCCGAACTATTGAGCAATAAAATTATCAGCGAAACAGAAGAGCCTTCGTTGCAGAAGCAACCAGGATTTAAGCCCTCTATTTTTATCGAAACAAACTTCAAACGTAAGAGTGAGCCGATCTTTGCGCTGGCTGCATTAGAAGGTACACGTTATATTTCATTAGCATCAGAGATTAGTTATCTCCCCTTAAATAAACTACTTGAGCATGCTCAGCATTTAGTTAAGGCTCATTACCAAAAGCGACCGAACCTGATATGGGGAAAAATTGAATACTATGTCTTTTACTATGATGAACAGACCGTTATTATTTTATCGCCTGAAGGTAAAGTGATTGGTGCTGACGATTACTACATCCGTTCAATATCAAGGGCAACGTTATCATTAAAATGATAATAATAATAACCTGCGTTTACTTCACATTAAAAATCTAACCGCTTATTTTCTGAAAATAATTCACAAGGAGAGAAACACATGGTTATTGATCATTTCATGTTTGAAAATAAAGAATATATGATTGAGCTACAGGACAAGGTATTTCTGGTTTTTTACCGCCTTACATCTGATTCATTTAATTTTTTTGATGATCCAGTCCCTACGTCTCAGATAACCAATGATATTCAAAACCCAACCCGCTTGCTCAGGTTAATGGAAAATAAAATAAGGCACTATTTGTATCAACATAAAGTGAATTACTTTTATCTCACCGTCAATGATGACAAGCGTAAGCGTCTTTATATTCATTTTCTTAAGCATTTATCTGGGTATGATTTTCAGGTAACAAATAACACTATTAATGTCTTTGCAGTGCAAAATATCTCATTAAATACCAACCATTAGGAAGCGCACCTTTAAGACTAATTAAATCTTTGGCTATGCAATGAGAAACGAAGTTATATTAACTGATATTACGCAGTCGTTTAAGAATTTGCTAAAATAACACCCGTGCGTAACATCAGTGAATGGTTTGCAAGAAAGGTCGAAAGTTCAAGCTCACTTTTTCTTTATTAAATGCCTACCTGTTATCTATGCTGTCGCCTGTATTTATATCCTACTCAATTATCTAGCAAGGAAACGCCTAATTGTGGCTAAATTACTCCATATTCCTGCAAATCACACGCAGCGTTTTACTTTACATAATGAAATTCATGCACGCACACCGGTCTCTTTAACCACGCCGGTACGTGCAAGTCATTTAGCCTTAACGGTTAGCCCCCAGGAAAGACAGCAAGAACGCGAACATTTAAATAACCTATGCCAGCGCTTTGGTGTAATACCGCCCTCAAATCAAGCGAATCATTTTTCAGCGGGCTTTGATAATTTCACCTTTCATTGGGAACAACACGGGGAATTTAGCACCTATTGTTTCTATGTTAATCAAGTAGATAGCAATAGCCCTTTTGCTAAAACTGCGTTAGAGCAAGCGCCCATCGACTGGCTAGATAAACTAGTTGGTCAATCGATTGTTGCCGCTCACGCTGTCATTATGCCGTGTCCAGAACAACAACCTAGCTCTGCTGAAATCTCAGATTATTTTGAAGGGAATGCAGTTGTTGGCTCAAAAATGACCGGCGGTGATGCACAAGCTTTCACTGATTTTCGTATTCATAATGATGGCTTTAGTCGTTTTATTATTTTGGATAAGCACTTACAAATCGAACAAGCGGGCCGTTTGATGCAACGCCTATTTGATATTGAAGTGTACCGAGTGATGGCTTTATTAGCCTTTCCTCTCTCTCACGAACTTGCACCAAAAGTTTCAGCCGCCGAGCACTGCTTATCTAAGCTGACCACTGAAATGGCACAGGAAAATTGTGATGACAAAAAACTACTCGACCAACTCACTCAGCTCGCTGCCGAAGTTGAAAGCCATATCTCTAACAATCAATACCGCTTTGGTGCCACTCAGGCTTATTATAAAATTGTTGAGCAGCGTATTTGTGATATTAAAGAGGATAAAATTCAAGGCATACAAACGCTAGGTGAATTTTTAACTAAACGCATGCAGCCTGCGGTCAACTCCTGCCACTCAACCGCTAAGCGCTTTAGCTTATTATCCGAAAGAATTAGTAATGCCAGCCAATTGTTACGTACGCGCGTAGATATTACCATCGAACAACAAAACCAAGATTTACTTAGCTCGATGAATATGCGTGCAAAAATGCAATTACGTTTACAAGAAACAGTTGAAAGCCTATCAATTGTTGCGATTACCACCTACATTGTCAATCTGTTTCACTCGATTTTAGTGAGCCTTGAAAGTACGGAACTTATTAGTATAAAACCAGAGATTATCTCGGGCGCATCGATCCCTGTTGTTTTGATTTGTGTTGCTATCGTTATTAGGCGTTTACATAAGGTCATTAAAAATATTGACGATTAATTTTTGTTTTCACGCATAAAAAAGCCCCAGTCTAATATTTTAGACTGGGGCTTTTTTATGGCAGTGCAAGCATTCCATAATAACCTGAAAATAGGTTTTGTAGGCTGAGACTTACCCATTACCAACACAAAACCGTAGCCCGTAGGAGGTACGGAATACGGGATAAACAGCGCATCGAATGCCCCGTATTACGCAGGCTTCATACGGGCTACTTGTTTTATGAGGGGCTGCACCCCAACGGGTAAATGCTTACCCTTAAAAACTAAAGCGTTTTTACACCGTTATCCGTTGCGACCAAGACAACATCAGCAGGACGTAAACCAAAAATCCCAACAGAGACAACACCTGCTAAATTATTAACCGCTCTTTCTAAAGCTAATGGCTCCATAATTTCCATATTATGTACATCGAGAATCTCACAGCCATTATCGGTAATGTAATTCTCACGCCATATCGGTTGACCACCGAGCTTAACCATTTCACGAGCAATATAGCTACGCGCCATAGGAATCACTTCAACAGGCAAAGGAAAACTTCCTAGTATGTCGACTGTTTTACTTTGGTCAACTATACAAACAAATTTCTTACTTGCGCCAGCAATAATCTTTTCACGTGTTAACGCACCACCGCCGCCTTTAATCAGCTGCTTAAGTGGGTTAACTTCGTCAGCACCATCAACATAAACATCTAAGTTACCTGATTGGTTTAGCTCCATGACTGGAACACCAATTTTCTTTAAACGCTCAGTCGTTGCGATTGAGCTAGAAACCGCACCTTGAATATCTTGCGTTAAATTAAAATCAGCCAAACAATCAATAAAATGATTCACTGTTGAGCCTGTTCCTACGCCTAAGATAGAAACATCTTTAATATATTCTAATGCTGCTTCTGCCGCTTTACGCTTACTCTCGTCTTGTGTCATGATTTTCTCTCTTCTTATAGAGCTAGAATTGAGGGTTAAGAACCCTCAATAGCAAAATAGTGAATTATGCTTTTGCTAATTCTGCACGCATTTCATCAATCACTTTTTTGTAATCTGGTTGATTAAAAATTGCTGATCCAGCAACAAACATATCAGCACCGGCTGCTTTAATTTCACGGATATTATCAACTTTTACACCGCCGTCGATTTCTAAACGAATATCATAGCCGCTATCATCAATTCTTTTTCTTGCTTCACGTAATTTATCTAAAGTAGAAGGAATAAATGATTGTCCACCAAAACCCGGGTTAACAGACATTAATAAGATAACGTCAACTTTATCCATCACGTAATCTAAGTAATGTAATGGTGTAGCAGGGTTAAATACTAGCCCTGATTTACAACCTAAATCACGAATCATTTGTAAACTTCTATCAATATGAGTCGATGCTTCAGGGTGAAATGTAATAATGCTCGCCCCTGCTTTCGCAAAATCAGGAATAAGGCCATCAACAGGTTCTACCATCAAATGTACATCAATAGGTGCCGTCACACCATGCTTTCTTAGTGCGTCACAAACTAGTGGCCCAATCGTTAAGTTCGGTACAAAGTGATTATCCATTACATCAAAATGAACAACATCAGCGCCTGAGGCTAGTACGTTATCTACTTCTTCACCTAATTTTGCAAAATCAGCAGAAAGAATCGAAGGTGCAATCCAGTTATCAGTCATTGTATGACTCCTTTGTAAGTTAATATTAAATAGCTATCGTATTGCTTTAATCAATCGCAATAGCGCTGTTCTTCAAGTGTTTTATTTATTGCTTAATGCTTTTGCTAATTGCTTAGCAGGCACATAGCCTGGAAATACAGTTCCGTCATTAGTTACCATCATCGGCGTACCACGCACACCAATTTTGTCACCTAATGCCATGTGTTCTTTGACTGGGTTTTTACAGGTTTTCTTTTCTAAAACACCCGTGCCCATTTTAGCAATAGTCATTGCTTCATTTTTATCATCAGCACACCAAACTGATACAGCCTTTTTATAGGCATCTGAATTCAAACCTGCTCTAGGAAAAAACAAATAATTGATGCTTATGCCTTCTGCCAAATAATCTTCTATCTCTGAATGAAGTTTACGACAGTAGCCACAATCAATATCAGTAAAAATATTTATTTTATATTTTTCATTCTTTGCTTTAAAGGTGATAAATTCATTTGCAGGAACGGAGTTAATGAGTTGCTTGCGTAGACCTTGCAGTGATTTTTCTGTTAGATTTTCTGGCTCACCCGTACTCAAATCATACAACTCACCATGTAACAAATAACGCCCATCAGCCGATAAATACAAGATTTTCGAACCATCTCTTACCGCATAAAGCCCGCTGATCTGCGTTGCGGTTATTTCATCAGCCTGCATGCCGCGTTTTAATAGTACCTCTTTCAGCTGAGCAGCCCCTTTGTCTGCCATTGCTGATGAAGTAAAAATCATGACACTGAATAGAGCAATAAGTTGAGTAATTCTTTTCATTAATTTTTCCTTAAAATCTTATTTATTATTGAGGCTAAAATAAACGGCCTATATCTAAGAACATAGCCAACATCATGAGTGCCAATAAAGCAGTCATCCCTAACTGTTGAAATGCTATTTGTATATTTTCTGCTACTGGGCTGCCTTTTATAGCTTCTATTGCAAACATTAACAAGTGTCCGCCATCTAATACCGGAATCGGTAATAAATTTAAAATACCTAAACTAATACTGACAATGGCTAAAAATTTTAAAAACGGAATCAACCCCATTTCTGCCGATTTCCCTGCATATTGCGCGATGCTAATCGGGCCGCTTAAATTATCGACTGATGACTTGCCGACAAACATCGAGCCCATCATTTTCAATGTGGCTAACGAATAATACCCAGTACGTTGCATTGCAGCAGATACCGCATCAATAGGTCCCAGTGAATAAGTTACCATCACTGAATCGCGTAAATTATCAGACACCTGAACACCTGCACCACTTTTGCCGATAATTTTCTCATTATCAACCTGACTAGCCGGCGTTAACTCAAGAAATAATGGCTCGCTATTGCGTTCAACCATGACATTCATCGTTTGATTCGCATGACTCTGCACATACTTGACCCATGCAATCCAATCATTAAACTGAATTTCATCGGCACTAATAATAACATCACCCACTTGCAGGCCTGCCTGCTCTGCTGCACCGCCTGCTATAATTTTTCCAATAACAGCAGGAATTTTAGGCTGCCATGCTTTCAGCCCTAATTCTTTAAATAAGCGCTCAGGGTCTTGGCTTAACTCTAAAGGAATCACTAAGCTATGCGTTAATAAAATTCCATCATTTGTTTTAACGCCAACACTCACACCGTCTTCAGCATCCGTTATTGAAGCCATCAATGTTTCCATTGCTTCACGCCAAGTCTGCGTATCTATACCATTAATACTGGTAATTTCTTCACCTTCAACAAACCCCGCTTTCCCAGCAAGCGTTTGCGGTGCAACTTCGCCTATGACCGGACGCATTCCGGTTTCACCCATCATAAAGACAGCTGAGTAAAGCACCACTGCTAAAATCAGATTAAATAAGGGGCCTGCGGCCACAATTGCAGATCTTGCCCACAATGGCTTTTGCGTAAATGCCTGCGGCAAATCTTCTGCCTTTACTTCACCTTCGCGCTCGTCAACCATTTTAACGTAGCCACCGAGTGGAATAAGTGACAGTGCATATTCCGTACTATTACTATCTTTTTGGTATTTCCAAATCACTTTGCCAAAGCCAATAGAAAAGCGCAATACTTTTACACCGGTTTTTCTTGCAACCCAGAAATGACCAAACTCATGAATCGCAACCAGTAACCCGATGGCAACAATGAAATAAAATACGGTATGTAATACGTCCATTAAGCCAATAAAGCTTTAATTTTTAACTGGGCTTGTTCACGCGCCTGTGAATCAGCCGCTAAAATATGTTCCAGTGTATCGGCTTCAGTCGCTGTAAATTCAGCCATACTTTTTTCGATAATCACAGGAATGTCAGTAAAACGAATTTTTTCATCTAAAAAGGCTTCGACAGCAATTTCATTTGCCGCATTTAAAACAGTTGGCATAATACCACCGGCTTTAATGGCTTCTATTGCTAAACGTAAACAAGGGAAGCGCTCTAGACTAGCCGGCTCAAAATCCATATGTTTCACGCCAAAAATATCCAGTGGCGCAACACCCGAATCAAAACGATCAGGCCAAGCCATTGCGTGTGCAATAGGAATACGCATATCTGGATTACCCATTTGCGCTAAAACACTGCCATCGACATAATCAACCATTGAATGGATGATACTTTGCGGATGAATAACCACTTGAATTTGGTCAGGTTGCATATTGAATAATAAGCAAGCTTCAATTAGCTCTAAGCCTTTATTCATCATGGTTGCAGAATCAACTGAAATTTTACGCCCCATGCTCCATTTAGGGTGTGCAACCGCTTGCGCAACCGTGACATTATGCAACTCTTCAACAGGTGTGGTTCTAAAAGGACCACCTGATGCAGTTAATAAAATGCGTCGTGCTTCAGGTGCATCTTGTCCTGCAACATACCCGGCTGGCATACATTGAAAAATAGCATTATGCTCACTATCAATCGGTAATAATTTTGCGCCTGAATCTTTAATTGCTTGCATAAAGATATCACCGGACATAACTAATGATTCTTTATTCGCTAATAATACTGTTTTTCCTGCTTTTGCAGCAGCTAGCGCAGATAATAAACCCGCGGCACCAACAATTGCAGCCATCACAGCATCAACTGCCTCTAAAGTAGCTACTTCAACTAAGGCTTCTGCACCGGCAAGAACCTGCATTTCAGCAATTTCTGTTCCTACAATCTTTGCCTTGAACTCAAGCGCTTTTTGCTCATTAACAACAACAGCGACCTCAGGCTTAAATTCAATACATTGCTCAAATAATGTATCAATATTGGTATTTGCCGTTAACGCAATTACTTTATATAAGTCTGAATGGCGCTTAACCACATCCAATGTACTAACACCAATAGAGCCTGTTGCTCCTAAAACACAAATACCTTTCATTATTATCACTTCCGTCTAAATTTTATTTATTCACACCACAATCGCAGTACGCTCTAACTTAAGTAACGATACCTTGCCCCATCCAGCGAATAAGCCACGCACCCGCATAAAATACAGGGACAGCAGCAATAACACTATCTAAACGGTCCAAAATTCCGCCATGCCCAGGTAAAATCGTTCCGCTATCTTTTACACCACGAATACGTTTTGCAGCGCTAAAGAATAAATCACCATAAATTGAGACTAAGACAGTAATCACTGACAGTAGTACGAAATCAGCAATATAAAGTACCCACATTTCATAATACAGAGTAAAAACGATACTAACGACAACAGCAGAAGCTAAAGCGCCGTACATACCTTCTAAGGTTTTTCCCGGACTAATTTCGACTGCTAATTTAGTTTTTCCAAACTTTTTACCCGTAAAATAAGCACCAATATCAGCAGCCCAAATTAAGATAAATAAATACATCGTCATCGCGGGTTCTTCTAATACGATTAAGCGCGATAAAAATAACCACGCAGAAATTAAAAGAAAGCCACCTAATAATAATTTTTTCGTCATCGTCATGCTGGTTGCTAATAAATCGCCACCTGCTTTACGAATTTTAATCATTACCCAAAACCAAAATAGCACTGGCGGAACGACTAACCATTCAATTAACCCTGACTGCGTTCTAACCTCAGGCCAATTAGCCATTTGTGCGATTAATTCCAGCGTTTGCGTCCAAAATTGCAAAATTGCCATGGGAATCAGCAACAATAGTAAAAAAAGTACTTTAATTACTGTTGATTTAACACCGGCTAGATTAGTCCATTCCCAAGCCCCCACTAATAAAACCGCCGCCCAGATTAATGAAAAGTATAAATGGGGTAATTTAAAGATAGCCAAAACGACTAAAGGAGCTAACACAGAAGCTGTAATTACGCGTTGTAGTAACATATTTTTATTATTATATTTTAATTAAATAAGATTGAACGAAGCGAATTAATCAGCTTCATGAGAATTTTCAACTTGCTCACTGGTGCGACCAAAACGACGCTGTCGCGTTAAGTAGTCGTCCACAGCATTTTGCATGGTTTCAGCGCTAAAATCCGGCCAAAGCTCATCTGTAAAGTGAAATTCAGTATAGGCAAGCTGCCAGAGTAAAAAGTTGCTAATACGCTTTTCTCCGCCTGAACGGATAAATAAATCCGGTTCCGGCAGGTCTGGAATCGAGAGCTCAGCACTAATTAACTTTTCATCAATATCACTCGGCTCTAATTCTCCCAATTTGACTTTTTCAGCTACTTTTTGCATGGCTAAAGTAATATCGCGATGACCGCCATAGTTGGCGGCAATGACCAAAGTTAATCCGGTATTATTTTCTGTTTGAGACTCGCTATCAGCCATTTGCTGTTGCATTTTTGCAGAAAAAGCTTCGCGTTCCCCAATAAACTTCAAGCGGACATTTTTTTTAGATAAATTTTTGATTTCTTTATCAAGAGTTCCTACAAACAGATCCATTAGCTTAGACACTTCATCTTTAGGTCTACGCCAGTTTTCACTACTAAATGCAAATAAGGTTAATACTTGGATGTTTTGCGCATCACAATACTCAACCACACGTTTTACCGCTTTAACACCCGAAATATGCCCCATAAACCGGGGTAAATAGCGATTTTTTGCCCATCGCCCATTACCATCCATAATGATAGCAATGTGCTTTGGGTAATGGCTTTGTTTGCTCACTTCTTTTTCTGCTTGCATATTAACCGCCTAAATAGAAAGTAAATCAGCCTCTTTTTCTTCTAATAACTTTTCAACTTGCTTAACGTATTCATCAGTTAATTTTTGAACTTTATCTTCGCCACTTCTTGCTTCATCTTCAGAGACCATTTTTTCTTTTAAGGCATCTTTAATTTCTGCATTTGCATCACGTCGAATGCTACGAATAGAAACACGGCCGCTTTCAGCTTCAGCTTTTACAACCTTAACTAAATCGCGACGACGCTCTTCTGTCAGCATCGGTAGAGGAACACGAATGACATTACCATTGGTTACAGGGTTTAGACCTAAATCAGATGACATAATCGCTTTTTCAATCGCCTGCATTAAGCTTTTTTCCCACGGCGTTACCGCTAGAGTACGAGAATCATCAATGGTTACATTAGCCACCTGAGATAAAGGTGTATCTGAGCCATAATAAGAAACAACGACTTGGTCTAGTAGGCTTGGATGTGCACGCCCCGTTCTTATTTTTGTAAAACCTTTTTTTAATGCTTCGATGCTTTTAGCCATTCGTTCCGTTGCATCTTGCTGAATATCATTAATCATTTTATTCCTCTATCTTTAACACTTAATCTATAAATAACAACGTCGTTTTAACGTGTAATTAACGACCCTATCGTTTCACCTTGCATTAACTTCATCACAGCACCTTGTTCAAAGATATTCATGATACGCATCGGTAAATCATTGTCTCTACATAAAACTAAAGCAGTGGTATCCATTACATTCAGTCGTTGATCTAGCGCTTCATCATAAGTTAGCTCAGGATAAAATACCGCATCCGCTTCTTTTTCAGGGTCTGCTGAATAAACACCTTTAACTTTAGTCGCTTTAATCATTAATTCGGCACCAATTTCGATCGCTCTTAAGCTTGCGGCAGAATCAGTTGTGAAAAAAGGATTACCCGTACCGGCAGCAAAAATAACTACGCGGCCTTTTTCTAAATGCCTAACGGCTTTACGTTTAATATAATTTTCACACACTTGGTTAATATCTAAAGCACTCATCACACGGACGGGTTGCCCTAAATATTCTAAAGCATCCTGCATGGCCAGTGCATTCATCACTGTCGCAAGCATCCCCATTTGATCGCCTGTTACGCGTGTTAAACTCTCTGCAACTTGCTCAGCACCGCGTAAGATATTTCCACCACCGATGACTAAGCCAACTTGGATTCCTGCATCACAAAGTTCCTTAACCTCTGTTGCTAAACGTTTTACGATTTCAGGGTCAATACTTCCCCCAGAATCACTCATTAACGCTTCACCACTCAATTTTAGTAAAATTCTTTGGCAAATAAGCTTAGTCATCAATGTTCCTCTCTATTAATCTTAAAAATCAACCGCTTTTCAAGCAATTAATACACAATCACCTCTTTTTAAGTATAAACAAAGCTTTCAGAGCAAAAACCACTCTAAAAGCTTTATTATGACTTTTTATTCGCCGCGAACTTGTGCCATTACTTCTGCAGCAAAATCGCCTTCATCTTTTTCGATTCCTTCGCCTACCGCAAGGTTAATAAAGCTTGATACTTTATTATCTTTACCTTTTACTAATTGTCCAACCGTTACTTTGTCATCTTTAACAAATGCTTGGCCTTCTAATGTAATTTCAGCTAAGAATTTTCTAATACGTCCGCCAATCATTTTTTCAATGATTGCAGCAGGCTTACCACTTTCTTCTGCTTGAGCAACAAAAATAGCTTTTTCTCTATCAATTGTTTCTGCAGGCACTTCAGATTCAGAGACACAAACAGGCTTACTTGCTGCAATATGCATCGCTACATCTTTAGCTAAGGCTTCATCTGCTTTATCTAAACAAACAACAACACCAATTTTTTCGCCATGTAAGTAGTATCCAGTTCCACCTGTTGCAGATACTCTTTCGAAACGTCTTAGAGTGATGTTTTCGCCTAATTTAGCAATCAATGCACGACGTGTTTCATCTATACTTTTGCCATCAGCTAAAGCAAGCTCTAGTGCTGCCTCAGGTGTTGTTACATCTGACGCTAAAATTGCAGCTGCAATTCCTTCAGCAAAGGCTTTAAATACATCGCCTTTAGCAACAAAATCTGTTTCACAGTTAACATCAATAATAACTGCATTTTTTGTATCATCACTTTGCGCTACTGCAATACGACCTTCTGCAGCGACACGGCCTGATTTTTTATCTGCTTTTGCTAAGCCTGATTTACGCATATTATCAATAGCAAGTTCCATATCGCCATTTGCTTCTTTCAACGCTCTTTTACATTCCATCATTCCAGAACCCGTACGCTGACGTAGTTCTTTTACCATTACTGCTGTAACACTCATTTTAGAACACCTTAAAAATACTTTTCACTAAAAAAACGCCTCCAAGTGGAGGCGTTTCAAATAACTGTTCTGCGTTAATCCCTCTAACGCTTAACTAAAAATAAGATCAAACTTATTTAGCTTCAGCAGCTTCTTCAACAAACTCATCGCCTTTAGCAGATACATCTAGTCTTGCTGCTTTCGCTTCTAAAATAGCTGTCGCAGCACTTTCTACATATAACTTAACCGCACGAATTGAATCGTCATTTCCAGGAATAACATAATCAACACCTTTTGGTGTGTTGTTTGTATCAACAACGCCGATAACAGGAATACCTAATTTTTTAGCTTCGCATAATGCATTTTTTTCGTAACCAACATCTAAAACGAAAATAGCATCAGGAACGCCACGCATGTTTTTAATACCACCTAAACTACGCTCTAATTTTTCCAGCTCACGCTCCATACCTAACGCTTCTTTTTTAGAAAAACGTTGTTGTAATGTACCGTCTGCTTTCATTGCTTCTAACTCTTTTAAACGAAAAATAGATTTTTTAATCGTTTTGAAGTTAGTTAACATTCCACCTAACCAACGGTGGTTTACATATGGCATTCCACAACGTATTGCTTCATCAGCAACTGCTTTACGTGCAGATTTCTTAGTTCCAACAAACAAGATATTTCCTTTGTTTGCAGTCATTTGACCTACGTAGTTCATAGCATCATTAAATAAAGGAAGTGTTTTCTCTAAGTTAATGATATGAATTTTGCTACGTGCGCCAAAGATGTAAGGTGCCATCTGAGGGTTCCAGTAACGCGTTTGGTGTCCAAAATGAACACCTGCTTCTAACATTTGACGCATAGATACTGCAGCCATGTATTTCTCCTAATAATTTTCGACCATGTCGAAAAGGGTTACGCCTCCATCTATCCCAATTAGAAACCAGCTTTTCAACTAGCACCCAACTAATCGTGTCGATAGATGTGAGTATTATTATGCTCATTGCAATAGGCAATTGAGTCATAGATGAACTTACCTTTATACCACATTTAGCTCTACACAACAATGAAACATCTGTTAAAATTCGCCATCGACTCCTCTTTATAATTACCTCGATTTTATTATGTCTATTCTCATCAAGTCCGCCTCTGAAATTGAAAAAATGCGCATTGCCGGCAAACTTGCCGCCGATGTCCTCGACTTTATCGCCCCGCACGTCATCCCCGGCGTAACGACCAATGAATTAGACCAGCTTTGCCATGACTATATTGTTGATGTTCAGCAGGCAATACCCGCACCACTCAACTACCGCGGCTTTCCAAAGTCCATCTGCACCTCAATCAACCAAACGATTTGTCACGGCATTCCTAATGAAAAGAAATTAAAAAATGGCGACATTATTAATGTAGATATTACCGTCATTAAAGATGAATACCATGGTGATACCAGCAAAATGTTCTACGTTGGTGATGTAGCCCCCCATGCAAAGCGTTTATGTAGCATCACTCAAGAATGCCTAATGCTCGCTATCGAAAAAGTAAAACCCGGCTGTACGCTTGGCGATATAGGTGAAGCCATTCAAAAACATGCCGAATCAAATCGCTATTCTGTTGTCCGTGAGTTTTGCGGGCATGGTATAGGCATAAAATTTCACGAAGAGCCGCAAGTATTACATTATGGCGTAGCAGGCGAAGGCGAAGTATTAGAAGCAGGGAATATACTTACTATTGAGCCGATGATTAACATTGGCAAGCGTCACATGAAAGTACTTAAAGACGGCTGGACAGCTGTCACTAAAGACCGTAGCCTTTCCGCACAATGGGAACATACAATTCTAGTCACAGAAACAGGCTACGAAATTTTAACTTTACGCCCAGAAGAAGCGTAATGAACCCCTCTACTAGCCTGCGTATAAAACTCGCCGTTAAACAACACAACACGCATTTAAAATCTAGCTTTTCACCGCAAAAGCCTATCCTAACGTTTCTGCGAGCCAAGTCTTTATTTATCGATGGTGCCTTGCTCTGCTTATGGAGGCATGCCTTCTCATCCACACCAGATCACTTCACCCTAGTTGCTGTTGGTGGTTACGGACGCAGAGAAATGTTTCCACAGTCTGATGTCGACCTATTAATACTAACCAAAGACAGCCCTAGCGAAGAAGAGAAAGAACAACTCAGTCAGCTGTGTACTGCACTTTGGGATACCGGGCTAAAACTGGGATTAAGTATACGCAGCTATTCAGAATGCCTACAAGCTGCAAAAGATGATCAAACGATCATGACGTCCTTAATGGAATCAAGATATTTAGCAGGCAACAAACAACAATTAGAGACGCTCGACCAACAAATTTCCGATCATAAGCTATGGAGCTCTCAAGACTTCTTCAACGCAAAAATAGAAGAACAAAAACAGCGTTACACAAAATTCCACGATACCGCCTATAACCTAGAACCTAATATCAAAGAAAGCCCAGGCGGGCTTAGGGACTTACAAATTATTAGCTGGGTATTTAAATACCACTACCAATGCCGCAGCCTAAAAGATTTAAAACAATATGACTTATTAACTGAAGCGGAGTACGACGAACTCTTTGCTGCACGTGAATATCTCTGGAAAATACGCTTCTCCCTGCACCTACAAACCAACCGCTGTGAAGATCGCTTATTATTTGATCAACAGCGAGAAATTGCTGGCACTTTTGGCTATGGCGGACAAGAAAGAAACATAGGCATCGAGCAATTCATGCAGCACTACTTTAAAACAGTAATGCAGCTAGAAAGGCTCAATGAAACCCTAATGCAACTCTTTAACGAACATTGCCTTCCTCACAGCAAAAAGCAACAAACCCTCAACGCCAAATTTAATAGTGTCGCTGATTACATCACCACCAGTAATCCCGAGGTATTTCAATCACACCCTCGCGCTTTATTAGAAATTTTTCTGCTACTGCAAAAAACACCCTCCTTAAAAGGCATCCAAGCAAACACTATTCGACAAATCAGAGCTAACTTACATTTAATTGATGATAACTTTCGTGCAGATCCACTTGCCCGCCAGTTATTTATCGATATTTTACGCCAACCGCGCGCGATCAATCACGTCTTACGCGCAATGAATCGCTACGGCGTATTAGCAGCCTACCTGCCAAGCTTTGATAATATTGTTGCACGCATGCAATACGACTTATTTCATATTTACACAGTCGACGTGCATACCCTTTTTGTCATCCGAAATTTACGCCGCTTCGCGCTTGAAAAGCACAATGATGACCTACCCTTTTGCAACGGCATATTTTTACTGATTCCTAAACCTCATATTCTCTATATTGCTGGTTTATTTCACGACATTGCCAAAGGAAAAAAAGGCGATCACTCTGTTTTAGGCGAAGGCATTGCGCGCCAATTTTGCATAGACCATAAAATATCTGAACACGATAGCAAGATCATCTGCTGGCTAGTAAAAAATCACCTCATCATGTCTAGCACCGCTCAAAGTAAAGACATCAGTGACCCTGACATCATCCATGCCTTTGCCGCCAAAGTACGCAAACCAGAATACCTTAATTATCTATACCTGCTGACCGTTGCAGACATTCGCGCCACCAACCCAGCCCTCTGGACATCATGGAAAGATAGCTTACTGCGCGAACTATACAGCGCGACGTTAAATGCATTACGTCGTGGACTAGAAAACCCAATTCTGCAAGAAGACACGATTACAGAGACTCAAGACGAAGCTCGTAAGGAATTAATAAAAAAAGGACTATCAGAAGAAAAAATAAATTACGCTTGGCAACATATTAATAATGATTATTTCTTACGCTACTACTCAGATGAAATTGTTTGGCATACGCTTGCCATTAATGCAACGCCCGAATCAGAACTCCCTTTAGTCCTATTGCGCCCACAAAACCAACGTGGAAGCGCTGAAATATTTATTTATACCCACGATAAAAAAGAGAATTTTATCTTTTCACGCAGCACTGCAGCAATTGATGCCTTAGGCCTCAACATCCTAGATGCTAGAATCATTACCACAAAAGATCAATATACGTTAAATAGCTTTCAAGTGCTCGAGCAGTCCGGTGAGCCAATTACTGACCTTTTCAGAAAAATACATATTTGCTCAATCGTCAAACAACAACTACAAACATTACCCAAAACCTTACATCATCAACCTGCACGCACACGTCAAGCAGCCAACTTCCCAATAAAAACTCGTGCGTTTTTTCATGAAGACCCAACAAACAATTACACACGACTAGAGCTAATAACAACCGACCAACCCGGTTTATTATCCAAAATAGGCAAACTATTCCTAAAGCATCATTTTAGCGTCACTAACGCCAAAGTTACTACGATTGGTAGCCGCGCTGAAGATATGTTCTATTTAAGCTATCAAGACCAAGCTAGCATACCAATACAACTACAAGAAAACTTTCTCTACGACTTACTTAAGCTACTCAAACAAGAAGCGTAAGAGCGGAGTATTAATGCGCCTAAAATAGGCGCATAATTTAAACAACACGCGTGTCATTGCCGCAGTCTTTTATCAAAAATTCATTTGTATAAGACTACTAAGAACTAGCTGGAGTGACGATGCACACCATGATGCAAGAAGCTTTGGAGCCGCTATACTTATGGCTTTTTATCTACCGCCGTCACCATGGCATCGATTTTATTTTCATGCAAACGTGAGACAATCGCATCGACTGATTTTATTCTCTGATAAGGGCCAATTTTCACTCGAAACCAAGTAACACCGTTCACTTTTGCTTTCTCAATTTTTGGAATAAAGCCGAGTAAAAGTAGCTTAGCTTTCAAGCTATCCGCGTCCTTCAAGTGCCTAAACGAGCTAACCTGCACCGAGTATTCTCGATTTTCGACAGCCTTGCCGATACGCTCAGCACGCTTATATGACTTAATTTCATGGTCAGGAATGGTAAATTCAGCCTCAGGCAATAAGGTATAAAAATCATACTGAATTTCAGGCAATGCCGTCTTTTTAGGCTGAACCACCTTAATTACTGGCAACTTCTTAGGTTTACTCACTGACTTTGGCTTGATTCGCGCTGTGTTTTTCGGAACATCCTTACGCACTATTTTGGCTGGCTCAGGTTCAGATGGCTCCATCGACTGCAAACTATACAACAAATAAGCAAAGCCACCCACCGCCGCAATTGCAAGCAATATCCGCCCAAACGGAAGTGATTTTTTTACCGGCTTTGCTTTAACGCGCCTGGTAGTCGCACGTGGCTTTTTCTTAGCCGCCGGCTTTTTAGGCGTATTCGCTCTATGCTTATAATCGCGAGCCATTACATTGCTTCTGGCGTATTAACTTTCAACAAACCTAAGCCATTAGCCAAAACTTGCTTAACCGCACAAATTAAATTTAAACGCGCATTACAAAGCTTATGATCATCAACAATAAACGGATGCGCATTGTAATAACTATGAAATTCAGCAGATAATTCACGCAGATAATTAATTAGTTGATGCGGTTCATAATTCACCGCTGCACGCTCTAAAATTTCTGGGTATCGCGCCACATTAGCCACTAAGCTGATTTCTTGTGCTTCTGTCAGCATCATTAAATTTTCATCACCCAGCGCAATATTGCGCTGCATTGCTTTTTCATCTAACTGCCTTAGCACACTGCAAATACGCGCATAAGCATACTGCACGTAAAAAACTGGATTTTCATTGGTTTTTGAAGTCGCTAACTTTAAATCAAAATCCATATGTTGCTCAGATTTACGCATAACATAGAAAAAACGCGCGGCATCAGCACCAATTTCTTGGCGTAATTGACGTAAAGTAACAAAGGAACCAGAACGCGTAGACATTTGCACTCGTTCTTCACCACGATATAACACAGCAAACTGAACCAATAACACGGTTAATTTTTCATCATCCGCACCTAATGCACGCATTGCTGCTCTAACACGCGGAACATAACCATGGTGATCAGCCCCCCAAATATTAATGATTTGATCAAAACCTCGATCTAATTTATTCATATGGTAAGCAATATCTGACGCAAAATACGTACTTTGACCATTATCTCTAACCACAACGCGGTCTTTTTCATCACCTAGCTGACTAGAAGCAAACCACTGCGCACCGTCCTTTTCATAGATATGCCCTGCTTCACGCAAGCGACCTAAAGCCTCATCAATAGAGCCGTTATCCATCAGCTGTCGCTCAGAAAACCATTGCTGATAATCAACACCAAACTCACCTAAATCTTGGCGAATATCACTTAAAATATCATTCAAGCCGGATTGAAAAATAGCACGATAAAGGTTGCTACCCAGCAAAGTTTTAGCACGATCTATTAAGCCATCGATATGTAATTCTTTATCACCACCTTGCGGCTCATCAGGATGAATATCCTCAAAAACTAACTCGGCAGAATGGCGATATTCATTTTCAGATTCCTTATGAATAGTCCCGGCAATCTCACGAACATAATCCCCTTTATAGCCGTTTATAGGAAAGGTAAACACTTCCCCACACACTTCCAGATAACGCAACCAAACGCTGGTTGCCAAAATATCCATTTGGCGCCCCGCATCATTAACATAGTATTCACGTTCCACTTCAAAACCGACTGCCGCTAATAAATCAGCAACCGCAGAACCATAAGCCGCTCCACGCCCATGTCCAACATGCAAAGGCCCTGTTGGATTTGCAGAAACAAATTCAACCTGTACTTTTTTACCCTTACCTACTTCACTTAAACCAAATTGAGCACCTAAATTATGAATCTGACTAATAATTTGGTATTGCGCGTTAGGATCAATAAAAAAGTTAATAAACCCAGGCCCTGCAATTTCCACTTTTAAAACCGCGTCATCGCTGGGTAAGGCCGCAATCAACTTTTCAGCCAGTTGTCGTGGATTCATTTTCGCAGGCTTAGCCAGCATCATTGCTAAATTCGTAGCAAAATCGCCATATTGCAGATCGCGTGCGCGTTCAATTGAAATTCTTGGGGTTAGCTCAGAGTCGAGTATAGAGTCTGCTTTTAAGGTATTAACAGCAAGCAATAAGAGAGATTCTAATTTTTGTTTCATGCGAGTAAGGAAGCCGAAGGTAAAGTAATTAACCCAGCATTATCCCTTAAAATGAATCTCAATGCGTGAAATAAATCACAAAAATCACAGGGCTAACCACCCCATATCAAGCTAGTTACGATCACCAAGTAGAGTAAGGGTTCCTAGAGAGTTGATTATTATAGTAACGAACATCCTCAGTCACCTCATCTCCGACCCAATCTAATTTTTCAAAAACCTCATCTGCTGCATTCAATTCAATTTCTGCAACAATTAAGCCTTGATTATCGCCTTTAAATTCATCAATTTCCCAAGTATGCGCCCCCACTATCACGATATGTCGCGTTTTTTCAACCAAAGGCAAGCGACATAAAGTACTGAGTAATTCATGCGCATCTTCCGCAGGAATGCTGTATTCATATTCACTACGTTGCGCACCTATCGTGGCACTTTTTATATTAAGTTTTGCAGTATCATCACTGACGCGAACTCTAACCGAACTATTTTCATCGCTATTTAAATAGCCTTGGCGATAATTAATCGATTTAACAACGCCAGAACGCCAGTTATCGTTAGCAAGTAAAAACTTACGTTCTATTTCTATAGCCATAATTTCTATTTTTGAATTGATTAAAATTAAGCTTACGCTACCAAAAATCACACAGGAATAAAACTTAAATATAAACAACAACCTTCATTTGAGCCTATTCTTAAATACCATTTAGCGCGTTTTTTAAGGTATAATCCTCGACATTTTATGGCTTACAAAAAGCGTTTATTGTGTCTAGTTTAAACAACGATTTATCTACCTTTCAAGGACTTATCCTTGCCCTACAAAACTACTGGTCTGAACAAGGCTGTGTTTTATTACAACCTTTAGATTTAGAAGTGGGCGCAGGTACTTTTCACCCCGCCACTTTTTTACGCGCTATTGGCCCTGAGCCTTGGAAAGCTGCGTATGTTCAGCCATCGCGTAGGCCTACTGATGGACGATACGGTGAAAACCCCAATCGTTTACAGCATTATTACCAGTTTCAGACTGTCTTAAAGCCTTCACCCGCGAATATTCAAGAGCTTTACCTCGGTTCTTTACGCCATATCGGCTTAGATTTATTAGAGCACGATGTACGCTTTGTTGAAGATAACTGGGAATCACCCACGCTTGGGGCTTGGGGCTTAGGTTGGGAAGTTTGGCTAAACGGCATGGAAGTCTCGCAATTCACTTACTTTCAACAAGTGGGCGGATTAGAGTGTCGACCGGTAACCGGCGAGCTGACTTATGGCTTAGAGCGTATCGCCATGTATATTCAAGGCGTAAAAAGCGTTTACGATTTGATTTGGGCAAAAGCACCCGATGGTTCCGTGGTGACTTACGGCGATGTGTTTCACCAAAATGAAGTTGAAATGTCTGAGTTTAATTTCGACCATGCCAATGTTGATTTCTTATTTGCGAGCTTTGATACTTACGAAGCTGATTCCGCTAAATTAATAGAAAAAAACTTAGCGCTCCCTGCCTATGAAATGGTCTTAAAAGCGTCGCATGTCTTTAACTTATTAGATGCCCGTCACGCAATTTCAGTAACCGAGCGTCAACGTTATATTTTACGTGTAAGGAATATGTCTAAAGCCGTCGCAGCAACTTACTATGCTTGCCGTGAATCATTAGGTTTTCCATTAGTTAAAGATTCAGGAGCAGCCTAATGAGCGCAACAGAACATTTATTATTTGAACTCGGTTGCGAAGAACTTCCCCCCGCATCACTACGTAAATTAAGCGATGCATTAACAGCTGGCATTCAACAAGGCTTAACGGATGCTGAACTCAGTTTTGGCGAATGCATTAGCTACGCCACCCCTCGCCGCTTAGCGGTTTTTATTAAAGACTTAGCCGGTGCACAAGCCGACAAATCAGTAGAAAAACGCGGCCCTGCCGTACAAGCCGCCTTTGACGCTGAAGGAACGCCTTCAAAAGCATGCCAAGGCTTTGCTAAAAGCTGTGCTACAACTGTTGATCAACTAGGCCGTTTAAAAACTGACAAAGGCGAATGGCTCGCTTATACACAAGAAGTAAAAGGTAAGCTTAGCACCGATTTACTGCCTGATATTATTCGTAAAAGCATTCAGCAATTACCTATTGCTAAACGTATGCGCTGGGGTGACTCTAGCGTTGAATTCGTACGTCCTGTCCACTGGGCAGTCTTGCTTTATGGCAAGCAAGTCATAGCAACAGATATTTTAGGATTAACCACAGGTAACACCTCATTCGGACATCGTTTTCATGCACCTGAAGCGATCAGCATAGAGTCTCCTGAAAGCTATAAGGCGACTTTGCTCACTAAAGGTAAAGTAATCCCTAGTTTTGATCAACGCCAAGCCATGATTTTTGAAGCTGCCAATACAGCCGCTTCAGCAGTCGGTGGAATCGCGCATATTGAAGATGATTTACTCGAAGAAATTGCCGCGCTTAACGAATTCCCAGTACCGATCACGGGAAATTTTGATACTCGCTATTTAGCACTGCCGGTGGAAGTGTTAATCACTACCATGCAAATTAATCAGAAATACTTTCCGGTTAAAAATGCAGCCGGTGGTTTATTACCCCACTTTATAACCTTCAGTAATATTGAAAGTAGCAATCCAAGCTCTATTCAACACGGTAATGAGCGCGTTATTATGCCACGCCTAGCCGATGCAGAATTCTTTTGGGATCAAGATCGTAAACACACACTTGAAGATCATTGCGGGCAACTAGAAAAAATCATTTTTCAGAAAAAATTGGGTAGCTTAGCGGATAAATCACAGCGTGTTGCACAGCTCGCTGAATTTATCGCGAATAAAATCAACACTGATAGTGACTTAGTATTACGCGCTGCAAAATTAGCCAAAACCGATTTAGTGACTAATATGGTCGAAGAATTCGGCAGCTTACAAGGCTTAATGGGGCGTTATTACGCACTCGCTGATGGCGAAAACCCTGAAGTTGCTAGCGCAATTGAAGAACAATACTGGCCTAAGCAATCAGGTAGCTCGACAGCAAGCACAGCCACAGGCCAAGCGCTTGCGATTGCTGAAAAAATTGACACACTAACAGGTATTTTTAGCGCCAATTTAATTCCTACCGGCGATAAAGATCCTTATGCGTTAAGGCGTACTACTTTAGGTGCGCTACGTACTATTATTGAAAACAAATTATCCCTCAACCTCATTGAGTGCATTGATTTTGCATTACAGCAATTTACTCATGAATTTGATGTCGATAAAACACGTAAATTGTTGATTCCTTTTGTCTATGAGCGCCTAAAAGGCTATTGCTTAGAAAAAGGCTTTAGTGCAGATGAGTTTGAGGCAGTTGTCTCACTTAAACCTACAGAACCTTATGATTTCTTATGCCGCTTACAAGCCGTGCAAAGTTTCAGAGCATTACCTGAAGCCGCCAGCCTTGCCGCTGCAAATAAACGCATTAGCAACATCTTAAGAAAATCGGACAACGCGCCTGCCGATACAGTAGGTACTTTAGTAGAACCTGCAGAAATTGCCTTATTAGCCTCTGCAGAAAAAGCAGCAGCTGATGTACTGCCACTACTCGCAAGCAACGATTATCCTGCAGCACTCAATCGTTTAGCTGGTTTACGTGCTGAAGTGGATGCTTTTTTTGACGGTGTGATGGTGATGTGTGATGACCTTGAGTTACGCGCAAATCGCCTCGCTTTGCTCAATAAACTGTCTAAATTATTTTTACAGATTGCGGATATTTCTAAGCTACAAAGTTAATGTCGGAAAAATATATTTTATTAGACCGTGATGGCGTAATTAACCATGATTCGGATGATTTTATAAAATCGCCCGATGAATGGCACGCTACCGATAATAGCTTGCAAGCAATTGCACGCTTACACCAAGCTGGTTACAAAGTGATCATCATAACCAACCAGTCTGGTGTAGGCCGTGGTTTATATAGCGACGCTGATTTAACGGCAATCCATTTAAAAATGCAGCAACAAGTTGAAGCAACGGGTGGAAAAATCGAACAGATTTACTACTGCCCTCACCTACCAGACGCACAGTGTTCATGCCGCAAACCAAAAGCGGGGATGCTGTTACAATTTTCTAAAGATTACGCCGTTAGTTTAGATAAAATTTATTTTGTCGGTGATAGCTTACGCGATCTCCAAGCCGGTATTGCAGCAGGCGCTAAACCTATCCTAGTTAAAACTGGCAACGGAGAAAAAACCTTAGCTACCAACCCCGATTTAGACCTTCCAATTTTTGAGACTCTCTATGACGCAAGCGATTTCATCTTATCCTGACCGTTCCTTATTAGCTTATTTAAAGTCAGCCTTATTATTACTCGTTGTCTTACTCGGCACCGTTGTTTTCTCTATTCTAATGCTGCTAGTTTCGCCATTCCCTTTTGGTTTACACTTTAAGCTAGCCTCCTTATGGGGACGATTTGTCTTAGCAATGACTAAACTTATTTGCGGTTTAAGCTATAAAGTCACTGGTTTAGAAAATATACGCAACACGCAAACAGCAATTGTGCTCTGCAAACATCAATCAGCGTGGGAAACGATTGCCTTAATGGCCTTATTGCCACCACAAAGTGTTTTATTAAAAAAATCATTATTATGGCTGCCTTTTTGGGGATGGGCGATGGCAACATTAAAGCCTATTGCTATTAATCGATCCACACCGAAGCAAGCCTTATCGCAATTATTAAAAAAAGGCGCGATGCGTTTACAACAGGGCTTTTGGGTAGTTATTTTTCCAGAAGGAACTCGCTTAGCTCCTGGAGAAGAAGGTAAATTTAGCGCAAGCGGTAGTTTACTTGCACAACGAACAGGGTATCCTATTATCCCTATTGCCCATAATGCCGGTGAATTTTGGCCACGTAACGGATTCGTAAAGCAAGCAGGCGTTATTCAGCTGCATATAGGCGAAGCAATCCCTACTGAAGGGCGTAAAAGCAAAGAAATTAACAAGGAAGCAGAAGCATGGATCAAAAATGCAATGCTAACGATAGAATCACTTAAAAATAATAATAACCTATGAAAAAATTAGCACTAATCAGTCTTTCAGTTCTTACTTTAACGGCCTGTTCTGACCGCGATGAATATAAACAAACTATATTTGACCTAGTTAGCAGCGATGACGATATTCGCACTTACCACTTAGATCCACAAACGGTAGCTGATTGTATTTTCGATTTAAGCTCTAAAAACATGCCGGGCGTTTTGCCTTTTGAACCAAGACGCCAAGAAACCTATGCAGGTTATACAAAAATGATTTCGCTTAAGACATCAAAGAACCCTGCTCAAGTACTTGCTGATCTACGTGAAAGTTTTGGTTCAGCTGAAGCGTTATCAGATGCACATATGAATTATTCAGCAAGCTACTTAGAGTGTATTTCTACTGTCACCAATATGGAACTTGATGACGAAGAAGACGCAACTGAAGACGCTGCAACGGCAGAATAACTAGATTGGGCGTAATTAAATTTATAGGGTAGAAATCACTACCATACCGACTTTATAATCGCCCAATTTCCCATAGAGTTTGATGAGGCTCGTCGAAATCGCTTACCCTACGTGATAACATCTAAGTTACGGTATAATTTTAGATCATTTATTTATGGAGTGAATTAACATGAGCGCAATCGCATTTGATACTCTAGCCTACGCCAAAAAACTTAAAGCATCCGGGTTTACTGAAGAACAAGCCGAGGTTCAAGCTGAAGCAATGGCTGAGTTAGTCAATGAACAATTAGCCACTAAACGAGACCTTAAAGAATTAGAAATGAGCCTAGTTCTCAGACTCGGCAGTATTATGGTCGCGGGTATTGCTGTCATAGCAACCTTAGTAAAAATACTATGACAATAAAAAAGCGCCCTATACTTTAAATCGCATGAAAAAGGATGCTGGGACGCACCCACCTTTACGTACTGATGGGCACGGGATAAAGCCCCTTTTGCCCATCCTACGCATTTTATACTGCTTACGAGTGCGTATAACTGCCATCCAAAACATGCTGCGACCATTCGGCATTACCTAAATACCACTGCACGGTTTTTCTGATACCACTTTCAAAGGTTTCTTCAGGCGTCCATCCTAATTCCCGTTGAATTTTTTGCGCATCTATCGCGTAACGCACATCATGCCCTGCTCGATCGGTAACAAACGTAATCAGGTCCTCATAACGATTCACACCCGCTGGTTTATTCGGTGCTAACTCTTCCAATAAACTGCAAATTGTTTTAACCACTTCAATATTTTGCTTTTCGTTATGCCCACCAATATTATAAGTTTCTGCAATTTCGCCTTTAGTCGCTACTTGCACTAAAGCGCGCGCATGATCTTCAACAAATAACCAATCTCTAATTTGATTACCTTTTCCATACACAGGTAATGGTTTGCCAACCAAGGCATTCAAAATGATTAATGGAATTAATTTTTCAGGAAAATGATACGGACCATAATTATTAGAGCAATTAGTTACTAAAGTTGGCAAACCATAAGTACGTTGCCATGCTCTGACTAAGTGATCCGAGCTGGCTTTTGATGCCGAATAAGGTGAGCTAGGTGCGTAAGGTGTTGTCTCGGTAAATAAATCATCCGTTCCTTCAAGATCACCATACACTTCATCAGTTGAAATATGATGAAAACGAAAGCTTTCTTTTTTAGCGCCTGTTAGCTGCGCCCAATAAGCACGTGCTTGCTCTAGTAAATTGTAGGTGCCAACAATATTCGTTTGAATGAATTCACCGGGACCCGTAATAGAACGATCCACATGCGATTCAGCCGCTAAATGCATAATTAAATCGGGTTGATGCGCATTAAATACGCGCTGTATTTCTGCTGCATCACAAATATCTACTTTTTCAAAAAAGTAACGTTCATGTCCCTCGACTTCAATCAAAGACTCTAAATTTCCTGCGTAAGTTAACTTATCAACATTAACCACTTTAAATTGCGTGTCTTTAATGAGGTGTCTTACCACAGCGGAGCCAATAAACCCCGCACCACCGGTTACTAAAATAGTCGTCATACTGTTTTCTCGTCTTGTAATAATGCGGTTAAGCACTCTTGTACTGAATCACGCCAATAAGGAATATTTAAAGCATAATCCTGTTTGATTTTCGCCTTATTTAATACGCTGTAATGTGGGCGCGTTGCTGGCGTAGGGTAATCTTTTGTTTCTATCGGGCTCAATGCACAATTGATATCCGACAAGCTAAAAATTGCGTTAGAAAAATCATACCAAGAACACACGCCTTCATTACTAAAATGATAAATCTCTAAAGATTTTTCAAGTGAATTACTTGCACTATCCGTACTAACAATCTGCATAATCGCTTGCGCTAAATCTGTTGCGTAAGTTGGCGTCCCCACTTGATCAAAAATAACATTTAAAGCATCGCGCTGCTTACCTAACATCAGCATGGTTTTCAGAAAGTTTTTTCCAAACTCAGAATAAACCCAACTTGTGCGAATAATACAACCTTTAGGCGAAATCGCTTGCAGCGCCTGCTCACCTTTTAATTTGCTCGCACCGTAAACACTTTGTGGACTAACCGTATCATTTTCCACATAGGGGCGATATTGCGTGCCATCAAACACATAATCCGTGCTGATATGTATCAAAGCTGCTTGCTGTGCTTTGGCAATTTCAGCTAACTGTTTAACCGCAAGGTAATTGATCTGCTCAGCTAACGCATTTTCCTCTTCAGCCTTATCAACTGCGGTATAAGCCGCGCAGTTAATAATATAATCAAAACGATGAATTTCAAAATATGCCGCTATATTTTTCGTTTGGCTTAAATCAAGTTCATTGCGCTGTACAAAAGTAAATTGATACTCAGGGTAGGCTGAAGAAATTTTATGCAGTGATTGCCCTAATTGTCCATTCGCACCAGTTACTAAAATAGTGGTTTTATCTGTCACCTAGTTTCTCCTATTTAGCATAATAATTAATTTTAAAATCAAAATCTGCTGTTAATTCAGAGAAAGCAGGCTGTTTGGTATCTTTTTCCGATAGCTGTAAGCTATCCGCAGGCAAATGCCAGTCTATCGCTAAATCAGAATCATCAAACGCCAGGCCTCGATCACATTCAGGCGAGTAATAATTATCCACCTTATAAGCAAAAATAGCGGTTTCACTTAAAACCAAAAAACCGTGAGCAAAGCCTCTAGGGATAAATAATTGATGTTTGTTTTCTGCCGATAACTCCACAGCGACATACTGTCCATACGTTGGACTACCGCTACGAATATCCACAGCGACATCCAGTACAGAGCCTTCTATCACGCGTACTAATTTACTTTGCGCATGAGGCGCAAGCTGATAGTGCAAGCCTCTGAGTACGCCTTTAGTGGATTTTGATTCATTATCTTGTACAAAATTTACTGCATAACCTAGCGCCGCTTCAAACTTATCTTGGCGAAAGGTTTCAATAAAATAACCTCGCTCATCACCATGGACCTTCGGCTTAATTAATATAACATCTGCGATTGTTTGGGGAATAAATTGCATAATCAGTCCATCCATTCCGCGCGTTGTAATAAATATTGGCCGTATTGATTTTTAGCTAACGGTTTAGCTAATTTAATCAGC
>CBDUDV010000026.1:0-44990 GCA_965366065.1 uncultured bacterium | reverse complement strand
GGGATATTCTATGATTTATAGAGTGAATTTTTATTGAGAACTTATTTTTCTTAGGTTTCATGTTTTTCGAGGTTCCCTAAAGTACCTAAAGGAACGATTTCGCCTTTTGCCAATTTTCCTGTGCCAGAAATCCTAAAGTAAATAGTTGAAGCTATAACGACTCAGACGCACAGTTATTTTGCAGAAGGAAGATAACTTGGCGGAGAGCCGTCATGCTAGTAGAAAACTTAATCTTCTTTGTCTTTAAGGGATTTGAAAAGTCTAGGGAGCTTGGAATTAAACTCTCCTTTATATGTTTTATTTTCATTCCCACTTTCATATTTTGTTACTGTACGAGATACATTTAGTACCAGTCCAGCATAGATTAGGATGATACTGAGTGGGCTGACGATGGCTAGAAAAGAGGATTGTAAATATAAATCCATTGTAGCAATACCAACAATTACAATAAGTACGGAATTTATTTTGAAAAAAGTTAATGATTTTTGTAAGAAGAAAATTTCGCTGAGAATATATATCAATAAGGTAATGCCTGTGTAGATTCCATACGCTTGTTCTAAAGCAAAACCGATATAAAAAAGATAGTATATTTTTACTATGGTGGCGATGGCTAAGATTAATAAAATGCCCAAAATATGCTCCTGTTTTGATGGTGGAATTAGCCACCTAGGTATGATTAAAAGGTAAGGCTAACAATTTAACAGCCATATGAAGAATAACAAATTTATTTTTATTTTTTATGTAGTCAAATCCCTAATTAATAGATCTTAATGATGTGTAGTTAATGTACACATAGGGTAGTTGTTGGTGCGTATAGAAGTGAAAATGCAATAAATCCATCAAAAAGTAACATCCTGCAGTGTAAAAAATTATCGTATGAAATCGATAAAGCGATTACATGTTTTAATAAAAGAGAGTAAAACGATGGGTAGCTAAGTCATCAAATCACTCGGTAAATAGTGGCTGTTTAATGTGACCTTTTACAAAGATAGGGTTCTTAATCATCAGAATGATACATTTTATTAAGTTTTTCAAATGAGCAACCGTCACTACAAATACCTCAGCAATAGGCGGTAATGCGGCTTTATTGGTAAAATACTTAACAAACAGAGGATAAAGTCCTATGAAAAAAATCATCATTTCCAGTGTTATATTGATGCCGATTTTATGGTTTGTCATCACTGGATGGCTGGGAATTAACGCCCCTTTAATCAAAAAAAGCACGGCGTCAGAATCAGTTTTAGCGCAGCGATTACAGATGCCTGAGGGGTTTTCATTATCTGTTTTTGCGGATAACTTACCGGGCGCGCGTATGCTGTTAATCACTGAAGTGGGTGATGTTTTAGTGAGCTTACCGAAAGACGGTAAAGTGATGCTATTAGAGCAAAGTCATAAGCTAAAAGGTGTTGAGGGTGTGCGCAGGGAATTAATCAATAATCTTAATTTGCCACACGGTATCGCACTTTACCAAGACTGGTTATATATTGCGGAATCCGATGCAGTGGGGCGTATTCACTTTGATGCGCGGTCGGGTAAAACAAAAGGTGACTACCAACGACTTATTACGGGGCTGCCTGAGGGCGGTAATCATTGGAGTCGATCTTTACACTTTGGCCCTGATAATAAACTTTATGTATCGGTCGGGTCTAGTTGTAATGTGTGTGAAGAACAAGATCCGAGGCGTGCCGCTTTGTTACGATTTACGCCCGAAGGGCAACAAGCAGAAATCTTTGCTAGTGGCTTGCGCAATACAGTCGGTTTTGATTGGCATCCAACTAGCCATAAACTTTATGGAGTAGATAATGGCAGAGATTTTCTTGGGGATAATTTTCCCCCTTGTGAGTTAAACCAGATAGAGCAAGCAGGATTTTATGGTTGGCCGTATGTTAATGGTAATCAAGTGCTCGATCATGATTTTGGTAAAGCTAAGCCGAGTTGGTTGGCACGCAGCATTGCCCCCGTACATGAATTTGGTGCACATACTGCACCGCTTAGTCTGTTATTTCTTAAGAGTAAAAGATTGCGCTCTGCCTTAAAAGCAGACGCTTTAGTCGCTTTACACGGTTCTTGGAATCGCTCAGTAAAAACGGGTTATAAACTCGTTGCACTGACATTTGACGCTGAAAAAGGCATTTCAGAGCGTGATTTTATTACAGGCTTTGAAAACAATGATGATGTGATTGGTCGCCCTGTTGATATTGTTGAATCAGGTGATGGTAGTTTGTATGTTTCCGATGATTTTTCTGGAAGTATTTATAGGCTTACTTATTCCGAGTCTAAAATAGACTGAATACTTCAGCAATCAGGCTGGGACTTTAAAAGTGCGCAGTAGCTGTGTGAGTTTATTTTTTAATGAGAATGGATAGGTCAATAATGGTCCAGATTAAACGTATTAGTATTTTGGGTAGTGGCTGGTTAGGCTTGCCTTTGGCCGAGTGTTTTATCGCGCAGGGTTATCAAGTTAAGCTATCAACGCGATCCGCAACACGTCTGCCAGAATTGCAAAGTGTTCATGCCGAGGCGCATAGTGTGGATATTGATCAGTTAAGTAATTGCCGCGATTTTCTGCAATCTGAGTGCTTGATTATTAATATTACCAGTAAAAATATTGCCGGTTTTGTCCAGTTTATTAAGCAAATTGAGCAGTCGCCTGTTAAGCAGGTGTTATTTGTTAGCTCAACATCGGTGTATAAAAATTCAGAGAAATTGGTGACTGAAGATGAGGGGGCAGAATCGCAAGAAAGTGCTTTGCTGCAGATAGAGCAATTATTTATGGCGAACAAGCATTTTGTTGGTAGTGTAGTTCGGCTTAGCGGTTTAATTGGTGGGAGTCGCCATCCAGGAAGATTTTTTCGCCAAGGTAAAGTCGTTGCTCAGCCAGAAGCGCCGGTTAACCTGATTCATCGTGATGATTGCTTGGGTATTATTCTTGCTATTATTGAACAAGCAGCTTGGGGCGAGGTGTTTAATGGCTGTGCAGATAGTCATCCGAGTAAACGTGAGTTTTATACGCATACTAGAAAGTTACTCGATCTGCCTGCACCAGAGTTTTCCGAGAGCTCAGAAAAAACGTATAAAATTGTCAGTAATGAAAAAGTGAAGCAACGATTAAGCTATCGGTTTATTCATGCTGATTTGATGGCGATTAATTTTTAAAGAAATTTCTGTGTATTTAAAGTGTTGATGCGTTTTGGCGTCATACATGGCTTTATCAGCTATGTCTATCAGCGCATTGACCGGCTTTTTTGCTTTCGCAATGCCTCTTGTTCCTTGGTTGCAAATAAAAAAATTACAAATTCTTCGCCGCCATTACGCAGAATAATATATGAATTTCTGCTGATACCAGTAAGCACTTTGTGAGTGTTATTATTTATGCGTATTTTTTAAGAGTTCGGGGTTAAGTTGGTTATTTAGGTGCTTGATTAATGTATGCAGTCTATTTTGATTGGCGTTGAAATCATAATAACCCTTGCGTGATGCAGAGCGAAGATGAATAACTTTATGAGTTATATCCAGTCTTGCTTCCACGTCATCGGTAAATTTGAACATTGGCGTTTCAAAGCTAGCCCAAAGGTAATTATCCTGCGTGCGTTCTATTGTGCCATTTAATTCGATAATACTGCTCTGTAAGAGTGCCCATGCTTGCGCTGGGTTATGCATGTTCAAAACAATAGGCTCTAAATCTCCTTGCTCAGTGCTGATGCAATTAGGCTTATCAGGGCAGGGCATTAGTTGTCCCTTAACTAAACCTTTTCCTGATTCAGCAAAGGTCGACGTATTGAAAAGTGAAAGTAGAAGTAACGCATTCAAGTTATGTTTTCGCATAGTCAAAATATTAGTATAGTTTTTAGTTAATATTACTCCAGCGTTCCGCGTATAAGCAAGCATTAAGCCGCAGTAGGTGTTCTCAGGAACTTTCTACTGTGCGCTAAAAGTACTCATTACAGCCTATGTATTACAAGGTTTTATTTTCATTCGACAGCCAGCAAAGCATTAAGTGAATGTACAGTGATGATAGGGTATTCCAATGATTCATGAACTAGTTATAAAATATATTCCTATACAAGCTGACTTAGCTTATGTATTTTATTGATTCCTCTCCAAACATCAATAGAGTTAGCTATGCCTTTTTTTCTTATCTTATTTTTTAGCTTAGCATCTCCCACTATTGTCAACGCAGCAAGCGCTAATTCCGCTCAAAAAACACTGGAATTAAATTTCTTCTGGTCACAAAATTGCCCTCACTGTCTAGAGGCTAAACCTTTTATGACAGAATTAACTAAAAAATATTCTTGGCTACAGTTAAATAGTTATAATTTAGTTCAGCATCCTGAGCATGTTAAACGCTATATAAAGCTAGCGAAAGAACTCGGCGTTGCGGCAAATTCAGTCCCTGCCTTTATCTTTTGTGGGCAAATCTATACAGGCTTTCAATCAGCAGACAGCACAGGAAAAATGTTAGAACAACAACTGGTTGCCTGTTACCAACAAAAAACACCTGAGCAGAAAAATGAGTATTTCACCCTGCCTTTACTCGGAAAACTGCATTATAGCGAATTTTCTCTGCCTGTTTTTACGCTGATTATTGCCAGCCTCGATGCCTTTAATCCCTGTGCTTTCTTCGTATTATTTTTCTTACTTAGCCTGATTGTTCATACCCGTGATCGACTACGCATTGCATTGATTGGCGGCGTATTTGTTATTTTCTCAGGGTTAATGTACTTTTTATTTATGGCGGCGTGGTTAAATCTTTTTCTATGGACAGAAGAGCTTGACTATATAACTGCCATCGCAGGGTTTATTGCTGTGAGTATTGGATTGATTAACCTAAAAGATTATTTCTTTTTTCAGCAAGGACTTTCCTTATCTATTCCTGATTCAGCTAAGTCAACGTTATTTAAACGCATGCGTTCTATCGCCCAACAAGGAAAATGGCCTGCCACACTTGCAGCCACTATTTTATTATCCATCGTCGCCAATAGCTATGAGCTCCTCTGTACGGCAGGGTTGCCTATGATTTATACGCACGTACTCACACTAAATCACTTAAGCCACAACGCCTATTATGCCTATTTGGCCTTATACAACGTCATCTATATACTGCCTTTACTCGCTATCGTTAGTTTTTTCACTTACCACCTAAACGGTAAAAAAATATCAGAAAAAGAAGGCCGCTTACTAAAACTTTTATCAGGTAATATGATGCTGGGGTTAGGCGGTATTTTATTATTAACCCCAAGTTTATTAACTAACCTTTGGATTTCCGTCAGTGTACTAGGCAGTGCCGTTCTACTAACAGTGACTATTCATTTTTTATTCCAAATGGGAATGAAAATAAAGAAATAAAAAGACCACTTAGGTAAAATAATGAAAATCAATGGGGCGGACTCGATTGGAAAAAACTATGTAAGTTCCCTTATATTTCAATTCTTTGCACCTTTTTCTTATCCAGTTAATAGTACCGTCAGAATACTAAATTATTTAATTATAAAATAACAGCTTATTAACAATAAAGGGTAATACCTTTACAAACAATAATAAGTATATTATAAAAGTCTTATATTTATTGTTGTCTAGGAGTCTATTATGAAAAATGAAGTTAATATTCAACGCCGTAAACTTTTAAAACTTGCTGGCGTGAGTGCTGCGGCATTGATGACATTTCCTGGGCTATTAAATGCCAAAATGCTGAAAGCGGGTAATCAAGCATCGCCTGATTTTCATCCCGATATTGAAATTAGCCTGACCGGAGAGGTTAGGTATGTGCCTATTTTGGATGGCCCTAAAACTCGCGTCTGGAAAGTCATTGGAAAAGTACTGAAAGGTGATAAAAAGGCGATTTCTAATGAAGAGAGCTATCTTGCTCCGACTATTCGCTTACATAAGGGACAGAAAGTCCGTATTTATTTAAAGAATGAATTGCCTTCCGCTACTATATTGCATTGGCATGGCCTGCATGTACCTTCCAAAATGGATGGTAATCCGATGTATGCCATTGATAATGGTGAAACCTATGTCTATGAATTTGAGATACTCAATAGAGCGGGAACTTACTGGTACCATGCGCACACACACGGCTTAACGGCTAAACATGTTTACTCAGGGCTTGCAGGCTTTTTTATTGTCAGCGATGATGAGGAGCAAGCATTAACATTACCTAAAGGTGAATTTGATCTCCCTTTAGTGATTCAAGATCGTAGTTTTGATCAGCAAAATCAACTGAGTTATAACGTTGGTATGATGCAGCGTATGAATGGGTTTAAAGGCGATCAAATTTTAGTCAATGGGCAAACTGAATTTACATTAGATGTTGCTACACGCGCTTATCGAATGCGTTTATTGAATGGTTCTAATTCACGTATCTATAAACTAGCTTGGGATGATGGCACACCAATCAAGGTTATTGCGACAGACGGTGGTTTATTGGAACAAGCTGAAACACTGCCTTATTTAACGCTGGCACCCGCAGAGCGCAGAGAAATATGGGTAGATTTTAGTAATCAGAAACTAGGAGCTGAATTGACCTTACGTAGTTTGGAGTTCTCTTCTGGTGGTATGGGCATGATGGGCGGCATGGGTGGTCGTCGTGGCATGGGTGGCGGCATGGGTATGATGGGAGGTATGCGTGGTATGGGAGGCGGTCGATCTAATGCAGGTGGGGAGCTTACCGTACTTAAAGTACGTGTTAGTAAAAAAGCGGCTAGCAATGATATTTTGCCTAAGCGTTTAAGTAAAATAACAAGATTGAATTTAGCTAATGCAGAAAATCCTAATTCACCTCGCCGAATTACTTTGTCTATGCGCCATATGTCGGCATTACTGAATGGACGTTCGTATAAAATGAATGACATTAGGGAGGATGAAATCATTCCTGTTAATACCTTACAGCTAATGGAATTTGATAATGGATTCCATGGCGGAATGGGCGGTATGGGGATGGGTATGCCACACCCTATGCATTTACATGGCGAACAATTTCAAGTGGTTAAGCGAGAAGTTAGAAATAAATCAGGCAAAGGCTATAACTCCCTTTCTGGAGGATTTTTAGATAAAGGTTGGAAAGATACCGTTCTCGTGATGCCGGGTGAAAAGGTAACTATCCTAAAACCGTTTAATGATTTTACCGGTCTATTTATGTATCACTGTCATAACTTAGAACATGAAGATATGGGCATGATGCGTGACCTTTTAGTGAAATAAAGGTAAGTCTGTGATGACCCTTTGTTGATGGGTCATCTATACTTCTAATTGAGAGAGAACCGCGATGGGTAAAACTCAAGAATAAGTCTACGAGCAATTTATTATTTTGCTCGTTAATCACTTGAAAAGTCATGAACGCCAGTTATATATCGCTGAAGTAAGGCCGGCGCTTTGTGCTAGTAGTGCTCGCACGGTTTGATGGAGAACTATACAGCAGAAAAAGGGCTTTATGAGCTAACTCAATGCATTCAATGTATAGATAATTATTCGGCAAGAGGATATCATCGAACAGAAGAGCTAACTCCTCAATTAGCCGCTGATACCCGTTCCTTTGTGGAACCAACAACTCAAGCAGGTTCTGAACTAGAACCAGTGGGGGCAGGCTCGATTTTTAAAAAAAAACTATGTAAGTTCCCTTATATTTCAATAGTTTTTCCAGTGATCTAATGTTCATTTTAAGTGAAAGTTTGTTTCAATCGAGTCTGACTTTTTTGACTTTAAGCCGCCAAACCTATGGCTCCCTCGCATCCACAAAGACCTACGGATATCAGGCGAACATGTCATTGTAAATTTTATTACCCTTTCAAACAGTAAAATCAGACACGAATTAGTAAATAATTACTGAATTAGCTAGACTTTACTATTAAAATAGCTACTGAAATCATGGGGTCAGCCAGCTTGAAATAGCTGAAAAAAGAAAGTAAAATAAGTTAGCTATCAAGGTTTTTATAACTTGGCAATCAACTTGCCTTAATTCTTCTAATTCAAAGTTCATCTTGCTGAAAATAGTCCATCAGTTTGCTTAGTCCTGGCGCTGAGTACAGCAAGTTATTTTCATGTTAAATGTTAAGGAAAATCATGAGTAAAGTTCAAAAAAATCCCTATACAGAAAATGATAATCGCTTGGCAGACGTGATTGCTGCTATTCAGGTAATGGCTACCTACAAATTTTATAAACTTGATTTTTCTGGGTGGGCAGACCGAATTGAAGGTGATGAAAATAACGGTGATTATTGGAAACGTATTTTCGAGGAACCCCCTGAGTTTTTTAGACTTGATAGGAATAGAGAAAAAGGCTCGCTTGTATGGAGAAGGAATTATCAGAAATTATATGATGTAGACCAAGAAGAAAAAGTTAGTCGTGAGCAGTACATAGCATTAACTGATGAACAAAAATTGAGAATTTCACGCAACCCACTAACGAACTTTGATATATCCACTCTCGTTAATACTGCAATTAATCTACATTCAGGTGAAATTTTTCATAAAAAAGACTCTCGGTGGTGGATAAGTGGTGCCATTGGTTTGGCTGGTGTCATACTAGGCGCATTGATTAAAGCCTATACATAGCAAAGCATTTAATAACTTGGTTTAGCTAAGCGTTGGTAGCGAAGCTGGTTTTCAAAGATCATTTTTATATCAAAGCTCAATGCTTTATCAGAGTTTATGGAAATATCTGCCAATGGCATCTGAGCATTTTTGACTTCAAGAGACTTACATTCATTCATGGTTTAAAAATATCATGAGCTCCTGCTGTTGAGCCGCAACAGTATCCCCCATAACTTCAACTACCATCCCTGCAAATATAGTCCTTAATAATACTGCCGACACTGGTTTGTACAATGTAGGCCAATAAAATAATAAACAATTAATACCTTATGTAAGTTCCGCTAGATAGTTAACCGATACTGATATAAATTGAAGAAATAAGACTATAATTAAAAAAGTAGTAACTGCTAATATACTCAACTCTTCACCTTTACAATGTACTGGAGGCTTTATGTCCCGAACAATACTTTACTTTATGCTGTCATTCTTAAGTCTGCCTTTTTGTTCGATTAGCAACGCGGCAATAGGTGAGTTTACTTTTAGCAATGCCGGTCAAGATTTTCCCTATTCAGTGGTGCAAACAGGTGATAACTATACGTTTAAATTTGCAAGTAACCCGGGCAGTAACTCTGAAAAGTTAAAAGCCGGGTACCATCTGATGCAATCAATCTATGAAGATAGGTCAATCAAAACAAAGTACAGTGAGCACTATATAAAAGAACGCGCTCGCTGCTATGTATTTGATAGCCATTTTTATACCTATAGCCTGTGTTTTTTGCCTAATGACTTTAATAAAAATAAGAAAGATCGCTTCTGGGGATTTGTCACGCAAATGCCTAATTGGAAATGGCTGATAACACGTTTTTTCTTACCGGCTTTGTTAGCTTTTGGCTTATTCTTTTATCTAGGACGTCGAACAGGATATAACTAACAATGAAAACATGGGTGATGCCGTAAATTCATTTACCTTTACGGTTGCCTGTGGACTCTCAACGGCATTTGATCCTGTTAACCTATTCATAACGCCGCTTGTAATATTATCGCATGACGTATTAAGAAAAAGGACAAATCATAAAAGGTTTTTATCAGTGTTTCTTAAGGTCGTAAATTTTCAATTTAATAAATTAAAATGATGGGATAACGCAAGCCCCCTTCAAGGGGGTAAACAAAACCACCTTCTTAGAAGGTGGATATTTTTTTAGTTAAAATTTATATGCTTTTCATGCAGTAGGGGACGTCATTTATGATAATGCAATTGTTTACTGATATAGAGAATGTTCTTGGCATAACTTATCACTGGCTATCTCAACCACAAATCTGGCCTTGGATTATGATAGTGTTCGCCATATTATTAGGCATCACTTCGGCATGGATTACTTGGCATATCCTGCAAAAACAACAAACAAGGCACGCGGATAAGCAGGAAGCTAAGGATAAAATTGCCTGGTATAGTTTGAGTGTTGAGCAGGTATTGGCAGAATTACAGGTGTCTGCCCAAGGACTCTCGCAAGAGGAAGTAAGTAAGCGTCAGCGGCAATATGGCCTTAATCAATTACCCGAAGTAAAACCCCGCAGTGCTGTATTACGCTTTCTAAGTCAGTTTCATAATTTAATTATTTATGTCTTGTTGGGGGCTGCGCTTATTACCTTGGTATTGGGGCACCTGCTTGATAGTGGTGTGATCTTCGCTGTGATTATTATTAATGCGCTCATTGGTTTTATTCAGGAGGGTAAAGCAGAAGATGCCTTACAAGCGATTCGCAATATGCTATCACCTCAGGCTTCTGTATTGCGTAATAATAAACATGTGGCTATTGCGGCCGAACAATTAGTGCCGGGTGATATTGTTACTTTACAATCGGGCGATAAAGTACCTGCTGATTTACGTGTATTAAAATGTAAAAATTTTCGCGTGCAGGAAGCGGTATTAACAGGCGAATCATTGGCTGTTGAAAAGCAAACGGATCCGGTTGAAAAAAATTCGGAATTGGGTGATCGCTTATCTATGCTGTATTCAGGTACTTTAATTAGTAGCGGTCAGGCAACGGGTGTCGTTGTTGCTACTGGAATCACCACCGAAATTGGATTGATTAGTGCCTTGGTTGCTAAGGTGGAAACATTGATTACGCCTTTACTAAAACAAGTTGCACAATTTGGCCGCTGGCTAACTAGTTCAATCTTGGTATTGGCAACAGCGACTTTTTTCTTTGGCCATTATTACCGAGGCTACGAATTTACGGAAATGTTTATGGCTGCCGTCGGCCTTGCTATTGCTGCGATACCCGAAGGCTTACCCGCTATTATGTCCATTACTTTGGCAATTGGGGTGCAGCGTATGGCAAAGCGTCACGCGATTATTCGTCGCTTGCCTGCAGTTGAAACATTAGGCTCGGTAACGGTTATCTGTTCGGATAAAACTGGCACACTGACTTGTAATGAGATGACGGTGGCATCCGTTTTAAGTTCTGATCATCTTTATGGAATCAGCGGAATTGGCTATAACCCACACGGTAATTTTCAACTTGACCAACAGGATATTAACCCCGATGAATATCCTATTCTTGGCGAACTGGCACGCGCAGCTTTGTTGTGTAATGATGCCGCGCTGCATGAAAAACAGGGAGATTGGAGTTTACATGGCGACCCTACCGAAGGCGCTTTATTGGCTATGGGGTTGAAAGCCGGGCTAGAAATTCATTTGGAGCAGGAAAAATTGCCGCGTACCGATGTCATTCCTTTTGAGTCAGAGCACCGCTTTATGGCAACCTTGCACCATGATCATATGGGCCATGGATTTACCTATATTAAAGGTGCGCCAGAAAGAGTGTTGGATATGTGTACTAAACAACGTAATGGCGGTGAAGATACTTTATTAAGACGTGACTACTGGATGCAGCAAATGCAGCTTATGGCACAGCAGGGGTTACGCTTATTAGCGATTGCTATGAAAACAGATGGCAATCAACAACGTAATCTGACTTTTTCCGACCTAGAAACCGGGCTAACTTTATTAGGGATTGTGGGTATGATTGACCCACCCAGAGAAGAAGCGATTATTGCCGTACAGCAATGCCAAGCGGCAGGTATTGACGTCAAAATGATTACTGGAGATCATGCAGATACGGCTGCGGCTATTGGTGTGCAATTAGGACTGATAGTACAAGGTGAGGGTGTTTTAGCCGGGCATGAAATTGAAGTCTTGTCAGATAACGATTTGCAACAGGCTGTGAGTAAAATTAATATCTTCGCTCGATCCAGCCCAGAGCATAAATTACGCTTGGTTAAGGCAATGCAAGCGAATGGCCATATTGTTGCGATGACGGGTGATGGGGTTAATGACGCACCCGCCTTAAAGCGTGCTGATGTTGGTACGGCAATGGGCCTTAAAGGCACTGAAGCTGCGAAGGAAGCGGCGGAAATGGTGTTGGCGGATGATAATTTTGCATCTTTGGCGCATGCGGTAATGGAAGGGCGTACTGTTTACGATAATCTGAAAAAAGCGATTTTATTTATCCTGCCAACTAATGGCGGTGAAGCGCTAGTCATTATGGCCGCTATTTTCATGGGGAAAATGTTGCCGATTACGCCAGTGCAGATTCTTTGGGTGAATATGATTACCGCAGTAACTTTAGCTTTAACACTCGCTTTTGAGCCGCCGGAAGCTAATGTGATGCAACGCCCACCTCGCAATGCCAAAGAACCCTTACTGACTGGTCAGCTTATTTGGCGTATTGTGTTTGTTTCTTTGATTATTGTTACGGGTACATTTGGCTTGTTTCTGTGGGAAAGTACGCAAGGGGAAAGCATAGAGCATGCCCGTACCGTGGCCGTGAATACCTTGGTTATGTTTGAGATTTTCTATTTATTTAATTCGCGCAAAATTGAATCCTCTATTTTCAGTTTTGAAGGTATTTTCGGTAATCGTTATGCTTGGTTAGCCGTGATCATGTTATTAGTGTTTCAGTTGGCGTTTACCTATCTGGATGCAATGCATACCTTGTTTGGTACCGTGCCGATTAGCTTGGATAATTGGTTATTAATTACCCTAGTTGCCTTTTCGGTGTTGCCACTGGTGGAAATTGAAAAGTGGGTAATGCGTAAAGTCAGGAAAGCGCAAGCAAGTTAGTTAGCATTCTGTTTAAATCTTGCTGGTTTAATGACTAGTATTGAGAAATCGAGACGATTAAGAATGGTTTATGTGGTATTTCGACTAGATTCGATTGGAAATAAAGCTATGTAAATTATCTAAACAAAGCGCTTCAGTTTTTCACTATCGTAGTAGCAAGAGTGATATTGCCGTGTCGTTATTCAAGGGCTATAAAACTTGCAATAACTTCATGTTATCTAGTTTACAGTTACTAGTATTCGGTATCCCTCATTGACAAAATATTACACTAGCGCGTATGTTAAGTAGGTTTATATTAAGTAGGTTTATATAGTAGCTTGTTTGCGCTGAATTTGAACAAATGATGAACCAAACAATAATTATGGAAGTACATTATGGTAAGTAGTAATTCAGGTGTAGAGGGTGGCTCTGGGTATTCGTTTCAGCGTTGCTGTGTTGTTTTTTTATTATTTGAAGGCTATGAAGCAATAAACTTAGAAAATTACTTTATTTGCTTGGAGCACCATGAAGATTTTCTATTTGCATTTTTGGATGAAAACCGTCATTTAAAAAAGATTGATACTTACCAAGCAAAAAAATCAAGGGATGACTGGAGAACAGACGGTGACCTTTGTGAAATAATTGGAAAAATGACGATGGTAGGAAGGGAGCTTATCAATGATCCTCACGACAAGACTAATGATTATCAACACACGTTAAACTTTCTTACTAATCGAAATGTATTGTTAACAAGCAAACAAGAAAAAGGTGTAAAACAAGATAAAGTCAAAATTCAAGTTTCAAATAGATGCAAAAAATATTCGGATTTATCAGGCAATATTAAGAAAAATATTGAATCAAGGATTTGCAAATCAATACTAGAAAGTACTCAATTAGAGAACATTCATTTTCAATATATTGATTTTGCTCAAAGCTATCAAAACTGGCAAAGAGAACTAAAAGGTTTATCCATTGAGCACTTTGGGCAAGAGGTGAATGACCATGAGGCTGTTATTTCGTGTTTAATGCGATTGTTGGCGGATGCAGAGCAAAAATATAATGATGACAATAAAGTTCTTTTATCTGACTCAAGCAAAAGAGTAACTAAAAACAAAATAAATGAAACTTTCAATATGTTTACTGAAAATAAAAAATCTTTTGATTTTTGGAGGCAGTATTCAGAACAAATTTCAAATGAACTCAATTTAAAACTACCAATACAGCGAAGAGCAAAAGAACTACTAGAAAACTGTTTTGATTATTTTAAGGATATTCAACAAATTGAATATCGTAAAATTTATAAATTTGTTGAAACTAGAACCGATATTGATGAACGGCACGTCAGTGAAGCTGATTGCATTGTGGATTTATATCACTGTTATCAAAAAGAATTCCAACCTAGATTAGAAAACTACATGGTGTCATTCGCTGTAATTGCAGCATATGTAGAGACAAGAGGGATGTATGTCTAAGTTAATTTTAAAAAGTTTATTGGTTTATTCTCCTAATGGCGAGAAAGGCTTTCATACAGAATTCAGTGATTCAGTAAATATCATTCATGGACGAAATACATCTGGGAAAAGCACTCTTATTCAATCAGTTATTTATGCTATGGGAATAAATGACTCAAAAGAGAATTTGAATGATATTAACAGCGATGACGTTTTTTTTCGGCTTGATTGCGTACTAGAAAAAGCTGAAGAAATTTGTAAACTGGTATTTGTACGGTCTGATGATACGTTAGTTTTACAAAAAGGAAATGAAACCCCTATTAGGTTTGATGGTATTAATAGTAATAATTCTTATGAGTACGCTAGATATAAAGACCTTCTGTCAAAATTAATAGGTTTTGATTTAGTTCTACAAAAGAAATCGGAATTAATCGGCGCGCCATTAGAAGCAGCACTATTACCGTATTATATATCCCAATCTGTAGGGTGGGTGTATATACGTGAGTCAATTGGAGATTATAGGTTCTATAAGGATTTTAAATTCGATTATTTGGATTACTATTGTGGTATTGAAAGTGGTCACGAAAGAATTAATAAATATAACCTTGAGAAAGAAAAAAAGGAATTAATCTTTGAGTTAAAGCAACTTGATTCTTATGAGATGAAAAATGAAGATTTGAAAGTATCAAAATTACTTGATGAACGCTTTAAAGGTGAAGCTGAAAACTATTTAGAAAGCTATCAAAGTTTAAACAAAAACTTATCTGACAGAGAAGCTGAGCATACGAAATTATGCAATAAAATAAGTATGTTAAGAGGTAGGCAGAAGGTATTATCTCAAATAATAACCAACATAAAAGATCAAAAGCCAAAAGTTGATCAATGTCCCACATGTGACCAAAATCTACCTGGTGATTTGAAGGAGTTTTATAACTACAGCGAAGATATTAATGATGCTTTAAAAGAAAAGGATCGGGTAAAAGAACACATTAAAAACAACGCTTCGAAGTTAAATTCAGTCGAGAAGCTTATAACTTCTTTGAGAATAAAAATAGAGAAGGATTATGGGGTTTTACGACTTTTAAAGTCGGACAATATTACATTTGATTCTTGGCTGGATCATAATGCTAACCTACGAATGTTAGAAAATATTTCTATCAAGAAGGCGTCATGTGAGAAAAGAATTAATGGGATAGATGTTGATATAGAAAAGCTTGGAAATGGTGTTGATATTGACTCCTTGAGAAAAGTTAAGGAAAGAGAATTTCTTTCTATATTTAAACGTAAAGTTTCAGCGTTAGGTGTTCAGCTACCAAAAGAAACCAAATATCAGGATCTGTATTCTTTAAATTCATTCCCGTATCAAGGCGTTGAACTACATCAGTTGTTAATGGCTTATAACTTTTCGTTCTACGAAATGGTCATGAAAAACCCTACTATTCATAGCTTTCCATTTCTTCTTGATGCGGTTTTTAAAGAAGACATTGATACAGAGAGTAGAAGTAATATTTTCAAATTTCTTTCTCAAGAAACTAAATTCAGTGGGCAAGTTGTTTTTTCTGTCGCTGAATACAAGGGAGATGAAACATCATCTAACCCCCTTTTTAATATTGAAACTATTAAAAGCGAATATTTTTCTACAGACACAAAATTGATATGTATTGGAGATAGTAAAACAAAGCGGTCATTTTTATCCAATACAGCTTTGATAGATAGTGTATTAATTAACGATACAATGAATTTGTTAGAAGTAGTTTGATATTTAGTGTCAATACGCAAGCTAACAATCTTATCCACTTGACCGTAAAAAGCGCCATTCACATACAAGGGGGCACCCGCTAAATTTGCAGAAGCATATTCTTAGAAATTACAAATGGTCTAGCAAAATCTGGGAAGTCCACTCTGTTTAGAGCGTATAAATAAACATCTTGTTAATGTGGTTATTGTATTAGAATGTTAAACAGTTAATTTAAAAGGAGCGAGATAATATGAGTTACCAATATATTCGTTTTTTCGATGAAATCGGTATTACCGATATTCCCTCAGTGGGTGGTAAGAATGCATCACTGGGAGAAATGTATCAGAAACTAGGTGAGCAGGGTGTTCAAGTGCCCAATGGCTTTGCCATTACCGCCGAGGCTTACCGCTATATTCTCGATAGTAGCAATAGCTGGGATGCTTTGCATACCGTACTTGATGAACTAAAAGCGGATGATGTTATAAGTTTGGCGCGTTGTGCTAAAAAAGCGCGTGAGATTGTCTATGCGGCAGGTCTGCCTCAAGATTTACAAGATGAGATTATTGCTGCCTATCAGCAATTACAAGCGCAATACGGTGAGGATTTGAGTTTAGCGGTGCGTAGTTCTGCCACGGCTGAAGATTTACCCACTGCCAGCTTTGCTGGGCAACAGGATACTTATCTGAATGTTGATGGCGATTCTGCTTTGTTAGAATCTTGTCGGCGTTGTTTTGCTAGTTTATTTACTGACCGTGCCATTCATTATCGTATGGATCAGGGCTTTGATCATTTTAGTGTGGCGCTATCGATTGGCGTGATGAAGATGGTGCGTTCTGATTTAGCGAGCAGTGGCGTAATGTTTTCTTTAGATACCGAATCGGGTTTTCGTGATGTGGTTTTTATCACGGGCGCTTATGGCTTGGGCGAAAATGTTGTGCAAGGTTTGGTCGATCCTGATGAGTTTTATGTGCATAAACCTACTTTTATGCAAGGTTCGCGCTGTATTTTAAGACGCTTACTTGGATCTAAAAAAGTCAAGATGGTTTATAGTCAGGGCACGACACGTGAGGCGACTAAAAATATTGTTACCTCTGAGAAAGAGCGTCAACAGTTTTGTCTTAGTGATGAAGATGCTCTGACCTTGACTGATTATGCGATTAAAATCGAACAGCTGTATAGCCAGATCGCTGGAGAAAATCGCCCCATGGATATGGAGTGGGCTAAAGATGGTTTGGATGGTGAATTGTATATTGTACAAGCACGTCCAGAAACGGTTAACTCACAAAAACAAGGACTGTTGCTGGAAGAATATAAATTACTGGACAGTGCAGATATTGCCGCAACGGGGCATGCTGTTGGTGGGAAAATTGCGCAGGGTGTGGCGCATGTGATTAGTAGTACGGCGCATTTATCGGAATTTAAAGCCGGTGAAGTGCTGGTCGCAGATACCACCTCGCCAGATTGGGAGCCGATTATGAAAATTGCATCGGCAATTGTCACCAACCGGGGGGGGCGTACCTGTCATGCTGCGATTATTGCCCGAGAATTGGGGATTCCTGCAGTTATTGGTTGTGATAATGCCACCGCGCAAATTAAAAGCGGTGAACAATTGACCATTTCTTGTGCGACAGGCGATACAGGTCTTGTTTATCGTGGTGAGCTTGCTTTCCATGTTGAGCGGACTGATTTAGCTGAATTACCCCGCCCGAAAACACAGTTAATGTTGAATTTAGGTAATCCTGATTTAGCGTTTAAAAGCAGTTTCTTGCCCAATGATGGTGTGGGTTTGGCGCGCATGGAATTTATTATTACTGAATATATTAAAGTGCATCCGATGGCTTTACTGTATCCAGAAAAAGTGGCCAGTGATAAAGAGCGTCAACAAATAGCTGAATTAGTGCAGGGTTATAACAGTCCAACGGATTATTTTGTACAGCGCTTATCTGAAGGCGTCGGTACGATTGCCGCGGCGTTTTATCCAAAACCTGTTGTAGTGCGCATGTCTGATTTCAAAAGTAATGAATATGCATCGTTATTAGGCGGCAGTGGCTTTGAAGCGCAAGAAGAAAATCCTATGATTGGCTTTCGTGGCGCTTCGCGGTATACGCATCCTGCTTATCAAGAAGGGTTTGAGCTGGAGTGTGCGGCGATGAAACGCGTGCGTGATGACATGGGTTTGGATAATGTTATTTTAATGATTCCTTTTTGCCGGCGTATTGATGAGGGCGAGCGGGTTTTAGCTAAAATGGCAGCGTGTGGTCTACAGCGAGGCGAAAACGGTTTAAAAATTTATGTGATGTGTGAAATACCTAATAATGTAATTCAGGTTGATGAATTTGCTAAGTTATTCGATGGCTTTTCGATTGGATCGAATGATTTAACGCAATTAACTTTAGGGGTAGATCGGGATTCGCAAATTGTTGCTTTTGATTTTGATGAGCGTGACCCAGGCGTTAAAGCGTTTCTTAAAATGGCTGTTGATGGCGCAAAACGTAATGGTCGGCATTCGGGAATTTGCGGGCAAGCCCCTTCAGATTACCCAGAAATGGCAGAGTTTTTGGTTGAGTGTGGTATTGAGTCTATGAGCTTAACGCCGGATACGATTATTAAAACAACGATAAATATTTTAGAGGTGGAAAAGCGTTTAGCTAAGTAGGGTATTTTCTGGATTATTTGGGGGATGGGGATAGATACCTAGAAAACTCTAAATAGACTTAATAACCAAAATAAGCAAGCCTTTAATAAGCTATCAGAGGAAACTCATCAGGTATTAAGCAGAGCGCAAATGGGTTAAGTTAAATATTTTCTCACCGTGCTTCTTCCAAATTTACTCATTGGGAGCAATCAAATGACTCTCCTCATGGCGGAAGCTTATTGTTGGGGTATCAGGTAACTACTTTAAAGGCAGCATAAGCAAGAGTTTAAATTTAATGCATACACCTCCTGATAAGCAACAAAAAAAACACCCAGCGGCAGGGAAAAAAGAGTTACTGGCCTGGGCATTGTTTGATTTTGCTAATTCTGGATACACTACTGTTGTGCTAACTACAATTTTTAGCACCTATTTTGTTGGCGTAATAGCGACAAGTACTCAGAGTATTTCTCCTGGTATGCCAACACTGCTATGGTCTTTGACAGTCGGTCTAGCTAACTTTGTGGTAATGGTTTTTGGGCCAATGATTGGCGCGATAGCAGACCACCGAGCCAGTAAAAAATCATTTTTGATGGTTTCCTGCGTAGGGTGCATAGCCGCAACGGCTTTGTTGTCGTTGGTTGAGCCAGGTGATGTATTGCTAGCAATGGTATTGGTGAGCTGTTCCACAATGATGTTTGCGCTTGGCGAAAACTTGATTGCTGCATTTTTACCAGAGCTTGTGCCTAAAGAAAATATGGGACGCATGTCTGGTTATGGCTGGAGTATCGGTTATTTTGGTGGTTTGCTGTCATTGGGAAGTTGCCTATGGTTTATTCAATGGGGTCAGAAACAAGGTTTGATTGATACCGAGATTATCCCCGTCACTTTGCTAATAACAGCTGCAATATTTGCTATAGCTGTCACCCCAACTTTTATATGGTTGCATGAGCGTGCAACAGCACAGCCTAAAGAAGAGAGTATTTCTTATTTTCGTATCAGTTATAACCGGCTACGACATACCTTTATGCAAGCTATGCATTTCCAAGATTTATTCCGTTTTTTACTGACATTGGCCGTATATCAGTCAGGCGTTAGTACTGTTGTGGTATTAGCCGCCATCTATGCTCAGGAAGTGATGGCTTTTGGCCAGCAGGAGTTAATTATTTTGATCATGGTTGTTAATGTAACGGCCGCAGTTGGTGCGCTTGTGTGCGGCCACTTGCAGGATAAGATTGGCTCTGTAGCAACATTATCAATAACACTGGTTTTATGGATTATAGCTATCTTAACTGCTGTTGTGGCTACTTTACCCATACATATGTGGGTTTCTGGGAATCTTATTGGTATAGCAATGGGAGCTAGTCAGTCGGTTGGGCGGGCGCTGGTAAGTAAATTTACACCCGTAAATAGATCAGGTGAATTTCTTGGTTTATGGGGATTGGTTAATCGATTATCAGCGATTGTCGGTCCTTTAAGCTATGGATTGGTTAACTATTTAACCCAGGGGAATCATCGTCAGGCTTTATTATCAACACTGTTGTTTTTTGTTATTGGGTTTTTTCTGTTAACGCGTGTCAATGAGAAAAGAGGTAAAGAGGCAGCAGAAGTGATTTAAAAGGTTTGATGTCATTACTTAAAGCTTTTCTAAATCGCTTTTTTATACTTCCTTGTTATTCAACTTAAAATAAACTCTACTTTAAAGTCAGAAGTTTTTATCCCAATAAGGGTTTTCTCCGAATCGCTCTACTAAAAAATCAATGAGTACCCGAGTTCTTTGTGACAAGTATCGTGTCTGCGGGTAAACCACATAGGCATTGAGTTGTGGTGTTGTGTAGTCCGATAAAATGGGCAATAACTCACCTTTAGCAATGGCTTGCCATAAGATAAACGTTGGCATCATAACGATGCCATGACCTGCAATTGCCATATCTTTTAAAAATTCACCATTATTAGCAATGATTTTTGCTTTAACATTAATCAACTGTTGTTTACCTTGCGGGTCTTTTAGTTGCCAGGCTGATGAGTCGGTTAAATTATAAGAAAGTAAGGCATGATGTTTTAAATCATCAGCGATTTTAGGTGTGCCGTGTTTTTGTAAATAAGCGGGGCTAGCGCAGATGAGGGTTTTGATCGGGGAGATTCTTCGTGCAATTAAACTAGAATCTTTTAAATCAGCAATACGCACCGCTAAATCGATACCTTCTTCAACCAAATTTACCTGCTGATCTGAGAAATTGATATTGATGCTGAGTTCTGGGTGAAGCTTTATAAAATCATTAATCGCGGGTGCCAAATGAGACAGCCCAAACGATAAAGGCACGGCTATATTTATAGTGCCTTCTAGCGCTGAATTGGACTGATTGGTTAAGGCATTAAGCTCAGTAACATCATCAATTATTTTCCTAGATCGCTGATAAAACCCATTGCCCGCTTCGGTTAAACTGGATATACGCGTGGTTCGATTGAGTAAGCGTACGCCTAGTCGGGATTCTAAATCAGCCAGTCGGCGACTAACCGCTGATTTAGCAATGCCTAGTTGTTCGGCGGCTTTACTAATGCTGCCTGCATCAACTACGCGTATAAAAACCTGCATATCTTCAAATTGACCCACGGGTAGTTCTCCTAAAGTGAACAATGATTTGCAATTATTGGTATTTATTCTTTTTAAGTCAACACGTAAACTTAATTCAGCTTTTAACGAATGACTTAATCATCATCTACTTTAGGAAAAACAAATGAATTTATTACAGACACTTTCAGCACCTTTAGGCCGTATTTTATTGGCAATTATTTTCTTTATCGCAGGCGTTAATAAAGTCTTTTCTTATCAGGGGACGCAAGGCTATATGGAGGCCTTTAATGTTTCAGACAGTTTGTTGCCTTTAGTCATTATGATTGAAATTTTAGCCGGTTTAGCAGTGATTATTGGCTATAAAGTTAGATTAGCTGCTTTTATATTGGCGGGCTTTAGTCTTGTTTCCGCATTTATCTTTCATGCGGATTTTACTGATCAAATGCAAATGATCCTGTTTATGAAGAATCTCGGTTTAGCTGGTGGATTGTTACTGCTAGTGAGTCATGGGGCGGGAGCTTACGCTTTAGATAATAGACTTGAAAGTGAAACAATGTGAAAGTAGTACGTAACATAATTCAATTATAACTAAGGAAATCGTATGAAAGTTTTAGCCTTTGCCGCTAGTAGCAGTAAACAATCGATCAACAAGAAATTAGCGCGGTATGCAGCAGAAATAGTAGAAGGTGCTTCAGTTGAAGTGTTGGATTTAAATGATTATGAACTGCCTTTATTCAGTACTGATAAAGAAGCGGAACTTGGACAGCCAGAACTTGCTCAAGCCTTTTTAGCAAAAATTGCCGAGAGTGATGCCGTTATTATTTCATTCGCTGAACATAATGGGACTTATTCAGCCGCGTATAAAAATTTATTCGATTGGTGTTCACGTATTAATAAAAAGGTGTACCAACAAAAGGATATGATTTTATTAGCGACTTCACCAAGCCCTGGCGGTGCGGCTCGGGTATTAGAAATAGCAAAAACGTCGGCACCGCATTTTGATGGTGTGGTAAAAGCGAGCCTATCTATCCCTCATTTTCATGATAATTTTGACGTGGAATTAGGGCGCATAAAAAACAATAAGATTAATGAACAGTTAATCGGTGCAATGCAAGCTTTACAGGTCTAAGTGCTGAGTACATAGCTTGTTTAAAACTATTCAAAGGTGATTATGATGAGTACTAATATTCGAGAATTACAAACGCTGACTTCCGGTATCGCTACCAGCGATGGTGACGGTGTAAAAATGACGCGAATAATCGGATCGCCAGAGTTGAATATGCTGGATCCTTTTTTATTATTTGATGCTTTTGAATCAGAACAAGCCAATGATTATATCGGTGGCTTTCCTGATCATCCCCATCGTGGTTTTGAAACGGTCACCTATTTATTAGCAGGCCGTATGCGTCATAAAGACAGCGCAGGGCATGAAGGTGTGATTGATGCAGGGGGTGTGCAATGGATGACCGCAGGAAAGGGTATTATTCACTCTGAAATGCCAGAGCAGGAAGATGGCTTACTGCAAGGCTTTCAATTATGGATCAATTTGCCAGCTAAACAAAAAATGCAAGCCCCTGCTTACCAAGAATTTTCTGCTGCTGAAATAGCCGTAGAGCGATTAGCTAATGGCACTGAAATACGAGTGATTGCAGGTACCACAAATCAAGGCACTAAAGGGCCTGTGATTAATGAGTGGGTTAAGCCACTGTATATGGATATAACTTTACCGAAAGATCAAGTATTCAAGCAAACGATCAACAGAGAAGATAATGTTTTTATTTATGTTATTGAGGGTGAATTAGCGATAGGCGAATCAAAAAGTATCATCGCTCACCGAAAAATGGGAGTATTGCAAGGAGGAGAGCAGGTAAGCGTTAAAGCAAATGAAACCACGCGATTTTTATTGTTGGCCGCACAGCCACTCAATGAACCAGTCGCACGCGGTGGCCCGTTTGTAATGAATACTAAGGCTGAAGTATTACAAGCTTTTGACGATTTTAAACACAACAAATTTCTGTGAGATTAATATGGGATTATTAGTAAAGGGCAAGTGGCAAGATGTTTGGTATCCAACTGAAGAAAATCAAGGCGAATTTCAGCGTTCAGAATCTCAATTTAGACATTGGATAACAGCAGATGGCTCAGCAGGACCGACAGGTAATGGTGGATTTAAAGCAGAAGCAAATCGCTATCACCTTTATGTTTCTTATGCTTGTCCTTGGGCGCATCGTACCTTAATTTTTCGTCATCTAAAGGGTCTGGAAAAATTAATTTCCGTATCGGTTGTGCATTGGCATATGGCTGAAGATGGCTGGACTTTTAAAGAGGGTGATGATGTTATTGCTGATCCCTTGTTTAATGCCGCTTATTTACGTGAGATCTATCTACAAGCAGATAATAATTATTCAGGGCGAGTGGTTGTTCCTGTGCTGTGGGATAAACAAAATAAGACCATAGTCTCTAATGAATCAGCAGATATTATTCGTATGTTCAATAGTGCCTTTGATGAGGTTGGCGCAAACGAGGGTGATTATTATCCTCAAGCACAGCGATCAGAAATAGAGACTCTCAATAAGCGTATTTATGACACGGTGAATAATGGTGTGTATAAAGCAGGCTTTGCGACGACTCAACAAGCGTATGAAGCCGCGGTAGTGCCTTTATTTGCCACACTTGATTGGTTGGATGAGAGCTTAGCCTCACAGCGTTATTTAACCGGAAAGGGTATTACGGAAGCAGATTGGCGTTTATTTACTACCTTAGTTCGCTTTGATTCTGCGTATGTTGGGCATTTTAAATGTAATCTAAAGCGTTTAGTTGATTACCCAAACCTTTGGGCTTATACCCGCGATTTATATCAACAACCAGGCATTGCAGAAACGATTAATATGCAGCATATCAAGCAACATTATTATGGTAGCCATATTGCGATCAACCCAACTGGAATAGTGCCATTGGGGCCAGAGATTGATTTTCATCAAACGCATGATCGGAATAAGTTTAGTTGATGCTTTTTTAGTACACACCGTCATGTTTTAATAAATGTCTTTATCAATGCTGGGTATCCAGCGACAGTACAAATGATCCAATAATAAAGTGGAGTAACATTATGTCTTGCTGTTGTTCAGAGGGGTCAAGTGATTCTGTAGTAATGTGCCCTCAATGTGGCATAGCGAGCAAAAACATCAGTATGAAAACAATTTTTCATCAAGTTAAGTTTCCTGATGTTTTAGATATTGAAACGGATAACTATTATTACTGTGCTGATCGGAGCTGTTCAGTGGGCTATTTTACTCAGCAAGGAAAAATCATTGCTAAGCAGCAATTGAGGGCATTTATCGGCCAGAATAGTCGACTTTGTTATTGTTTTGATATTAGCACTGAACATTATGTTAATTCATTAAAAGCCGGTACAGCTGAAAAAATAAAGAATTTTGTGATACAAAAAACTAAGTTAGGTGATTGTGCTTGTGAAATAAGGAATCCTTCGGGGCAATGTTGTTTAGCTGATTTTAAACTATTGGATAAAGAATTTAATAAGGCGGTTAATAAATAATGACTAAATCTGCATTAGTTAGCTGCGAATGGCTGCAAAAAAATCTTGATGCTGAAAATCAGTTGATTCTAGATGCGACTTTCTTTTTGCCCAGACAACAGCGAAATGCTCAAAAAGAATACCAGCAACAACATATCCCAGGTGCTGTGTTTTTTGATATTGATGTGGTGGCTGATTTATCAAGTCCGTTGGCACATATGCTTCCAACGGCTGAACAGTTTGCCGCTGTTGTTGGCAAAATGGGAATTGCTAATGATACGCAGGTACTCATTTATGATAATAGCCATTTTTTTGCAGCGGCTCGGGTATGGTGGATGTTTCGAGTGTTTGGTCATGATAATGTTGCTGTTATCGATGGTGGCATGGTTCGCTGGAAGCAGTTAAATTTTCCTATTGATTCTCAGCAAGTAAAGCCTATAAGCAAAGTCTTTCAGGCGAAATATCACTCAGAATTGGTTTATGATTTAAAGCAAATGAAAATGGCACAAGTGAGTAAATCACGACAGATAATCGATGCACGATCAGCCGATAGTTTTTTAGGCGAACGCAAGCTTGCGGATACAAGGCTTAAATCGGGCCATATTCCCGGTAGTATTAATATCCCTTATGCAGGTTTAACAGAGGGTGAACAACAAACGCTTTTAGCTAATCAAACATTGCGCTTACTTTTTGATGATGCCCAGATTGATTTTTCTAAATCGATAGTGACCACATGCGGCTCTGGTGTGTCTGCTTGTGTTTTGGCATTGGCTTTATATCAATTAGGCTTAAAAGATATAGCTGTTTATGACGGTTCTTGGGCTGAATGGGGAAGGCAGCTGGATGCCACAAAATGAATATCATTCCCATGCTCCGCGTGGAAATGCATCCTTAGGCGCTCCAGCGCCGATTATATAAGGACTAAACAGGGGAAGAATCCGTTATCTTATAAGCGAAGTTGATAAGCCTCACTTTATTCTAGTGCAAGGAATTATGAGGGTAGTGATGGCTTGATTGCTATTGATAAAGGGTAGTTTCTTGACGCAGGAGCGTGGGAACTATATAAAAGGCATTTTCTAATTCAAAACTCTTTCAACGAGCTTAACCCAGTAGCTTGCACCTACGCTTAAAATATCATCATTAAAATCATAATGAGGATTATGCAGTAAACAGCTTCCATCGGATGAACCATTTCCTAACCAAACATAACAGTCTGGTTTTTCCTGTAGCATAAACGCAAAATCTTCTGAGCCCATACTGGATTGATGATTTAAATCCACATTATCAATACCGACTAGGTTTTGAGCCACTTCAATTGCAATAGCCGTTTCTGCCTCACTATTACTAGTGACAGGGTAGCCTGCATTTTCGGGGTTAATGCTTATTTGTGATTTTAAATCAAATCCTTGGGCAGTAGACTCTACAATTTGTGTTAGTTTTTGCTTAATCAATGTTTGCACCTTAGAGTCAAAACAGCGATAAGTTCCTCTTAACACCACCGAATCCGGTATTGCATTCCAAGTATTTCCGCCATGTATTTGGGTAATGCTTAATACGGCTGGGTCGGCTGGATTGATATTTCGACTTACTATCGTTTGTAACGCAGTAATCATCTGCGCTGAAGCAACCATAACATCGTTGCCTAAATGCGGCATTGCCGCGTGTGTCGCTTGGCCTGAAATAGTAATCTCGAAACAATCAAACGATGCCATCATCGGGCCGGATTTAATGGCAAAATGGCCGAGAGGAATATCAGGAAAGTTATGTAAACCGAACACACAATCAGCAGGAAATAAATCAAATAAGCCCTCATCAATCATTTGTTTAGCCCCTGCGCGACCTTCTTCAGCAGGTTGAAAGATAAAATAAACCGTGCCATCAAAATGACGGTTTTTCGCTAAATATTTTGCAGCGCCTAATAACATGGCTGAATGGCCATCGTGACCACAAGCATGCATTTTCCCTGCATTTTTCGATTTATAAGGCAGCTCATTTTTTTCTTCAATAAACAGTGCATCCATATCTGCGCGCAGGGCAATTTTTTTGTCGCTGCTTTCAGTAGACAAACTCGCTACCACGCCTGTTTTAGCCAACCCCTCATGGACTTCTAAGCCAAAACTTTGCAATTTTGAACTAATAAACTGAGAGGTATTAATCTCCTCAAAGGCCGTTTCAGGAAACTGGTGAAAATGTTGTCGCCATTCACACATTTCAGCATGCATAGTTTGAATTTCTTTATATAGGCTCATGTTTTAGTATCCAAAGGTTTTATGATTTTAGCTGCAAGCTTATGAGAACAAAAAATAGAAGTGATCAGTCGTTGGCACACTTTATAGGGATATGGTTTTAAAGCTTGTTTGAATTAATTCCACTGCATTTTGTACACCCTTTGTGCTAGATAGAGTTGGGCCTATTAAACTGGCATTTTTCTGATAAGACTCATCAGTAAGAACTGTAGTTAAACGCGCGGCTAATAGCGTCTCGTTAACTTTTTTTGCAGGTAATGGTTTAGGAGACAAGCCTAATTTTTCTAAAGTGCAGGCCCAAAATAATTGCTCATCCATAAAAGGTATAACGATAGAAGGTCTGCCACACAGAGAGGCTGAATGCGTTGTTCCTGCTCCACCATGATGAACAATAGCTGAGCAGTGTTTAAACAAAGCTTGATGCGGGTGTCTACCAATAAAGAAGATGTTTTCTTGTTGGCTGTTTGCAGGATAATTACTGGAACTGGTTTGGATAATTGCACGGCAACCCGCCAACTGAGTTGCTTTAATAAATAACTGCATACTCCATTCTGGCACAGCTTGTTGCAGGCTTCCAAATGTCATATAGACAGGAGCTGGGCCGGAATCGAGGAATTCTTGTAAATCAGTTTCAATATGCCAATCATCATTTTCCGTACTTAAATTAAGAAAACCACAGGCATGATGTTGTGCAGGCCATTCATTTTGTGTTGGGCAAAAAATAGGGTCAACAGCCACCAAATTCAACTGATCAGAACATAATAATTGCGATAAAACATGTTTAATTTTGGGTAGGCCCTCACTGTTCCAGAGTTTGGTTAATTTGTTTTTTAAAAAGAAATCAAAACCATAATCTAATACATGCCATTGTAAGGGATTGATATGTCTTCCGAGATTAGGGAACCCAAAAGGGGGCTGACTGGCCGATGGAATAACCGTATGGCAGAAAGTGACACTATAAAAAGGCTTGCCTTGTTTTATGGCGGCAATTTTAAGCGGGTAAAGAAAGTGATGACCAATAACTAAGTCGTTATCATCGACGAGTTGCTTAGATGTTTGATAAATAATAGCTTCATAAGGAAAAAAAGCAAAATCAAGCAGTGCTTCTAACCATTGTTGCGTATTCATGCGAAATGACTGTTGAGCAAAGGCTTCCAGATCAAAATTAATCTGTTCAGGAATTTGTAAGTAGCTAATATTAAAGTCGGCACATTCCTGAGCATAACTACGATTATCCAAGCTGGTAACGGCTAAGGTCACGCTGTGTCCCTGTTTTGTCAGGCCATCCGCTAGAGCGATCATCGGTCTGATATCGCCGTTAGAACCCCAAGTTTGAATACCAATTTTCATCGTTTTTCCGTTATTAATTAAAAGGAATAGTACTGATAATACACTATGCAAATAGCTTGTTTGTTGCTTAAAAAAATATAATGCTAGGTCTTAGTTATTTTGGATTAAAATACCCCTTTTTAGAAAAAACAAACCAGCTCGCTTGAATACTCTATGCAACCCAAATTTATCCATCTTCGCCTACATTCTGAATACTCCCTCGTAGATGGATTAGTTAAAGTAAAACCTCTAGCGAGTGCTTTGGCTGATTTGAACATGCCAGCGGTAGCGATTACCGATCAATCCAATTTTTTTTCTTTAGTTAAATTTTATCGTGCGTCACTTGGAAAAGGCATTAAGCCAATTGCGGGCGCGGATATCTATTTACTGAATCCCGACGATTTAACCACGCCTTTTTGTTTGACTTTATTAGTTAAAAATAATGAAGGCTATCGTGTACTAACCGAACTGATTTCTAAGGCTTACCAAGAAGGGCAGCATCTCGGTGTACCCATGGTGAAGCGTGAATGGATAGAAGAAAATCATGAAGGGCTGATTGCTTTATCCGGGGCGATGGAAGGCGATATCGGCCAAGCTTTATTAACGGATGATAGTGATAAAGCCGCTGAATTAGCTCAGTATTGGCAAAACTTATTTCCAGATAGCTTTTATTTAGAGTTACAGCGCATCGGCAAAGCGCAAGAAGAAGCTTATTTAGTACGCGCTGTTGAGTTAGCGACGGCTTTAGATTTACCGGTCGTTGCGACCAATAATGTACGTTTTTTAAAGCCTGAGAATTTTGATGCACATGAAATACGCGTGTGCATTAACCAAGGGCGAGTGATTGATGATAATCGTCGTCCGAAAAACTATACCGAGCAACAGTATTTACGCAGTACGGAAGAAATGCAGGCTTTGTTTGCTGATATTCCAGAAGCACTGGCGAATACCGTTGAAATTGCTAAGCGTTGTAATATTAGCTTAACACTCGGTGAAAATTTCCTACCTGATTTTCCTGTGCCAGAAGGCATGTCCTTAGATGAATTTTTTATAGATGAATCTAAAAAGGGTTTAAACGCACGTTTAGAGAAATATCCTGCGGTAGGCGAAGGCACGCCGGAAGAAAATCGCAAAGCCTATGATGATCGCCTAGAAATGGAGTTGGGTACAATTGTACAAATGGGTTTCCCTGGCTATTTTATGATTGTTGCTGATTTTATTCAGTGGGCAAAAGATAACTTAATTCCTGTTGGGCCAGGTCGTGGTTCCGGTGCGGGGTCTTTAGTCGCTTATGTACTGAATATTACCGATTTAGATCCGATAGAGTTTGATCTCTTATTTGAGCGATTTTTAAACCCCGAACGGGTATCAATGCCGGATTTTGATGTCGATTTCTGTATGGATCGACGTGATGAGGTGATTGATTACGTTGCGCGCAACTATGGGCGCGATAAAGTATCGCAGATTATCACTTATGGTTCGATGGCGGCAAAAGCGGTTATTCGTGATGTAGGCCGTGTGCTCAGTCACCCTTATGGCTTTGTCGATCGCTTATCTAAACTCGTGCCATTTGAAATTGGTATGACCTTAACTAAAGCGTTAGAGGCCGTACCTGAATTTCAAGAACTATATGATGCGGATGAGGAGGTTAAAGCCCTGATGGATATGGCTTTATCTTTGGAAGGCACAGTAAGAAATGCTGGAAAACATGCCGGTGGGGTGGTGATTGCCCCGACTAAATTAACCGATTTTTCTGCTTTGTATTGTGAGCAAGGCGGGGGTAATTTAGTCACGCAATTTGATAAAGATGATGTTGAAGCCGTCGGCTTAGTTAAGTTTGACTTTTTAGGGCTACGAACCTTAACCATTATTGATTGGGCTTTACAAACCATCAATAAGAAGCAAGCGGAACTGGGCTTGCCGCTGATTGATATCACGCAAATCCCGCGTGACGATAAAGCCTCGTATGATTTATTGATTGCCGCACAGACCACTGCGGTGTTTCAGTTAGAGTCACGCGGTATGAAGGAGCTGATTAAAAAGCTAAAACCCGATTGCTTTGATGACATTATTGCCTTGGTGGCACTGTTTCGTCCCGGGCCGCTTGAATCAGGCATGGTAGATGATTATATTAATGTTAAACATGGGGCAAAAGCTGAATATGCTCACCCTAGTTTAGAGGATGTTTTAGAGCCAACGAATGGAGTTATTTTATATCAAGAGCAAGTAATGCAGATTGCTCGTGAAATGGGTGGCTATACCTTGGGTGGCGCGGATTTATTACGTCGTGCGATGGGTAAGAAAAAAGTAGAAGAAATGGCGCAGCAACGTGCGTTATTTACCAGCGGTGCGGTAAAAAATGGCATAGAAGAGTCAATTGCGACTTTTGTCTTTGATTTAATGGAAAAGTTTGCCGGCTATGGATTTAATAAATCACATTCAGCCGCCTATGCTTTAGTTGCTTATCAAACCGCTTGGTTAAAAGCGCATTATCCAGAGGCCTTTATGGCTGCGGTGATGTCATCGGATATGGATAATACCGATAAAGTCGTGATTCTAGTGAATGAATGCGACGAGATGAAAATTAAAGTCTGCCCGCCGAATATCAATATGTCTCACTTTCAATTCACCGTTAACGAAGCCAGTGAAATTGTGTATGGCATCGGCGCGATTAAAGGCGTGGGTGAAGCAGCGATTGATGATTTATTGGCTGAACGTAAAGCGAATGGTGAATTTAAAGGGCTGTATGATTTATGTAAACGTGTTGATTTGCGTAAAGTAAATAAACGGGTGTTTGAAGCGTTGATACGTGGGGGGGCATTTGATGTATTTGATGCAAATCGTGCCAGTCATATGGCTGAATTACCTACCGCGATTAAAGTAGCAGAGCGCCATCTTAAAATGGTAGAAGTGGGGCAAAATGATTTGTTTGGCTTGGCGGTTAACGCGGAAACCAGTGTTGATGAAGTACAAGATTATTCTCATCAAGCGGCGGCATGGTCAGAAAAAGAGCGCTTAACTTTTGAAAAGTTAGCTTTAGGCGTATTTTTAACGGGACACCCCATTGATCAATACCGTCGTGAATTAAAAAATATTGTGCACGGCAAGATTGCCGACGTAGTGGTTAAAGTAGAAAAAAGTCGTGGCAAAATTGATGTGCGTTTAGCTGGGTTGTTAGTTGAGATGCGCACACGTTTAGATCGCAAAGGACAAATGATGGGTTTTGCGACTTTAGATGATAAAAGCGCGCGTTTAGAAGTGGCTGTTTATAGCGAAACCTTTGAAGCCTATAAAGAAACGATTAAATCTGATGAAGTATTAGTAGTGGAAGGTTCGGCAAGAATTAATGATTATTCAGGTGGATTGAGTGTTGTAGCAGAAAAAATCTACAATATGGATCAAGCGCGTGAAAGTTTTGCACGTTGCTTATTAATTGAATGGGATTGCACACAAGCACAGAATAATAGCCTAGAGTTCCAGCGTAAATTACACGAAATTTTACAGCCTTTTTCAGGTGGACAATGCATGGTGGTTATTCAATATGCAACGCAATCAGAAAAAGCAACACTACAGTTGGGAGATGTCTGGCGAGTGCACCCATCAGATGAGCTGATTATTCGATTACAACAGTTAGCGGGAAGTGATGATGCCATCAACATTAGATACCGATAACTTAAGTGCCTGCCCCGATTGTGATTTGCTGATAGAACTTAATCCGATTAGAGAGGCAGGCTATATTAGTGAATGTCCGCGTTGTTTTCATGTGATTGAGCATCCCTCTTCATTTTCACTGAGGAAAGATGCCGTTTGTGTTTTAACCAGCTTAGTGATGTATTTTCCGGCTATGTTATTACCCATTATGCAATTCACTATGATTGGCCATACCGAAGCGATGTCGTTGTTTAATTGCATTGAGACCTTATTTCAGACGGGTAATACCGGTGTGGGATTGGTTGTTTTTATTAGTATTTTTTGTATTCCTTTGTTGAAGATGACCTTATTGTTATTTGTTTTTACGCGTCTTTTTTACAAAATCCCTAGCGATTATTTAGCGTTTAGCTTTAAAAGTTATAATTTAATTAATACCTGGGGAATGTTAGATATTTTATTGCTGAGTTTTATTGTTGCAGCAATAAAATTAAAGGATGATGCGGAATTAACGACTGGCTTGGGCTTATATGCCTATTTGATTTTATTATTATCGTCAGCTTTGCAAACACAGCTATTAAATAAAAATTTAATCTGGCGATTAATTGAGCAGCAACGAGTTTAGTGATGCCTTTAGATGAAAATAATTCGGCACTGGAACAAGGTTATCTGAGTTGTCGGCATTGCCATAAGCTAATCGAGCAGGGCGATCAGGTGTTTGATTATTGCCCGCGCTGTCATAGCAAAGTTTATTCACGAATTCCGCATAGTTTGCGATGGAGCTGGGCTTTATTACTGAGTGGTTTTTTTCTGTATATTCCGGCTAATATTTTGCCTATCATGACACTCAATAAAATGTGGGTGTTAAGAACAGATACCATTATGTCAGGCATTATTAATTTATATAATATAGGCATGGCACCGATTGCTGCGATTGTCTTTATCGCCAGTGTTGTAGTGCCCTTATTAAAAATGCTGGCATTGGCTTATATTTTGTTAGCGATACAATTTAAGAAAACTAGCAATCACTTATTTCGTTGCAAAATGTATCGTATGGTGGAGTTTATAGGGCGTTGGTCTATGCTAGATATTTTTGTGATTAGTATTTTATTAGGCATGGTTAAATTTGGAAATGTTGCGTCGGTTAATTTAGAGCCCGCTGCATTATTGTTTGAAATTGTTGTTATCTTAACCATGCTGGCGGCATTAAGTTTAGATTCAAGGCTCATTTGGGATTCACTGCATGACAGTCACTAAAGTAAATATTGTTAAAAAACATTGGCTCTCAGGTATTTGGTTATTACCTTTAGTCGGTGCTTTGATGGCAGGTTGGATTGTATTTAATAACGTGCAAGAAAAAGGTATACAGATAAGCATGGTTTTTGAAGATGCTGCTGGAATTCATGCAGGTAAAACCTTACTTATGTATAAAGGGGTGCGCATTGGTCATGTAAAATCGGTGCAAATGACGAAGAACTTTAAGCAAATTAAAGTGATAGCAGAAGTGATGCCTTCGGTTGTTGATGGCTTGCGCAAAACAACGGGATTTTGGCTGGTAAAGCCCTCTGTTTCACTCACCGAAATTACCGGTTTAGATACGCTGGTTTCAGGGTCGTATATAGCAATGAATCCTGGCTTAGGCGAAGCACAAAGAGAGTTTATCGCCCTGACACGTCCACCTATCGTATTAAATGACGGAAAAAGCTTATATATAGATATTTTAGTTGATCATTTAGGTTCGATTTCTCGCGGATCAAAAATCTACTTCCGTGAAATTCCTGTGGGCGAAGTGTTGGATTATGAGTTATTAGCCTTAGATAAAGAGGTAAAAATCAAAGTTCGTATTGAAGAGCAATATACGCATTTAGTAAAAAAATCTTCACGATTTTGGAATGCGAGTGGCTTATCAGTAAAAGTCGGGCTGAGTGATTTTTCAATACATACCGAATCACTAGCCGCATTAATTGCGGGGGGCATTGCTTTTTATACGCCAGTCGCAGAGAGGCTGGAAATAGCGGGGAATGGTGATCAGTTTAAACTCTATGCTGATTTTTCATTAGCTGAAGTAGAAGTACTTGAGGCGGATAAGGTGGGCACGCAGTTTGTAAAAATTCTTGCTGATGAGTTGGGCTCATTAACGGTCGGATCTAAACTTTATTTTAAGAAAATTCCGGTAGGTGAAGTGATAAATTATGCGCTTAGTCCGAGAAATAATATTTTAATTACCTTAGAAGTTAAGAAAAAATACCTGCATCTAATCACACGTAAAACACGTTTTTGGCGTAATAGTGGGATTAAAATTAAAGCCGGTTTATCGGGTGTTAAAGTTGATATGGCGTCTGTGTCTGCCTTATTGAATGGCGGTATGAGCTTTGCCAATGTAGAAGGGCAGCGTAGTTATCAAATCTACAAAAAAAGACGACTTTATCGGCTTTATTCAGAGGAAACTTTGGCGAAAGAAAGCATTAAAAATATCCAAATAGAATTTGATTTAGCGCAAGGAATTAATGCAGGCACGGAGATTAAATATCTAGGTATTAAAGTGGGTGAAATCACTAAAGTGAGCCTAGCTAAGGATAATCAATCAATTTTTGCATCGGTTAAATTATTTGATAGTGCGACTAATTTCGCAAGGCAAGGCGCTCAGTTTTGGTTGGTTTCTGCTGAAATAGGTTTGTTTAAAAGTAAGCATTTAGGGACTTTGATTAAAGGAAATTACATAGAAATAGAGCCGGGTTCAGGTAAGAAACAAAGCCAATTTAAAGGAAAACTCTACTTGCCCGAAATTAAACAGGGCCTGCATGTGATTTTAAAAGCACCAAAATTAGGCTCAATTAAAATAGCTAACCCCATTATGTACCGACAAATAAAAGTGGGAGAAGTGCAGGGTTATCGGTTATCAGATAATGCACAGCAGGTTTTAATTGATATCTATATTGCTGAAAAATATGCGCCTTTAGTAAAAACAGGCACTAAATTCTGGAATGTGAGTGGTTTAAAAGTTGATTTTGGATTGTTTAGTGGCGCGGAAATTAGAGCGGATTCAGTTGAAAGTATTGTGGTTGGAGGAATTGCTTTTGCAACACCGGAGCAATCTTCAGCAGAAACCGTTAAAAATCAGCATCAGTTTAAATTATATGAAGATTATAAAAAAGATTGGTTAAGCTGGTCTCCAGAAATACCTTTAACAACTCGATAGGTTAACTATTATGCTTATGCTTGTTTCACCTGCAAAATCCTTAGATATGCAGGCAAGTTACCCCGCACTACCCATTAGTGATATTCGCTTTTTAAATGAGAGCGTTGAATTAATTAATCAATTACAACACCTGAATCCAGAAGAAATTGGCAAGCTGATGGGGATTAGTGAAAAGCTAGCTGAACTTAATTATCAGCGCTTTCAAGATTGGTTGCCTCAGGATGCCAGAGAGGCCTGTCCCGCTTTGTTCGCGTTTAAAGGTGATGTTTATCAGGGGATTGCAGTCGATGAGTTTCAAGCAGATGAGTTGGAATATGCGCAGAAAAATCTACGCATATTATCCGGTTTATATGGACTGTTGCGCCCGTTCGATAGTATGCAAGCGTATCGTTTAGAAATGGGCACTAAATTTAAAAATGCTAAAGGCGCGAACTTGTATGCATTTTGGGGAAGTAAAATAACCGAATTGCTTAAACAAGATATGACTGATAATCAGTCAACAGAACTGGTTAATCTTGCTTCAAATGAATACTTTAAAGCGGTAAAAACCAAAGAAATAGCACATAAAATCATTACGCCAGTGTTTAAAGATTACAAGAATGGAAAATATAAAATTATCAGTTTTTATGCCAAGAAAGCGCGCGGTTTGATGGTTGCATTTGCAGTTAAAAATAAAATACAACACGCTGAACAGCTAAAAGCCTTTAATACGTCGGGGTATTGTTTTTCTACGGAATCCTCAACAGAAACGGAATGGGTCTTCCTTAGAAAATTAGCCGAATAAAACTCCTGTTTCTTTGCTGGTTTTTGCAAGGTATAATGCTCGGTTCTTAAAAATTATTAAAGCGTGTGTGATAAGCAAATAAATGGACATAACGGCAATTTATCCAGGGACGTTTGATCCCGTTACTAACGGGCATATTGATATTATTGCCCGTGCAGCAAGGCTATATAACGAAGTTATTGTGGCTGTCGCGGTTAATAGCAATAAATCACCATTATTTGATATAGCACAGCGCGTCGCACTATTAGAAGAAGTGACGGCTAATTTTGATAATGTGCGTATTGTGGGTTTTGATAATTTATTAGTTGATTTTGCTAAACAGCAAAATGCAGGTGTTATATTACGCGGCTTAAGAGCTATTTCTGATTTTGAATATGAATTTCAATTAGCAGGAATGAATCGTCGCTTATCACCTGATTTGGAAACAGTATTCTTAACGCCTGCAGAGCAATATGAATTTATTTCTTCCAGCATGATTAAAGAAATAGCAAGGTTAGGAGGCGATGTTTCTAGCTTTGTGGCAAAAGTTGTACAAGATGGTTTAATTGAAAAGTTTAATAGAGGATAAAAATGTCATTACTGATTGATGATGAATGTATAAATTGTGATGTGTGTGAACCAGAATGCCCAAATGGTGCGATTTCTCAGGGAGAAGATATTTATATCATTGACCCAGCACTATGTACTGAATGTGTAGGACATCATGATGTCCCTCAGTGCATCGAAGTATGTCCGGTAGATTGTATAGATAAAGATCCAGATAAAGTCGAAGAGCATGATGGCTTATATCAAAAATATTTAAAGCTAACTGCATAATAGTCGCTAGTTTTTTTAGATTAAGAAGAGAGGAGCAATAGCTCCTCTTTTTTTGCAAAAATAAAATAGGAAGCTGAGACGCTTTTCTTCAAGGTTAACGGTAACAAAATGGCATTATTGCGCTTAAAAAAAGTCTCCATCGCATTTGGAACACATTCTTTACTTAATAAGGCTGAATTTCAGCTGGAAGAAGGAGAGCGTGTCGGCTTATTGGGAAGAAATGGCGAAGGTAAGTCAACGCTGATGAAAATTGTTATGCGTCAAATCAGTGCTGATGAAGGTGAGGTTTGGTATAAACCAGAATTACGCATCGCCGTATTAGAGCAAATGCCGCATTTACCCGATGAAGAAACAATTTATGATGTTGTCGCAGGTGGCTTAGGCGAAATTGGTGAATGGATTAAGCGTTATCATGAGCTTACCTTAGCGACTGACTTTACTGATGCCATCATGAAAGAAATGGGCGACTTACAACATAAGTTAGATGCTCATAATGGTTGGCAAATTCAGCAACGCGTTGAAAGTACCTTAAGTAAATTACAGCTACCACCAGAAACAAAAATTAAAGGGCTTTCGGGTGGGTGGAAGCGTCGCGTTTCATTAGCTAAAGCCTTAGTTGTCGAACCTGAAGTGCTGTTATTAGATGAGCCAACTAACCATTTAGACTTAGAAAGTATCCTATGGTTAGAAGAGCAATTAGTGACTTTTAAAGGCGCGATTTTATTTATTACGCATGATCGATCTTTCTTGCAAAAATTAGCGACACGTATTGTTGACCTAGATAGAGGTAATTTAGTTTCTTGGCCAGGTGATTATGCTGATTACTTAGTTAAAAAAGCAGCCTCTTTAGAAGAAGAATCGACGCAAAATGCGCTGTTTGATAAAAAACTAGCGGAAGAAGAAGTATGGATACGCCAAGGTATTAAAGCACGACGTACGCGTAATGAAGGCCGTGTTCGTGCCTTAGAGGCATTGCGTAAAGAACGCTCTCAGCGTCGCAATCTACAAGGAACAACTAAACTTGCTGTGGAAAGTGGTGAGCAGTCGGGTAAAAAAGTAGTCAGTGTTAAAGATATCAGCTTTAGCTACCCTGACAACCCGATTGTCAAAAATTTCTCTACCGTTATTCAACGCGGAGACAAAATTGGTTTAGTGGGCCCAAATGGTACCGGTAAAACTACTTTCTTAAAGCTATTATTAGAAGGTTTAGCACCGGATTCAGGTGTTGTCGAACAAGGCACAAAATTACAAGTCGCTTATTTTGATCAATTAAGAGAAGAGTTGGATCCAGAAATTAGCGTGGCAGATACCTTAGCCGATGGTAATGATCATGTGATTATCAATGGCCAGCCGCGCCATGTTATGTCTTATTTAAGTGATTTTCTCTTTTTACCCGCACGTGCGCGTTCACCGGTAAAAACCTTATCAGGTGGTGAAAAGAACCGATTATTACTGGCTAAATTATTTACCAAAACAGCGAATCTAATCATTATGGATGAGCCCACCAATGATTTAGATATGGAAACATTGGAGCTGTTAGAAGAACGTTTGGTTGAATATGACGGTACTTTGCTGGTTGTTAGTCATGACCGTGCCTTTTTAGATAATGTCGTGACCAGTGTTTTTGTGTTTGAAGGCGAAGGGGTAGTTAATGAATACGTCGGTGGATATTCAGATTGGTTAAATTACAGCCAAGCGAAGAAGAAAGAGCAAGCTAAGGCAGATAAAAAAGAGGCTAAAGCGGCGGTAAAAAAGCCAGTTGCTAGCGTAGCAAAAGCTAAAAAGCGCAGTTATAAAGAACAAAAAGAGCTGGATGAGCTGCCATTGCATATTGAAAATTTGGAAAAAAACCAGTCGGAAATAACCGGTAAAATGAGCGCCACTAATTTTTATCAACAAGAACAAGATGTTATTGATACTGTTTTAGCTGAACTGGGAAATGTAGAGCAAGAGTTAGAAAACGTCTATGCGCGCTGGGATGAATTGGAAGCAATGGCAGAGTAATTCTTAATTGCAAAAAAGTACATCCTGAATTATGATAGTCGGCTGTTTAACGCTCGTTAGACAGTCTATTTGTGGAGAGTTGGCCGAGCGGCCGATGGCGCACGCCTGGAAAGCGTGTATACGGTAACGTATCAAGAGTTCGAATCTCTTACTCTCCGCCATTATTACTTCCAAGTAAGTCCAAAGAAATCCACTTAGATCAGTAATAACAAGGTTCTTGGCGTGTTTCAAGTCCAATAAAGAGCGTTGACATCCACACATAAAAGACGGTAACAGATACTTTATGTAGATCTCCTGCGTTTAGTTTGCGTCAAGTGATTTGATTGCTATACGTTTTCAAAAAATATAGCGGGACTTATATGGAAACGAGTTGGTAACGCCTGAATATGCTGGCGAGATAACATTCTTGAGCCGCTCAAAACCATAGAAACCATACTTTTCCCACCAATTTCATTTTTAAAATCATTAGTTTTTAGCCCATATTGCTGCATTAATGTGCGTAATACAGCAATACGACTATCCATTTCTTTTATCTGCCCATTAAACTCAGAAAATTCTATCGCTGAGTTTTCCCACTTTTCAATTGAGATAGATAAAATATCAATAAGGGGCTTATATAAAGCATACTCCTCAATTAACTCATCCATTAAAGATAGCGCTCTTTCGTACTCTTCTTCATTTTTAATATGCACAAGAAATTCAGCGTGAGAAAATAAAGTACTGGCTTGTTTTTTTACTTCTAGGAAGTTCATTTTTTGACTCCTTTGCGTACTTTTTACACAATTTATCATATTCAGAATGCGATGTAATATGCCTTACATACATTCGGTTATCTCAAAATTCAATAAATGTAATTAAGCGCAGGTTATTACCCCCAATATATATAACCCACCATTTATCTTTATGCTTTTATCATTTCAAGCTGGCTGACCCCATGATTTCTAACTTCTCCGCAAAAACATTCACCCGTTATGGGCATAAACTTCTCCTAAAATGCATAGCACCGCCCTCAGAGGAACAGGCGCGTTAGCGATTATGTCCGCTGGAAGCGGCGTTATATACCTGATTGTTGATTGTCTTTATATGATATTTTGTTTTCATCGAACCATCTAATTGGGCCTGGAGATTGAGCGCCTAAAAGCGTTGCATTTCAAGTTGGCTGACCCCATGATTTCTTTTAAAGCTAACTTTTGAAAATAAAGAAATTAGACTATTTGATGCCAGCCCTTTTCTGGACAAAGGCATATTCAACGAATTAAAAGATATTAATTATTTTAAACAAGTAAAGGTAGCCTTTGGTGCAATTGAATGGCCTCATGAACAAGATTTTAGTAAAGACACTCTTTATTTATTGAGCACTCCTTTAGAAAGTTAACGCCCAAATCATTTGATGCTCTATTACCATTTCAAGTTGGCTGGCCCCATGATTTCTCATGATTTCACACCATGATTTCATTACGACTCAAAGCGAGATGAAATTTCAATCTTCTTTAAAAGATACCCTAGTGACCCAATTCCACCATTAAAATCAAAGTTATCTATTATTTTTAGAATCCTATCCGCACGTTCCTTGTCTTCTTCATTTGCAGATTCTGAATCTTTAATCTCTTGGTACTGACTAGAAATATCACCATGTTCATAACGATCTGATTTACATGTAATAATATAAGCTTCAAGTGCAATGCCATAATTATTTGATAAAAGATCAGCTGCACCAGGAATATCTTTAAATTTATTTAATAAGTCACTCGAATTTATTTTATCAGTAATTAAGTCTTTATATAATTCTGGGTCTTTAATTTTTATAACGATAAGAAAGCAAAGAAATAGTGGGAATAGCTTATAGTTTTCTGGTGTTGTTCTTATTGATAAACTAAATAGTGCACAACAATGTTCTTGTTCTCTTAGTGTTAGATTATAAAGTTCAAACAACTCTGAAAACATAGATAAAGACTGCTCCCCTTCATATTGAACCCCGCTTGCATTTTTATTGGCAAAATACTCATTAAAAGAGAATTTTTTAAATAACGCTTTTACAAACAGTCCTTTGTCAGGAGGAGGTAAAACATAATCAAAATCTATAAACCGTCTTAAATAGCCATTTACGTTAAGACCTTCTCCATAGATAGCTTTAATAGATGAACCTAATTGCTGTTTATCTGCCCCAAGTATAAAAATAATATTCTCAACATTAAAGAAATGCTTCGCTTTTTCCAGTATTTCAATTGAATAATTTGGTCTGCACCGATCAAGCTCATCGATGATAAAAATTAATGGTTTGGGGTCTTCTGGGTCAGTAATACTAGCAGCTAGGTTAGATATTGCTTCCCTAAAAGACTTGATTGCATTTTTTGAATCTTCGTATTTTTCTAGTTGCTCTTTTGCAATAGATTCAGCAAAACCAGCAAGAGCCTGCTCAGTCACCTTATCAAGATCCAGTGCCCCAGCCGTTGCAATTTTTGCAGTAACAGGAATAGTACGCTTTAGAAGTGTTATTCCAAAACTCTTCGTTTTGTCTAGATACTCCCTCGCTTTAGATTCATCACCTGTTTTTGAAAGTTCTTTTATTGATGTACTGATTTCTCCAATTAAACATACGAGGGCATCATCAGAAAAATCACTTTCCCAAGCATTAAAATAAATGGTGGGAATATTATTATTCTTTAGCTCCTGCTCCCACATTCTAAGAAAGGTTGTTTTTCCTTGCCCCCAAGGAGCATCAATGCAAACCACAAGTGAATCATTTGCTGACAAAACAAATTCAGTTAATACATCTCCACTTTCTTTACGATTAAGATCATCATTTCGAAATGGATCATCTTCAACAATTATTATTTCATCAGTTTTCAATAACACTCAATACTCCTTTTTCGATTGCTAACAAGTTATTGTCTCGATCCGACTAACTCTACGCCAATCCATAAAAATTAACAAGAGAAGGGCCGTTAGCCTTGTAATACTAAACTAGATAACAGGACCTGAACAACATGCAATGCTAAAACTCCCAACAACCTTTGTCTTTGGTTTTAGCCTGTTTTGCAACAGAATTATAATTTTCCATATTCTACTTTTTAGGTGTTTTTGCCATTTTTAGAACGCGTACTTAGTTAATTCCCTATAGGTGCTGCATAAGCATCTGAAACTAACTCTGGCACATTACTGCCGGTGAGTGCTTGCAGAAATTCGGCTAAATCATTAATCTCTTTTTCAGTTAAATTTAACGGTTTAATGAGCGAGTCTAAATTTTCATTGTCCACACCACCTTGATTATAAAACCGAATTACTTCCTCTAAACTCGATAAAGAACCATTGTGTATATTAAGGTGCGGTTAAAGCGATATTACGTAAACTAGGAGTTTTATACTGGAGGATCTTGAGTGATCTCATAACGTCCTAAGTCGTTCGCTTTAGTTTCGTTAATAGCCGATAAACCCTGATAAAACATGACGCTTTTATCCGTCCGCTTGATTTTTTTGTTACAACTTATTCTTAAAGTGCTGCTATTTGTGACAGCGTTTCAGGGTGACTTTCTACTAATCGTAAAAGTGTAATTGCTTGCCCATTTGGACAGCTTCTACCTTGTTCCCAGTTTTCTAAAGTTCTTGAGGAGGTGTGTAAATACTTTGCAAACACTCCTCGCGACATATTAAATTTCTTACGGATATTTATTATTTCATTCGGCAAAATAATAAAATTATCCGTACTTTCAATTTTAACTGTTTTTAAAGTTAGCTTACCTTCTGAATGCTCTTTTGCCTCAGATAGTGATAAAGATAACTCTGAAAATAAACTACGATTGCTCATTAACCCAATCCTCTACAAATAATTTAAGTTGCTTTTTTTCATGTGAGGTTAAATCTGTGACTTCATTTTTTGCGTAGATTGTTAGTAGGTAAAAACGCTTAAAATTAGGTAAATAAAAATAAATTACTCTCGCACCTCCTTGTTTACCTTTACTTTTTGAAGCGACTCGAATTTTCCGTAACCCACCAGTAGATTGAATTACATCTCCTTTAATAGGGTTCGATAATAATTAATTCTGTAACTCTCTATATTGTTCATTAGATAAGTAATTATTCCTATACTTTTCAAACAAACTTGATTCGACAAATATTCCTCTCATCCTGAAAAGCTATACGTAACTAGCGTATACATGTCAAAAATAATTAGTACCAAAGGGTGTAACAAGCTATTGTCCTGATCCAATTAACTCTACTTTTAGAACACGTACTATAGCTAATTCCCTATAGGTGCTGCGTAAGCATCTGAAACTAACGTTGGCACATTACTGCCGGTGAGTGCTTGCAGAAATTCGGCTAAATCATTAAGCTCTCTTTCAGTTAAATTTAACGGTTTAATGAGCGAGTCTAAGTTTTCATTGTCTACACCCCCCTGATTATAAAACCGAATTACTTCCTCTAAACTTGATAAAGAACCATTGTGCATATAAGGTGCGGTTAAAGCGATATTACGTAAACTCGGTGTTTTATATTTCCATCTATCATCTGGATTTTGAGTTATTGCATAGCGACCTAAGTCATTGGTTTTCGTTGCTGACACGCTGGAAAATTTGTGTGTCTCTACTTCTATAAAAACACCTGGAGCCACTTGTACTTTTTGTGTTTCAGGGGCTGTCTGCATCGATTCACGGTAGCCTATCCCTGTGTTATGTAATTGATGATCGGTGAATAAGGCGGCATTTTTATCAATATTATGACAGGCACTACAGCCTGCTTTGCCTGAAAATAATTGATAACCGCGTTTAACATCATCACTCACTGCATCGGCTTGTTTGCCAAAAAACCAGCGATCAAAAGGTGAGTTAGCTGAGTTCAAACTGCGTTCATAACTGGCAATGGCTTGACCTACATTCAGCATGTCGGGTGCGGTAGCAAAATTTTGTTCAAATAACCCTGCATAATCAGGCAATGATTTTATTTTATCAATCACATAGCCAATAGATGGGTTAGCCATTTCATTATGTGCCAGTAAAGGTGCCCAGACTTGTTGCTCTAAACTGTTTTCTCGGCCATCATGAAACAGCAATTTAGCATATGCCACATTATAAAGTGTTGGACTGTTACGACCGACACTACGGCCTTCTATACCAACAGCAGTCGCCATTTCATGACTGCTAAAACCCTGCTCAGGTATATGACACATGGCGCAGGAAAAGGTGTTATTTAATGATAAGCGTCGATCATAAAATAGCTTTTTACCTAAGGCTATTTTAGCCGCTGTTATGGGATTATTATTCGGCGCAACTAACGCTGGAAGGCCTAGAGGAACTTGTTGTGTATTGGCATATAAATCAGCCGGTTTTCCTAGGCGCTGATTTAAGGAAACTGATTGTGTTTGGTAATCTTGCTGAGCATAGTGTTGTTTATTATCGCCTGCTTGAAATAAAGCACTCTTTTTATTAACGACTGAAGAGGGGAGCGGGGGCACAGTACTTAGTAAAGTTTTTACATCATTAATCAGCGTATCCGCATGTAAAAAATCGACGCTGTAAATATTGCGTATCTGTTTATTAGTATCTATTAAATAAACGCGCAAAATATGTGAAAACGTCCCTGTGAATTCGCCTTTTTCATCGTACACTTTCTGAATACTTTGCTGATATTGGTCTAATATCGGTTGTAATTGTTGCTCGGATTGTGTGGTTAAAAACTGCCAGTCGACTTTATCACTGATAAAACTCTGCCCATATTTGCGCATCGCTTCAGGTGTATCTTGTTCAGGATTAAAACTTAAGGTCAGTAAACGTAACTTTCCTGCTAGTTCAGGTTCTTTCATCAAACGCTGTTTGATTTTATGAAATACCATCGTTGCCAGCGGACAGCCATTCACATCACTGCAAGTTGAATAGATAAAACTCAACAGTACAATCTTATCGCCCATTAGCTCATATAAATTAACCGGCTGACTGGCAGTATTTAACACGACTCCATCAGTAGCATGGTTAATCACCGGCAATTCATAGCTAGCGACTTCGGGTGCGTTAAAACCTAGTTTGCTGTAACCCGGTGCTAAGCGAGGGACAGTGGAGTCAGCGCTCAAAGTGCCACTATAAAACAGCCCTGACATTAACAGAGTAATCAATATTTGCATCATAAGTATCTACCTAGCTAGCTGATGTTACGCAAGCTTACTTAAATTCTCATTAAGTTAAGCCTATCAAGAGTGGGGCACAGACTTTAGTCTGCTTTACGTGAAGGCTAAAGAGACTGTGAAAGTATCCAAATGAATACCGCCCCTGAGAGTCCCTAGGTAAAAATTTTTAGCCTTTTAAAATTAAAAAACACACATAGCTCCTAATTTTAGTAAAACAGCCTAAATATTTCCTTAATTTACGCATATTGGCTGTTTTTTACCTCATTTTCTTGACGCTGGATACAG
>CBDUDV010000025.1:0-46321 GCA_965366065.1 uncultured bacterium | reverse complement strand
TGCAGACTCAGAAAGCTTAGCTTTACAGGTCTCAGATACTCCACGGCATGGATGACGAGGGTGGGGAGCCAATCTACGTACAAGCTCAAGGCTTAAGGCTGGGCCGGCTTCCCCAGAAAATCAGTTATTACTATAAACTTTTCGGGTTAAATAATCCTGCCTTTAATAGAGATGTTTAATATACAAGGCTGGGTGCTTGAAAGACAACACCACGGTCAGGTCCTGCGCCAGAGACTTCTTTATTATCAAGAATAATACCGCCTTCTGATACTTCGTTTAGTCCGGCGGTCATAGAGAGTACGGTAGACTTTCCACAGCCTGAGTGACCGATAATGGAAATGAACTCACCTTTTTTTACATTAAGCTCAAAGCCATCAACTACTTTAACGCTGCTATTGCCATCAGGTGTAGGGTATATCTTTGATAGTTTTGAGAACTCTAGATATTTAGGTTTGCCGTTATCATTAGTGGCGGGCTTTAGCGCAGAAGTATCGTTGCTCCAGTCGTTACTGGTATTAGGGCGAACGTCAGGAAGGTTGGTTTTATCGTCTGCCTGATTTGATTGTTCCATACCAATGTCCATAAGATATTTTGTAATCTCACTACGTAGGCGTTTGAACTCTTCATTATGGTTTAAAGCAGTTCTATCTCTTGGGCGCTCGATATTAATATGAAAATCAGGGCCTAGTGTTGCATCAGGACCGGGGTTTAATGGAATAACCCGATCTGCCATATAAATGGCTTCATCAACATCATTGGTAATTAAAATAACGGTTTTCTTTTCTTTTTCCCAAATACTCAAAATTTCATCTTGAAGATTACCTCTAGTCAATGCATCTAAAGCACTTAAAGGTTCATCTAATAACAATATATCTGGGTTAGCCGCCAGTGCACGGGCAACATTAACGCGTTGACGCATACCGCCAGATAATTCATGCGGTTTTTTATCCATAGCATGCCCAAGGCTTACCATTTTAATATACCGTTTAGTGTGCTCACGACGTTGTTCGGTCGTCCAGTCTTTGAAAATTTCATCAACCGCGAGTGACACATTTTCAAAAACCGTTAACCACGGCATGAGTGAATAATTTTGAAATACAACGCCTCTATCTGGGCCAGGTGCGGTAATGGATTCTCCTTGTTTGAGTAAGTCACCCGAGCTTGCTTGTATAAGGCCTGCAATAGCGGATATTAAGGTGGTTTTGCCACTGCCTGAGAAGCCAACAATGGCAATAAACTCACCATTACTAACATTTAGGTTAATGTTTTTTAAAATTGAGGTCTTATTTTTCCCTTCACCATAGGATTTACAGACATTTTTTAATTCTAATAAGGGAGTGGATGGATCATTTGAAGCTAATTCTGTGGTAACTTCTTTTTGAATTGCTGACATAATTATCTCCGCTTAAAGGTTGCTATCGAAAGAAAATATATTCTGTAAGGAATGCATGATTCTATCTAAAGCAAATCCAATAATTCCAATAGTAAACACGGCAACCATGATCCTTCCTAAGGAATGTGCACTTCCATTTTGGAACTCATCCCAGACAAATTTACCTAAACCTGGGTTTTGTGCAAGCATTTCTGCGGCAATTAATACCATCCAACCTACGCCTAACGATAAGCGCATCCCTGTAAAGATATAAGGCAGGGCAGAAGGGAGAATTATTTTTTGAATTTGAGTGCTCCAGTTAAGGCGCAATACTTTACCTACGTTAACTAAATCTTTATCTATAGACGCAACACCAACGGCGGTATTAATTAATGTCGGCCATAAAGAGCATAAAGTTACTGTAATAGCTGAGGTTAAAAAAGCTTTTTCAAACCATGAATCATCCGTTGTTACATACAGGGCGCTGACAACTAAGGTAACAATCGGTAACCATGCTAAGGGGGATACCGGTTTAAATATTTGTATGATTGGATTAATGGCGGTGTTAAACAATGGGCTCATGCCACAGACAATTCCTAAAGGAACGGCAATTAAAGTCGCAATCACAAAGCCAGCAAATACGGTGTATAAACTGGTAATAATTTGGTCTAAATAAGTCGCTTTACCGGTATAAGCGCGTATCTTTACTTTAGCATCAGGATTTTTTGCTAATTTTTTTGCATTTCTAACTTCTTGGCGCTGTATGAAAGCCGCTTCCTTCAAACGCTCTTCTTTATGATCGGAGACTAATCCTTGTACTTCATGCCATACAGCAGAAGGGCCTGGAATTGCACCCAAGCTCGTTTGAATTTTAGAGGCAGAGGCTCCCCATAATCCAAGGAAAATAGCAAAAGCTAAAATAGGCACGCCCATAATTAGCCAGAGTTGTTTTATTTGCTGAGACGGATTTTCACCCGCAGCCATTTTGACAAAAGGGACAAACCAAGTAAGGCCTGTAATATTAAAAAATTTTATAAGTTGATTGGTCATGGTTAGACACCTATTTTGCGGCGTTGCATAAATAAACAATTGTCATTTAAAGGTAAAAAGTTTACGTCCTTGTAAAAAATGATATCCATATCACAGGGTGCACTGCTTGGAGGAATGAATGATTTAGTCCACTATTTTTCCGTTGGTAACGACTTGCTTACCTTTTAGACCAATAGTGAATTTTTCTAAATAAGCATTAGGCGCTGTACCGTCATAAACAATATTGTCGATAAAGTGTTTTTGTGGTGCTTTAAAACCGGTTTCAGCTGATCCAGGGAAATCAGTTGCTTTTGCTTTACCTTCAGCAATTAGCTCGTTCGCTGCTTTCATATAGATATCTGGGCGGTAAACTTTTTTAGCAATTTCCATGAACCATGCATCTGTTTTAGGTTCATTGATTTGTCCCCAACGACGCATTTGCGTTAAATACCAAATGGCATCACTGTAATAAGGGTAAGTTGCGTTGTTTCTGAAGAAAGTATTGAAATCAGGCATAGGACGTTTATCGCCTTTTTCATATTCAAAAGTACCGGTCATGCTGTTTGCAATCACATCATAATCTGCACCCACATACTTACTTTCGGATAAGATTTTTACAGCTTCTGGGCGATTTTTGTTATTTTCAGCATCTAACCAGATTGCTGAGCGAATCAAAGCTTTGACGACAGCAATATGCGTGTTTGGATATTTTTCAGCCCAGCTTTTGCTTACACCAAATACTTTTTCTGGGTTGTCTTTCCAGATTTCGTAATCAGTGACAACAGGGACACCGATGCCTTTAAATACGGCTTGTTGATTCCATGGTTCACCAACACAGTAGCCATAAATTGTGCCGGCTTCCATTGTTGCGGGCATTTGTGGCGGCGGCGTGACTGATAATAGTGCGTCAGCATCAATTTGTCCGCTAGTATCTTGAGGGGGTGCGTAGTATCCAGGTTTTATACCGCCTGCAGCAAGCCAGTAACGTAGTTCGTAGTTATGCGTTGATACAGGGAATACCATGCCCATGTTGAAGGGTTTACCAGCTGCTTTATATTTCTCTACGACCGGTTTTAATGAATCTGCTTTAATCGGATGTACAGGTTTGCCATCTGCCATCATCGGCACATGGGCTTTCATTTGCTTCCATATATCATTAGAAACAGTAATCGCATTACCATTTAAATCCATGCTAAAGGCGGTGACGATATCTGCTTTAGTACCAAAACCAATAGTTGCACCTAGCGGTTGTCCGGCTAGCATATGTGCACCATCTAGCTCACCATTAATAACGCGGTCTAATAAAACTTTCCAGTTTGCTTGTGCTTCAACCTTTACATAAAGGCCTTCATCTTCAAAGTAGCCTTTTTCGTAAGCAATCGCTAAAGGTGCCATATCTGTCAGTTTGATAAAACCGAATTTTAATTCTTCTTTTTCAAGATTTTCAACTGCGTTCGCCGTACCGCTAAAACTAAGTGTTGCTGTTGTTAATGCAATACCTAGCGCTGCTGCTAGTTTTTTTAATGGAAATTTAGTGGTCATCTTTAATTCCTATTTTTATTAGTAAACAATAAATTTTGAGCAAAAAAAAACGCCTACAAACATAAATACACACCTTTGGGGAAATGGTGTATTCAGTTTGTAGACGTCTTTGTCTGTCAGGCTCAACATTGAGCCTTTAAATAGTTTAAAACTCCGCCGTTGGAGTCTTGCTGTTATAGATAAAGCACTATGTGTGCCAAATTAAATAATTTATAGTCTATTCTCTGTTTGTTTTTATATATCAGTTTGTTATGTTAATTATGTGTGTATTTTTCTTAAAATTGGTAGTTATTTTATATTTAAGTGCATGCTTCAAAATAGAGCAAAAAGGAGGGCGGTGCACCAAAAAGTAATATGGTTTATTTTATTAGGGTTAATCTGGGTGATGAAAATTTGATAAAGCGCACATAATAAATTTTAATTGGAGGTTAGTTGTATATGGCATAGAACCTGCTCTAATGATTTCTAAAGCTCGATAAGTTTCATTTTTATAGACTGTGGATTGTTTTTCTGACGTTTTCTAAAAATGGAAATAATGAGCGATACATTAACCTTAATTTAATATATACAACATGACACAAAAAGAAATCGCTATTTTTCCTTATTTCCAACCTATTATTGGTGTTGCTAATGGCAATATTGTTGGTTATGAGGCTTTAGCTAGGCAATATGATGAGCAGGGAAAGGTGATTTCTGCAGGCGATATTTTTTCATCAACAGCATACTCTGATGAAGATTTGAGAGAGTTGGATAGAAAAGTAAGGTGGATGGCCTTACAAAAATTTTCGGAATTAGAAGATACAACAACGTATTTAACAATTAATATATCAGCTGCATGGATTGATTATTTGACTAATACGAATAGTCTGCCAACGTTAGAGATGTTGGATAAATTAAATATTGATAGAAGTCGTATCATTATTGAGATTACTGAAGCGGCAGCAGATATTGATAAGTTAAAGCAGGTGGTTAATAAGTATAGAGAAAATGGATTGAAAGTAGCGATTGATGATTATGGTGCAGGTTATTCTCAATTAGACCGTGTCATTGCATTGAATCCCGATATTATAAAAATTGATATGCGCTTGTTTAAAATGGCGGCTAAAGGTGGGGCGGCGAGTGAAGCGGTTAAATTGTTAACACGCTTTGGTAAGCGTTCGGGTGCCAAGATAATTTGTGAAGGCGTAGAAAATATGCGTGAATTTTTATTTGGCCTTAGTTGTGGCGCGCAGTATATGCAGGGTTTTTTGTTTTCGGCTGCAGAAGAAAAATTTATTGAGATAGATACTTACCAGCAGCATATAGCATCATTACGCACGAAATTTTTTGCTCGGAAGCTGGAAGATGAGAAGAAAAAGACCTTACAGTTTCAAGAGGTCAAAAAATTAGCTTACCGGTTAAAAGAGGCGTTGCAAAATGATTTCAATTTAAACGAGCTAGCGGCTTGGGGTCTTGAAGGACAGGGGGTTTTGAAATTCTATTTATGCAATTCGCACGGCGAGCAAATTTCTCCTGATTTTAACTTTAGAGATGAGCATTGGTTTTGTGATGCAACAAAAAAGGGCTATAACTGGTCTTGGCGTTCTTATTTTTATCAAATTATTGCTTTAAAACAGTGTGGGATAGAGAATGAAATTGTTGTTTCAGAGAGTTATCTTGATTTTGATAGTGGCTTATTATGTAAAACTTTATCACTTTATTTGGATAAAGAAAGAATGCTAATGATTGATATAAAAAATGAGCTTTAACAAGTTAGAAAATGTAATTTATTGATAGATTAATTAATGATAAGCAGTTGCATAAAGTTTTATACAGACTCTCTGTTTTTTTGAGCGTGCACAGAGTTAGTGCAGGTAGTGTGATGAGGGGTTTGTAAAAGGAGGGCTGAATGGCCCTCCCGTATGATTTAATCTTCTAGCTGCTGTAAGCCATCTAAATACCATTTAGCTTGTAAGCTGTTTTTAGGTTTAATAAACGTCCAAACTTCGCGTACTTGAGTGGCAGTTGCATTCGCTTCTTCACGTAATAAGCTATCAAAAATAACCGTTGCTTCCAGTTCGTTGCTTAATTCACGAAACTCAAGTAACTCGGCTTCTATATTGAGAATTTCTGTTTTGTTGTCTTCGTCTGAGGCTTGCAGTTGCGTTTGAATCTCAGCGAAAACTTTATCTGTTGATAAGCCGCGAATTGCTGATAAATCTTTGCTATCCCATGCAGATTGCAGCATTTTATAAGCACCTTTTGCACCGTCTAAAAAAGCCGCTTCATCAAAGTCTTTAGGTAAAACTAAAGCGTCCTGGACGAAGTCTTCTTGGTTATTCACTGCTGAGGGTGTGAACTTGCTATCACCGCTTTTTTTGGAAAAAATGTCAGTATTAAATCCAGCATTGCTACTAGCGCTGGGTTCGTCATTTCGCTGATAGCTTCTGCTGCTAAGTGGATCTTTTTTGGTGCGGCTAGTTTGACTTTGCTGCGTAGAAACAGGACGTGGTGATTGGCTGTTCGCTTTGGCTGCAAATAATTTAAACAATAAATAGGCAATTCCACCAAATATCAAAATATCCATGAAATTGAAGTTTTCAAAAGCGCCACCGAAAAACAGTGAGCCTAATAAACCACCGAGTGCCAAACCACCTAACATACCCATAAAGCCACCGCGACGTGACATAGATTGACGCGCTGTTTGGTTTTGTTGAGTTGCTTTTTTCTGGCTTGCTGTTTTGGTTGGAGACGTTGCTTTACGCGAGTAGGGCTTGCTGAAAGAAGATTTGCTACCAAACGAGCGAGCACCGCCAAAGCGTTTCGCTTCAGCATCTGATATTCCCGCTAGCGACAAGCTGACGGCTAATGTTAATGTGAAACATAATCCAAGTAATTTATTCATATAATAATCAAAGTGTGAGTTAGGTGGAATATATCGCCATAATCATTCAATCGGCAACTTTTTCAGCCGTCGCTCCCGCTAAAAGCATGCGGGAGCGACGGTGAGTGAGATTTCTGCATCTTCAAGTAGATACAGCCAGCATTTACGCGTTTATATAATTTACCTGAGTGCTTCCAGGTGTTTCAATGATTTTTCCTAAAGCAAAGGCTTGCTCGCCTAAATCATTTAATAAAGCGAGTGTCGCAGCTTCATCTTCTTCAGCAACACAAACAATCATGCCGATACCGCAGTTAAAGGTAATTAGCATATTATCTTGCGTCACATTACCTTGTTCTTGTAGCCATTGAAAAATCGCAGGAAGTTGCCATGCGTTTAAATCGACTTCAGCACTTAAACCTTCAGGCAATACGCGTGGAACATTTTCGGTAATACCGCCGCCAGTGATATGAGCCATCGCATGGACTGAGATTTTACTCGCCAATTCTAGTAAGTTTTTAACGTAGATGCGTGTAGGCTCTAGCAGGTGATCAGCGAGTGGCTTACCGTCTAAATCAGTGGTTAGAGGAATATTGCTGCGTTCAATAATCTTACGAATTAGTGAATAGCCGTTAGAGTGTGGGCCAGAAGACGCGATAGCGATAAGCTTATTGCCCGCCGCAACTTTGCTGCCATCAATAATGGCTTCTTTTTCTACGATACCGACACAAAAGCCAGCAAGGTCATATTCACCGTCAGCATACATGCCTGGCATTTCGGCGGTTTCTCCACCAACTAGCGCAGCACCCGCTAATTCGCAGCCTTTACCAATCCCTGAAATCACTTGTTCGGCTGTATCAACATCCAATTTGCCAGTCGCAAAATAGTCTAAGAAAAATAAAGACTCGGCACCTTGTACAATAATGTCGTTTACGCACATGCCAACGAGGTCGATACCGATGGTGTCATGTTTATTTAAATCAAACGCTAATTTTAATTTTGTACCCACACCATCAGTACCGGAAACTAAGATAGGCTGTTTGTAACGATCCAAAGGAAGTTCAAACATAGAGCCAAACCCTCCCAGACCAGACATCACGCCAGGAATTTTAGTTCTTGCGGCAATGGGTTTAATGCGCTCAATAAGGCTGTTTCCTGCCTCTATATCAACACCTGCACTTTTGTAGCTTAAACTCTCTTGATTTTGTTCGCTCACGAGTATTCTCTTATGGATCGATTTAAATTATAGTTAGCAGTATTGTACAAGACATAATTAAGGATATGAAATTGCTTAGTCGGATTTTGATGATTTGCCTGCTTTTTTCTGCGCAAGCGGTTTATGCGGTTGAGGTGAAAGGATTATTTGAGGCAGAAGTTATAACGCAAAGCTTATCGGAAGCAGATAAAGAAAGTGCGCTAAAAGAGGCGTTAACTTTGGTCATTAGCCGTGTAGCAGTGGGGGATGGTCTACTGCAGAACGCCACAATTAAATCCGTGTTAAATAATCCAGCATTTTATGTGCAGCAGGTTCAGTATGCGCTAAATGCTGATCAGCGCAATAAAAAACCTGCGCGGGTTATGCGTGTATTATTCAATGAGGATGCCTTAATGGCGGTTTTGCGTAATAGCAATCTAGCCATTTGGAACGAAGTGCGTGATGAGGTTTTAGTTTGGTTGGTGGTGGATAAATTTAACTCTAAAGCCCTACTTAATATAAAAGAGGATTTTGAAATATATAGCAGCTTGCAAGCTGTTGCTAAGAAAAAAGGACTACCGCTGATGTTGCCGCTGATGGATTTAGAGGATAAGCATGGTTTAGTGGTTGACGATATATTGGGTGCTTATTCTGATAAAGTTTTGCAAGCTTCGCAACGTTATGGGGTTACTGCTATTTTATCGGGATCAGTGATTAATAAACGCAATTGTTGGCACTCAGAGTGGACCTTGCATTTTAATGGCAAAGTAAAGCAGTGGTCATTGCCTTGTAATCAATTAGAGCAAACGCTGACTACGGCAATGCAAGGTGTTTATAAAGAGTTGGCTACTTTTCATGCAATTAAAGTAGAGCAACAGCAACAAGGCCGAATGGTTTTAAATGTTTCCGGAATTAAAGGCATGACAGCAGAAAGTAATATTCAAGCGTATTTGAGAAAACTGCCTAAAGTTAATGCGGTAAAATGGCTGAAAGTTGGGCGGGGTCGGCATGTGTTTGAGTTAGATTATGCAGGACAAAAACTCGATTTGGAGGATGCCATTGATTTGCAACGCGTTTTGTTAAAGCGGCCGTCAACCAAGGAAAATGAATTAAACTACCAGTTGGTTTCACAGTAATATTAAAAATAGATAAAAATACATGCAATTTGATTTAAAAACGACGGACGGACACGCAAGGCGTGGACAATTAACCTTTGATAGAGGTGTTATTCAAACGCCTATTTTTATGCCGGTAGGTACTTATGGTTCAGTAAAGTCAGTAACCCCTGATGAGCTAACCGATATTGGTGCGCAGGTAATATTGGGTAATACCTTTCATTTAATGTTGCGTCCTGGAATGGAAGTCATTAAAGCACACGGCGATTTGCATGATTTTATGCAGTGGCAAGGGCCGATACTGACAGATTCTGGAGGCTTTCAGGTGTTTAGTTTGGGCGAATTGCGCAAAATTACCGAAAAAGGCGTTACGTTTAAATCACCTATTGATGGCAGTAAAATCTTTATGGGGCCAGAAGAATCAATGCAAGTACAGCGTGATTTGGGTTCTGATATTGTTATGATTTTTGATGAATGTACACCGTATCCAGCAACCGTACAAGAAGCGGCCGATTCGATGCGCTTATCACTACGCTGGGCTAAGCGTAGTAAAGAGGCGCATGGTGATAACCCTTCTGCGCTATTTGGTATTGTGCAGGGTGGTATGTATGAGCAGCTTAGAAAGGAATCGATAGAAGGTTTAATTGATATCGGCTTTGATGGTTATGCAATAGGCGGTTTATCGGTTGGTGAGCCTAAGGATGAAATGATGTCGACACTTGATGCGGTGCACCCACACTTACCGACAGATAAACCGCGTTATTTAATGGGTGTGGGGACGCCGGAAGATTTAGTGGAGGCGGTGCGCCGTGGTGTTGATATGTTTGATTGTGTGATGCCAACAAGGAATGCACGAAATGGACATATTTTTACTAAAACAGGTGTAATTAAAATACGTAATAGTCAATATCGTTTAGATACTAAGCCATTAGATGAAGATTGTGATTGTTATACTTGCAAAAATTATTCGCGTGCTTATTTGCGCCATTTAGATAAATGTCATGAAATCTTAGGTGCGCGATTGAATACCATTCATAATTTACATTATTACCTTAGTTTGATGGCAGAGATTAGGGAATCGATTGAAAATAAAGCATTTTCTCAATTTATTAGTCGATTCTATGAACTGCGAGGCAAAGTTGTTCCAAATATGCCATAATGGGAAAATTTTTTCGTAAAAATAAGAATTACAAGAGGAAAGTATGAGTTTTTTTATTTCGGATGCAGTAGCAGAAGTGGCTGCAGAAGCTGCGGCACAAACAGCAGTAGCAGCACCAATGGCTGCTCCAGAGATTCAACAGCCAGGATGGGAAGGCATGCTATTCCCAATAGGGATTTTAGTATTCTTTTATTTTCTTTTTTTAAGACCGCAACAGAAGCGAACTAAAGAACATAAAGGCATGATTGAAGAAATGACAGCGGGTGCTGAGATCGTTACTAATGGTGGGATTTTGGGTAAAGTAATTAGCCTTGATGAGAACTTCGTGCAAGCTGAAGTGGCTAACGGTGTTGTACTTCAGATTCAGCGTCATCAAGTAGCAAGTGTTATGCCTAAAGGAACCTATAAAGTACAGCAGAAAAAAGCAAAATCTTAACTTTTACCTAAAGTTAAATCTACCCTAGGTTTAGGGCACAGGCGAGCTAAGAAATTTCTTACAAGAAAATTTACTTAGCTCGCCTGTCTGCTTTACATAATTATAAAAAGCTAATGCAGAAGCATTAGGTATTGATCGATGTTGATGGACGAATCATGCAAAATCATTTCCCGCTTTGGAAAAACATATTAATTATTATTGTCTTAGTTTTAGGCATTCTGTTTTCATTACCTAACTTATTTGGTGAAGACCCTTCAGTACAAATTTCGATTACTGATGGCACTGATATGTCAGAAGTACAGCTAGGTAAAATCGAAAATAGTTTGGATAAAGCCGCTATTCCCGTCAAGGCGATGGAATTAAAAGCTAAGCAAATTTTAGTTCGCTTCAATAATACCAGCGAGCAAATGCGTGCAGCTGATTTATTGCGTGACAGTATGGGCAATAAATATACGGTTGCTTTAAATCTAGCGCCGGCTACGCCATCATGGTTGCGTGAGTTGGGTGCAAATCCTATGTATTTAGGGTTGGATTTACGCGGTGGGGTGCACTTTTTATTAGAAGTGGATATGGTTGCTGCGTTAAAGCAAGCGGATGAGCGTTACAATAATGATGTTCGTTTAGCCTTGCGTACGGCTAAAATTAGATATAAGTCAGTTGCTTATGATAAGGGCGCGATAAAAGTTGTTTTAAGAAATGCAGCGGATAAGCAAGCGACTATCGAATTAATGGATAAAGATTTTCGTAAGTTAGACTTAAAAACTGAAGATGACGATTTGCAGTTGTTTTTAACGATTTCAGAAGCGGAAGTTAAATCGATTAAGAAATTTGCATTAGCGCAAAATATTACAACCTTACGTAACCGAGTGAATGAACTCGGTGTTTCAGAGCCAGTTATTCAGCAACAAGGTGATAACCGTATTGTTGTGCAATTGCCGGGTGTGCAAGATACTGCGCAAGCAAAAGAGATTTTAGGTACAACTGCGACACTGGAATATCGTAAAGTTGATACTGAGCATGATGTACAGAATGCCTTGTCGGGTCGTATTCCTGTTGGATCAAGCTTGTATTATGAGCGAGATTCTAAAGCACCGGTTTTATTAAAAAGACGCGTGATTATTACGGGCGATCAAATTGTAGATGCTTCTTCAGGTATTGATCAGAACGGCTCTTCTTCAGTTAATATTACTTTGAATGGTATTGGCGCGAAGAAAATGGGGCGTTTTACTAAAGACAATATTGGTCAGCCAATGGCGGTTGTGTTTATTGAGCAAAAAACATTTACTAAAATAGTGAATGGTAAAAAAATTCGCCGCAAAGAAAAAGTCGAAGAAGTGATTAGTATTGCGACGGTTCGCGATTCATTTAGCAAACGTTTTCAAACAACGGGTTTAGATTCGCCACAAGAAGCGAGAAAATTATCGTTGTTATTAAGAGCGGGGGCATTAGCTGCGCCAGTCGACATTGTTGAAGAGCGTACCGTTGGGCCAAGCTTAGGTCAGGATAATATTGATCGCGGTGTTATGTCGGTTGTTGTAGGTTTTGTCTTGGTTTTAATCTTTATGGCGGTGTATTACAAAGTGTTTGGCTTGGTTGCTAATTTAGCCTTAACCTTTAATTTAGTGGTTATCGTAGCGGTTTTATCTTTATTGCAAGCGACATTAACTTTGCCTGGCATCGCGGGGATTGTATTAACCGTGGGAATGGCGGTTGATGCTAATGTGCTTATTTTTGAACGGATTAAAGAAGAGCTTGCGAATAGAAATTCACCGCAAACCAGTATCTTTTTAGGGTACGAAAAAGCGTTTTCAACTATTTTTGATGCCAATATTACAACTTTATTGGTGGCACTGGTGTTATTTGGTTTTGGTACTGGGCCGATAAAAGGCTTTGCTATCACCTTGGCCATTGGTATTTTGACGTCTATGTTTACAGCTATCCTGGGATCTCGCATGATGATTAACTGGATTTATGGCGGTCAACGTAGCAAAGACTTATCTATCTAATAAAGGGAATAAAAATGACAAAGCACATAAATTTTTTAGGTAAGCGCCAGTTTGCAGCAATATTTTCTGGACTATTGCTGATTACAGCGATCGCTTCTTTGGCAACACAGGGCTTAAAGCTAGGGATTGATTTCACCGGTGGAACACTTGTTGAACTTGGTTACAATAAGCCGGTTGATTTAGATGTAATGCGTGGAGTATTAACAGAAAAAGGCTTTGCTGATGCAACCGTGCAGCACTTTGGTAGTGCGCAAGAAATCTTATTGCGCTTAAAACCACAAGAAGGTTTAAGTAATGCGCAACTCAGTGTTGAAATTTCTGCCGCTGCGGATTCAGTGATGAATGCGCAAGGCGATATGCGACGTGTTGAATTTGTTGGCCCACAAGTGGGTGATGAATTAACCGAAGATGGTGGGCTTGCATTATTGTATTCCATGTTTGGTATATTGATTTATGTGGCGTGGCGATTTGAGTACAAATTTGCACTCGGGTCTGTGGCTGCATTAGCGCATGATGTATTAATTACCCTAGGTTTCTTCTCTGTATTACAGTTGGAATTTGATTTAACCGTATTAGCGGCTATTTTGGCGGTTATTGGTTATTCACTGAATGATACGATTGTTGTGTATGACCGTATTCGTGAAAACTTTCGTTTATTGCGTAAAGGTTCAGCAGAGAATATTATGAATATTTCTCTCAATCAAACCTTAAGCCGTACCTTGATGACCTCAGTGACGACCTTATTGGTATTGGTAGCATTGGCCTTTTTAGGCGGTGAAATTATCCATAATTTCTCAATTGCCTTATTAGTCGGTGTGGTTATCGGAACCTATTCTTCTATTTATGTTGCCAGTCCTTTAGTGCTTGCATTAGGTGTGAGTAAAGAGGATTTAATGGAAACCGAAGTTGAGAAAGAAGGCGCAGATTTTGACATGATGCCTTAAACGCTTTACTGATTAGTTGTATTCTAAATAGGAAGTAATAATGCAAGTGCAAAAAAATACTACAGCACATAATTTGTATGAACTTTACGTCAGTTTATCGACAGAGGTTCAGCATGATTTCTTACAAGAGTTATTAGATAAGCAGCATGAGAAATTAGAGGATTTAGCTTTCTACAAAGCCTGTAAGGAAGCTAAAAGTGAAGGAGAGTATTTGAATGCCACTGAGGCAGAATCCTTTATTGATAGTTTGACGTAGTGGAAATAGAAATCAGTAAGCGTTTTGTGCGTGATACTCAGAAAATAACTGATAAACGTATTTTAAGTAAAATTCAGAAGATTTTATGCGAAGCAAAAAATGCTGAGGTATTAGCTGATTTTAAAAATTTAGAAGAAATGGCAGGAAGTTCTGGATTCTATCGAATAAAATTTGATTATAGGTATCGCATAGGTATTTATTTTTCTGGGGATAAGGTTCAGTTCTTACGCGTTGGAAGTCGGGAAAATTTTTATAAAAAATTTCCTTAGACTTTAAGTTTATTATAGTAGTTTCTTGTTTTTAGCTAAGTTGTTAAAAACAGTTTTTTTAGTTTTATTTATTTAATTTTTTTGGAGTTTTAAAATGGCAGTTGAACGTACTTTTTCTATCGTAAAACCTGATGCAGTTGCGGCTAATAACATTGGTGAGATTTATAGTCGTTTTGAAAAAAATGGTTTACGCGTTGTTGCAGCTAAAATGATGCAACTTTCTAAAGAAAAAGCAGAAGGATTTTACGCAGAACATAGCGAGCGTCCTTTCTTTGGTGCTTTAGTTTCTTTTATGACATCTGGCCCAGTAATGGTTCAAGTTTTAGAAGGCGAAGGTGCAATCTTAAAAAATCGTGACCTAATGGGCGCAACTAACCCAGCAGATGCAGCAGCAGGCACTATCCGTGCAGATTTCGCTACTAGCATTGATGAAAACGCAGCACATGGTTCAGATTCAGCTGAATCTGCAGCACGTGAAATCGCTTACTTTTTCTCTAATGAAGAACTTTGTGACCGCACTCGTTAATCAAGAAAAAATAAACCTACTCAATTTCGACAGGAAAGGCCTACAAGCCTTTCTTGCCGAAAGAGGCGAAAAACCTTTTCGTGCCACCCAATTGATAAAATGGATTTATCAAGAGGGTGAGTGGGATTTTGATAATATGAGCAATATCAGTAAGTCTTTTCGTGCTTACTTAAAAGAGAATTGCTGTATTGTTGCGCCTGAAATTATCCTAGAACAAGTTGCCAGTGATGGTACGCGTAAATGGGTAATAGAAATGGGCAGTGGCAATAAAGTTGAAGCGGTTTATATACCCGAAGAAAACCGGGCAACGCTTTGCGTTTCTTCGCAAGTCGGGTGTGCATTAGCTTGTACCTTTTGCTCTACGGCACAGCAAGGGTTTAATCGTAATTTAACGACGGCTGAAATTATTGGCCAAGTGATTGCGGCTAACTACCGTATGGGGGACGAAGGACGAGTCACTAATGTGGTTATGATGGGCATGGGTGAACCGTTATTAAATTTTGATAATGTGGTTGCTGCCATGAATTTAATGACAGAAGATTATGCTTTTGGATTATCAAAACGACGAGTAACGATTAGTACCTCAGGTGTCGTGCCTGCAATGTATCGCTTACAAGAGTCTTGCGATGTGAGTATGGCGGTTTCATTACATGCACCAACGGATGAATTACGCGATATTTTAGTGCCGATTAATCAGAAGTATCCATTAAAAGAATTAATGGCTGCTTGTAATAAATATATAGAAAACTCACCAAGAGGCTTTATTACTTTTGAGTATGTGATGCTTGATGGTATTAATGATTCTGTCGCTGATGCGCGTAAGTTGGTGAAGTTATTGAAGGATGTCCCTTCAAAATTGAATTTAATTCCCTTTAATCCTTTTCCTAATACAGATTATAAATGTTCATCGAGATACGCGATTGAGCAGTTTAGGGATGTTGTACATAAAGCCGGTATCGTAACGACGATCCGTAAAACACGCGGTGAAGATATAGATGCAGCTTGTGGGCAATTAGTAGGAAAAGTAAAAGATAAAAGTAGACGCTTAGAGCGCTTACAAAAGATGGGCATTGCTTAATGAATAAAAAGCACTTAATGTTATTAAGTCTTATTTGTTTATTATCGGCTTGTTCCTCTTTTCAAAAAGATGAGGCACCGAATTACGCGGCACAAGAAAAAGCGCCAACTAAGATAAGGCCTGCTTCAGAGCGAGCAAAATCTTTAACGTCATTAGGTATTGCTTATTATCAGTTAGGAAAATATGGTTACGCATTAGAAAATTTAAAACGCTCATTAGAATTGGATGAGAAAAATGCGATAACTTATCAAACTTTGGCTTTGATTCAGATGAAGAAAAATCACCCTGAACAAGCGAGAGATTTTTTTCTAAAGGCACTTGAGCTCTCTCCAGAGGATAGTAATATCCTAACGGACTATGCTGTTTTTTTGTATGAAAATGATGAAAAGGAACAGGCAATAACTGAGTTTAAACGCGTTGTTGAAGCTCCTTTTTATCAAAGTAAATGGACGGCATTTACCTATCTAGGTGTGGTTGATTTACAGCATAATAGGCAGCGTGATGCGGAAAAAAGTTTTTATAAGGCTTTAAAAAATAATCCAAATTATGCGCCTGCTTTATTTGAAATGGCAAAAATTCGTTATGCTAAAGCCGAGATGATGTCGGCACGTGGCTTTATCGAACGTTATTTTGCACAAGCTGGAAAATCACTAGAAGGTTTAATTTTAGCTATAAAAATAGAAAAAGGGTTAGGCGACGTTGAAATAGTTGCACAATACCAATTAGAGCTAACGAGAGCCTATCCATTTTCTGAAGCGGCTGAAAAAATAAAATATAACAACACGGTTAATTAAAAAAATGGCAAAGAATATTCAGGCTATTCGTGGCATGCGCGATATACTTCCTGAGCAAACTCCGTTATGGCAGTTTGTGGAACAAAATTTAAGAGATGTTTTGAGTGCCTATGGCTACTCAGAGATACGCTTACCCATAGTCGAAAAAACAGAGCTATTTAAGCGATCTATTGGTGAAGTCACCGATATCGTTGAAAAAGAAATGTATACTTTTAATGATAGAAACAATGATTCTTTAACGCTAAGACCAGAAGGAACGGCAGGGTGTTTAAGAGCAGGCTTAGAGCATGGCTTATTACATAACCAAACGCATCGACTTTGGTATTACGGCCAGATGTTTCGTCACGAACGCCCGCAAAAAGGACGTTATCGCCAATTTACTCAATTAGGTGTGGAGACTTACGGTATTGCCAGCGCAGATATTGATGCGGAATTAATCGCATTAAGTCATCGTTTATGGCAAAAACTGGGTTTAAGTGAACAGTTAGAATTGCAAATTAATTCATTAGGTACGTCTGAAGAGCGTGTAGTGTATCGTGAAAAATTAGTTGAATATTTTAATCAACAACCAGAATTATTAGATGAAGATAGCCAAAGACGCTTAACGAGTAATCCATTGCGTATTTTAGATACTAAAAACCCCGCAATGAAAGAACTCGTTGAAAACGCACCTAGCTTAATGGATTTTTTAGGTGAAGAGAGCAAAGCGCATTTTAAAACACTGACAGATACACTGGATGCATTGAATATTGCTTATGTTGTTAATCAAAGGCTGGTTCGTGGTTTAGATTATTACAGTAAAACGGTTTTTGAGTGGGTCACGACGGCATTAGGTGCCCAGGGAACGGTTTGTGCTGGTGGGCGTTATGATGGATTGATTGAGCAATTAGGTGGCAGAGCGAATCATGCTGTTGGTTTTGCTATGGGAATCGAGCGTCTTGTTTTATTATTAGAAGAACGCACAGACTTAAGTATAAAAAAGCCGGTTGATGCTTATTTACTGCTATTTGGTAATGCGGCAGAAAAAGCCGGAGCTGTCATGGCGGAAGAAATAAGAAGTGCACTGCCTCAACTTCGCTTACAAATGCACTGTGGGGCTGGAAGCTTTAAAAGTCAGTTTAAAAAAGCCGATAAAAGTGGCGCTGATTACGCGTTGATTTTAGGTGATGATGAGCTACAAAATAATGTGGTTGGCTTGAAGTTTTTACGCTCTGATGCAGAGCAGAAAACGCTCACATTAGCAGAGTTAATTAGTTTTTTACAAACAACAAATTCATAAAATACGACTAAAAAGGTATCAACGTGGAAATTTACGAAACAGAAGAAGAACAAGTAGCAGCATTAAAAGATTGGTGGAAAGCAAATGGCTCTTCCGTTATTTCAGGCGTTATTGCAGCGGTTGTGATTGTGGGGGGGTGGAATTTTTGGCAGAATTATCAAAAAGATAAAATGCTACAAGCTTCCACTGTTTACGAACAGCTATTAAAAGCGAATGTAGCAAAAACAACTGACTCAGTTGATAAAATTGCAGAAAAACTAGTTAGCACGTATGGAAGTACAGCTTATGGTGCGTATGCTTTATTGTTTCAAGCAAAAGCTAAAGTTGATGCAAATGATTTAGCTGCTGCACAAAGCTTATTGCAACAAGCAATTGATACTAGCTCAGATGACGAGGTTAAGCATGTCGCAAGAGCGCGATTAGTACGTGTTCTAATGGCTAAAGCTGAATATGAGCAAGGCTTACAAGTGATTGCGAATGTGGATCAAGCTAAATTAGGTGGTTTTGAAGGCATTTATGACGAGTTAAAAGGTGATTTATATGTTGCTATGTCACGTATTGGGGAAGCAAGAACCGCTTACCAGTCGGCATTAAAATCAGGCAAAAGCTCACCGTTATTACAGTTTAAATTAGATGATTTAACTGCGGCTGATAGCAGCAAAGGTTAAGAAAATCATGGCTTCCTTCATGCGTAGAATTCTAGCGATATGCTTTTTGCTTAATTTATCTGCTTGTGCCACATTAAAGCCTATAGGCGATGCAGTGGGCGGGTTATTTAGTGATTCCGATAATTCGGAGCCACCAGCAGAATTAACAGAATATAAAGCAGAGTTAAAGTTTGAAATTCTATGGGATGAATCTGATGGTGATGGACTGGATGAGCAAGCCGTTAATTTAGTTCCTGCCATAGTTGATGATAAAATTATTATTGCAGATCGTGACGGGCTAATTTTAGCCAGACGACTTAGTGATGGTGAAACACTTTGGGAAGTAGAAACAGAACTCCCTATTTCTGTTGGCCCTGTAATTGCAGATGATTTATTATTTGTTGCTACCAGTAAAGCGCAAGTATTGGCTTTAAATGTGGAAAATGGGGAAGCAGTTTGGAAGCAAGCTGTATCCAGTGAGGTCTTAGCTTTACCGATTATCGTCGATGATCTGTTATTACTGCGTGCAACCGATGGTAGGGAAATAGCGCTTAATAAAGCAGATGGAAAGCCAGTCTGGCATGTCAAGAATACAACGCCCGCACTCAGTATTCGTGGTGATGGAGCGGCGGTTGTTGATGATGACACTCTAATTATTGGCTCAGCGAATGGAAAATTAACCGCACTGAATGTAAAAGATGGCGGGCACTTATGGGAAACGAGTATTGCGATTCCCCGAGGCCGCTCTGAAATTGAAAGGCTAACGGATATTAATGGCACGCCCTTATTGAAAAATAATACCGTGTTTATTAGTACCTATAAAAGTGGGATTGCCGCTGTTACCACCATCGATGGTGGGATTTTATGGCGTAATGAAGATATTTCTTCTGACCATGGACTTGCTGCTGATGACGGTGTTTATTTATATGCAACGGACTCGGTGAGTGATATTTGGCAATTAGACCAAGATAATGGGCGATCTTATTGGAAGCAAGCGGATTTACATCAGCGCGGTTTATCAATGCCTGCTATTTATGGTGATTATGTTGTCGTTGGTGACTATGAAGGATATTTACATTGGTTATCCAAAGATGATGGACGCTTATTAGGGCGTATAGAAATTACTAATGAACCTATTGTTGCAGCCCCTATTGTTGTTGATGATGTGGTGTATGTTTATGCCAGTGATGGTACTTTAGCCGCAGTTAGGGCTTTATTGTTTTAAGTTACATACAAAGGTATGTAGCTAATTGTTTTAATTTTTCGGAATTTGTATGTCATTACCCGTTATCGCTTTAGTTGGTCGTCCTAATGTTGGGAAATCAACCCTTTTTAATTATCTAACGCGTACGCGAGATGCTTTGGTTGCAGACTATCCAGGGCTAACGCGCGATAGAAAATATGGCCGTGTAAAACGTGGGGAACGTGCGTATTTATTAGTTGATACCGGCGGTATTACTGATGATGTTGATGGCATCGATTCGGTTGCAAAACGGCAAGTAGAGCTTGCTTTAGACGAAGCGGATGTGGTGCTGTTTCTTGTGGATGCAAGGCAGGGCTTAAATAGCGCAGATCAAGCTATCTCTGCTATGTTAAGGCGTTTAAGTAAGCCTGTTATTTTAGTCACTAATAAAATTGACGGCATTAATGCTGAGCTTGCTGTCGCTGATTTCCATAGCTTAGGTATGGGCAATCCAGTTTCTATTGCCGCAACACATGGACGCGGTGTTAATGAATTATTATTACGTGTTAGTGAAGACTTGCCGGCAGAGGATGAAGTTTTAGATGCTGATGATGAAGCACGTTATGCAGGTGTCTCTATTGCTGTGGTTGGGCGTCCTAATGTAGGTAAGTCCACCTTAGTTAATCGCCTCTTAGGTGAAGAGCGAGTGGTGGTTTTTGATGAAGCCGGAACCACGCGAGACAGTGTGTATATTCCTTTTGAACGTAATGGAAAACGCTATACCTTAATAGACACGGCAGGAATGCGTCGCCGTGCAAAAGTTACTTTGTTGGTCGAAAAGTTCAGTATTATTAAAGCGCTACAGTCGGTAGAACAAGCGAATGTGGTTATTTACTTAATTGATGCGAGTGAAGGGATTACCGATCAAGATGCACATTTATTAGGCATGGTGATTGAAGCGGGACGTGCTTTGATTATTGGTTTTAATAAATGGGATGGATTGGATTTTGATCAGCGTGAGCTCATCAAACGTCAAACAGAAGTCAAATTGCCCTTTTTAGATTACGCTGAAAAACACCCTATCTCTGCGTTGCATGGCAGTGGTGTGGGTAAGTTATTTGATGTTGTACATAAGCTTTATGAAGCGGCGATGGTGGACATGTCCACCTCAGTACTAACACGAATTTTGAAAGATGCGGTTGCAGCTCATCAGCCGCCTATGGTGAATACTCGTCGGATTAAATTGAAACATGCGCATCAGGGCGGAAGAAACCCACCTGTTATTGTTGTGCATGGAAATCAGACGGAATTATTACCTGCAGCGTATGAGCGTTATCTGATGAATTATTATCGGACTAAACTGGGACTAGATGGAACGCCTGTGCGTATAGTCTTTAAGTCGGCTGAAAATCCGTATAAAGAAGTCAAAAATAAACTCAGTGGTAGACAGTTACATAAGAAAAAGCGTTTACTTGAGCATCATAGAAAAAAGAAAAAAGATTTAAAGCAGAAAAAAAATAGTCGCGACACTTTAAGAAAAGGATAGGAACATGGCAGAACTTACGTTTAAACCAGGCAGTGATGAGCTTATTATTAACACTAATGGCGAGTTGCCCGCAGTTGGCACACAAGCGCCAGACTTTAGCTTAGTCGATGGACGCTTAAATGATGTGAACTTAAGTACTTATGCAGGGAAAAAGAAAATCCTGAATATTGTACCTAGCTTAGATACGCCCGTTTGCGCGGCATCTGCTAGAACCTTTAATGAAAAGGTAGAGCGTTTTGACAATGCAGTGATCTTAATGGTTTCTGCCGATTTACCTTTTGCACAAAGCCGTTTTTGCGAAGCAGAAGGCTTAAAACATGTGATTCCTGTTTCGACTTTCCGTTCGAGTTTCGCTGAAGATTACGGTGTGCAAATTATGGATAGCATGCTGAAAGGCTTAACAGCACGTGCTGTTGTTATCATTGACGAAAATGATGAAGTTATCTACACCGAGTTAGTAACAGAAGTAACGCATGAACCTAATTATGACGCTGCGTTAGAAGCAGTTTCTTAAATTACTTTAAGCAATAGTTCATTTCTTTGAGCGGGAGTTTTCTCGCTCTTCTGTTTGACCGCGGCACTTCTTACTATGAAAATTCTAGCACTCGATACGGCAACTGAAGCCTGTTCAGCCGCTCTCTATATAGATGGTGAGATTCAAGAGCGTTTTGAAATTGCCCCACGAATGCACGCCAAGTTGCTACTGCCAATGATTGATAGCTTGATGGCTGAAGCCTCGCTAAAACCACAACAGTTAGATGCGATTGCTTTTGGCTGTGGTCCGGGTTCATTTACTGGGGTGCGAGTAGCAACTGGCGTGATGCAAGGTGTCGCTTATGGTGCAGATTTGCCGGTTGTTCCGGTATCGACTTTGGCTGCGATTAGCCAAGCTTGTTTGCAAAAAACAGCTTATGATACGATTTTTACAGCCGTAGATGCACGCATGAGTGAAATCTACTGGGCTGTTTATCAGCGTGATGCTGAGGGCTATGCCGCGCTTGTGGGTGAAGAAAAAGTTCAACCTGCAACAGAAATTGACGCTTTATCTTTAAGTGGCTATGGCGTTGGTTCGGGCTGGGCGCAATATGAGCCGGTATTAACAGAAAAACTAGGGTCGCAAATATTAGGTAGTAATGCTGATTACTTGCCTCGTTCGGCAGAAATTGCCTTGTTAGGTGCTGTTGGTGTTAAGCGTAATGAAACGGTCTCAGTTGAGCAAGCGATGCCAGTTTATTTGCGTAACAAAGTAGCAAAAACAACAGCCGAACGCATGGCATTAAAAGCGCAAAAATCAATTTAAAATAAAGGCGACAGTTCTATGTCTCAATTCTTTGAAGTTCACCCAGAAAACCCTCAGCAGCGACTTATTAAGCAAGCCGCTGATATTTTGCGTAAAGGCGGGGTGATTGTTTACCCAACGGATTCTGCTTATGCCTTAGCGTGTCAGATTGGTGATAAAACGGCGTTGGATAAAATCAAGCGCATTAGACACTTGGATGACAAACATAACTTTAGCTTAATCTGTAAAGACCTTGCGCAAGTCGCTACCTTTACCAAAGTCAGTAATGATACACATCGCTTAATTAAAAGTCTTACCCCGGGTGCATTTACGTTTATTATTGATGCAACTAAAGAAGTGCCTAAGCGCATGATGCATGCTAAACGTAAAACTATTGGTATCCGTATCCCTGATAATAATATTGCCTTAGCTTTAGTAGAAGAATTAGGTGAGCCGCTTTTAAGTGCTACGTTGATTATGCCAAATGCTGAATATGCCTTGAGTGATCCTTATGAAATAAGAGAACTGTTGGAACATGAATTAGATTTGATTATTGATGCAGGCATCATTACTTGCGACACTTGCGACGCGAGTACGATTATTTCCTGTGCTGATGGAAAAATAGAGTTAATACGCCAAGGTAAAGGCGAAGCACCGATGTTAGGCTAAGCAATGGATGATTTAACGTTAGTACAGAAAATAGTTGTTTGGGTCATTCCGGTTATCTTTGCAATTACAGTGCATGAAGTGGCGCACGGCTGGGTGGCAAAACTGTGTGGTGATAAAACGGCATGGATGTTAGGGCGTTTAACGCTTAATCCTATTAAGCATATTGACCCTGTAGGTACAATTCTTGTACCCGGTTTAATGCTAGCAACGACTGGCTTTGTTTTTGGCTGGGCCAAACCGGTTCCAGTGATCAGCAGGAATTTACATCACCCCAAACGAGATATGGCTTTAGTCGCTATTGCAGGGCCCTTAGCGAATTTTTTAATGGCTTTGGCTTGGGCGTTGTTTATTCGTTTAGCAATTTTCATTAATATCACTGAATATTCAATGCCGATGATCTATGTTGGTATTGCAGGCATTATGATTAATATTGTGCTTGGCTTATTGAATTTATTACCGATTCCACCGTTAGATGGTAGTCGTATTGTCTCTTGGCTATTGCCTGCGCAATGGGAGCATTATTATCAATATATCGAACGTTACGGTTTTTTTATTCTGATTGCTTTGATGATGACTGATGTATTAGGTGATATTTTAGGTGCCCCCATTGGCTACGTTAAAGCCTTCTATTTTTCATTAGCGGGTTTATAAATAAAACCATAATGAAGGAAAGCGCATCGATACGAGAAGCAGTTCCTTTCCGTGCTATCGTTGATGGTAAACCTTATGAAGAGTTACCTAAAGATCTGTATATCCCTCCCGAAGCCTTAGATATTGTTTTAGATACCTTTGAAGGGCCGTTGGATTTATTGTTGTACCTGATAAGAAAGCAAAATTTAGATATTCTTAATATTCCTATTTTGAAGATTACCCAGCAATATATGGAGTATATCTCCTTGCTGAATGAGCTTAAATTAGAACTAGCCGCGGAATACTTATTGATGGCCGCGTTGCTGGCTGAAATAAAATCACGCCTTTTATTACCGAGAAAAGCGCAACAAATAGAAGGCGATGAAGATGACCCTCGTGCAGTGCTTATCCGTCGCTTACAAGAATATGAACGCATAAAGCATGCCTCTGAAGCATTAGATGAATTGCCGCGAATGCAGCGAGATGTTTTTCCTGCCAGTATCGATACCTCGGTAGTTAAAGTACATCGCCCGAAAGCTGAAGTAGATTTTCAAGAGTTGGTGCTCGCTTTACAAGGTGTTTTAAAACGTGCGAATCAACTCAGCCATCATGTCATTACCAAAGAACCATTATCGGTAAAAGACAGAATGAGCCAAATTATGATGATCCTACAGAAGCAATCACGGGTTTTATTTGGTGGCTTATTTAGCTTTGAAGAAGGTCGAGCGGGCGTTGTGGTTAGTTTCTTAGCTATTTTGGAGCTAAGCAAAGCTGAGATGATAGAAATAACCCAAACCGAGCCTTTTGCTGAGCTGAGTATTTGTGCAAAAGCGATGAGAAAAGAGATGTTGGTGTGAGTGAAAATATCCCTGTCGATACGGAATTAAAGAAAATTATTGAAGCCTTATTGTTTGCCAGTGATAGCCCGATGACATTGCAGCAGTTACAGGCTGTTTTTCCTGAATTAGAAACGCCTTCTAAGCAAGCAATACAAGCAGTGATTGATAAGATTACAATTGATTACCAAGCCTCAGCTATTGAATTGCATCAAGTGGCCAGTGGCTGGCGTTTTCAAGTTAAAACAGAGCAAGCGAGTTGGGTAGCGCGATTATTCACACAAAAACCGCCGAAATATTCACGTGCTTTATTAGAAACTATTGCGATTATTGCGTACCAACAGCCCGTGACACGCGGTGATATAGAAGAGATTCGTGGTGTGAGTGTTTCCACTTATATGATAGAAACTTTATTAGATAGAGAGTGGGTTAAAGTGGCAGGGCATAAAGAAGTGCCTGGTAGGCCGGCTTTATATGTCACCACTAAAGAATTTTTAGATTATTTTAATTTAGCTTCTTTGGACGATATGCCGGCACTGCAAGAATTAGAAGCCTTGGCGATTGCAGGGGAGATGGTGATATAGCTAGGCGATATCTTCAAAGACCGCGTCTAAAGAAATCGTTAATTCTAAACTAGAAAATGTGCAACTGGTTTCATTGCTGTAGTCATGCAATAACCAATCATTATTTTCGGTACGATTAAAGCATTCGACACGTTTGTGTTTAATATCAATCAGCACATATTCTTGTAAACTCTCGATTTTTCGGTAAGCTGCGAATTTATCTCCGCGATCATAGGCTTCAGTAGAATCGGATAAAATTTCAAGAATTAAACGCGGCTGGGTTAGAAATTGTTCAGCTTGTTGGTCTGGTTGGCTACAAGAAACCATCACGTCAGGGTAGTAATAAGCATCGAGTTGCTCGATCTGCAATTTCATATCCGACATATAGGCGCGGCAAGGTGTGTTGCGTAATTGTTGCTTTAGATGGCTGGCAATATTTAAACAAGCAACAACATGCTCACGTCGAGCGCCACCCATTGCAAAGATTTCGCCTTGCAAAAATTCATGCTTTTCTTCTTGAGACTCTTCCCAAGTTAAAAATTCTTCAGCGGTCATTGAGAGTTGTTCAGCAGGCGTAGACATAAAGGGATGCTCTTATTGAATGAACACTCATTAAAACATAAATATTAATGCAATAAAATAATATGCTTATCCACAAATTGCTGTAAGGCTTCGAGTGCCATGCCCTGAAACGAATCATTACTCTCAGCAGGTAATACTAGTGATAAGTAATCCTGAACTGTAATGATTTTTTGTTCTTGTAAGGGCTGTAATAGTTGAAAGCTCATAGCGACAAGTTCTATAAAATTAACCTCATCTTCCTTATCACGGTAAACCACAAGATAGCTTGGGGTTTCTGGTGCCTGAAAAGGCAAATAATTCGGTGATATTTTATGCACAGGATATTGATAAGCTAATGGCCAAGCAAGTGTTGATAAGCTAATCTCGCTATCTAATTGCAATGCTTGAGTGCTTGCTTCAGTCGACGGTAAAACATCGGTGGAAACAGCGAGAGCCATCTCTACCCATTCATAATGGGCTAACTCTAGTAAAAAAGGAAAGTCTGTCTCGCTAGTTGTGCGTTCGTTTTGTATATAGAGTAAAAATTCTTCGGGGATTTCAGCAAAGTAGGGCGTCGTACAAGGGTGGTGTTCGAAAAACTCCTGTACCAATTGTTGCCAAGTTTCTTCTGAAAATAAACTATGCAAAACTGGGAAATTACTGGATAAAAAACTTTCGATATTATTAAAAAATAAATCACGATACACCTGCATACGTTCAGGCTTTACATCATTCGGGCAGGGGTTTGTATCAGGGTTACGGATATAAGCAGAAAACTCAGCTTGTTTACTTTTAAAATTCATATTAAGCACTCAACTTTTCAGTTTTAGACCAAGCTTGTTGAATGCTTTTAATCGTGCTGACTTCGCTGATTAATTCCTTAACGCTAGGGATATTAAAGTCACGCTCTAATAGCGTAGGAAAAACACCATATAGCTCGTATGCTTTATTGAGCAATTCCCAAACAGGATCAATAATTTCTGCACCATGCGTATCGACCAAAAAGTCATCCGCTTCTACATAATGACCTGCAATATGTGCATAGCTAATACGCTCAGCAGGGATAGCGCGTAGAAATTCGTCGGCATTATAATTATGATTGACGCTATTAACATAGATATTATTAACATCGAGTAGCACATCGCAATCTGCTTCAGTGACGACGGCATTAAAAAAGTCGATTTCTGACATCTCTTGCCCAGGTGCTGCGTAATAAGAGACATTTTCAATCGCGATTTTTTGCTCCAAAATATCTTGTACGCGTTGAATACGTTTAGCGACATGGTGCACGGCTTCTTCTGTAAACGGAATGGGCATCAAATCGTAAAGATGTCCGTCATGGCTACAGTAGCTGAGGTGCTCGCTATAAAATTTGATTTTATGCGAGTGCATAAAACGTTTTAAATTGCGGATAAACTCTTCATCTAAAGGATCGCTGCTGCCGATAGAGAGAGAAAGTCCATGACAAACAAACGGGTAACGTTCGGTTAAGCTTTTAAATTGTTTGCCTAACTTGCCACCGATGGTCATCCAGTTTTCAGGTGCAACCTCATAAAAACTCACATTCTCCAATGGATTCGCAATGGCTTCTTCAATAAAGGATCGGCGTAAGCCTAGTCCTGCGCCAGTAACTAAATGTTGAGTGTGATTCATGATGTTTTACCTGAAAGTAATTTTGGCTAATATTATATCGCTTGAATAATATTGGTGAGGAACATTTTAGCAAAGGATTGTTAGCTATGCTAAATGCCCCTCTGGGTTTATTTATTCAAACCAGCCAGACATAGTTTTCATCATGCCACCACATGAACCTTCTTTATCTTTGCCTTCACCGCATTTTCCTTCAGAAACTTTATCAGTTGCGGCTGATTTTTTAGCACCACAAGCGCCTTCAACAGTTCTTTTCATCGCTGCTTTATTCGCACCGCATTTAGCTTCAGCCGCTTTTTCCATCATTTTGGCTTCGCCACATTTACCTTCAGCTGCTTTTTCCATGCCTGCTTTCGCTTTGTTTGCACCGCATTTAGCTTCAGCTGCTTTTTTCATCATTTTGGCTTCGCCACATTTACCTTCAGCCGCTTTTTTCATGCCTGCTTCAGCTTTATTTGCACCGCACTTACCTTCACCGCAGCTTGCTTCCTTCATTTTTCCCATCGCTTCTTGTCCAGCTTCAGCAACATTCATATAGCCTGAAGATAAATCAGCAACAGCAAATGGATTGTTCTCTGCATTCGCAGTACTAATAGTAGCACTACTTGCGATAATTGAAGATCCGATGACGAACGCTGTTTTGTTAAATTTTTTCATAATGTGATGCCTTTTAAGTAAAGTGAATTAAAAATCTTTATTTGTTAAAGATGGTTTTAAGTCGTTTACAAAAAAGGAATCTTACACATTATTTTATAAGTCTTTGTTTAATCCAATAATCAACGCTAACGTAGCGGCCGCCACCAGTGAAAATTAGCGCTAGAATCATAATGGAATAAGTAGTAGCGAATTCAATACCGTTATTTAAAATAACAAAATTTCCGTATTCAGTTAGCCAGCCGTAGTTGCCATGTTGTTGTAGAATTTCTTTTGCGGCACTTAAGCGCTCAGCGGCGGCAATAGTGCGTTCATTTGCAAAGATCCCCGTGCTTTCCGCAACGACTAACCAGCCATTTTGCATATGTACTGAAATTGCAGCCACCAGCATAGTAATAAGTAAAGGAATTGAAATCCAGCGTACGGCAAAGCCAAATAATAAAAAGAGTGCGCCTAAGACTTCCGTCCCAGTCGCAAGCCCTGCTAGTAAGGTAGGAAAAGGTAAACCTAAGCCCCAATCAGCATTGCCAAACCAAGCAACGGTGTTTTCAAATCCAGTAACTTTATGCATGCCGGCCATCCACATAATAGGAACAAGGTATAGGCGTAAGGCTAAAGGCGCTAAAAAATCAGCTTTTTGAATCAACATAAATTTAGTATGAAGTTGAATGAAAAAATTAATCATGAAATCTTCTTTGTTTGGGCTAATTGTAATGATTGCTGAATACGCTTTTTTGCCTCGGTGGAGAGCGAAATAGCATCGAGGTTTTGCTCAATACTGCTTAGCTCAGCGTGCATAAAACTTACCTGCTTGGCATAGCGATGGCAGTTTTTGCACATAAGTAGATGCATTTTTACTTCTAGATGAACTTTCCATGGAAGTTTTCTGTCTATTTCTTGTGAAACTAAATCAACAATTTGTTGGCAATTTTGCATAGTATTATCCTTTGTCAAACCAGTGTGTTGCTAAACACTGTCTTAGTTTTACTCGCGTGCGAGATAAAGTCACCCATAATTGATTATCCGATTCAAAGCCCAGTAGTTCACGGCATTCTTGCATAGGCACATTTTCAATAGAACGTAAAAATAGCAAATCTGACATACGTTGAGGTAAGCGTGATATGCAGAGGTTAAACGCACTGGAGAATTGTTGTTTATCAATTTGTGTGTCAGGTGTATCCCATTCAATTAAATCAACTTGCCAGTTACCTTGACTATCAAATTGATAAGCGAAAACATCCTCAGCTGTTTCATTTGCTTGCGGTTGATTAAGGTCATGCTTGTGCTTTCTAAAATAGTCGATGATTTTGTGTTTTAAAATACCCACAAGCCAAGTACTGACAGTCGAGTTGCCTGAAAACGAGCCCCAAGACTGCAACCCAGAAAGCATTGTTTCTTGCACGAGATCTTCAGCCGTCGTTTCAGAGCGGACACGTAATAATGCATAACGATATAAAAGATCGCCATAATCATTTAGCCATGTTTCGGGAGATTGTTGAGTCATAGTATTTTTTTATAAATGCTTACTTGAAGTAAGTCGGCTAGCTAATGTAAACCTTACAATTATTTATTGGCATACCCATCACACTTGAAGGTGCAGTTTTTTCAATCGTCACTCCCGCATGCTTTTAGCGGGAGTCTCGTGTTTTAAGTAGATCCCCGCTAAAAGCATGCGGGAGTGACGGGAAGGGAGGTTTCTGTACCTTCATGTAGTTTGGGTACATAGGTAGTAATGAGTTTTATCTAAACTTACAACGCAGCCAGTAAAGGGTCTAACTTTTTGCTTAAATCTAAAGCGCGTAAATCATCAAAGCCGCCGACATGTAAGTCACCAATATAAATTTGTGGCACAGTACGGCGTCTAGTCTTTTGCATCATTTTTTCACGCAAGCCAGGTGTGGTATCCACATTAAGTTCGGTATATTTTGCTCCTTTTGCCGTCAGTAAGCGTTTAGCCATGGTGCAGTAAGGGCAAAGGTTGCTAGTATAAATAATGATTTCAGACATAGTGGTAGTAGGTGATATAAGATTAAATTGAAGCTTACCTAAATAAGCATTTCCTGTTGAAGCATTATAAATGGCTAGGGTAGAGAAAAGCGAATTACTTTTATATGCTAGACTCAGCTGGTAAGTAACTAAAAAATAATTCTTATTGTCATTAATTCAGGAGTGAGCCATGTCATTAACAAAAAAATTGAGTGCAGAATTTATAGGAACGCTTTGGTTGGTATTAGGCGGTTGTGGTAGTGCTGTTATAGCGGCGGGATTTCCTGACGTAGGCATAGGTTTAATGGGGGTTTCATTGGCTTTCGGCTTAGCCGTCTTAACCATGGCATTTGCTATTGGCCATATATCTGGCTGTCATTTAAACCCGGCTGTTTCGGTAGGCTTATGGGTGAGTGGTCGATTTCCAAGAGCTGAACTAGCACCTTATATTGGCGCACAAATTCTAGGTGGCATTGCCGGCGCAGGCATTTTATACCTGATAGCATCAGGACAAATTGGTTTTGATGCGACAGCAAGTGGTTTTGCATCGAATGGTTTTGGTGAGCACTCGCCAGGTGGGTATAGTTTGCTAGCGGCATTAGTGACTGAAGTGGTTATGACCTTTATGTTCTTAATCATTATTTTAGGTGCTACCGATAAATGTGCACCACAAGGTTTTGCACCGATTGCAATTGGGCTAGGCTTAACGCTAATCCATTTAATTAGTATCCCTGTTACTAACACCTCTGTTAACCCTGCAAGAAGTACGGCAGTCGCAATTTTCCAAGGTGATTGGGCACTTTCGCAGTTATGGTTATTTTGGTTGGCACCTATTGTAGGCGCGGTTATCGCAGCTTGTGTTTACAAATGGTTTGAAAAGGAAGATGAACAAGGCTAAGTTTAGCCCAGTCAATTTTATAATAAAAGGCAGGCCAGAGTGTTTGCCTTTTTTATGTCAGATGAACTATATTACACGGCTATAGGCATCATGCGTTATGATGTTAAGTAATATTAATAGGACAAAAGACTGATTATATGAGTGACGACTCAAAGCAGGTAGATTTTAGCGCCGTTGAAGACCCTTTCGCGCAGCGTGAAGCAGAAAAATATGAGCAACCGATCCCAAGCAGGGAGCTGATTTTACAGCTGATAGAAAAGCTCGGAAAACCGACAGGTAGAAAGGCGATTGCAGAAGCCTTTGGCTTGGAATCGGACGACCAGCTAGAGGCTGTACGTCGTAGACTGCGTGCGATGGAACGCGATGGCCAGCTATTATTTAATCGCAGACAGCAATACTGTATTGTTGATAGCCAAGATTTAATCGCAGGGCGTATTTTAAGTTACCCAGATGGCTTTGGTTTTTTACAACCAGAGGATGGGGGTGAAGACCTATTTATGTCACCACGTGAGATGAATCGTGTTTTGCATAATGATCGTGCTTTAGTCAGAGTTTCAGGGATTGATAGAAAAGGTCGGCGCGAAGGTAAAATTGTTGAGGTATTAGAACGCAATACTAAAGAAGTCGTTGGTCGTTTTATTAAAGAACATGGGGTGATGATTGTTCAGCCCGATAATAAGCGCATCACGCAAAATATTCTTATTGCTGCTGATAAAGCAAAAAAAGCAAAGCACGGCGATATGGTGGTTGCTAAAATTATTGAGCAGCCGACTTTTAAAAGTCAGCCTATCGGTGAAATTGCTGAAGTACTGGGTAAGCACATGGCGCCAGGTATGGAAATTGATGTGGCGATTCGTACCTATGAATTGCCCGTTGAGTGGCCTGATGATGTCAAAGAGCAAGTTAAACCGCTTAAAAAACAGGTAGAAGAATCGGCTAAAGCAGGGCGCACAGACTTGCGTGATACGCCTTTAGTTACTATTGATGGCGAAGATGCGCGTGATTTTGATGATGCGGTCTTCTGTAGTAAAACACCCAAAGGCTGGAAATTACTCGTTGCCATTGCAGATGTTTCCCATTATGTTGAAAAATGCAGTGCCTTAGATAACGAAGCCAAAAATCGTAGCACCTCGGTTTATTTTCCTGAGCAAGTCATTCCGATGTTGCCAGAAATCTTATCAAATGGATTATGTTCGATTAATCCAGATGAAGATCGTTTGGCGATGGTGTGTGAAATGTATATAAGCGCGGACGGTAAAGTCATACGTTCACGTTTTTTTGATGCGGTTATGCGCTCTCATGCAAGGCTTACCTATAATAAGGTATCAGCCATGCTGGAAGATGACGATAAGAAGCTGAAAAAACAATATAAGGCTGTCTTACCACATGTAGAAGAAATGTATGCTTTGTATAAGGCCATGCGCACACAGCGTGAAGTACGTGGTGCCATGGATTTTGATACCCAAGAAACACAAATTGTTTTTGGTGAAGATCGTAAGATCGACAAAATTGTGCCGGTATATCGTAATGATGCACATAAATTGATTGAAGAATTTATGATTGCGGCTAACGGCGCAGCAGCACGTTTTCTTAATCGTAAAAAGATGCCTCGTTTGTTACGCATACATGAAGGGCCATCAGATGAAAAAATTAGAAATTTAAAAACCTTCTTAGGTGAAATGGGCTTGCATATGGGCGGCGGTGATAAGCCAACGCCAGTCGATTATATGAACCTGACAAGCTTAATTAAAGATCGCCCCGATGCGCATTTAATTCAAACCGTATTACTACGTTCTATGTCGCAAGCGGTTTATAGCCCTGAGACTAAAGGTCATTTTGGTTTGGCATTAGACGCTTATACGCACTTTACCTCGCCGATACGTCGTTACCCTGATTTAATGGTGCATCGTGCTATTAGACATTGCTTGGAAGGTAAATCGCCAGAGAGTTTTTATTGTGGCTTTCCTGAAATGGCATTATTGGGAGAGCATTGTTCCGCTAATGAGCGCCGCGCTGATGAAGCGACACGTGATGTTGTTAAATGGCTGAAATGTGAATATATGCAAGATAAAATCGGCGAAACATTTGCTGGTGTTATTTCTGCTGTCACAGGTTTTGGCTTTTTTGTGGAGTTAAAAGACCTTTATATAGAAGGTTTAGTGCATGTCACTTCATTAGGGCAAGATTTCTTCAAGTTTGACTCTACTAGCCATCAATTAAAAGGTGAGCGTACTGCAGTACGTTATCGTTTAGGTGATAGTGTCAGTATTCGAGTGGTTGGGGTTAATTTAGATGACAAAAAAGTAGATTTTGAGTTATCAGGTATGCCGAGTAAAACGGAAAAGAAACATCCGTCAGTAAAAAAGAAATCTAAAGGTCCTAAAAAAGCAGGCGCTAAAAAAGCACACGCTAAAACAGACGAAAAGAAAGACGCTAAGAAAAAACCACGCCGTAATAAGCGCAAAAGCAAATCGGCAAAAAAGGAAACTAAATGAGCCTAGCTAAAATATTTGGAGTGCATGCCGCTCAATCTGCATTAGATTATTCACCTAAAAAAGTAAAGCAAGGCTGGGTGGATCAAAAAAGACAAGATGAACGCTTGCAAGGTTTAATGAAGGGCTTGAAAAGCAAAGGAATACAGCTAGAAAAGGCCGATCGTAAAAAGCTAGATTCCCTTTCCAAAGGTGGAAACCATCAAGGGATTGTTTTAGAAGTTGAAATGCCTGCTATGCGCTCAGAACAAGATTTAAAGGCGGTAGTAGAAAGCGATAAGCAAGTGCCATTTTGGTTGATTTTAGACCATGTGCAAGACCCGCAAAACTTAGGGGCCTGTTTAAGAATAGCGGATGCCGCAGGTGTGCAAGGCGTTATTGTCACTAAAGATCAGGCAGTTGGTATTACTCCAACAGTTTGTAAAGTAGCGAGTGGCGCGGCAGAAACAGTGCCTGTTTATCAAGTAACTAATTTAAGCCGAACCTTGGACTGGTTAAAAGAGCAAAATATTTGGATTGCCGGTGCGGCAGGTGAAGCAGAAAAAAACATCTACGAAACGGATGTGAATATGCCGATTGCCTTAGTCATGGGCGCAGAAGAAAAAGGCATGCGTCGTTTAACGCGTGAGCAATGTGACTTTTTAGTGAAGATTCCTATGAGTGGCAGTGTAGATAGTTTGAATGTCTCGGTTGCAGCGGGCGTTATGGTTTATGAAATTTTTAGGCAGCGAATGTAGATAGGAGGTAAAAATGGTAGCAGTAGAATTAGAAGAAAAGCTAATTGATAAAGTCTTAACAATAGGTCATTATCAAAATGCACAAAAGGCTATTGATATTATTTTAGCTGAGTATGTAAAAACGCACGCACCGGAAGCAAATGCTTTTGATAAGCTATGCGTTGAACTCGATATTTCGGATGATGAAGTGGATAATTTATTTGGCCGAGATAAAGATAAAGGGCGATCGCTACATTTATGAACTACTTGCTTGATACCTGTGTGATTTCTGAGTTGGTAAAAAGAAAACCTAATTTGCAATTTAAAAGCTGGTTTAATCAACAAGAACAGTCGCAATTATTCTTAAGTGCGATAACGCTTGCGGAAATCAAAAAGGGAATTTATAAAATAAAGCCAACTCAGCCAGACCGAGCCGTGAAATTACAGCGCTGGCTTAATACGATTGAGATAAGCTTTTCTCAGCGAATATTACCCATTACTGATGAGGTGCTAGAACAGTGGGCAAGGTTATCAGCTTTAGCTGAGAATGAAGGAAATACTATTGCCGTTATGGATGGCTTAATTGGAGCTACGGCATATTATTATGATTCAGTTCTAGTCACGCGTAATGTTGATGACTTCAAAAAATTACCAGTTAAGATTATTAACCCATTTACTTCAGATTAAAAGTAAACCCCTGATAGTTTAGTTTCCTCAAGAAAAACAAGTTATTCTAAATGCCACAAAACCAACTTCCTCTCCGCGATATACAAATCCCCGATGCTATCGGCTTATGGCCGCCGGCAATAGGCTGGTGGATCTTAGCAGTACTCATTCCATTACTGTTGTACCTCAGTTATAAACTGTACAAATACCTCACGCGGAAAACAGCACTTAAAGCGGCCAAAAAACAGATTAAAGCACTCATAATTAGTACTCAGCTGGATGATAAGCAAAAGCTTATCGAGCTTTCTAGTTTAATGCGTCGTACCGCAGTGAGTATTTTCCCACGAACAGAAGTCGCAAGTTTAACGGGTAATGCTTGGTTAGATTTTCTAGATAAAAATTCAAGCACAATACTATTTAATAATGAAACAGGTCAGTTATTAATAGATGCAGCTTACCGAAAAGCACCCGATTTAAATGAGTTAACCGCTTTATTCGGTCTGTGTGAAAACTGGATTAATCAACAAAAAGAGCCAAAATCATGATGCACTTTGCTTGGCCTTGGGTCTTTATCATATTGCCATTACCTTGGTTAATTAGGCGCTTTTTCCCCGCCGTACAAACAGCAGAGCAATCCGCATTAAAAGTACCTTTTTTGGATGACTTTAAAGTAGCTGAAACTGAATTTGTCATGCGCGCACAAAAGCCTTGGGTTTTCTGGCTGGCAATCTTCGCGTGGTGCTTACTGGTGGTTGCCAGCAGTCGCCCGCAATGGTTAGGTGAACCCATCGAGCAAGGCGTGAGTGGTCGTGATTTAATGCTTGCCGTTGATTTATCAGGCAGTATGGAAGAAAAAGATTTTATTGTTAACAATAACGCAGTTGATCGCCTGACAGCAACAAAAGTAGTCGCATCACAATTTATAGAAAAACGCGTAGGTGATCGCATCGGCTTAATCTTGTTTGGGACAAATGCGTATTTACAAGTGCCTTTAACGTTTGACCGCAAAACCGTACAAGTTTTATTAAATGAAGCCGCATTAGGTTTAGCGGGCGAAAGTACAGCTATCGGTGATGCCATTGGCTTGGCAATTAAGCGCTTAAAATCAGAAGAAGCCACGAGTCGCGTATTAATTTTATTAACTGATGGTGCGAATACCGCAGGGAATGTAACGCCCCTTAAAGCCGCAGAATTAGCCGCAGAGAATCAATTGAAAATTTACACCATTGGTATAGGCGCAGATGAAATGATCGTTAAAAGTTTTTTTGGCTCGCGTAAAGTGAATCCCTCGCGAGATCTAGATGAAAAAACCTTAACGGCAATTGCTGAAAAAACCGGCGGCCAATATTTTCGCGCGCTCGATACGGCAGAGCTTACAAAAATTTACCAAATGTTAGATGAACTAGAACCCGTAGAAAAAGACAAACAATACTTTAGGCCGCGCAGTGAATTATTCTTCTGGCTTTTAGGATTAGCCTTATTAATAACATTTTTAATCAGCGTGATACGCCTTAGAACATTATGAGCTTAGCGGAATTTCACTTTATAAGACCTTATTTCCTATTGGCTTTACTGCCTTTAATTGGGATGATTATTTATACGTTTAAGCATAAATTACAGCAAGGTAGTTGGCAGGCAGTCTGCGATACAGAATTATTGCCGTTTATTTTAGAACAAAAACAAAGCAAACCTTCTTATATACCGCTAACGCTGAGTAGCCTCGCTGCTTTTTTAGCAATTATTGCTGTGGCAGGTCCAACTTGGGAGCGACTGCCTATGCCCGTTTTTAGAAACGCGTCTGCTTTAGTTATTATCTTAGATTTATCGCGCTCTATGGATGCTGCGGACATTAAGCCTTCACGTTTAATTCGTGCGCGCTATAAAATATCCGACTTACTTGCGCAGCGTAAAGATGGCCAAACAGCATTAATCGTTTATGCCGGAAATGCATTTACTGTAACGCCCTTAACTGATGATACCGAAACCATTAATAGTCAGCTAGGCGTGACCACAGATATTATGCCTAACCAAGGCAGTAATACTGAAGCCGCTTTAAATAAGGCAGTAGAACTGTTCAAAAATGCAGGCTTACAAAAGGGACAGATATTATTAGTGACGGATGACGATGATATCGAGCAAGTTGAAAGTCAGTTATCGAGTGCGTATTCGCTGTCTATTTTAGGCGTAGGCACAAAGGCAGGCGCGCCTATTAATCTGAGTGATGGCGGTTTTTTGAAAGACGCTAGCGGTGCTATTGTTTTGGCTCAACTTAAACCACAAGCACTGCGTCAGTTTGCACTGAATCATGGTGGGATTTATGCGAATATTACCGATAATAATACTGATATAGAGAGCTTGCACCAGCATTTTGAACAAAATACCAAGCGCTCAGATGCGATCGAAAATGATTTGTTATTAGAAAGTTGGCTAGAAGCCGGTGTTTGGTTATTGCTGCCAATTTTATGCTTATCGGCCTTTTCTTTTAGGCGCGGTTTATTAAGTTTATTATTTTTGATTTTATTGCCTTTTCCGCAAGAAAGTCAGGCGCTGGAATGGGCTGATTTATGGCAAACTAAAAATCAGCAAGCGCAACAAAATTATAATAAACAGAATTATGAAGCAGCTGCCCAGCAATTTACCGATCCGGCATGGCAAGCGGCAGCACAATATAAATCAGCTCAGCCGAGTGATATTGAAATGTTGCCTGCGGATAGTGATGCTGCCTTCTATAACCAAGGCAATGTACAAGCAAAATCGGGTCAATTAAAAGAAGCGATAGAATCATACAAACAAGCATTGACGCTTAACCCCCAAAATGAAGATGCAAAATACAATCAAGACGTGGTTGAAAAAGCATTAAAGCAGCAAGAACAGCAAGAAAATAAAGAGCAAAAGCCTTCAGATGATAAAAAAGAAGGGGATGAGCAAAAGGACGAAGATAAAGAATCACAAGAAGGTGATTCAGAACAACAAGATAAAGAAAAACAACAAGAAAAGCAAGATTCGGCTGAAGAGGGTAAGGAAAAAGAGCAGGAACAATCAGAGCAGCCTAATGAAGAAAAACAAGCTGAAGAACAAGATCCTCAAGAACAGCAAGCGGATGAACAACCTGCACAAGAGCAATCTCAGTCGATGCCTGAGCAATCAGAGCAAGAACAGGCAAACGAGCAATGGTTAAATCGTATTCCTGATGATCCGTATGGTTTATTAAAACGTAAATTTTTATATCAATACAGCCAACAAAAACAGCCTAACAAAAGCCAAAAACAATGGTGATTTGATTTTTCATCGATTCAGCAAATGTAGCCCGTATGAAGCTTGCGTAATACGGGACTTCAACGTGCTATTTATCCCGTATTCCGTACCTCCATACGGGCTACGTTGTTGATTGTTTTTGGTTTTATACAAAAAAATTAATACTAAAATACCTCATGATAAAACTAATAATAACCGGCGGTACTATCGACAAGCGTTATAACGAGCTGAATGGTGAATTAGAATTTCCTGAAACGCATATTCCTGAAATGCTAAAACAAGCGCGTTGTACAGCAGGTATAGAATGCCAAACGCTAATGCTCAAAGATAGCTTAGAAATGACAATGGCTGATAGAGAGGCCATAAAACAAGCTTGTAGCATTAGTAATACAAAGCAGATTATTATTACTCATGGTACAGATACCATGGTAGAAACCGCAAAATACTTAGCCCATAGTCAGCAAGATAAAATCATTGTTTTAGTCGGCGCGATGATCCCTTATAAAATAAACCATTCCGATGCTTTATTTAATCTAGGCTGTGCGGTTACCGCAGTGCAATTATTAACAGAAGGGATTTATATTGCAATGAACGGCAAAGTATTTGATTGGGATCAGGTGAATAAAAATAAACAGCAAGGCGTGTTTGAAAATTAGATTATTGAGTGAGAAAAGAGAGCAAGCTGTCCTTTCTCTTTTTGATTCTATTTTCAACCTCGCCAGCCTTCATTGACCCCAGAAGGAAAGTTTTGGCGTATAAATGAAGCATTCTCTCAAAAATCGCCGCTAACGATTAAATTATGAAGGACTTACTTTGGGCTCAAGAACTTTTAATATTTTGCCATGTAACATCTCTACGGCCTCACCATCTTGGCCTGTTATATAAGGTATATCAAGCGCGTTATGGAGTTTGATTGCTCGTTCAGACGCTTGTCTTCTTAAGTCTTTTAGTTTTTCAATATCAATCATTGCATGCCTCCAAGCGATTAAAATAATTAGGTAATAAAATTTCTGCTTCTGAATTCTTGTTTCGATAGGCAATGACATTACTGTTATCTAGTGCGTCATAATCTAGTTATAAAAGTTTTACTAATGCAGCAATAATGGCAACAGATGCCATCATCATGCCGCCAAGCTTAATAACTAGCTGATATTCTAACTCTCGTAAGCGCATATCTAAGTGGTCTTTAGTGACTAAATTATCTTCGATAATTCGGCGGTGCTCCGTTGCAAATACTTCAGCCTGTTCTTCGGAAAAACCAACTGATTTTAACGCATTATGTTTAGATTTCATTATTCTTCCTGCCCCGTCATTCCCGAGGGTTTTATCGGGAATCCATGGCTATTAATAGATTCATACTAAAAAAATATGGGAATGACGAAGGCGTAGTTTATTATTTACTCCAGCAACTAGTAGCATCGCTCGTACCATCTTCAGTTTTGGTGCCATCTTGGTTAATAAATAAATTATTACAAGTTGCATCTGTATGTATAGGATCCGCTTTTAATGAATATGAACTTCCATCGGCCGAAACAATGCTCAAATTATAATAGCCATCTGGAGATGTGCTACTTCCTGATCCCATAGTATATGTAGCAGTGCCGCAGTCATAAGTGCCACCAATAACATCTGCATATTCTTTACAATTTGCTCTATACTTCTCTTGTGCCAGTTGTAGGCTCAATAAACCAGCCTTAGCATCCCCACGTTTTGCCCGCAAAACATACTCAGTATAAGAGGGGTAAGCAATACTCGCTAAAATGCCAATAATGGCGACAACTATCATTAATTCAATTAGTGTAAAGCCCGTCATGCGTGAGTGTTTCATAATTAACCTCTAAATAAGTAGCTAAGATGTTAAAATTATAGCATTATTCTAGAAAAGGCAACTAAGCTAAAGTGTAGAGTGTCACACAGTAAACAGAGCTTAATAAAGGTATCGTCCGTTGTTAGGAAAGCCTTTATATGATTAATAAGATAAGAAGGTAAACGGATATGAATAAAAAACAGAGTTTAGGTTTTACGCTAACGGAATTAATGATTACGGTCGCTATTATAGGCATTTTAGCCTCGATAGCAGTACCGTCGTTTCAGGATATGATTGAGCGAAATAGGTTGAAAGAGGCTGTTGAAGGGCTTAAGTCTGATTTAATGTTTGCTAGGACTGAAGCTATTAAACGCAGTGCAGGAATTAATGTTGCTATTGTAGAAAATGGTAGTAATTGGTGTTACGGAATTAATGATGATAATACTGTTTGTGCTTGTGGCACAGCAAATGATTGCGGCATAAAGGCTGTTGCTGGGAATCAATTTCAAGGTACAGCGGTCGGAGCTGATTATGCGACAACGTTTAATTTTAGAAGAGGGACTGCCTTTGCAGGAGGAGCAACAATTAGTAGCTCAAATTATTCGGCAAGAGTAAAAGTAAGTTCTACAGGAAGGATAACAATTTGTAGTGATGATTTAGGAGGTTACGGTGGGTGTTAAACAGCATATAAAAGAGCGTGGTTTTACCTTAATTGAGCTAATGATAGCAATGATGCTAGGTTTAATTGTTATTGGTGGTGCGCTGTCTATTTATATTTCTACTGTTGCTAGTAGCTCCAATACGATTAAATCATCTAGGCTTAATTATGACCTTGAGTCAGCTATGAGCCTAATGATGAATGATATTAAGCGCGCGGGGTATTGGGGAGGGGCAGCTGATGGAGAAGCAGGATTCAACCCATTTACTGAGGGTGCGGTGTCGGATATAACTATACTTGATGTTGGAGAGTGCATTTTATATAGCTATGATGCTAATGATAATGAGGCAGTAGATGCTAATGAATTTTACGGTTTTAAGTTTGAAGATGGTAGCATTAAAATTCGTTCCACTGGTACGGTGACAAATGATTGTAGTGATGGGGCGTGGGAAAATTTTATTGATGAAAGTGCATTAACAATTACATCGGTACAATTTTCCTTTGAGCCTATCGATGATGACCTAGGTGTCCCAGATGAGTTAGCAAATGGCAATTCTCGTTGCTGGAATCAAACGCAAAAAGAAAGTGATGATGTAGTTGCAGATATTTGTACAAATGTAACTAATGCCGCGAATGGTGATTATATTATTCAAAATAGAATGGTGAATATAAAATTATCAGGGGTGGTGACAAGTGATGCGACTGTTGTGAAAAACCTTTCAGGAACCGTAGAAGTGAGAAATAATCGAATTTGTGTACGTGATGCAGCAAATACTTGCCCTTAATAGCATAACTTCACAAACCTAAATTATAGGTGTTAAATATGAAAGCATACAAAACAATAGATAGACAGCAAGGTGTTGCATCTTTAGTCACAGCAATAATGTTAGTGATAGGAGCGACTTTGATTGCTTTTTTAACAGCTAAAACAGTACTGGTAGAAACAAAAAATACAGCAAATAATTATCGAACGAGTCAAGCGATGGCGGCAGCAAGTGCAGGATTAGAAAGAGGAGTTGCTTATTTTATGGCGAATGGCTTTGATGCTGATGGCGATACTGTTGTTGACTATGGCGTAGCTGTTTTTGCTTGTGATGCTACTCCGACAGTAGCAATTACTAATGGAGCAGGTGCGTTTAACTTTGATAATGCGGCTACTAATCAAACAACTTATTCACAGTTTTATTTTGATAATACTGCCAGTCCTATAGATATGAAACGCGGCACAATTGTCGCTAGAGGGTGGAGTGATGATTGCTCGGCTATGCGAACTATTACTCAGCAAGTCGGTGTGGTAAATGTTTTTAAGCCAGGAGCATCTCCTGAGCAAGCATGGGTAAGTAAAGCGAGTGTAGGTGTTAATGGAACAGGAACTATTATTAATCGATATACCAATACTAATGTTTGGGCCGGTGGTGACTACGGTGGATCCAGTGCCGCTTATGATACATATATTCGCCCATCAGGCACTGAGGTGGCTGACTATACAGATGCAGAGCTTGTTAGTGATGATGAATCATTAAATACAGTTAAAGTATCAGACCGGAATTCAGGGATAGGCATTGATATCATTACTGATGATGCTTTTTTATCGAGTAAAACATCCTCACAGCTTGATGCTGATTTAGGTGACAGTGATGCGAACGAGTTTTTTGAAATGTATTTTTCTGAAACAAAAGAAGGCATCAAAGGCATGGCAAATAATGCAGGTCAATTAATTACAGGCGGTAGTATTCCTGCAGATACGACCGGTTTAGTTTGGTTTGAGGGAGACTTGTCGCTAGATAGTTTAGGAGCTGCTGATGAGCCATTAACGTTAATTGTAAATGGTGATTTAACTATTAATGGGAATACTGATTTTTTTGGCATTATTTATACTACTGGTGATATTACAGGAACAGGAACGCCCGTTATTACTGGTTCATTAATAGGGGAAAAAACAGGGGCTGATCACTCAATGTCTGCAACATCAACATTAGTCTTTAAGCCTTGGGGGGATGGCGATGGTGCGGGAGACCCATTTCAGCCCGGAACAGGTACAGTTATAGCTGGGTCTTGGAAGGATTGGTAGTCAATATTACAGAGGGTTAAGTAAATGAAAATATTAAAATTAAAAAAAGTCTTAGGTATTGGCCTGATTGAAGTATTGGTTACTACCGTTGTGGTTGCTACAGGGTTGCTCGCGGTTGGCTCACTACAAGGGACATTAATCAGTGAAAGCCGTGAAAGCAAATCAAGAACTGAAGCGAAAACTTTGGCTGAAAGTAAAATAGAAGAAGTGCGTGATGCTATTGTTAAAGATGCGGGTGTTGTTGGTGCGGCTGCTTTTTTACCTGCAGCCGGTAATGCTAATGATACAGTTGCAGGGGTAACTGAAAGTTTTACGCGTAGCTGGATTATTAGTGATCAAGCCGGTCCAGAAAGAAAAGAAATTGAAGTGAGTGTTTGCTGGTCTGATGGCTGCCCAATTGCAACAGGGAGTCAGGATAACCAATTAGTGGTTCAGGGTGAAATAATTTTTGATAATGTTGGTAACTCAGCAAAAAACCTTAAAGATGCTCAAACAGCAGCAGGGGCTACAGGTAGTCCGAGTACTAATGCAGAATCATCAGATGAAATTACTAAAATTAAAGATGTGACTGATGGCGACCCAGATACTTTGGTGTCTACTACGGCAGATGACGATGGCTTATTTTGGATACGCCAAGATAGTAGAACGAAAGCTGTTGGGGCGTATGCCTGTGCAGGGATGGGGTTAGCATCATTTGAAAATGGCTTATATACACGGCGTATTGATTTTGACAGTGTCTCAGGGAATGAAGCTATCGAGTTATTTGAACTTCAAGTAATTGATTCTGTTGAGTACTGTATTCCCAGAATTCGTTATAACGGTGGAGTGATTATCCCTGTAAGAGGAACGGTACATTCGGCTGTACTCAGTAGAGTGCAAGGGGTAGATACTTATTTAGATGTTAATTTATTTACTTTTAATGCATCGGAAACCGGCGCTTATTGCGTATTTAACCCGACAGCTGGGGTGCGAAGTGCGCCTTATGTTTGTTATGTAGGCGGGAATTGTACTGCTTTTTCTGGGACAACAGATAATGATGACGTGACTAAATGTCCTGTTGGTTCTTATGCTGCTACAAAAGTAGGGGCTGGCGGTTGGCGTGGAAAGGTCGGTTTGCTAGGGGTTGCCAGTGCAAGTAATGACTTCAAAAATGTTTGTTTTGCAGAGGAAATTGTTGGTGAACCTGTAGCAGGATCTTTAGCAACGGCTAGAAATTATTATGCACTGAGAAGCAGTATCAATGAGGGAATTAATAAACCTTATAGTTGCCATGACTTTCTTATTATCGCAGGACAAAGCACAGAAAGGCAGATTCATGATGAGTGTGTAGCTCAAGCCGATGCGATCGGAGGCCTTAATTTAGCGATTAAAAATATAGAAAGAACGATTGATAGTGGGGGTAATGTGTTTGATCCAAGCATTGATACCAGTTACTGTACGATTGAGGCAGGGACCGAGTATGTGATTACGGGTACTATTGAGAATGCAAATAGCATACCGACGGTAAGCGTTAATGACTCTGTAAGCAGGACAGCCTGTACTGTAACAACTACAACAACTACAACGTATAACTGTACAATCACGACATCTGCATCTGATGTGACCATTGTAGGAGAGTATGCCGATGAAATAATTAGCTGTCCCGTCTCCCCTGTTTCATCGACTGGCTGTACTATAACGTTTACAGCAACTAATGACCCTACCTATAGCATCACGGGTGATATTTCGGGAACAGCGAATGCTGCAAATGCAACGACAATTACTATTTCAAATGGAGGAAGTTGCCAAAATAATAATGACCATAATGGAACGGTAAGTACTTACACTTGTTCTATCTCAACTAGTTTAACAACAATCACATTAGCTGCAACGATTTCAATTGGTGGAAGTGTTACGCCAGAAATACAGGACTTAACATTGCCAGGGGGGGCATCTAATAGCGTAGCTGGGGGAGGGTTCAGTGCAACAATGTCACCAGTTTATACTATTAGTGGAGCACTTACTGGGTCTAATGTGTTAGACGGGCCTACCTTTTCCGGTATTTCGGTAGATTTAGATATGGGAGAGTGTACTGTAAATGCTGAAAACACTACTTATAGATGTACTGTGCCTGCGGGAGTCAATCATTTACATGTATCAATTAGCTTAGAATGCTCAAGTAGTCCGAGTAAATGGTACAGAATTTCTGATGGCTCGACATCAGCAGTAGGTGGCGCTTTAGTTGTTGATCTTGGTACTGTCTCAGGTAGTATAATTAAAAACCTTTCTATAATTAGGTCTACTACTAATTGTTAAATAGAGGGTTATGGGGTTTTGTAACTCAATAATTTTCTAGCCACATTTAAAAGTAAATTAGAGCCCCAGATGTAGATTGTATCTGGGGTTTTTTATGGAACTGATTTATGTTTTTTGAGAAAATCAATGCGAAAAATCAATGGAAAATTGAATCAATGGGGCCGAACTCGATTGAAATAACTAATACAAACACGGGACCAGGTCTTTCCATGACGTATTTTTGTCAGAAGTTATTTAATGGAAGATAGGTAAGAGTAACTGGGGGAATAGTAAACTTAAAACTACCTATATTTACAGAATATTGGTTATGTTAATTGAATTGACGATAAAAATAAAAGGGTATACTATTAATTCATGCAGAAAATTCAGGGTCAGGTCTTTCCGTGACGTACTTTTGTCAGAAGTTATTTAATGGAAGTTAATGAGTAACTGGGGGAAGGAATCAATGGGGTCGGACTCGATTGAAATAAATAATACAAACACGCAATCAGGTCTTTCTATGAGGTATTTTTGTCAGAATTTATTTAATGGAAGTTAGGTAAGAGTAGCTGGGGGAATAGTAAACTTAAAACTATCTATATTCCCAGAATACCGATTATGTGAAATTTAAGTTACGTATATTGTGAATAATAAATTGAGTTTTTATGGTTATCAAGCTAATTTGGTGACTATAGGGTGTTAGCTTAGTACAATAAAAATCTTATTTATTCTATATAGGAGGTAATATGGCTACGATTACTTTTGATACATTAAAATTTGTTGAAAAACTTAAATCAGGTGGTGTTCCTGATGACCAAGCTAAGGCAGAGGCAGAAGCGTTGGTTGTTGCTTTTTCTGAGGCAATGGACTCACAGTTAGCTAAAAAATCAGATATAAATCGCTTAGAGAGTGAAGTGTTAGTTATTAAATGGATGGTTTGTCTTGTTTTAGGTGGGATTTTAACTTTAATTATTAAGGCTTTTTTCCCTGTTTAAAGTTGGTGCGCCATCCTACATCTAGTTCATGAAATATTGGAACTAGTTGCCGATAACTCAATAGGTGGCCAGACTAGATTGAAATAAACAAGTGAAAATAAGGAGTGTAGCTATTCTGTATAACAATAAAAATGAGCCTCTTTTGTTGTTAGAATTTTTTGGCGTAAGCTAGAGCAATCAAACGCGATTGCACTCATAATTAATCCTTCCATGATAACTGTTGACCCAAGACGATACCGTAACTCATACGCTATCGCTGCAAATTAAGAATTCCACCCACTACATAACAGATGTTAGAATGTTTCCAATTCGTAACGCAATGTAGAATATGGAAATAGCATGAAAGGCATTATTTTAGCGGGTGGTTCAGGTACACGCCTTTATCCCTTAACACGGGGCACTTCTAAGCAGTTATTACCCGTTTA